>DATGJZ010000101.1:0-109571 GCA_035294925.1 Candidatus Angelobacter sp. | reverse complement strand
CTCAAACTGTCCGGCATGTTCTGGACCATTCGTGGCGCCAATGCCATCATTGCCCTCCGCTGCTGTCGTCTCAGTGGTAGATTTGAGGACTATTGGGAGGCCCGACGGGCCTGATCCTTACTTTCATGTCGCGCACCCGATCTTCGAGGCCGCATTGCTGAATTCAGTCTCTGTCTTATAGAATCACAGGTTCCTTTCAGCATCCCGAACACTTCAGGTAGAGCCAGCCGATAATGAAGATTCACGAATACCAGGCAAAAGCAATCCTGTCTAAGCACGGAGTACCGGTCCCTCGGGGCGAAATGGCCACGACCCGCGAAGAAGCCCAGGACGCGGCCAAGCGTCTGTTCGACCAGAACGCCCAGGGTGTGGTGGTGAAGGCCCAGATCCATGCCGGCGGGAGGGGCAAGGGCGGCGGCGTAAAAGTAGCCAGGAATCTGAATGAGGCCACCGAGTGGATCGGCAAGATTCTAGGTATGCGTCTGGTGACGCATCAGATTGGCCCCGAAGGCAAGATCGTCCAGCGGTTGTTGATTGAAGAAACCCTGCCGATTGAGCGCGAGCTTTACCTGGGCATTGTTGTGGACCGCGCCAGCGCCGGCCCGGTCTTCATGGCGTCCGCGGCGGGCGGCATGGAGATTGAAGAAGTTGCCGCCAAAGACCCCAAGGCCATCCTCAAGGAGCAGATTGACCCCGCGGTCGGCTTTCAGCCATTCCACGCGCGCAAGCTGGCCTTTGGGCTGGGACTCAAGGACGGGCAAATCAACGAAGCAGTCCAATTTATGACTGGTCTGTTTAAAGCCTTTACTGAGACAGACGCTTCCATGTGCGAGATCAATCCCTTCATTACCACTGCGGATGGACGGCTGTTTGCCCTCGACGCCAAGATCAACTTTGACGATAACGCCCTTTTCCGCCACCCGGACTTGAGGGAACTGCGCGACATCACCGAGGAAGATCCCCTGGAAGTGGAGGCTTCACAGTACAGCCTGAACTACATCAAGCTCGATGGCAACATTGCCTGCATGGTGAACGGAGCGGGCCTGGCCATGGCGACCATGGACATTATCAAGTATGCCGGTGGCTCGCCCGCCAATTTTCTGGACGTGGGCGGCGGCGCAACGGCAGAGCAGATTCAGCAGGCCTTTAAGATTCTGCTCGGCGATAAGCACGTGAAGGCGCTGCTGATCAACATTTTTGGCGGCATTCTGCGCGTGGACATGCTGGCCAACGGAGTGGTGCAGGCGGCCAAAGCCACCAACATCAAGCTGCCCATTGTGCTGCGGCTTGAAGGAACCAACGTGGAGCAGGGCCGCGAGATCCTCAGGAACTCCGGCTTGAACTTTATCGTGGCGGAAACCATGAAAGACGCGGCGGAGAAAGTGGTGGTAGCAGCGGGAAAGTAAATGTAGTGTCATCCTGAGGCCGCAGGCCGAAGGACCTATGTATTTCTCTTTGGGCTAAATCACATGGCAATTCTAATCAATAAAAATACGCGCCTCATCGTTCAGGGCATCACCGGACGCGAAGGCACCTTCCATGCAAAAGGGGCTGCAGCTTACGGCACCAAAGTTGTCGGCGGCGTGACTCCAGGGAAAGGCGGAACTACCCATGAAGGCTGGCCGGTCTTCAACACTGTTCAGGAAGCCAAGGATAAAACCGGGGCCGACGCTACGGTGATCTTTGTCCGGCCACCGTTTGCCGCAGACGCCATTATGGAAGCCGTGGAAGCAGAGATACCGTTAATTGTCTGCATTACCGAAGGCATTCCCGTGCTGGATATGGTACGCGCTTACGGCTACCTGAATGCCAGAGGCAAATCGCGTCTGATCGGACCAAACTGCCCCGGCATCATCTCACCCGGCAAGTGCAAAATTGGCATCATGCCCGGACATATACACAAGGAAGGAAACATCGGCATCGTCTCCCGTTCCGGCACCTTGACCTACGAAGCCGTATTTCAGCTCACGCAGCGCGGCATTGGACAATCTACGGCCATCGGTATTGGCGGCGACCCCATTATCGGCACCAACTTTATTGATGCGCTCAGCCTGTTCAATGAAGACCCGGAGACAGAAGCGGTCATCATGATCGGGGAAATCGGCGGCAATGCGGAAGAGGATGCCGCCGCGTTCGTCAAGCAACACATGAAGAAGCCGGTGGTCTCGTTTATTGCCGGCCAGACAGCACCCCCGGGACGCCGCATGGGCCACGCCGGAGCTATTATTTCCGGAGGCCATGGCACCGCCGCTGAGAAGATGAAGGCTTTGGAGGGTGCCGGGATCAGTGTGGCCAGGTCGCCAGCGATGATGGCACAAACATTATTGGAGCGGATTGGCGCGAAGGTTTAAAACTGAGTGTCAATGTAGAGACCGACACACGCAGGCAAAAGAACTCAGGAGATTGGATCACGAATGCAGACGTTACAACGCACTTTTTCCATTGTTAAACCGGACGCGGTGGCCAAGGGAGCAACCGGCGACATCATTGCCATGATCCAGGAAAAGGGTTTCCGCATTCTCGGCATGAAAATGGTGACAATCAGCAAGCACCAGGCCGAAGGTTTTTACGCCGTGCACTTTAATAAACCGTTTTTCGACTCACTGACAAACTTTATGTCCAGCGGGCCGATTGTGGTGCTGGCGCTGGAGAAGGAAAATGCCATTGCCGACCTGCGCAAATTGATGGGCGCTACCAACCCCGCCAATGCCGAACCAGGCACGGTCCGCAAGAAGTGGGCAGACAACATTGAACGGAACGCGATCCACGGCTCCGATGCCGAGGACACCGCGCGATTTGAGTTGAGCTACTTTTTTGCCGGCTATGAGCTGGCGAAGTAAGCTCCCAATCGTTACTCAACCACCGCAAACAGCTCCCTGCTCCTGTGCTCCATGATCGGATCCAATCCGCCGTGGACGTACTGCTTGAAATATGGCGAGTTGCGGTGCGCATCCAGGGCGGCCTGGTCTTTGTATTGCTCGTAGAACAGGAATTTGCGCGGATCCTCGGTTGACTGGTGGCCAATGTACATCAGGCAGCCTGGCTCCTTGCGTGAATTCTCCTGCAGAATGCGGATGTACTCCTTGCACTTCTCTTCGTAACCCGCTTTAACGAGCATGTCAACTTTCAAGATGATCATTTGCTTTTCAATTACCCAATTACCAAATTACCAAATTACCCGATTACCAATTTCTCCGAAAGCGGCAAAAACCCTTTCGTCACAACGCGACCAAACGTCTCGTAATCGCTTGCAGACCGGCCTGGATCATTTCGCCCTGGCAATCTTTCCGGGGGCAATGGCCCCGGATAGTTCAGATTCAAAGTCCGGCTTGAACATGGTCTGGTCGCGCTCCGGACCGGTGGAAACCATTCCAATCTTCGCGCCGGTTTCCTTCTCGATGAACTGCAGATACTCCTGCGCCCGCTGCGGCAGCTTCCCGAAGGCGGTCACGCCGGAAGTTGCTTTCCTCCATCCCGGCATGGTGTGGTAGATGCATTCCACGTGTTCAAAACCAGTCGCCAGGGCGGGGACTTCAGCCGTCTTCTTGCCATTGACTTTGTATCCCACGCAGATCGGTATCTCGTCCAGCTCATCCAGCACGTCCAGCTTGGTAACCACCCACCAGTTGACGCCGTTGATCATCTGCGCGTACCGCAACAGCGGCAGGTCAACCCAGCCAACTCGCCTCGGGCGTCCTGTGACCGCGCCGTATTCGTTTCCCTTGGCGCGCAACTTGTCCGCCAGCGCGTCTTTGATCTCAGAGGGAAAAGGCCCGCTGCCGACGCGGGTGCAGTAAGCTTTCGTCACTCCTATTACCGTCCCGATTACATTGGGCGCAACCCCGGTCCCAATCACCGCGCCGCCGGAGGTTGCGCTGGAAGATGTCACAAACGGATAGGTGCCGTGATCGATATCCAGCATGGTGCCCTGCGCGCCCTCAAACATAACGGATTCGCTGTCCGCAATCGCCTTGTTGAGCAGCACGGCCGTATCGGTGACAAACGGCGCAATCTTCCGGGCTGCATCGGCATACTCGCGGTACATGCCGTCGGCATCGAGGGGCTCGGAATTGAAGAGCGCGTGCGCGATCATGTTTTTCTCGCGGCAGGCATTCTCAATGGTGGCACGCAGCAGGCTGGAATCCAGCAGGTCGGCGACACGCAAGCCGCGCCGCCCCATTTTGTCTTCATAGGCCGGGCCAATGCCTCGCGAAGTGGTGCCGATCTTTACCCGTCCGGGAGCATTCTCCGCGCCCATCTCGATCATGCGGTGATAGGGAAGGATCACATGAGCGCGGTTGGACACAAACAAATTTCCATCCACCTGCACTCCCGCGGCGCGCAACATTGCCACTTCCGCGAGCAGCGCCACCGGGTCGAGCACCACGCCATTGCCGATCACGGACCGGCGGCCCTTACGCAGCACGCCGCAGGGAACGAGCTGGAGCACAAACTTTTTGCCTTTGATAATGACTGTGTGTCCGGCATTGTGGCCTCCGGCGTAACGGGCCACGATGGAGAAATTCTCCGACAGAACGTCAACAATTTTTCCTTTGCCTTCATCGCCCCACTGGGCGCCGACGACGACCGCCGTCTTACCTGGCTTCACTTGTATTGCACACTCCTCTCCCGTAGCGGCTTACAGATTTTTAAAAATGTCCGGAAGATGGAACGGGAAAAGTCCTATTACTGTTTGATTCTAACAAAACAGCGGATTTTACGATAATGCGGTTGAAGAGTTACCCTGACTGCTTATGCTGCCTTTTAAGTTGAGCTGCTTTGCAGGCGTGAGTAAAGCGGGAGCCTGCAAAGCCTGCCCTGAGCATGCCGAAGGGCGAAATCCTGAGCGCAGCGAAGGACCCCTCCATGCTTCCTTTTAAACTGGTCTACAGCGACGACTACTATCTGCCCATCGGGGAGCACGTCTTCCCTGCGGAGAAATACCGCATGATCCGCCGCCGGCTGCTCGAGGAGCGCATTGCCGAGCCTTCCGACTTCATGACTCCGGAACCTGCATTGGATGATGACATCCTGCTGGTGCATACGCCGGATTATGTGCACAAGCTGAAAACCGGCACGCTTTCTGCGTTTGAGCAGATGCAGATGGAAATTCCTTACTCGCCGGCGCTGGTTAAGGCATTCTGGCTCTCCGCCGGAGGCTCGATCCTTGCTTCCAGGATGGCGATGGAGAATGGCGTCGCAGTCAATATCGGTGGAGGATTTCACCACGCATTTCCCGATCATGGTGAGGGTTTTTGCATGATTCATGATGTGGCTGTGGGCATCAAGCGGCTGCACCGCGATGGCAAGCTGCGCCGCGCCATGACCGTGGACTGTGACGTTCACGACGGCAATGGAACGGCCGCGATATTCCCGCCCAAGTCGCGCGCCGGACAGCCGCTGCCCAGCGCCGCCGGAATTCAATCCGACCTGCGTGGCGCGCATGCACAGCTTCGCGACAGCAGCGCCGGCGACCTGGAAGTATTCACCATCTCATTGCACCAGGCCAACAACTATCCGGCCCACAAACCGCCTTCTTCGATTGACGTGAACCTGCCCGATGAGACAGATGATGAGCACTACCTGGGATGGCTGGACCAGGCGCTCAGCTCCGCCCTGCGCCAGTTTGAGCCGGAATTGCTGTGCTACATCGCGGGCGCTGACCCTTACGAAGAAGACCAGCTAGGCGGACTTGCGCTTACCATCGACGGCCTGAAAAAACGCGACGAGCTGGTGCTGCGCGTGGCCCGCTCGCGCAGCATTCCCGTGATGATCACCTACGCCGGCGGCTATGCCCAGCATGTGGAAGATACCGTCACCATTCATTGCAATACCATCATCGCCGCCAAGGAGATCGCCCTCGCATGCAAGTCCAACTGAAACGGGATCGGGTAATCGCGCGTGAAACCAAGAATATTCTCCAATTACTTCTTTCGGGTCCTGCGGACGCCGTGAAATTCCTCCCAGCAGGACACAATCCCGCAAGGCTTTGGCAATCACTCGATTGCCAAATCCTCCGCTTGCAACTTTTTTTTTAATTTGCCTCTAAGTTACTGAAAAATGAAGAAAGAAATTAGGTGCACCAAAGTTGCACGGCAAATCCCAATTAGCTATCCTGCGACCCATGAATGCTGCGCCCCCATCAACACAAGGAAAGCATATTTCATCTTATGACAAGACCCGAAATCGTCACGGAAATGCTGCTCGGTCGGGAATTACCATCTGCGCCATTGGAACATGGACGCGGATTTCGGAGGAATCCTCCTTCCTCCGGAAACCTCCGGCAGCGGAATCCCCTGGATTGGCGCGGATTCCGGAGGAACGGAGGAATTAGGGCTTTTTTAGAGATGCTCTGCTGCTATAGGGAGGACTACAGCAATCAATTTAGTGCACCTAAAGTTGCACACCAGCTTTGATTGGCTACTCTGCAATGCGTAATGATGCATGCCTGGGCGAACAGTCGAGCGGCAGAGTGGTGGAAGTGTGTCGCACGGTTCGGCGCGCTTCAACTTTGTTCGCAGCGAACAAGGTTTCCTATAACCGTCGATTCGCGACACTGGCTGGGCTCGGGTCGTGGGCTCGGGGGTCCAGTTTTTGGCTAAACTGCTAAGTGCTAATGACGAAAGCGCAATAAAGACGCTGGTTGTAGCGCTGTTGCGGACGCCAGCGCAATTTACCCGCAAACTTTCGTCCGCAGCGAACAAGGTTGGCTATAACCGTCTACGGGCTGCCAGGGACAAGGTCTTGCCGAGTACTAAATACTTAAGAGCTAAGTACTGAATGATGACGAAATCGCCAGGAAAGACGCAGCTTGTAGCGCTGTTGCGGATGCTGACGCATTTGAGCCGTCTTCCGGTACTCGAGGCGCACGCCGAAGGATGTCCGCTGTGGTTTGAGGTTTTGGCTAAAGGCCAAAGGCTAAGGGCCAAGGGCTAAGCGCCTTCCGCCAGCAGCTTTGTCCGCTGATACAATAATGGCTTAACTGAAAAAATCCTCGCTTCGACGCATTCATCATGTTTGAAAATCTTCAGGAAAAACTACAACGAGCCTTCAAGAACCTGCGCGGCCAGGGAAGTCTGACGCCGGAAAACATCCAGGAGTCGCTGCGGGAAATTCGCATGGCGCTGCTGGAAGCTGACGTGAACTTCAAGGTGGTCAAGCAGTTCATTGACCGGGTTGCCGAGAAATCCGTTGGCCAGGAGGTCATGACGGCTCTCTCGCCCGCCCAGCAGGTAGTCAAGATCGTCAACGACGAGCTGATCGAGATTCTGGGGCGCGATACGGCCAGGCTCAAGTTTGCTTCTCAGCCGCCCACAGTTGTTCTCATGGCCGGCCTTCAGGGTTCGGGCAAGACCACCACATCCGGCAAGCTGGCTGCATGGCTCAAGAAGGGCGGGCATCGCCCCATGCTGGTTTCCGTGGACGTCTATCGTCCTGCCGCGCGCCAGCAGCTCAAAGTTGTAGCCGAAGCGATCAAGGCCCATCTCTATGAAGGCAAGGTGGAACACGCGGACACTGCGACTGTCGAGAGGCTGGCCAAAGAGGCGCGCAAAGAGGCCGCAAACAGCGGTTGTGACGTCCTGATTGTCGATACCGCCGGCCGCCTGCACATTGATGACGAACTGATGGCGGAAATGCAGTCTTTGAAAAAACTGCTGAACCCGCAGGAAATCCTGTTCATCGCGGACGCCATGACTGGACAAGATGCGGTCCGCTCGGCTGAGGAATTTCACAAGAAACTTGCTCTTACCGGCGTGGTGCTGACCAAGATGGACGGCGATGCCCGCGGCGGCGCCGCGCTCTCCATTCGCCAGGTCACGGGCCAGCCGATCAAGTTCATCGGCGTGGGCGAAAAGTACGACGCTCTGGAGCCATTTCATCCTGACCGCATCGTCAGCCGCATCCTGGGCATGGGCGATGTGATGACCCTGATCGAGCAGGCAAATGAAAAAATTGACTCCAAAAAGGCCGAAGAATTTGCCAAGAAGGCCCTGTCAGGCGACGCCTTCTCGTTGGAAGATTTTCGCGACCAGCTTCGCCAGGTGAAGAAGCTGGGCTCGCTGCAGAATATTATCAAAATGCTGCCCAGCGTTGGGCCCTTCGCCGGCATGCAGAAGGCCGCCGATAAAGTTGACGATAAGCAGATCACCCGCGTCGAAGCCATTATCAACTCCATGACTGCAAAAGAGCGCAACCATCATGAGATCATCAATGGCAGCCGCCGCAAACGGATTGCCCGTGGTTCCGGCACCAGCGTCCAGGAAGTGAACCAGCTCCTGCGCCAGTACGCCCAGATGCGCAAAATGTTCAAGGATATGGGCAAGGCCAGCTTCGGACGCAAGCTCGCAGGGATGAAGTTTCCGGGAATGTGATTTCCCGATTGTCTCTCCAGCAACAACTCGAAGAGTGACTGCCAGGCTGCGCGGCCTGGTTCCGGCCGAGCGGCTGGCTATGGTTGACCACGCTATTGAAGAACTCAAGGCGTCCGGCATTACAGACCCTGCTCTTAAGGAGCGGGAAAATGCTCCACCCTTTGAGCTGCCGGATGGCGATGGCCGTATCTGGCGATCCGAGGATTTGCTGCGCGGTGGCCCCTTGGTGATCGTCTTCTATCGCGGACGCTGGTGCGCCTACTGCAACACCCAGCTTGTGGCCTTACAGGAAATTCACAAGCAGATTGCGGCTGCGGGAGCATCACTGGTGGCCATCTCCCCGCAAACCCAAAAGCATTCCTACATGACCCGCGACATGCACAGGCTGCGCTTCCCTGTTCTTAGCGATGCCGGTAACCAGCTGGCGCGGAAATTTGGATTGGTGTATCGCGTCGCGCCTGCACTGCAAGCGATGTATGAGGGCATCTTCACCAAGCTGCCGGGATACAACGGCGACCCAAGCTGGGAGCTGCCTCTGCCCGCGACCTACATCGTGCGACCGGACGGAATGATCGCGTACGCAAGAGTCGATGCCGATTGGAGATTTAGGCCGGAACCGGAAGATACGCTCCGCTGCTTAAGGCGGTTAAGCTGAATTGAGTTGCTGACAAAAGCCAAGTGACACAGCCGATTGCGCCACCACAGGATCAGGCGACGTCAAGATCACCCGATCTGCGGCTGGCTGCGGAATCATCGGATCACCGATGACCAGGTGATCCGATATCGCGATGCTTTAGTTCCCCCGGCTGGCCGGCGGCACGATGCCGTTCATGCGCAGGTATTCCACCATCTGTCCATAGTGATCAAACGCATGGGCGACGGCGAAGGTGGCAAGATACAGCCGTGGCGCTTTGTTCTGCCGGCCCGCCATGGAGAGCGGGTCCAGTAGATTGTCACCGGTCAATGTGGCCGCAGCCTTGTGGCCGAGGGCGTATGAATCCTTCAGGAACTGAACGATTTGGGCCTTGGTCTTCAGGTCCTCGGGGCCGTTCGCGCCCTTGATGCCGTCCGGCAACTTGTCGCCGGTGATAGGCGACCAAAATGCGTAGTTGGCGGTGGCAATGTGTCTAACCTCCAGCGCAAATGTGCGCACGCCTTTGTAATCGCTTCCCGGAAGGTTAAGACCCTCAGGAGAGAAGTTGAACTTGTCTTCCGGCATGGCCTCAGCAGCTTCCACCACTTCCTTTTCGATGGTGCTGATCTGCCGGTCGATGATCCCGGAGATGGTCGGCGCGGGCTGTTGCGCCTGCTGTGCCTGCGGCGCACTCGCGGCCTGCGGGGCCGGTTTGCCCTGGCCCAGAGCGCCGATAGCAAACGTCAGGACTGCCAACAATAAGAACGTTCTAAAGTGGGTCATTGAGTGAGTCTCCTCCATTTTTCTGCCAAGAAAGTCTAACTGAAACCTGAAAACTGCCAAAATTGCCGTGACTGCCAAAATCGAAAGGCGTGAAGAACGCCTTGACCCGCATCTTCAGGGTCTCATGCTAACTGCTCTCCTTCAGCCTGAACCATGGACCCAGCAGCACTCCGCAGCAGAGAGCCACCGCCGTGACAGTCACCGTGGATCTTATTCCGATCTGGGATGCCACTACGCCCCATACGGCGCTTCCCAGCGCCAGCCCGCCCTGCAGCGCCAGGACGTACAAGGAGATCACGCGGGCGCGCACCCAGCTGGGCGCCGCAGCCTGGGCGACAAAGTTCAAGCTGGCCAGGTTACCGATCCACGCTAACCCTGCTCCCGCGGCGCAGATTGACGAGAGAACCAGCGTCTGCGTGCTCACCAGCTCAAACACTGCAACAGCAAAGACGATATTGCCCGCAGCAACCACGGCATCTAATGACAATTTTCTGCGTATTTGCGAGAGCACCCCGGCCCCGATCAATGCTCCCACCCCGAAGCAGGCCAGCATGGCACCGTATCCTTCCGCGCCGTAAGCGCGGGCGATCAGCGGCAGCAATGCCCAGAAGGCGCTGGCAAAGAGGGAGAAGGCCAGCGTACGCACCAGCACCGCCTTGATCCTGCGATCCTGGCGGGCGTATCCCAGGCCGCTGCCAATGGCAGATCCCAGACTGTCCCTCGGCGGCAATTCACGCTCGCCTGGTTTCCACCGATAGAGAAAGAGAATGACGCCAAAGAATGAAACTGCATTGAGAAGAAAAGCAATGCCATTTCCCGCGGTGGCGATCACCAATCCGCCCAAAGCCGGGCCCACGGCGCGGGCAATGTTGAAGCCGGCTGAATTCAGCGCTACCGCCGCGGCCAGCTTGGGTCCCTCAACCAGATCAGGCGTGAGCGCCTGCCAGGCCGGATCATTCATCACTGCACCCACGCCGAGCAGAAACGTGAATACCAGCAGCAATTGCGGAGTCACCGCTCCGGTAATGGTCAACACTCCCAGGATTCCGGCAGCCCCCACCATGGAGGTCTGCGTGACCAGCAGAAATTTGCGGCGGTCAATCATGTCCGCCAGAGCTCCGGCAGGCAGCGCGATCATGAAGACGGGCACACTCAATGCCACTTGGACAAGAGATACCAACACAGGCGAGGTGGTTAGTGTGCTCATCAACCAGCCGGTGGCGATGTTCTGCATCCAGCTTCCGGTATAGGAGATGACCGCCGCGATCCACAAACTACGAAAGAGGGGTTCACGCAGCGGCGACAGCGCGGAATGGTGTACCGGGGTAACCTGGGCCGATGGGGAGTGGTCCATGGAACTATTGGTCGTTGAACTGGCGGGATTGGCAGCCGCAGGCAGCACAATTCATTTGGACTCAAGCTCCGCCGGTTTTGTGAGCGCCGGCAAGTGAAAAAGGCCACTCATGACGACGCCATGAACGCAGCAGAAAGATGAGCAGCCCAAGCGCGATGATGACTGCGGCAAAACGGATCTCTTTCACAAAGTTCTTGCGGGCAAACAGGATATACGAGAAGCCAATTGCGGCCAGCACGGCCGGAACAGGATAGAGCCACATGCGGAAGGGGCGCGGAAAATCCGGCCTGCTGGCGCGCAGCAACAATAGCCCCAAAATCTGTGACAGGTATTGGACGCTGATGCGGATCACCACCAGCGCGGCAATTACATCCGCCAGCCGGAAAAAACAAAAGAACATGGCCACAATTCCCAAAGACAACAACGAGACATGCGGAAAGTGCAGCCGGGGATGAATGCGCCCGAACTGCCGGAAGTAATTTCCATCCAGGGCGGCGGCGTAGGGAACGCGTGAGTAACCCAGCATGAGCGAGAAAACGGAGGCAAAGGCCGTCCAGATAATCAGCACGGCAACCACGTCTCCGGCCCAGACTCCGAGAGTTCTTTGCATCAGCGTGGAGGCCACGAAAAGGTTGTTTCCCGCACCTGCGGCTTGCTGCAACTCCTGCCACGGAATCACGCCCAGGATGCTGATGTTCATGGCCAGGTAAAGCGCGGCCACCAGCAGGATGGAATAAATGAGGGCGCGGGGGATGGTCCTCTCGGGTTCGCGCACCTCAGCGCCGAGAAAACACACGTTGAAATAGCCCCCATAATCGTAAGCCGCAACCAGCATGGCCGCGCCTAGTCCGGTAAAGAATGCCGGGGAAAGATGAAATGCGCCGGGAGGGAAACTGAAGGCGCGAGAGGCACTGAAATGAGTCATCCCCGCGGCAATCACCCACAAGACGGTTCCAACCGCTCCCACCCACAAAAATTTTGAGAGCCGCCCGATAATGGCGATCCGGCGATAGAGCAGAATCACCGCCAGGCCGCAACTCGCCATGGCAAGAAATGTTCCGTTGCTGATTGAGATATGCATTTCAAACTTCTCCAGCAGCGGAACAGGGGCAGAGAAAGTGTGGTCAAAATACGTCCGGCCCAGCGCCGGCCAAAGATAGGTAGCATATTGCGCCACGCCGATCGATCCGGAAGCAATCGAGAGGGGCGCGCTGAAGCTAAGCTGCCACACGAAAAGAAAGGACATGAGCCGGCCCAATTTTCCCGGACCATAACATTCCTTGAGATATTGATAGGAACCACCGGCCCGGGGCATGGCAGCACCCAATTCGGCCCACACCAGGCCGTCACAGATGGCGAAAAACGCGCCCAGAACCCAGCCAAGGATCGCTTGCGGTCCTCCCATCGCGGCCACGATCAGCGGCATGGTGATGAACGGCCCCACGCCGATCATGTCAATCATGTTCAGCGCGGTCGCCTCACGCAATCCAATGTCGCGGGCCAGATGCGGGTGACGTTCTTCTTCTTGGGAAATTGCCATATTTTTGGGTTTGGGATTTATGACTTTTGATCTCTGATTTGCGATTGTTTGCGATCCATGATTTTTTCATCGCGATCTGAGTTCCAGCGTCAACAAAAAACCATAAATCGCAAAATCAAGACTCCCAGATCAGAATCACAAATCAAAAATTCTCAGCGTTTCTTTGCTGGACTTGGCTCATGGCCGGCGCTGAGCAGGTTGATAAACAGTCGTATCGGCCCTGGAACTCCCGCCGGTAACTGGCGGAAGAAAGCATAGGCGGAATAAATATAGGTTCCTTTGCCGTAACTCGCTATCAGCAGCCCGCCTTTTTGTGCCGATTCCTCGGGATCGTGTGAAGAAAGCAGTGGCTTGAAATGGTCGTCCCACTGCGACATGAAGTATAGGCCGCGCTCCTGCACCCATCCATCAAAATCCTTTTTGGTGATCTTGTTGGGATAAGAAAAGATGGGATTCTGCGGTTCCAGCACCTCCACCGGCATCTCCTCAACGGAAACGCGAGCACTACTCAGGGTTGTGGAAAAAGGAGTGTAGTGGCCTTGGTTGAAAATGCCCACACTCTGGTTGTATTGGACGATCAGCGTGCCGCCCCGGTTTACGTAATCGAGCAAACGGCGGTTCTGTTCGCGCACGTCGGTGCGCACGTCATAGGCGCGGATGCCCACCACGATCGTGTCGTAGTGGCTGAGATCGCCTCCAGCCAGTTCCTGCGGAGTAACCAGGCTGGTATGTACGCCAACGCTGGAGAGCACGGTGGGAATTTCGTCACCGGCGCCCATGATATACCCCACCTTCAGGCCCGGGGGCAATTTCACATCCACAGCCTGCACGTTCTGTGTAGCCGGATGATAGGAATAATACGAATCGAGATCAGGACGCGTGATGATCTTGAATCCTTCAGCGTACTCTTTGCCGTTGTACTCGGCCTTGGCTGTGACCTCGTAGGCGCCCTCGTGAAGGCTTTGAGGAGTAATGTGGAAAGAGTAGCTGTTCACGTCACCATCATGATCAAGCTCAACCGGGATAGATTCGGGTTCCACCTTCCATCCCGCAGGAGTCTCCAGGCGCAGCTTGCCATGTACGGGTTGCTGCAAATTGCTGCGCACGCTCACATCGATTTGTGACTTTGCATTTCCGGTGGTCGAGATAACCACCACCGGAGAGTCCAGCAACACCGAAAGCGCGGGCCCCACAGCCAATGGCCGGTCTGACTGTCCTGAAGCAGGATCTATCACCCTGACCTTTGCCACGCCATCTATCTCGCTCGAGCCCTGAGGTGTGGAAAAAACCACGCCCGCAGGCAACGGATACGGCTCAAATGGCAGCGTCAGGTAGCGAGAATTATGAATCGTGTAAACGGTGTCTGCCTCCACGCTTTTCCTGCTCCAGTAAGGACGGGTGTAAGGCGCATCCGCCGGCACTGTAATCTCGAATTGGGTGCTGGTCATCTCACCGGGATCAATTTTTTCCGACGGAGGTTTCAAGACCGAAACCTTCCAACCGGGCAGCGCCCAGACTTGTACATTCGGCCGCGCGACCGGGGTTTTGCCTCGATTGTAGATGTGGGCCGTAGCTGTGAACGTCTGGCCAGGCACGGCAACCGTGAAGGTTTGGTCCAAACGCGGAAAGTAGCTGGGAGCGGGCGCCGGTCCGGGGGTGTCCACATAAAAATCAAAATAAATCCCCAGGGCCTCATCGGCTGCCTCTTGAAATTCCCGCACCTTGGTCTGCAGGGAAGGCGCCAGCAACGCCTTGGCTGCGCTGGAGAGACCGGAGCGCTCGATCTGCTTCAGAAGATCCGTAGCCTCAGCCACGCCAGCCAGCAAAGGCGCAGCACAGGCGGAGGGGTCCTGAATCGAAAACAGTTTGGTTGCCTCTTCCACATGCTTTTGCAGGGAAACCAGCGCCGGGCGCAGAAAGGGAACCGATTTCTCCTGATCGCCCAAACGCGAGGCCAGGCCAGGCAGTGAAGTATCGATCCCCGCGAAGAAATCATTTTCGTGCGCGGGCTTTGTGGGAAAAACCGAGTCCAGCAGTTTGTAGTAGTCGTAACGGTGTCCGGGGGAGATGCGCGCGCCTCCTGTTCCCTGTGACGTCTGATGCGCCAATCCCTCCAGCGCAAACTGCGCATAAGACATTCCCAGAAAGGGGCTGTATTCCCCCAGATCCAGTTTTACCGTGTAATCCTCTTCCGCCGGATTCAGGCTGAAGCCCCGTGGAACGTTATCGCTGTAGAGTTTCATCGCTTGCCAGGGCAGCAGGCCGGCCTTGATCTGCTCCGGAAAGCGATTCGGATCGCCGGCGGCGCGAAATGCTTCCTGCGTAAGGATTCCGGCGGCTTCGTGGTGACCGTGGCCGTCGCGCTTGGTGCCGGAGAAACGGCTAATGAGCACGTCCGGACGAAAAGTGCGGATGGCCAACACCATGTCTCCCAGGGCGATATCATGGCCGTGCCACTTGCTGAACGTTTCTTCCGCCGTCTTTGAGTAGCCGAAATCCACCACGTGGCTGAAGCGCTGCTCTACACCGTAATACTTGTCTGCCTGGAGCAGCTCGAGCGTGCGCAGGATGCCCAGATCGTCAGCGGTTTCCGATCCGAATTTGTTTTGCCCGCCTTCGCCCCGGTTCACCGTAAACAGCTCGATCGCAGCGCCATTTCCGCGTGATTCCAGGGTCATCATGCCGCCGTCTTCATCATCAGGATGGGCGACGGTATGCATCATGCGGGCGGTGGTATGCAGTTTCGTCAGCAGTTGATAGAGATGGACAGCGCCAATATCTTCCGGAAGCGGCCGCGTGTCTGACTCCAGCGGCTGAACAAAACAAGACAAAATGCAGGCGAGGGCCAGGAACAGCCTGAATCTCATGAGCTTGAAATGCATGGGGAACATTGTAAAAGAACATCTCCTGGCCTTTGAGTCTTGTCTTTCGACTCTTGATTTTTTTGATTGCCATTCAGAGGCGGACGGTCGCCGATTTTATCCAGATATCCACAGTGGAAATCGCCCACAAAATGAGCTACAAATCCTTCAGAAGAGGAATTTCAGACCGGAATGAAGCTCTCGGCGAAGCTGTCTGATGATTTCACCGTCAAAGCCCGAACAGGCGGCCAGCAGTATTACTGGCGAAACCAGGTCAATATCGAGAAGGGATCAGAAGAATCGCTGACCGCGAAGGTGCGTGGTTCGCGCATTTACAGGGTAAGTCTGGACATGGAGAATGATGACACGCTCCTGGCCACATGCGACTGCCCTTACTTTGATTCTGAGGGGGCATGCAAGCATTTATGGGCGACGATTCTTGCCGCCGAGGCGCGGGGTTATCTCTCACGAGCGGCAGCTGCCCGAGATCTGTTTCTGGAGCCTGACTATAGCGATTTAGATTTAGACGAAGAGCCGGACCCCCTCGTGACGGGGCCGGTCCCGACCTGGGCAGTGCCTGCGCCAGTGGCGCCCAAGGTACCAACCTGGCAAAAGCGGCTCACCGAGATTTCCGGCGGCCGCACTCCGGTGGCCTCCGACAGCGATGCGTGGCCAGCCAAGCGGCAGATTCTCTACGTTGTGGATATTCCCAAGCTCCCACAGGAAGCTGGTCTTGTTCTTTGCGTAGAATCACGCGACCGCAAGCTGGACGGGAGTTGGACGCGGAACAAAGCGCTTAGCCTGAAGCACGGGCAGATCAAGCAATTACCTCTGGCAGAGGACCGCGAGATTCTTGCCATGCTGGCAGGCAGCAGGCAATACTACGGATATAGCTATGCAGATTCCTACGAGGCCTTTCCCGCATCCTGCCAGGTGAGGGATTTATTGGCCACCAGGCTCATGCCCATGCTGGCCCGCACCGGACGTTGCTACCTGCGCCATTCGCTGCTTGACGACGTGGTGAGCAGGCCGCCACTCGCATGGGATGAAGCCGGCCCCTGGCGCTTTGAGTTGCAAATGCGGCGCGGCAACAAAGGTGGATGCGTGGTAACCGGAGTATTGCGCCGGGCAGAGGAGCAAATGGATCTGCGCACTCCGCTGCTCGTGACGCCAGGCGGGCTTGTGTTCACATATGACCGCGTCGCGCCCATCGCGGAAGACACTGCATTCCCGTGGCTGTTTCATCTGCGGGAAAAAGGTGCCATCGAAGCGCCGGAAGAAGATCAGGATGAATTGCTCTCCGCACTGCTTTGCGCACCAGGATTGCCAAAACTGGATGTGCCGGAAGAGTTGCGCTATGAGGAAGTGAAGCTCACCGTGATTCCCTGTCTGCGAGTGAGTGCCCCCGACCCGCACCATCGGGGATCGGGGCGGCTGCGGTCCCAATTGTCTTTTAACTACGAAGGCCGGTTCGTGCAGGAGCAGGAAGTGTCACGAGGATGGTACGAGCCTGCCAGTCGCCGGTTTTTGCGACGTGATGCCGAGGTAGAAAAAGCGGCTGCCGATCTGCTCAGTGAACTGGGCATCCGGTTTCAGGGACCAACCTATTGGGACCGTGAATCCGCCTGGGAGATCGCTCCCACCAAGCTGCCACGAATCGTGCGGGCGCTGGCCGAAGCGGGATGGCATGTCGAGGCGGAGGGAAAGATTTTCCGGCGCCCAGGGGAGTTCCGCATGGAGGTCTCCAGCGGTGTGGACTGGTTCGAGTTGCACGGCGAGGTGCAATATGGAGACACCACCGCTCAGCTTCCCGAGTTGCTTCAGGCTCTGCGCCGGGGCGAAAACATGGTGCGGCTCGGCAATGGCGAATATGGCGTCCTGCCCGAGGAATGGCTGCGCCGGTTCGGTCACGTGGCGGGCATGGGCACTCTGGTGGATGGCCATCTTCAATTCCGCACCAGCCAGGCAGGACTGCTGGATGCCCTGCTGGCCACACAGCCGGAGGTCCGCTGCGACGAAACCTTTGCCCGCATTCGCCAGGAGTTGGGTCTCTTTCAGGGCGTTCACCCAGCCGAACAGCCCACAGGTTTTGTAGGACAGTTGCGTGACTACCAGCGCGAGGGTCTGGGCTGGATGGAGTTCCTGCGCCGCTTCTCCTTCGGTGGCTGCCTGGCCGACGATATGGGCGTGGGGAAGACCGCGCAAGTGCTGGCGCTGCTTGAGGGCCGTCGTGAACTGAGGGCCGCCGGCGATCCAGTGGGCCCGTCTCTGGTGGTAGTCCCCAAGTCGCTGGTTTTCAACTGGAAGCTGGAGGCGGCACGCTTCACGCCACAGCTGCGCGTGCTCGACTACACCGGCTTGGGCCGCAATGGCAATGACTTTGCCGCCTACGACATGGTCCTGACCACCTACGGCACTCTGCGCCGGGACGCATTGCTCCTCAAGGATGTGGAGTTCGACTACGTGGTGCTGGATGAGGCCCAGGCCATCAAGAATTCAAGCACGGAGTCAGCCAAGGCTGTACGCCTGCTTCGCGGCCAGCACCGCCTGGCCCTCAGCGGTACCCCCATGGAGAATCACCTGGGCGAGCTTTGGACCATTTTCGATTTTCTCAACCCCGGCATGCTGGGCACGTCCAGCGCCTTCAAACTCGCTGGAGGCGTGACGCGCAACCCGGATGAGGAGACTCGACGACTTTTGGCCAGGGCGCTACGGCCTTTTATCTTGCGGCGCACCAAAGAACAGGTGGCCCGCGAACTTCCAGCCAAGACCGAACAGACCGTCTATTGCGAAATGGAAGCGCCCCAGCGCAAACTCTACGATGAGTTGCTCCAGCACTACCGCACCAGCCTGCTCAAGCGGATCGAAGTGGAGGGTATGGAGAAATCCAAGATCCAGGTGTTGGAGGCGTTGCTGCGGTTGCGTCAGGCCGCCTGCCATCCCGGCTTGCTCGATCCGAAGCGCTCAGGTGATCCTAGCGCGAAACTCGAGATGCTAATGGGACAACTTCATGAGGTCCTTGAAGAAGGGCACAAGGCGCTGGTGTTCTCGCAGTTCACCAGCTTACTCAGAATTGTCCGTGACCGCCTTGAGGCTGATGGCATCCCTTACGAGTATCTGGATGGCGCCACTCGTGACCGGCAGGCACGGGTAGAGCACTTCCAGAACCACGCGGAGTGCCAGCTGTTCCTGGTCAGCCTGAAAGCCGGCGGGCTGGGATTGAATCTGACTGCGGCCGAATACGTGTTCCTTCTTGATCCGTGGTGGAACCCGGCGGTGGAAGCGCAGGCTGTAGACCGTGCTCATCGCATCGGACAAACACGGCAGGTCTTTGCCTATCGGCTGATCGCACGCGATACGGTCGAGGAGAAAGTCCTGCAATTGCAGCAAACCAAGCGCGATCTTGCTTCGGCTATCATCGGGGCAGACAACACAACCATCCGGAACCTGGGCCGGGAAGACCTCGAACTGCTGTTGTCATAGCCAGAAGCTGATCAGTCCGGGAGGACTTGTTTATGGCCATGCAATATGAATACACGGCGATTCCTGAATCGGATGTTCCGCGAGCCGCCCATCCCGTGTTTCAACATCTGCTGGATACCTATGCCAGCGAGACGAGCAAGGTGATTACCGTGTGGCGGCAGTTCAGTCCCACCGACATGTCTTTCAAATCCGCAGACCGTTCCAGCACCGTGCTGGAGATCATGAAGCACCAGCTACTCTCCGAGCGCCGCTTCTTTGCGGAATTCATTGGCTTGCCAGGAGAGCCGGAAGCAGCGGCGCTGATGCCCCAGAAACTCACTCCAGAGGCCTTCTGCCGCCGCCATGAAGAGATCAGCAAACCGCGGCTGGCCCGTCTCGCGGCGGGCGATGAGAAATGGTGGCTGGAGGTAGTTCCCTTCTTTGACGTACAGCGGCAGCGCATCTGGGTCGTCTGGCGAAGGGTGTTGCACACGGCACACCACCGCACGCAGCTCAGCGGCTATCTACGGCAATTGGGCAAACCCGTTCCGCCAAGCTACGGCCCGACAGCGGATGTTACCTGGCAAGGCGCGGATCCAACAAGGAGCGTTCAGGCGGCACAGAGGAAGTAATGCCTCTTGGCTATTGGCGCTTGGCTCTCACTACTTGCCAAGGTTGCGAGTGATGCGCTCTCGGCGAATTTGGCGGACAACCTTCTCCACCGCCTTGGCGGACAAAGGTTCACCGATGCGACAGACCCATAGATCGTGTTTCTTTCGCATCTGTGGTCGGTTTATGACGGGATAAAGTCATCTCCTCACTTGCTACTCTGATTTCCAGCACATCTCCAGCTTCGAGACGCAGTTCCTGCCGCAAACGTTTCGGAAGAGCTATTCTTCCCGCCCGATCCAAGACAACCCTCATGGCAGTATTACGACCGCGGCGGTTTCAGATCACCCGATCACCGGGTCCCGTTATTTTCGTCCCAGCAGCCTGATCCTCGCATTCAGTGTGCGGTGACCGGTGCCGCTGAAGGTACGGAACTGAGGTGACTGGATATTGTTGTTCACCGCCGCGGGGTCCTGGTTATTGGTGATGTTGTTAATTCCCAGCCGTACCGCGAACTGGTAATGATGCAGAGTTACTTTGCGTTCGATGGCGGGGTTGAGCGTGACGAAATTTGGAAATCTGAAGAATCCCGCGCTGGGAACCAACGCCTGCTGATTATCCACGGCCAGAAACGGAAATCCGCTGCGCCAGATGAGTGAGTAAGCAAAATCAAGCTTCCAGAAGTGAAGCGGCAGCCATCCCCAGGAGACAAGCTGGTTGGGCGCGTCCCAGAAGAGTGGACCGCTGATCTGAGGCCCAAACACAAGGTTATCCACACTGAAATCCTGGATTTCGTTGGAATGCGCAGCCGAGCGCGTATAGGAGAGAAACAACGGGTAGCCGCGTTTCAGCTCTTTTCTCACGGTGGCCGAAACTGCGCGATAGCGGTCCTGGCGATTATTGGTCAGGGTCAAAGCTTCGCTCTGCCCAATCGGGTCATAGACAAAACCGTGAGTGCCGGTGCGATTCATGTACTCGATGCGGCCGTAAATCTGCCAGGGCAGCTTGCGTTCCACGGCAACGCTCCAATTCAGGAAGCGTGGCGCTTGAAGTCCGGCGCGGTTCGCCACAAATGAGGTTGGAATCGGTGGCTGCTCCAACGTGCCATTGGGATTGAAGAAGAAATCAGTGCGTGTCCCCTGCAGCGGACGCGTCGCCAGATCCAGGCTGGTACGGTCATAGTACGTGCCCACACCCGCGCTGATCTTGGTTTCTGAAGACCTCTGCAGCATAAAAGCACCACCAAGCCTGGGCGATGGCAGCACATCGCGCACAAAGCTATCATGATCGAAGCGAATCCCAGCCTCAAGCACAAAGCGGCTGCTCACGTTCCAGCGGTCCTGAAGGTAAGCGCTGGATTCAGTCAGCCCCTGGTCGAAGCGCGGAACGTTTTGAAAAGTAGTTTGCCGGGCCAGCGCGCCGTTGGAATCCACCGTGGATGCGGTATTTCGAATGAAGAACAACGAATCCCGCACCTCATCACCCTGAACGCCAAGCTTGAACTCATGGCGCCCAAACCACTTGACCGGCGGCAGGAACAAATTCGCGAAGCCCTGTCTGCGGCTCGACCAGCCATCATCAAACTCAAAGAAGCCGCCCGACTCGGCAACAGGGGTGATAACAAATGGGGCGGTGGAAAGCGGCTGGTCCGAACTGTGAAAGCGCTGCACTCCAAAGCCAAAATCCAGGAGCGAATTCTTGGTCACCAGAAAATCATCTTTGATTCCGGTAAAGAGGTTGGCCTGCTGCGAGTCAACACTTGTCGCTGCTGGCACAAAGGCGGAGATGCCGGCCCGATCAGAATCAAAGGTGTTGAACAGTCCGAAGGCCGTGAGAGTGTTTCTGGCATTCGGGCTGAACTGGAACTTGACCAGATCATCCGTGCGCCAAATCGGATTCGTATCCGCCCCGGACGGCTGCTGCCTAATGATGTTCAGATCATCTTCGCCCTCATGCGAGAAATAGAACCAGAGCTTATCCTTGATGACCGGCCCGGAGAATGAGCCGCGCGGCGTCCAGTTGTTGAAGTGCAGGCCTTTCACGTTTTGCACGGTCGGGATAAAGTCTACGAACGAAAAACGGAACCTGTTGTCACCCGATTGCGTGTCCAGCGAGAGCGAACCCGCGGCCCCTTTGCCGAACTGGGCTGAAGAGCGGCTGGTGTCGACCTGGATTTGCTTGATGGAATCCGGGCTCACGCGCATGATGAGCAAACCTCCCGCAGGCTGGCTCACCTCGAAACCGTCCAGATAGTACTGGGTCTGCTGCGTATTACCCCCGGCGATGTGCGGCTGCCCGTTGGTATCCTGAATCACTCCGGGAATGAAGGGCAGCACGTTGCGATAATCACGGGTCGTGGGATACGGAATGCCAATGATCTCATCGCCGGTAACCTGTTGCGAACTGGATGTCTGCTGCACGTCAATCGGAGAAGGCTGGCCCAGGACTTCAATTTCTTCCGAGAACTCGCGGAACTGCTGCAACCTCACTTCCACGGTGGCTGCCTGCCCCGCAGTTACGGTGACGGGGTCGCTTTTGCCGGTATAGAAGCCCCTTTTCTCAGCCTGAAGGGTGAACGCACCGGGCGGCACGACGAAGGCAGCTTTGCCGGAAAAACCAGTCTCCGCCGCGGCCACTGGATGGCCATCACGGACCACGGTGACGACCGTTCCGGAAAGAATCGCGCCGTTCTGGTCAATCACTAAGACGTTGAGTTTGGCCGGCTGTTGGGCTGGAGCCATGGAAGAAGTAATCAGGAGTAACCCGGCGATTAAGCGGCACGAAGGCACGGCAATTCTTAAAATTATAAGACAGAACGCAGTACTCACTCTTTAATATTAGTGTGGAGCAAAACAAAATCCAACCATGCGGGAAGAGGAGAACAGCAGGCCAGGTCAGTGCAAGGGATAGCCGGCGGCTCCGGGCATCCGTCCGTCAACTCTAATGACTTTCACCCCCTGGTGGACATCCTGAAGACTGATCAGCGCGATTGCGCCCTTTTCGGCGCGCACCGCTTCAAGCTGCATTCCGTTGGAAAGCAAGGTGAGCGGTTCGCGAGAGACCTCTCCGTTATAGACTTTTTTCACCCAGTACTGCTTATATTCCGGTTCCGTCATCTTCAGTATCCGGCTTAACAAAACTTCTCTCTCGCGCGCCCGGGGCGCACGCACCACCAGAAAAACCGAAATATTAGAATTCCATGATGTTCTTTCCCCTGAAAAGATCTTGCGAAGCTCTGCCGAAGTCATGGAACCGATAGGATTCTCCGGGTTGACGATGACTGCCACGTCGTCCTCCTCGGATGCGCCAAAGACGGTCGCGCCCATCATCAGCAGCAACATGCAGATGCAGGCGACAATCACGATACCGTATCTCTTCATCATTGTCTTTCTCCGCTCAAAAGCGGAACGCCAATTGCATCTGTAAATCATTGAAGGTGGGCAGGAGGCGGCGGAACGTGCGGTCGTACTGGACCTTCAGGGCTACATAGTCGTTGTAGTCATATCGCAAACCCGCGGTCGGGCCGTGCCTCAACCCAACATCGGGGAAAATCGGTGATCCTGTTGAATTCACGTATTGGTAGCGGAGGAAGGGCCGCCACTTTTCAGCGAACTTTTCCGAAATCAAGGAATAGAACGCCGGGGTATTGAAATCCTGACCTGTTTCCTGCACCTGGTGGCGAATGAGAAAAGCCTCATTCAGGAACTCGAATCTGGGAGTTACGTAAACCAGGTGCGCCGAACCGATGGTCTGCCCAATGTGGAATGGGATGCCGGTTGGGTTGATGCGATCGTGATAGAGGGACCCGCCGATCTGCAGTCCGTGCAGCCATTCCGGCTTCACGAAAAGTCCAAGCGTAGTGGCCTGGCCATTGTTCTCCTCGATTTCAGCGACTGTCGGATTAAGGAGATTGGGCCGATGCGTATTCGAGCTACCATATTCGAATACGTAGTTCAGGCCCAATTGTCCTGATGGGACTTCGCCGGTCATGGACACGCCAGCGGCCTGTGAAGGCAGCAACCCGCCATGGTCGGCAAACTCCACCACCAGCGGGCGGTCTACGGCGGTTTGCAGCCACTGGCCATGATGAAACACTGAATTGTAGTAACTGGTGGCGGTGTGGTACCGGCCAAATGAGAGCTTCAAATAGTTCCTGAAATCGTATTTCAGGAGGAAGCGTTCCACATCCACTTCAAATTCCTGGTTGGAGGTTTCACTAAAAACCAGCTCACTGAGCACCATGATCCTGGAAGTGAAATTCGAAGTAAGGAAGAGATCGACATCTCCGACAGCAAAGCTGTTGGCAGCCGAGTTACGAAACCCAACCTGGCCTGCCTCTGGCGGATGGGCGTCTGCCACTTTGTAACTCACAGCACCGAATCCAGCCATCCTGATGCCGGGAGAAATCCCTAACTGATGCTCCGGATTGACGGACTGCCCTAGTGGCTCTGACACTGGTTGCGTTGCCGCTTGTACGGAAGCAAGTGGGCTGCTTTCGGGCTGTTGCTGCTTTTGCGACTCTTCCTTGTGCGGCTCGCTTTGGCTTTGCTTTGCCTCCAAAGCGGCCACTCGGGCCTTGAGATCCCTTACTTCCTGTAACAGGGCCTTAACGGTTTCCGGAGAGTCGGAGGAATCGGCAGTTTGAGCAGGCGAGGAGCACACGCAAAGAGCCAGGATGCTCCACACCGCAAGAGTTTGCCGCATAGGTGAGGTCCCTTCCAGAAAAAGTTATCTTTGAAAATTCCTGATTTCGTGGAAATCAAACGGAAGATTCTGCGGAAAATATCGTACCAGTGGTGTGAGCACTTATACGCAGTACGAAGGTAATCAAGAGCTCACGAAAAATCAAAATACCTGGGAATTTAAGCACCAGTCTGCGGCCAATGTACCAGCCTGGTTAATATTGTGCTCGTGATGATCTCAAGCCGGCGAAAATCAGCGGTAAATTCTCCTGTACCGGTTGAACTGATGATCGCCCACCCGGCGACAACTGAGCCAATGCCACCACGGAGCGCTCTCCTTGGTGAATCCCGGCGCCATGAAAGTAATAGGACGCCTTTCAGGCGGCTTGCTTCTTTCCATCTCGGAAGGCTCCTGCTCCGGCGGAACTAAAAGTCCGATCTCGACAGGAGAGACGGTGGTGAATTTTTCATCGATCAGGCCGGCGCGGGACATATAACCATATAAGGTTGGACCGCCCTCACACAGCAGGTACTGAATTCCGAACTTCGCGCGCAACATGCGCATGGCATCAGGCAGATCAACCAATTCTCCGTCCCCGGCTGCAATTACCTGGACGTGTGGACGAGGCTTCTTCCCTGATAATCTGGCAGCGCCAGTGGCGGAGGTCAGAATCAGCACATCCACAAGATCGCCATCAAAAACACGGTAAGCGTTTAGATCCATTCGGGCGGAGCCTGTAACAAAGACATTGGTCTCTCTTCCACGGCCCAGTTTCCCGCGCAGCTCTCGCAATGCGGCATCTTCAACCCGGTAAACCGGGCCGCGGGAGGAAGAGACTCGCGTTTCGTCCACCAGGGTATTGATTCCCAGGAGGATTGCATCGGCATGAGCGCGCAGCAGGCCCATCAGCCAGCCGTCTTCCGGCGACTGCGAAATATCTGATCCCAGTGGGTGCATGCCTTTGAATGAAGCTATGCCATCGAGGGACTGGACGAAATTGGAATAAATCCAGGGACGATCGGGTGGCGGTGACGGAAAACCCAGCTTGCCATAAGGAGCATAGGCAGGATCTTGGATCGACGAGGGTTCACCGTCGTCAAAAAGAATTTCAAAATTGCGCAAGGCGTTCTCTCCGGTGACTGCCCGTTTGAAGCATTCGCTCATCGCTGGGCCGACATCGCAACGATTTCGTTGTACTCGTAAACATTTGCTCCTTGTCGTCCCGCTTTGGATGCGGCCACCATGGCTCTCCCGACATGCATGGCAGAAATTGGATGATATCGCCGGAGCGGGCCGACGCACAGAAACTGAAATATCTTGGCCGCAACAATGGCAAAGGATTCTCCGGGCCTGGATTCATCCCGGTCGCCGAGCAACAAGCTTGGTCTGAAGATATGCACGGCCTTAAAGAGCAATGAAGCCAGCGCCTGCTCCAATTCTCCTTTGGTGCCCAAATAAAAGTTCTTTGATTTCGGATCGGCCCCTACCGAGGAGACCAGGAAAAACTGCCGGGCGCCGAACTTCAAGGCCTGCTTCGCTGCGGTTAAAGGGAGTTCCAGGTCAATTCGCCGGAATGCCTCCTGCGAGCCGGCCTTGCGGATGGTGGTGCCGAGGGCGCAAAAAACGTCATCCAGTTGCGGCAACGTGAGTGAGCTGAGGGCATCAAACTCAATGATTTTCTGCATCAGCTTGGGATGAGTTGCAATCGCCAACTCATGGCGTGCAACGGAAATGACGCGTTCATAGGTGGGGTCTTCGAGCAGGGCTTGCAGGCAGAAGCGGCCTACCAGTCCTGAACCGCCGAGCATGAGCGCCGTCTTTGGATTCATTTGTTTATCGTTTGCCGTTTGTCTGGTCCAATGTGTACGGTATACTCCGCAAACCAAACCATGGCTAATATATTGTACGGGGTGAACGGCGAAGGCTCAGGCCACTCCACTCGATCCAAGGAAGTCATTTCTCACCTCCAGGAGCGCGGACATCAGGTCTACGTCGCGTCGTTTGACCGGGGACTGCGTAACTTGAGTGACAGCTTTGAAGTCACGGAGATTTTTGGCCTCAGGCTTTCCTATGTGAATAATCGCGTGCGGTACCGGCGCACGATTGCGCGGAACCTGTTCACCATGCCCAGGGCGGCACGAAGCATTCACCACTTGATGGCGCTCGCCGCGGAGTGGAAGATTGACCTGGTCATTACGGATTTCGAACCATTGTCCTCCCGCGTAGGCCATCGCAAGCACTTGCCGGTGATCTGCATCGACAACCAGCACTGCCTGACCAATGCAGTCATCTCCTATCCTCACCGCTACCGTCGGGAAGCAGCAGCCACCAAACTGGTTACCCGGCTCATGACGCCGCGAGCAGACGCTTACCTGGTTACCTCGTTCTTCACCGCGCCCGTGCGCCGTCCTCACACATTCCTGTTTCCTCCCATCCTGCGGCAGGAGGTACTGAATACCCTAGCCCGTGAAGGTGAAGATGTGCTGGTCTATGTGACCTCTCCGGCGCTGGAATTGGTGAAATCACTCGCCAACATACGCTCCCGCTTCATCGCTTATGGATTTGGCCGTGATGGCCGCGAAGGGAATGTTGTCTTCAAGAAACCCAGCATGCAAGGCTTTCTCCAGGACCTGGCTGGCTGCAAGGCCGTAATCGCCAATGCCGGCTTTTCCCTCTTAAGCGAAGCGTTCTATCTGGGTAAGCCCTATCTGGCCGTTCCGGTACAGCACCAATTCGAACAGATTTTCAATGCCTATTATGTGGACAAGATGGGTTACGGCGCTTGCTGGGACGAACTCAACAAAGAGCGGGTGGAATCATTTCTTTTCAACCTGCCGCTCTACAAAGAAAATCTGGCAAGCTATCCGCGGCAAGACAATTCAGCCCTGCTGGCGAAAGTGGACGAACTTATATCGACTTTCCTGCGCAAAAAGATGTAATTGTTGCTGTTTAACTCAAGAGAATGCGAGATATTTCTTCCAGAGCACAGGCCCCTCCGCGCCGTTCGCGATAAACTTCCTGAGCAGAATAACCAGAAGTCGAGAAAGGAATCCGATATGAACCGCAACGATGTGACCGAGGCGATCGTTGCCTCCAAGATCGCCAAGGGGCTCAAGTGGAAGGACATTGCGCAAAAAATCGGCCAAAGCAAAGAATGGACTACTGCCGCTCTGCTGGGCCAGATGACGCTCACCAAAAAGCAAGCTGAAATCGCAGGGAAGCTTTTGGGCCTGGGGAAGGAGGCGGTGGCCCTGTTGCAGGAAACGCCCTACAAAGGCTCGATCCCCACAGCCATCCCAACTGATCCGCTCATTTACAGGTTTTATGAAATCGTCAATGTGTACGGCGCCACACTGAAGGCTTTGATCCATGAAGAGTTCGGGGACGGAATCATGAGCGCGATCGACTTCACCATGGATATCCAGCGAGAGGCGGACCCGAAAGGCGACCGGGTCAAAGTCATGATGAGCGGCAAGTTCCTGCCGTATAAGACGTATTAAGAGCTCTCTAAATCTCTCGTGAAGCCGGGTTCGCCCTGCTCCACTCCCCGGCTCACGATCCAAAAATGAAGAACGCCAATTCCCAACTTCCAGAAGTAGAGCGTACGCGGCAACCGCTGGTGCTGCTGGGTGTGGCTGTGCCGCTTAGCCTGCTGCTCGATGCCGCGGGGCTCTTTCTGTTTGCCTGGATTGCTGAAGAGGTCATGGAGGAGCACACGATGCGCTTTGATATGGGAGTGCGCACATGGGTCCACCAATTTGCCTCGCCGGCAATGACGCATGCGGCAAAAGTTGCCTCCTGGCTGGGCGAATATGGCGTCGCGAATGCGTTTGTCATAGCTCTCCTGGTCTTTCTGTTTCTGCGCTGGCGACGAGCAGCCGTTTGGCTCACTATAACGATGGCGGGGGCGCTGCTGCTCGATCTTTCATTGAAATATGCATTCCATCGCCAGCGGCCAACGCCGTTCTTCGGCCCATTGCCGTATACCTACAGCTTTCCCAGCGGCCACGCGCTGTTCTCCTTCTGCTTTTATGGAGTACTGGCCGGCCTGCTGACCGATCGAATCGAGCCTCTGCGGGTAAGAATCTGCATCTGGGCGACGGCTGCCGTTCTCATAACGGCGATTGGACTCTCACGCATTTACCTGGGAGTCCACTATCCGACGGACGTAGTCGGCGGCTATCTGGCTGCGGTGGTGTGGGTGACCAGCATGATTGCCATTGATCATGTCAGGATGCGCAGGCGGAAAGATTAGCCTCCTGCCGGAGGAAAATCTCGGAAAACGAAAGATCAAATCAAGACGCGGTGCGCCCTGTTAAGCTTATATCCGGCGCACGTTACTCTACTTCTTTCCCGTCTCGCACACAAAATTGGCTGCATCGTTGATGTCGCCCGTTCCCTTATACTTCCCGACCTCCGGATAGGGACACAACGGGCGCGTCATCTGGATTTGGGGTGGAGAATTGGGGCCGTTCGCGTATTTTGTGGCAATGATTTTGTCCGGAGCTATGCCCTTCTCCACCCACCGCTCGGTTGCCAGCAGAATGTCGTGCTCCGGGTCGTCCGGCTCAGGAGCATTGCCGAACTGCCCAAACGAAGACGGCCCCGGACCTCCTGCGCAGTGCTGCATTCCCGGAACCATGTATAGTCGCGCAAAACCGTCTGTCGCCTTGCGCCCCAGAGCTTGCTCCACGCTGTTCAAATAATTGATTGTTGCTACGGGTGGAAGCGCGGCATCACTCCATCCGTGGTACAGGATGAGCTTTCCGCCATGTTGCATAAACGGCTTCAGGTTCGGATCATCCGCATTGAAATTCCTGGCTTGCTGGTCGTCGGCCAGTTTCAGGGCAGCCTCAATGCCTACGGATTTCAGGTCCAGGGGAGTTGCAGTGTTAATCATGTTCGTAAAAAATCCGGACGCAAAAGCAGTTTGCAGGTCTTTGCCGGGCGCCTGTCCGGTGATCCAAAGAGGCCAGCCACCACCGCCGCCCTCACCACCCGGCATAAATCCCGGAAAGATCTGTTTGCCATTGGCATTCTGCGGCCCGGAATAAATCTTCTTGAGCGCCGCAACTTGCTTGGATGAGAGACAGCTGTCCGCATCCGTGTCTTTGCATGCAATGGTGGCCGGATCAAAGTGACAGGTGCGAGGGTCGTTCAGAATGCCATCTTTTGAACCATCATTGGCATCACACGCAGCCAGGACCGCCGATTGAATGGCAGGAAACTTCTTTACCGGAATGTGGCTGGCTGGATCAGCTTGTAATGCCTGGATGTCCCAGATGAACGTCGCGAAGACGTGGGTCCAGTAGTTGGCCGGCGCGCCGGCAATGATTCCATCATAGTCCGCGGGAAAACGCTGGGCCTCCATCAGCGCCTGGCGCCCGCCATTGGAACAGCCGGCAAAATAGGAATGGACCGGAGCTTTGCCGTAATAGGCCTGGATGATTGCCTTGGCCTTCACTGTCATCTCGTGAATGCTGCGATAGCCGAAGTCTACAATCTTCTCCGGATGTCCGAGCGCCCAGCCTGCGTCTATGGCGCTGCCGCCATGCCCGGTATCAGTGCTGGCAGCCGCATAACCTTGACTAACCGCGCCGGCCATACCGGTGTAGATGATGCTGCCGGCAAAACCTCCGTTCCCCTGGCCACGGAGTTTGCCGTTAAAACCAGCGACTGGCATCCACACTTCCATCTTGATGTCAGAGTCTTGTGTGGGCTTTACTTCCGCAACAACGCGACAAAAGGCAGGCAGACTCTTGAGCATGGAGGAAGGCGTTTCCTGTCCCGTCCCGGTACTTGGAGGCGTGAATCCGCCTGCAGCTACAGTTTGGGCCAGAGTGATGGTGGTGTCGGGCAATTTGAAGCTGGTCAGACTCTCACACGATGCCGCAAGTGCGGGAAGCGTTCCCAACAGGGCAGTTGCCAAAACGATCGTAGCTGTGTTGCCAGTATTCACATATGCTCCCAAGGAAATTTAACATCATACCACCGTTAACGGTTGGCACTGCTTTCAGTCGGTTGCAGAAAAGCCAAGCCCCGAGCTTGCACAGTCTTTAGGAGCGCAGAAGGAATCTTCCGAACGGCCCGATCCTGTGCCGGAAAATGCAAAGGGGTGAGGCCGGCGTCTGCCACAAGAATTTCACAGCTTTGGCTCACTAGAACCATCAACTCCCCAGCCTTCAGCCGCCCGACTGTCGCAGCATCATTTTCCTCATTGACAAAAACACGATAAAGACTAGTCTATGTCCCCAACACAGATTTTGCTGGCTAGACCGATTTTAGTTTTTGGCAGCGTGCCCCTTTGACTGAGAAACAGATGGGCGCGATAGGGAAGGGTTGTACCAGAGTTCAAAAAAAACCGAGGCCAGGCAGAACGCTTGGCCTTTTCACAGGAGAGCTTCTAAATGTCGACGGTTTCCGTACCCGTAACTTCCTCCGACCAGATTTCAACTTCCAAGATGTGGTCAGTGATTCTGGCTTCCTCGGTTGGCACCATGATCGAGTGGTACGACTTCTATATTTTCGGCACGTTGGCGCCCTATCTTGCGCCCAAGTTCTATCCGCCCGGCAATGAGTTGTTCGCGTACGTTGCTTATCTGGCCACGTTCGCCGTTGGCTTTATGGTACGACCGTTCGGCGCGCTCTTCTTCGGTCGCATTGGCGACGTGGTTGGCCGTAAGTACGCCTTCATCGTGACACTGTCGATTATGGGAGGCGCTACAGCCCTTGTGGGAGCCCTCCCGAGCTTTGCCACGGCCGGCTGGTTTTCTCCTGTTGTCTTGATTCTATTGCGCGTGCTCCAAGGCTTGGCCTTGGGCGGTGAATACGGCGGCGCCGCCGTCTACGTGGCTGAACATTCGCCCGATGACCGACGCGGTTTCTATACCAGCTTTATTCAGATTACAGCAACACTCGGTCTGTTCGTTTCCATCGCTGTAATCCTGGGAACGCAAAGCCAGATGACCGATGCGGCTTTCAAGGATTGGGGCTGGCGTATCCCGTTCCTGGCTTCCCTGATCCTGGTGATGATTTCCCTGTATATCCGTTTGCGGATGCAGGAATCACCTATTTTCCAGCAACTCAAGTCGACAGGGATGACCTCCGCAACTCCTCTGAAGGAAGCATTCACCGTGCCGGCGAATTTCAAACTCTTCTTGATCTCACTGTTTGGTGCGACCGCAGGCCAGGGTGTGGTGTGGTACACGGGGCAGTTCTTCGCTCTGTTCTTCATGACGACGATGCTGAAGGTCCCGGCGCGTGACGCGAACGTTATTGTCGCCAAGGCCCTTTTGCTAGGAATGCCGCTATTCGTTCTCTTCGGCTGGCTCTCCGACAAAATCGGACGTAAGAAGATCATTATGGCGGGATTGCTTCTGGCATGCCTGAGTTATCGTATCCCAGGAACGGCTTTTGGTCTGTATCCCGCCATGCAACGCGCAGCAGGCAATAACGTGACACATGTTGATTCCACCAAAAACAAAGTGACCGGCGCGACGGTTCTTACACCTCAAACCACGGACGGAACTGGAGCATATAAGCCGGCGCCCGTCGCCACCAATGCCGACCACACCATGCTGGTATGGCTGGTCTTTGTCCAGGTAATTTTTGTCACCATGGTTTACGCACCGATTGCCGCATTTCTGGTGGAGTCATTCCCCGCCAAAATCCGCTATAGTGCACTTTCATTGCCCTACCACATAGGCAACGGCGTCTTTGGAGGACTCGTACCGCTGGTCTGCGTCTGGATTCCGGCAGCCACCGGGAATCCGTTCGATGGCCTCTACTATCCGATCACCATCGCTGCCCTGACCTTTGTTGTGGGCTCCATCTTTCTGAAGGAAACCGTCCACCGGAAAATCTGGACGGAGGTTGCCGTTCCTGCAAAGAAGTGACGCTTGGCTTTCTGACTTGCAGTAGATCTTCTGCCAAACGAAAAAAGCGGGTGGCCCTTTCCGGCCACCCGTTCAATTATTGCAACCTGAGGCCTTGATAACGGTTCGGGGTTTTAACCAGATCTCCGGGTTGTCGGTATCACTAATGCGTATCATCGCAAGACAGAGCGTTTAAATAGGGATGACTCCTCTGCGGATTCCCAGACTTACAGCTTCTGTGCGACTGGTGGCGCCCAGCTTGCCCAGAATCGAGCTGATGTGAAACTTGACCGTATGCTCGGAAATATTGAGCCGCCCGCCAATCTCTTTATTGCCCAGTCCTTCACTTACCAGCCGAAGCACTTCTTGCTCCCGTCCGGTAAGCTCCTCCACCGGATCGAGAGAATCGTCATTTCGTGCCATGTTCCGGCCGTCCAAAGCCTGGGCAGAGCTGGGATGTAGCAACACCAGCCCCGCTTCGGCGGCCAGAATGGCCAACCGCAGTTCTTCTGCAGAAACTTCCCGGGAGAGAATGGCGTTGATGCCCGCACGCAACGCCATCGTGACCCAGTGAGGATCGGGGTTATCAGCTAGTGTTATGAATCCGGTCCCGCCCGGCAAAGCGTCAGCCGCGCGGATCACCGCGCTTGGCAGCGTCGGGCTGTCAACATCCACCACGATCAACTCGGCTGCCGTCTGGAAGATACGCTCCAAAGAAATACCCGCGCTGGTGGCGATCCGGGCGGAAGCAGCGCGGGCGATCATTGCCGCCAGGGAATTGCGGCGTTCAGGCGAGGCGGCAATCACCAGAATATGAAGCGAGTTGCCGTCTCGTGCATTCATGGAAGGGTTTTCAGGGCCGCGCTGTAAGCGTAAGGGTGATGGCTACCAGCGCGCCGCCGCGGACCACGCGCACGGCGATGGAATCGCCTGCCTTTTGTGAGCGCAATGTTTCCTGCACTGCATCAGTGTCCGCAACTGTCTTGCCTTCGATCTCAATCAGCACGTCTCCCAGGATCACCCCGCCTTTTTCCGCCGGACTCCCGGGCTCAACATGCGCCACCAGTAATCCATCGCTTGGCTTTAGATTCAGCCTGGCTCGCAACGATTCTGGCAGCGGAACGGCTTGCATCGCCAGGCCAAGATAGGGCCGTTCGATGCGGCCTTTCTCCAGCAGCTCAGCGGCAACCCGCGCTATCGTTGCAGCGGGAACGGTGATCCCGGAGCGATGCAGCCCGGCGGTATTCACGCCCAGAATCTCGCCCTGTGCGTTTACCAGGGGCCCTCCGGAAAATCCCGGATACATCGTCAGATCAGGACGGATGAACTGCTCTAATTCGCCTCCTCGCCAGGTGCGCCACGGCCCCATGAGGCCGGAGACGATGCCGGAGCTGGCGACGATGTTTCCGCGCCAGCTGCGTCCCAGGGCCAGTACCAGCTCTCCGATGCGCAGCTTCGATGTATCGACCCAGCGAGCAAGCGTAGCCTCCGCGGGCTGCTGGAGGCGCAGCACGGCAACGTCTGTGCTGGGGTCGCGCCCGATAACGCGGGCTGAGATGCTCTTGCCCGGCGCTGTTACCACAGAGATTTCTTCATCCCGCCGCAAAGCGTGGTTAGCGGTTACGACGGAATCGCCGGACCACAGTATTCCGCTGGAAGGATGTCTTCTTCCATGTACGGCCACCACAGACTTGCCCGTCGCAGCCGCTGCCTCCGCAAGTTGATTGGATAATGCCGACCAGATATTTTCTGCCATAAGAACTCCTGAATTCGTGATCTCAGTGCAAAGTATGCGGGAGAAAATAAGGAGGCACATCAGCCATTTGGGTAGTCGGTGGTTTTGTCCCGAGCAAAAAGTGAGGGACCGCTATCGTCGACAAGAACTTCAAAGGAGCGCGGCTAAGTCGAATTAGGGCAGCTGCGGCGGGTCAGTAGAAACGAATAGAATATCGGCGCATGAAATGCAAATGGCAGCTTAGCGTCCTCACTATCGTGTTCTTATCGTCATTCTCGGCTGGCGCGCAGACCGCGACGCCCCCGCGAGTGAATGCAGGTCGAATCATCCAGCATCTTCAATCGCTCTCTGAATTTGGCAGGAACCCTCAAGGCGGAGTGAGCAGGGTCGCCTACACAGACGCGGACCGGCAGGGCCGTGAATATGCCATGCGCCTGATGCGCGATGCCGGTCTCAAGGTCGAGATTGATGCCGCCGGAAACATTGCGGGCATGCTCGACGGAAGTGATCCCTCTCTCAAGCCGCTGCTGATCGGTTCACACATCGATTCGGTGCCCCAGGGAGGCAACTACGACGGCGATGTGGGGTCACTGTCCGCAATCGAGGTAGCACAAATCCTGCATGAAAGTGGCATGCGGTTGCGCCATCCCCTGCAGGTCTTGATTTTCCAAAACGAAGAAGGGGGCACCATCGGCAGCCACATCTTGGGCGCGGGCTTTGATGACAAGCTGCTCAACATGATGAGCCAGAGTGGCAAAACGATACGCGAAGGGATTCAATTGATCGGCGGCGATTTAAGTAAGCTGGCCCAGGCGCAGCGGCCACCCGGCTCTATTGCCGGATATTTTGAGCTGCACATCGAGCAGGGAGCAATTCTGGAGCAGGAAAAAATCAATATTGGGGTCGTAGAGGGAATCGTGGGAATTCTGCACTCCGAGGTCGCCATAGAGGGATTTGCCAATCACGCCGGGACCACTCCCATGAACCAGCGGCATGATGCTCTGCTCTCCGCCGCCCGATTGATCGAAAAAGTAAATCAGGTGGTCACCAGTGTTCCCGGAAGGCAGGTGGGGACCGTGGGCTGGATCAGAGTGGAACCGGGCGCGTACAACGTGATTCCTGGAAGAACAGTATTAGGGCTGGAGTTGCGGGATCTGGACGAAAAAAAGATCAACGAAATGTTTGACCGCATCCGCGCCGAGGCCACGCAAATCGGTGCTTTGAATGGAACCCGGTTCAGCTTTACCGAGCCGACCATGACTCATCCGGCGCTGACTGACAAGAATTTCCAGAAATTGATTGACAACAGCGCAAAGCAATTGGGCTTCAGCACCAAGCTGATGCCTAGCGGCGCCGGCCATGACGCCCAGGAAATTGCGAGGATTGGCCCCGTGGGAATGATTTTTATTCCCAGTATTGGCGGCATCAGCCATGCGCCAAAGGAGTTCTCACGGCCGGAGGACATTGAGAATGGAGCTAACGTACTGCTGCACACTGTCCTCGAGTTCGATAAGACTTATTAGTCAAGAAAAAACGGCAGGGATGCGTCCCTGCCGTTTGAGTTGAGTGGTTCTGGAGAAAAGATTACTGCTCGTCGTCCTGTCCCTTTTCCGCAGCCGCCGGCGTGAGTGTGCCGAACAGGCCGTTGACCTCCCCACCCGGGCCGGCAGTGAAGAACAGCGTAGTGCCCGGACCTGCGGCGGCATCGTTGCCAAACCGGAGTGCCCACAATCCGTCAATGTTTAGTGTGCTTCCGTCAGGATTCAGCATGTTTCCCAGAAAACGGCCGGTGACCGGGTTGAAAGCAGATACATTGCCGCCCCGGAACTGGCCGATCAGGATGGTATTGGTGAATTCACCGAAATGCTGCGTAGCCCAGACAACACCCCAGGGCGCATCCATCCAGGGGCCATGCTGCAGTCGCTGCAACAGGCGGCCGTGAGAATCGAATACATCCACAAAGCCGAGACCTGGCTCTGGCGGAACCGGGTCGTGCTTGGCCGCATTCTGCTTGGCAAAGGTTACATAGATGTTCGGTCCCACGCCCTGAACGTTGAAAGGCGCGAAGCCGCGGGGAATCTGGTCATCATCAAACGCGTCCTCGGAAATGCGCACCTGCTTGAAGTTCGTGTCAAAGACGTCGACTCGCCCACTGCGGAAATTAGCCGCCAGAATAAAGTTCTTTCCGTCGATCTCAGCTATGGTTGCGCCTTTGTAAACGGCTCCGTTGGCCGCATTGGGCACCTGGGAATTATCCACTTTGAGGATGGTGTTGTTGAGCGCTATGCCCGGATTCCAACCCTGCACCGTGCCATCCTCTGTGACAAAAATAAAAATGGCCGGTTTTCCCGGAGCCAACAGAAAATTGGTTGGGCTTCCGTTGAACATGACTCCGGTTGGAGATCCAGGAGCAGCCTGGCTGGGAGCATTAGGAACGGTGACAACCAGGGGAACGATGCTGGCTGCCGTCCCGGCAGGATTTACCGAGTACAGTGTCGAGGTGCCACCTGCGTTATTTGAAACCCACCATGGAGTGCCAGGGCCGGCAACCAGACCCCAGGCATTTTGTAGGTTCGGATCATTCACCGGGGCAATGCCGGTATTGGAGACCAAGTTTGTTTGCGTGTAATGCTGAGCAAATGTCAGGCTGGAGAGTAGCAGGACTGCAACTGATATTAAAAAACTCAGACGTACAGCGGGGGAATTACGCATTAGGTCTTACCTCCTTAACATCTTTTGAGAGAATTTTTTAACAAATCTGAAGGACTTCGTAGACGGAGTGGAAAACTGTTCTTGTAAGAAGAACGCGTGGTTGTTGCAATCCTGATTCCAGTGTTCGCAGGTTTCTTGCAGAATTTACTTCACCAGCGAATTGAAGGAGTTAGGCCCTCTTGACAAATTTTGGCGCGCTAATTCTTATTGCAAATACCAGAATGCAGAATGCGCGGCTATGAGAATCCGTAAACAGAGCTTGCTCAAAAGCAGAGTAGAGTACTTCTGCTGGCACTTTCGATGCGTCATCTTAGACAAACGCCGCACGCATTTGTCAAATTTTTGTCAACAACTGATGAAAGGATGAAAAGCCCGCAAGGTCGCTGCTTTGAATACAGTTACGCGTAGACTCCAGGAAACCAAACTAAGGCAACTGAATTATCTTGGATTTTGAATCCCGCGATAGATGAAAGCGGACGGCATACGTTCAAAAGAACCGCCCGACAGGTTTGGTGGAAGGACTCGCCTCGACAACCTCGCGCTTACAGGTTCAGTCGGATTCGCGCAGCTCCTTCAGCACGGGCGGATTAGGAGGCTGAACGTTCTTCTTTTCGCACTCCTCGTATTTCATGCCTTTGAGGCCGTAAGTTATGGCTGACCAAGTGTTCTTCGCGTTGCTATGGCTCTCATCCGGCCGTCGCTCCTGCTATTGCACTACCTTCGACCAGTGGAGAACACGCGTCATCGACATGCGAGATGAGGGGATCAGAGTCTTCCGGATGCAAGACTGCACCAATAACGGTAACGAACAAATGTTAGCGGAGACTGCGGTGATCTGTACTTGCATCCTGGGGCTCTCTCCCGGGAGTCTGCTTGATTTGTCGTTATTGGCGAGCATACAGTGATTACACCCTAACGCCATGTCAGATAAAATTCGTCAAATGGAGGACAGCCCCCGCCCCATTACCGCTCTACTTGCCAGGCTGAAAGACGGCAACAAGGAAGCTGAAGCTGAACTGATTCCGCTCGTTTACAAGGAACTGCATCGCCTGGCGCGGCACTATATGCGGGGAGAACGGCCTGGCCACACGCTGCAGACCAGCGCACTGGTCAATGAGGCGTATCTGCGCCTGATAGGCGAGCATGGAATCGATTGGAAAAACCGCGCCCATTTTTTCGGGGTTTCGGCCCAGATCATGCGCCGAATCCTGGTTGACCACGCCCGTACCCGCGATGCAAAGAAACGCGGCGGTCCCGCTCAAAAAATCTCCCTCGAAAATGCCTTTGTCTATACTGCCGAGCAATCGTGGCAAGTGGTGGCGCTGCATGAGGCCTTGAACAAGCTGGCGGAATGGGATACGCGCCAGTGCCGCATTGTTGAATTGCGGTTTTTTGGCGGTCTGGACGTGGACGAAACAGCCGAAGTCCTCGCCATTTCCCCCACCACGGTAAAACGCGAATTTCAGCATGCCAAGGCATGGCTGTATGGAGAACTGAGCAAAAACATCACCAAAGAAGACTCCTGATGACTCCAGAGCGATGGGCGCAGATCAAAGACATCTTTGCTGCGGTGGTGGAGCGGCCCTCAGACGGCAGGCGCGCAGCCCTCGCCGAGCTTTGCCACGGCGAACCGGAACTGGAATTGGAAGTCGAGCGCCTTTTGTCCCAGCATGATGAGATGGGCGGTTTTCTGGAAGGCACTTCTCCGCCCTCTGGCAGCAGTTCCTCCGGCCATATGCTTTTGCCCGGGGAGGTGCTGGCCGGCCGTTATCGAATCCTGGAATTCCTTGGCAGTGGCGGCATGGGTGAAGTTTATTCAGCCGAGGACCAGGACCTTGGGGACCCGATAGCGGTAAAGGTCATTCGCCAGGAGACTCCTTTCGGCTCGAGCGTATTGGAACGGCTGCGTCGCGAAGTCCAGTTGGCCCGCCGCGTGACCCATCCCAACGTGTGCCGCGTCTTTGACCTTGGACACCATGAACTGCGGGACCAGGATTTCATTTTCCTCACCATGGAGCTGATCCAGGGAGAGACCCTCTCTGCCCGGCTCATGCGCGAGGGCAAAATCAATTCCCCTGAGGCCCTGCTGATTGCGGAACAGCTATGTCAGGCCCTGGACGCCGCACACCACGCGGGCATTCTGCATCGCGACTTCAAAACCAGCAATGTGATGCTTGTGGGCTCGGGAGAGCATCTTCGCGCCGTTGTCACGGACTTTGGGATCGCGCGCCTCATGCGTCCGGGCGCCTCGACCACCACCGGAACCGGCACCGCCATAACGCAGGGCATGATAGTCGGAACTCCTGCTTACATGTCCCCTGAGCAGCTTCTGGGTGAAGAGCTCACGGTCGCCACTGACATCTATTCCCTGGGCCTGGTGCTGTACGAGATGGTTACGGGAAACCGCCCCTTTCAGGGTGCCTCCTCGTGGACGGAGACCCTCAAACGGCTGTCAGCGGCTCCGAAAGCACCGGTGGAGATTGTTCATGAACTGGGCCAGCGCTGGAATTCAACCATCCTGCGATGCCTGGAACGCAATCCGGCAAGACGGTTTTCTTCCACCCACCAGGTAGCGGAGTCTCTCCGGGGACACGGGGTAATTTCCAATCGGCTCTTGCTCGCTGCAGGAACCTGCATTCTGTTGATAGCAGGGGCCGGGTTTGCCTTTCGCGATCGAATCTGGCCACCCTCTCTGCCACAACAAAAGCATGTCGCGGTACTTCCTTTTACCTTTCAGGGAACAGATGCAGCGAATCAAGCCACCGCATACGAACTGGCTGAGTCTCTCACCGGCAATCTGGCCCGTTTGGAACCTTCTGAAAGCTCGCTCTGGGTGGTTCCCTGGAAGGAAGTCCGAAACCAAAAGCCTGAAGACGCGCCGCATGCAGCCTCTACATTAGGGGTCAATCTACTGGTCACAGGAGAGCTGCGAAAAGATGCCGGTGGCCTTCGATTGCATACGGAGCTGAAAGATGCAGGCTCACTCAAAAAGCTGCGTTCACAGGTCATCGAGATCCCGGCAACCCAGGTGGTGACTCTGGAAGACAGCTTGCTGGAAGGGGTCGCCGCCATGCTGCAAGTGAGGCTTCCCTCTGGTGTGCTGCACCACCTGCCCGTGGATGCCACTACCGAACCCGGCGCTTACGAATTCTATGAACAAGGCCGGGGGTACCTGTTGCATCTCAGTCCGGGCACGCCGGAAGACGTTGATCGGGCCATCGCATTGCTGCAAAAAGCCATCGAAAAAGACTCCAACTTCGCGCTGGCTTACGCCAACCTGGCTTATGCCTATGCGGCGAAATTTCGCCAGACGCATGATTTGCAATGGCTCGACAAGGCAAAGCAGCGTAGCAAGCAAGCACTCTTGTTGAATGACAAACTGGCCGCCGCCCATCTGGCGCTCGGCCTGATCCACCAGGAGACCGGTGACCCCGATAGCGCCATTCACGAATTTGAACAAGCGCTGCAACTGGATCCCTCCGACGCTGAAACCATCAACCGCCTCTCACTAGCCTACGATAGCGCCGGGAGGTTACTGCAAGCCGAGGCCCTGCTGAAGGATGCGCTGAAACGCACGCCTGGTAACTGGGTTAACTATAACGATCTCGGGTATTTCTACTATCGCCATGCGGACTACTCCCAGGCGGAGCCGCTCTTCCGCACCACGACTGAGCTCGCCCCGGATAACCCACTGGCTTTTTACAACTTGGGCGGAGTCTATTTGGCTGAAGGCAAGTACAAGGAAGCCGAAACCATTTTGACGAAGGGCATTGCCATTCGCCCCACAGCCGGCGCTTATTCGAATCTGGCGCTGGCACATCAGTATCAGGGCCGGTATGAAGATGCGGCCGCCATGTTCCAAAAAGCGGCCGAACTTCGCCCCGGCGATCATCGGTACTGGTGCAACCTCGGCACTGCCTATAATCTGGCTGGAAACCGGCCAAAAGCTGTTGAGGCCTTTAAGACAGCGCTCCGATTGGCGCAAAAGGCGGCTGATCTTCATCCCAGGGACACTCAGTTTCTTGGCCCACTCGCGCTCTACTATGCAGAGTTGGGCGAAAACACGAAAGCGCAAGACGTGCTTGCCCAAGCGGCCCGGTCCACTCACAATGATCCGGAGTTCCTGTTCAATTCTGCCCTGGTGTATGAGTTGATTGGCGAGCGTGAACGCGCTCTAATGGCACTGCGCTCTACTCTTCGAGCGGGCTATTCATTGAGCGAGATTCAAAATGCTCCCGAGCTCGCCAGGTTGAGGCAGGATAAACGTTATTCCGCCATTGTTGGCAATTCAGGTTCCTAACCTCACCGAAAAGCGCTGAACTTCGTAATAACCGCAAACTACTGCCGGTAGAAGCGTTTAGCAGGCAAACGATCAGAACCAAAGTAACCGTCCTCCCGACTGCGCCAGCATGTGAGTTAAGGGATTCACCCGATAGTTCATGGACCGATGTGCCATTGGAAGATGGTCCCGTTGGGTTGAAGATTTTCGCCTTCCACTAAGAGGTCAGCAAAAAGCCGACTTCACTAGGAGAAAAAAAGGAGAAAACTATGGCCAATCGATACATTCTTGTGTATAAGGACCTTGCTGGCAACCTGCGGGTGGCCCCCGAACGACCAACGGTACAGTTTCACGACTCTGTCACCTGGGTCTCCAACCTTGATACGAATTATGTCGCGGGAAACTTTACTCCCACAAACCCACCACTTTTCCCTCAGCCTTCCTACGCTATGCCGCCAGGAGGGCAGAGCACTCCAGCTGTAGTGATCTTTAACAACACGGGCACTGGGCCGATCACTTACTCCTACACCTGCAGTGATGCAGGAAGCACAGCGACACCGGCTGGTGATTCAGTAAATGGAATCATCATCGTTGATCCGACTGGACCTGGAGAGGAGCGAGAGACAAAAGAAGTCCAGCGCAGCAGCTCTAAACGGCCGCAGGAAAAAGCTCTTGTGGGACAGACGGAATTGAACGGTTCGCGCCGGTAATCCCGTGCTAGCAGGAAGAAGCAGGTTATGAAATGTCAGGCAGGGACAGAGACAAAATGACCAGTGTCGTCTCAATGATGATGTTGAGATGTTATGAAATAAACAAAAGGACAGAGACTCTGCGAAGACCCAGGAAACTGGTCCCTCTTTCCCTGCCTTTCCGCCTTAGTAAACAGAACCCGGGGCCCGGCATTTAAACTGGGGAGTTTGGTCGGGCTCCGCTTACCCACTTTCGTTGGGGTCGTCAAGACTGCGTCGATTTTGTCCGTGCTTATGAGTCGATTGGAGCCGCGAACGATCTCCCGTAATCAAACGCCACTCCAAAATCATTGGCAATTCAGGTTCCCTGTTATCTCAAAGCGCTCATCGTGAGCAAAAACATCTGGATTTCTGGTAATTTTCTGTTCACGGCACGCCAATTCCAATCAGACCGATGAACGGAAGGAAACCTATGGCCGATCACAAAGTTACAATCAACTCGGGCTATGTTCTTGTTCCACCGACAATCCCTATGCTGGGAGCACCTCCCATTCAACACAAAACTGTTGTCACTTTCGAGAACCTGGAGGGCGATGCGTGCATGCTGACGTTTGCCCTTCCAAGTCCGTTTGGGACGCCCACGATAGTTATTCCCAACAAGAAAAAAGCTAAGCCCATGGTCACGGTGAACCCCACGATTGAAACGAGTTACTCCTACACCTGCGGGCCCGCGCCGGCTGCAACGCCGGAGGCTCCCGCCGACCCCGGGAATGGGATCATCATCGTTGATCCTACCGGTCCCGTGCCGGAAGGTGACCGCAGCAAAGCAAAGCGTAAGAACACAAGCAAATCTAAGGGCGGGAGCAAGGCTGCCTCGAAAGCCAAGGGTAAAGGCGCCGTCAAGGCGAAGGGTAAGAGCAAAAGTAAGGCTAAAGCTAAAAGCAACGCTGGCGGCAAGGCGAAGCGCCGCTAGTATACCGACGATGGATCCGGTTGGAACTAAGCGAGGCTTCTCGCATTCGGGAACCTCGCTTCCAACTGCGTTGGAGCCGCTTGCAAAATAAGCCCTCGCCATTGGGATTCTTGCCTGCTAAGTGCTTTACTTTCAGTGCCAGGAGCGTTCTGGCCAACTTCGTTCGCAGCGAACGAAGTTAAGCCCTTTGTATTCAGTGCCGCTGTGTTGGGGAGTGATTTCCAGCCTTGTTTCCCTCCTGGCATGTTCGGCCGGCTGCCGGGCCAAATATCGTGACTATAGAAAATTTTGCAAATGACGTGAAATCCTGGTCTCTTTCCCTTTTCTTTTTCGCCTTATCTGACAGAGCCGGGGCCTGGCATTTAACTGGGGAGTTTGGCCGGGCTCCGTTGCTGAAAATCAAGCCTTGAAACTGGCTCCATCACTAGTAAACCGAGCCAGAGTCAATCTGCAAAGGCGGGTCACCATGACATTTCCGGTCACTGCTCAACTGGAATTCATTAACCAGATTCCGCTGGACACCGTAGACACACCAGGAAGTCTGGCCCGCCGCAGCCCTTCAATGGCGCATCCGGAGCTGGCCGGCTGCAAAGTCAGAATAAGGGGCACCACTCCAATTTACGTTGTCGATAGCAAGGGACATCGCCGCCTGGTTCCCTTCCCGCTCACATTCATGAATCTTTTTAACGACTCGGCGGTATTGCAGGTGCTGGTTTGCAGCAGCGTCTCCGACATAACCGAAGGTCCTGCCTTAGATGATGGAGCAGTCCTGCTGCGTGGCAGATCCTCCGAACGGATCTACCTTTTGGACCACGGGAAAAAAAGGTTGATCACCAGCCAGAGAGTCATGGAAAAGTATGAATTCAGCGAGGAGTCAGCGGTAGTAGTGCCACAAATCCTCATCGATGCAGTCCCCGATGGGGAAGTTTGGGAATAACTCAGTTCTGCCCCCGCCTGGATCACCCTTTGCAACACCCTATTCAGCCCCATTTAACAACCCTGAAAAAAATTTCGTGCTGTGGTCCCAGTTGCTGCAGTTTTCCGCCTTACTGAATAGAGCCTGATGTCGCGAGCAGGAGACGCTAAGGGGATAGTTACTCCCGCTCAAGTCTGGTTACTGAAAGCAGCTCTCTGGGCTGGAAGAGTACCCGCTTCCAGCCCAGGCCTTTTTTCCATCGAGGATTGCATGGAACACGGACGGCGATGCTGATGCTCCACTCCGACTGCAGCGCATACGACGGCCTGGCAGCCTTCCAGAATGACGCCGAAAAAAAAGCCCGGAACCACAATTCCGATCTGCAGAAAGCGGCAGCTTGCCTAAAAGAGAAAATTCCTGAACTGGACGTGAAAGCCTGCTTTGTGGATTTTGACGGAATCTGGGAGGCTGAGATATTCAGCGAAACCCAAGATGCGAATTTCATCAACGCCCGAATTTGAATCTTGCCATGGTTGAAACGAAACACTCAAGTCGCTACGAACCCGTGTACAACTGGAGGGCAGCCCAATAGTAAGGAAGACGGTAAACGCCAGTCGAATGGAGCATCTTGAGCTTGGCATCGCGTAGCGCTACTGCCACGTTGGTGCCGTTCGCCACTTCCGAGTAAAGAGTCTTCATCAGTTCCGGCGTCGATCGATCCTCCACGTTCCACAACCCGGCAATCACTTGGTGCGCTCCCGCCCGCAGGAACGCCCAGGCCAAACCCACCAAGCCTTCACTGGAATAAGTCCTCTTTCCTGCTCCATAACAGGCTGAAATGGTCACTAGGTCTGCCTTCAGGGGAATCTTAACAATGTCTCGCGCATACAATTTGAAAGACTTGTCAGCTTGCGGGGACAGAATAATAGCGGAATCCAATGGACTCTCCACGCTGGCGAACCCATGCGTCGCAAAATGAATTATGTCAAATTGACCTGGAGTGTTTGAAGCGTAGGAAGATGGAGTGGCGGCTGGCCCAGAAATGATTTTTCCTTCAGGAACAGGGAAATGCTGAGCGGCAGCGTCAATCTCCTGCTGAGCGTAAACTAGTGGCTTATAGTCGTCGGTAACTTGCACTGGATCGCCAATTGCCAGCAACTTGCGATGGGTGTGTACGCTTGCCCTTGATTGAACGAGTAGCGCAATGGAGCTTGCGTCTTCCAGTTGAACATCGTCTATCCAAAAATGCGGCGATGGCTCAGGAACGATCAGGGTTTCAAAATTCACCTTCCCCAGATTGCCGTCAGGAATAATCACAACTTGAGCCTGAGCAGGAATCAGCTTCCTAGCGGGTTCGACCAGAATTCGATAGAGATCGCGCCCAGCGTGATCGCCGCGCAGAGGATCGCCCAGCTTGGTCACAAGATTTTGGTAGCGCTCCACCTTCTCTTCGATTTCCTGTTTTGGAGGAAGTAAGAGAAGGTTGACGTCAGAGGGCGTGATTACCCACAGGTATGATTTTTTCGCGGAAAGCCAGTAGGCCAGGATGACTTGTCGGTGGAGTTGGAGAGACATCTCCACAGAGGGAAGTCGCAGCAGGCCGGGACTCGAAGTCTTCCTAGTTTTGAGTACCTCTTCCAAAGTACGACCGCGAATGGATTCTGCCACTTGCAATGCCCTCACACACTTACCCTGATTTACTAAAAAACGGACATAGTCGTCATAGAAATCCACCGCCCATGATGAGAATGCCAGTTTATGTCCATCCTCGCGAATTGAAGCCCATGATCGATTAAGAATAGCTGATCCTCTTTTGAACGCGGCTTCGGCTTGAGCCGTTTTCCCAGTTTGGATGTAGAGAGTCGCTAATTCATGCTCCGCCTCCCATCGCACCGAAGTCAGCGTGTCTTTGTCCGCGAGTATTGAACCCAGGATCGATTTCGCCCTGGCGAATTCTTTTCGTGCATCGGCAATGCTGGCCGTCGTTCTCAAGGATCTCAATTCTTCTTTTCGATCATGTATCCCGCGCTGGATCTTCACAGCGTTCTGGTTGTACATGTCTGCTTCGTCCAGGTGACCCAATGACAGTGACACCAGAGCGAGGTTATCCAAGTAAAGAGCAATGGAAGCCTCATCGTTCAGGTTTTTGGCCACAGCGAGCGCACGATTGTAATAGTCATCAGCCTCTTCGTGTTGACCCTGATTGAAGGAGATCCTGCCGAGGCTGTTCAGAGACTCCTGTCGCATTCTTTCCAGTCCTGATTGGGCGGCGAGGGATTCCGAGACTTTGAAGAAGGGTATGGCTTGATCAAAATCACCCAGCTCCAAATAGCTCCAGCCCATGTTGAGGCGTACACCTGCCTCGATGTGGCGCGCACGCAGCGATTGGCTGATGCTGAGCGCCTGAGCAGACTTGTCCAAAGCTCTGTCATAGTATCCTTCCGCAGTAAAGACTTGCCCGAAAGTACCGAGTATTTTTGCCTGGAGCATTTGATTTTTGAGTTTATCGGCGAACGCACTGGCCTTTCCGAGTTCAAGTTCGGCTTCTGCATCACGGTTTTGTTTATGAAACCAGCCAGCTCGTGCCAGAGCGATATCACCCAGCAGCTCAGGAGCAGTCAAGAGGGCGAGTCTCTGAGCCTGCGCCAGGCACGATTTTGCGCGGGCGAATTTACTCTGAGTATAGAGGGCGCGCCCCTGAATGAGTGTTCTGCGAACTGCGAAATCCGGAAACGGATGGATCGACGGGGGCGGATCTAGGACCGAAAGCGCTTCAGCAGGACGTCCTTCCCAGAGAAAAGCCTCGGCTTCTAAAAGTCGAAATTTCCACTTCCAAAAAGGATCTGTATTTTCGATTCTTGAGCGTGTTTTCTCAGCCACGCTCACCACAAACTGCAAATCACCGATGTCGAACCTGGATTGTGCTTCAGCGTAAGTCCCTTGCAACGTAGGTGGGGCCTGATCTTTGCTTGGAGAATGTTCGGCTTCGCCAATGATTTGGGGAGGTTGTTTTCCGCAACCTGTGATTGAAACCACCAAGACAGTAGCTATCGCCAAGGCATGGATTATGGGAAACCCGTGCCATTGCTTCCCCCGCCGCCGCCAACCACGCCGGCGCCATCGGGCGAACCCAATTGCAGCCGGAACATGTTGACGCCACGGTATCCCGGGGAGATGAGTACCTCGCCCAGATACATCGTGCCGAACTGGGGAATTCTGATGATGGGTCCCCAATTGTCGATCTCCGCCCCGTTAATACCTTTAACATTTTGGACGAACGAACATAACACATTTGGTCTTAGAGTTGCAGATTTACTCTGCAAGTCGAAACCTTGATAAATCTCCCGGAGATGCTGGGGATCCGTTGCTCCCGGCGGGGGCATGGTGCTGCCGAGCAATCTTGGCTCCAATCTACCTCGATCCGAACCGCTCCAGGCGCGCTGGCAATCGCCATATGTCGGAAAATCCACAAAGACCTTGTGGTCCATGTCTACTGTAACTTGGTGCCCCGCGATCTTGAGATTGTCGAAGTGGCAGCCGGTCGTGATAATGCTCGGTTCATCCAATGGAGGGACCGGGGTTCCAGCGGGTGGACTTGGCATGGGCGGCCGCGGACTATGCTCGGAGGCGATCCGGACAACAACCTGGTCCGCCATGAACATGTTGCGAATGTTGAGGCCATTGATGACTGTGGAAACGCCGGTCACATGCACGAGCTGGCCGTTTCGCGTCTCGACGCTGCCGGTCAACTGTGATTGCGCAGAATCAAATGCAACAAGGCCATTGTCAAACTTGCCGGAGCTTGCGGAACTAGTCCCGCCGGAAAGGGGCAGGACGCAACCTGCGACTCCCTCAATGGTTTGTGAATCGGGCCGTTCAATTGTGCCCCCTAACGCAACCGCATGGGCATGATAGAGATACATCTATCCACTCCTTGGGGGGACTGGGGCAATCAGTTCCCGAACTTTATTTCACAATGTCAAACGAAAAACGGGCTGTTTCTCCTTTTACTCCACTTTCTGTCCCAGCACTATTGACCCCCCGGATAACTACAAAATACTTTCCCGGTTGCAAGGCACCCGCCGCCAGTGACAGGTCAATTGGATCCTGGGCCTCGTCCTTCGATATGTTCCTTGAGTACTTAATGCCCGAGTCGGTGACAATATCAAGCTGGTAGGAAGTAAAGCTTACCGCGGGAGCATCCGGTGGGATGGCAAGCGTAAGGTACAAGGGCTTATCGCTTGGCGCCTTATTCTTTTCATCATCCGTGTTGCCGCGTGCTGCCGTTAGTGTCATGCGTACCGCATCGTGCGGAATCACATGGACCGCCGCCATTTGTGTGAGTTGCGGGATGGTCACCCTGTTCTGATAACCACCGAACCCGGCAAAAGCAACTACCAGAAAGCAAGCAGCGGCCGGGAGGGGTTGCAGCATGCTTCGCCAGTTGAGCCAGCTTCCCCAGGTCGCCCCGAGGACTGCGTGCCTGTAAATCTGCGACGTCAGTTCCGCCTGCACGACTTGCCTGGCGCCCTCCATGAATTCAGAGGCTGACTTGATTTCATCAGCGCAAACAGCACAACTGAAAAAGTGTTCTTCGTAGGCATCGCGCTCGGCTTCATTCAGCTCGCCCATCAGATAGCGCTCAGCAGTGTGATTTTCGATTGCAGAATTGTGATCCATAACCTTCACCTGTAAATTATCTTTTTGCAGCCCGGCTCATTCCGTCCGGCCCCTTTTTCCCTTTGGATTCGTATTGGTCCCTGAAAGTCCCGATGGCGCGGTGCGTCAGGACTCGAAGGTATCCTCGATCGACCTTCAACTCCTGGCACAGATCGTCTTTGTCGCGCTCCAGCAGGATGGCCTGCAACACGGCCTTATCCCGTCTTGAAAGCTGGTTCATGATGGCGTGCACGCGCTGCGTCCTCTCGTCCCCGATCATCTGCGCTTCCAGGTCCGCGGCCGCATCAATAACGTCAACGCCGTCCAGGTCCGTATGCTGCTCCCGGGCCAGCTGCCGATACTCCTCTAACAGGATGTTGTTGCACACAGAGTTGACGTAAGGCCCAAGCCGGTCAGGTTGCCGCACCTCACCGGTGCGGACTGCATTCAGAACGCGCATAAAAGTTTCCTGCTGCACATCCTGGATCACCTGCGCCGGCAGCTTGCGGCTGCGCAGCTTGATGCGTAACAGCTTCCCGAAATAAACGGCAAAATGCTCCTGCGTGCTACGGTCACGGCGCCGCAAAAGCTCCATATAGCTGTCGTCAAATTGATAAAGGTCCACGGATATTGCGGACAAGTATACTTCACCATTTGCACGCTGCGGATGCTTCTTCCAGCCATTGCTCGCCCGCTGAGGATCAAGTACGGCGACATTGCCGTTGTGCTGTTGCTCCGCGTATGCGCCCTGCTTTTTCAATCGAGCAAGACTCCTGAAAATCCTTAAAATTACTTAGAATTACCTAAGAATCAGAACCCGTTCTGAAGGCCATTCCCGCTTACAACTTAAATTCAGCCTTCTATTGGAGTAGTGCGGATTTAGCCTCCAACGTTTCATAGTTTTTTAAAATTTTGTAGCCGTGGTAACCGAGGGGGGCGTCCAGATTTCAGAATCGGGGGCTTTCCCAAGGCCCGGAAGTCCGTAACTGTCTGATTCTGAACAGGCTACCGAAAAGGAGAGGGGGGCTCAGGCGCTTCCAGCAACATAGCCGGCAGCCTGCATGATTCACCTGTCCCGTTTTGGGACAACCCGGCTTCCGTGAGATTACCAGACCTTACACACCTTGTCCGCGGCTTTTGCCATGGATTGGCCCGGCTTGCAGGAGAATGCCTGGGTAAACTCGGGCATATTGACCACCACGCCGTTGATCCGGTAACGAGCTGGGGAATGCGGATCAGTCAGGGCGCGTACCCGCATGTCTTCCGGCCGCTCGTTGTCGCACGCCCACTGCGCAAAACCCACGAAGAAGCGCTGGTCGGGCGTCAATCCATCCACTGTATGGAGATCCTTGTTTCGCGTTGCGTCCTTCCATGCGATGTACGCCAGAATTTCGCCGCCCAGGTCAGCCACGTCTTCACCCAGCGTGAGCTTGCTGTTGATGTGGATGTCGTCCACCACAACGTACTGGGCATACTGGTCGGAAACACACTGGGTGCGCTCCTCGAATTTTTGCCGGTCGTCTTTGGTCCACCATTCGCGCAGGTTGCCTTGGGCATCAAACTTACTACCTTGATCGTCAAAGCCGTGGGTTAATTCATGTCCAACGGTGCCGCCGGTGTTGCCATAGTTGGGTGCATCGTCCAGTTTGGCGTCATAGAGCGGCGGTTGCAGCACGCCGGCAGGAAAGTTGATGTCGTTCATCTGACCGCTGTAATAGGCATTCACTGTTGGAGGTGTCATCCCCCATTCAGTGCGGTCCACCTGCTGTCCGATCTTGTTGATCCTGCGACGGCGCTCAAACTCGTTGGCCCGCCGCACATTGCCAACAAAATCGCCAGGCTCGATTTTGACCGAGCTGTAGTCGCGCCACTTGTCCGGATAGCCGATTTTATTGCGGATGGCGTGCAGTTTAGCCAGCGCCTGCTGCTTGGTTTCCTGGCTCATCCAGTCAAGTTGGCCGATCCGCTGTTCCATCGCAGATTCAATGCGTCTCGCCATCTCCAGCGTGCTCTGTTTTAACTCCGGTGGAAAAACCTTGCGCACGTATACCTGTCCCAGGGCCTCGCCCAGGTCTCGATCGGTAAACTGCACGCAACGCTTCCACCGCGGCTGCATCTCCTTGGCTCCGCGCAGGTACCTGGTATTGAAATCAAAGTCTTCCGCCACAAATTTTGAGGAGAGATAGGGTGCATACGCGCTGGCAACATGGAACCGCAGATAATTTTTCCAATGGTCCAGAGGTTCACTGGTTAGTTGTGCGTTGACCGCTTTGAAGAATGAAGACGGCGCCACATTGATGATTGCAAACGGCGGCGCTTTCAGTTCGCGGAAGTAAGCCTGCCAGTTGAAATCAGGCGCCAGGTGGCTCAATTCTTCAAGCTTGATCTTGTTCTTGCGTTTGTAGGGATCGCGGCGCTCAACCCGCGTCATGGAAGCGTTCGCCAGCGCAGTCTCCATGCGCATTACCGCATCGGCATTGATCTTTGCGGTTTCCGGAGGATCACCCAGCAGTTCAAAGGTCTTTTGCACGTGCTGGACATAACGTTCGCGGATCTCCTTCGATTTAGCATCCTCCTTGGTGTAATAATCGCGATCCGGCAGGCCCAGGCCACCCTGATCGAGGACCGCTATCTGTTGCTCTGAGTCGTCCGGGTCCTGGCGGGAGTCGCCGCTGAAAAGAATCGGCCGCGTCAGTCTCAAATGCAGGCGCGCGACCACCTGTGCCATCTCATTCACCGCCTTAAGCTGCGCAATGGCGTCCAGTTCCGGCTTAATTGCGGCCACGGCGCGTTTTTCCACCGCCGCTTCGTCCATGCAGGCAGCATAGAAGTCCCCGATCTTCTGCGTAACGGCATCTCGCTCGCCCTTTTCCGCGGCTGCCTGCTCCAGAATTCCGCGCAGAAAGTTCAGGTTGTCCTGGTAGAGTTTGCCGTACACGCTCCATGAAACCTGGTCCGGCGGGATAGGGTTCTTCTTTTGCCATCCACCACAAGAGTATTGGTAAAAATTCGCGCATGGATCAACCGACCTATCCATCGAAGTCAGATCGAGACTGGGGGAATATGGAAGTGTCTCCTCAGGAGTTGCGGCATTTGGGTCTTTGTGTCCCGGCTGTTGCGCTGGTCGGGACGATTGGGCGTCCGCGGCTGACAGCAGGATCAAGTACATGGTTGCACAGAGGCACACTGTCTTATTCATATTTACCTTCGTCTTTACCTTCGTCTGAATTAGCTGCGGCGGCACTTCTCCTGCCTGAATCGCATCCTGCCGTCCGCAGTCGAGTCATGAAATTTGGGACCACCAGTACTCAGTTTTTGTCATTGTCTGTGCCTGTCACGAGCCAAAAATCGCGCGGATACAGCCGCTCCAGCCGGGTCTCAGCCCCGTAAACTGATTTGAGATATCCCTCGTACAGCTCGAACTGCCTTTCCGGACCGATGATAAAGTAAACCGCTCCGGATGCAGCTTTGCGGTCCGCCTGGTAACCTGGGATTATCTGAGCATATACTCCATCCATTCTTTTGTAGAGTTCATCTGCGATATCCGGCTTCTTTCGCAGTTCCATGATCGCTTGATAGAAGCGCCTCTCCATCTCCCGCGTTTGTCCATCCGCCAGATCGGCAGCCACAGCTTCGCCACGCTGCTCGTAGTCTTCGGCTTCGCGGCTCTGGTTGAAGACCAGAGCAGTGGCATACTCCGCCAGGGCCGCATCGCGTCTGCCTTTCTTTATCACGTCGATGACAAACTTGATTGTCTGCGGCAGTTCCGGAGTGCGTTCCGCATAATAGCTTACCGTGCCGGTCTCGGCGTTGCTCCCGATGCCATTGCTGTAAGCCAATCCGGCAGCGATGGTCTTGGAAAATACGCCATGGGCTCCGCCGCCGGCATAGAGTTTTGAAGCCATGAACTGCAACAACTTCTCCTGATTGACGTCGGCAAAAGTCACCAGCGGTATCAGGTTGAAGACCACGCCGCTCTGTGCATTGGGATTGACAAGACCAACATATACCGGAGAGACGCTTGACGGCGAGCGGCCCTGCAGTCTGGCATCCACCCATCGCCCCCCGGAATAACTCGTGGGAACTTTTTTCTCTTGTGAAAGCCCGGTGATCAGGTCCGCGATGCCACTTGTTACTTGCTGTTGCGTGGCTTGTGAACCGATCATGAACATTCGCGCATTGGCAGACTTCAAAACCCTCCGGCGCAGGCCATCTATTTCCTCAAGTGTTCGTTCCGGTGTTATGGCCAGATCATGCCGCATCTCCTGGCAAAAATGCGCCCAGTCTTGGGGCAGGGAGGAATCTGGGATCTGGTTCAGGATCTGATCCAGGTCTCGCGCTGCATCCGTGACCACGGATTTCACCGCGTCAGCCAAAGCTACCCACTGGGCAAGGTACGGTTTCAAGGTTTCCGGTAACTTCGCAGCCGTGTCCTTTTGACCTTCGAGTGCAGCCAGCAGCATCTTGAGGCCGGCGCGATCACCCTGTGTACTGGCCTCGGACAGATCACCCAGAAAATCTGAGACTTTCTTCCTGGTTTCCGGTGAACCTGCATCTTTCAGCCGCCACCGTAGCCGATGATAGTTGTGTTCTGCGGTAAGAAAAGACGACGTGGCAAGCAGCAGTTCACTATCCTGCCGTTCGTAAGCGTGCACCGGATTCCCCACCCATGCCTCTTCTGCCTGGTGCATGATGCCGCGCAAAGCGCTCAACTGCTGGTCAACAAAATCGCGCAGTCGGGGCAGGTTTTCCGGACGCCAGTTGGGATGGAAAAGCGCCAGCTTCATCCACTCCAGTGCCTTGCGGGTTTCATCTGCGTTCGTGCCGGCGCCTCGAATCACCATCTCCGCGCGCCCGGTGCGAAGGTTTACACTAAAGCCCAGACTGAGGCTGAGAATCTCTTTCTTGATTCGTTCAGTCATCTCTTCATAAGAAATGGGTTTGTTATCGATGAAGACCCCGGAATTTCTCAGCAGCTGTGGCAAGGCTGAAAGGTAGACCAGATCTTTCTCCGGCGTCTCCTCCAGCTGCAAAGCCAGTCCCACGGTTGCGCCCGTCATATTCTCAAAATCGGAAGCAACCATAGGTATGCCACCCTGAAGCCTGCTGACACGGTAGTCAAGACTGCTATCCAGCGTCATCGGTGGATCGTCAATAAAGTGGTAGTCGTGCTGTTGCGAAAGTTTATTGAGCGCAGCGGTGGTTGCATCATATTCTTCCTGATACTTCTTGATGGCTGTGTGCCCGTCGGCGGTCCCGTAGATGCCCTTCAACCGCGCCAATTCAGCCTCTGCCCTGGACTGGTTTTCTTCGGCCTGCTTTCGAATTAACTCTGCGCTGGGAACAGCCCCCACGGCGTATGGCAAGCTGGAAGTAAGTTTCCAATCCACTACATATTGCCGCCAGATATTTTGTTTGCTGGATACAAGTTTTTCCAGGTTCGCCAATTCACTCTTTAGAATGATCGACTTCCGGAAGCCGTTTGTTTTGTTGATCTCGTCCAGGTGGCTGATCCACTGTTCCGATCCGCTGTTACGGAAACCAAAATGAGGGGGCGAATTCACCACTTTGCTAAGGGTCCTGCGTTCGAGTGTGATTCGATTGTGCAAGCGCTCATTAAATTCCGCCAGCTCGGCGGAACCGTCCTTCCACGAAGCAATCCGCGATATCTCTTCCGCGATCTTGGCGCGCACCAACATGATTTTTTCTTCATTGATGTTTGCCGGCGGGACATTCGCCAGGCCTATCCAGGCGGGGTTTCCTTCGTCCGCGCGGACAAAACTAAACAGGCCTTGTGCTCCGGAGTCAAATTCACGGGTCTTGGTGTCAATAAACTTCTTGTATAGGTTGGTAGTCGCATCCCCTGCCAGGTTGGCCATGAACAAGCCCAGCAATGTGAACTGTTCGTGACTCAGGTTCCTGTCTGGCGGCCAGGCAAAAAGAATCGGGCTCGGCTGCTGTTCATTCTGATCTGGATAACGAACCAGTCGAATCTGGCCCGCCGGTTCACTCACCGGAGGAGGTAGCTCATCCTCCGTTCTGTAGTGCCTCTTGGACGGATGGGGTTCGAGCCGGCCGAGGATTGCATCGATTTTTGTCAGAAGGCCATCCAGCGGCATCTCCTTGGGACAGGACGCAATCATGCCCATGTTGCCCAGGTGGTAATTCTGATCGTGGAATACTTTGATGTCCTGCGGTTTAATCTCACGAATACCCTCGGGAACTCCTCCCGACGAGTACCCCAGAGGATGATGGGTGCCGTACAACAGTCGATTGCCCTGATAAAACGCATTGGTGTACGGGTTGGTGAACGAACTGCTCATTTCGTTGTAGACCGAGCCCTGCTCCGTCAGGCGAAGTATTTTGCCGGTCCCATCCGCAGTCACGCCGAAGTTGCGGACTTCGCGTCTGGCCTCTTCATCGGTGAAGTCCGGATACAGCAGCGCATCCAGCAACTTTTCCAGCATCTGGAAGAATGTGCCCGGGCCCGCTTCAGTGTAAAAGTCATACACAGTGCGCAATGGCTCGGTGAAGGCCCCTTCAGTTACCAGGGACATCTGCTCGAACTCGTTGAGAGAACGGCCTTTGTTGCCCTTGCCGATCAGCAGATGTTCCAGTGTGTGCGGGTCCCCGTGGTCAGTGACGGGAAATGTATGCACCCAGATCGCAGCTTGCGGCACCGATTGAATCACCAACACGTCCAACGTGAATCCCGTAGCTACATGAACAAAGCGACCCCCCATCGGCTGCTCGGAATCATTCAGATAAATGGAACTCACTTTGAAGCCGCTTACTACCTGCCCCTGCGAAAATGAATCCAGTGAAACCGCGCGACTCTGGGCAGTGCAGACCGCCCCAGAAGACACAAGAATGAGGAAGCAGATTGCTATGGAGGCGGGCAGTACGCCGCACCTAAGTTTCATACGCTCTCCCTTCGAACGGGGTAACCCAACAGGAAGCAGACGGGGGGTACACAAGTCCTCTCGAGTGTTCAACCGGGAACTGGGCTTGGCAGTGGTAATTTGAAAATTCTACAGGAACTCTCGTAAGGTTGGGTGGCAGCGAGTGGCTGACTGGGCAAAAATCAAGGCGTAGCGGATAGCGGCATTTGCCAGCCTTGACGAGCCCACAATCAGTGTCCGTGCTCTTCCAGGAACTTCTCCACCTCCATCGCAGCGGCGCAGCCCGAGCCTGCGGCGGTGATTGCCTGACGATAGCGACGGTCCTGCACGTCGCCGCAGGCAAATACCCCAGGTATGTTGGTAAAGACGAAATCGCGCGTCTTGAGATAGCCATCCTGGTCCATATCGAGCTGGCCGGCAAACATCCTGGCGTTGGGATTGTGCCCAATGCCCAGGAACATGGCACTGACCGGAAAATCCCATACCTTATCCGTCTTTATGTTTCGCAGCTTCAGGCCTGTGACTTCCTTCTTGCTGACGTCATAAACATCCTCGACCACGGTGTCTGTGAGGAACTCGATCTTCTCGTGCAGGCGGGCCCGCTCCAACATGATCTTGGAAGCGCGAAAATGTTCCCGGCGATGGATGAGAGTGACTTTGCTGGCAAAACGCGTGAGAAACAGGGCTTCCTCCATGGCAGAATCGCCGCCGCCAATCACCGTAATGGGCTTCCCGCTGAAAAAGAATCCGTCGCAGGTAGCGCAGGAGGAAACACCGTGTCCAATCAACGCCTGCTCGCTTTTCAGGCCAAGCCAGCGTGCGGAAGCCCCGCTCGCAACAATCAGTGTGTTGGCCTGCACTGTCTTACTGCCGAAATTCAGGCTGAAAGGAGAATGGGCCAGGTCAGCGCTTACGAGGTGGCCGGCCATGTACTCGGCGCCAAAGCGGGCCGCTTGTTGGCGCATATTCCCGATTAGCTCCGGCCCCTGAATGCCCTCCGGAAATCCAGGGAAGTTCTCCACCAGCGTGGTCATCGAGAGCTGCCCTCCGGGCTCATGCCCGTCAACCACCAGCGGCGCTAGATTGGCGCGCGCGGCGTAAATGGCAGCCGTCAACCCTGCGCAGCCGGTGCCCAGAATCACGGTATTGCGAACCGTATTTTCCATAGCTTTTGTTAGATTCATGACTTTCAATATAGTTTCAATCGCCGCTCCGCCGGCTTCTTCTGCCACTTTCCGGCAAAGCAACCATGGTAACCAACTTAGGGCTGCTTATGGGAACTGGGAGACATCCCGGATTTCACTGAATTGCCCAGCCAGCCTATGTCAGTGCGGAAGGCAGTACGTAATCCCATCGCCCCGCGATAGTGCGCCATGAGATCGGACGCCTGCTTAAACAGCGGTTCGTAGACACTTTGGTCAGCACCCTGGCAGCGCGCCAGCACGATGGAACTCTTGCCCAGTCTTTCAATCCTGATGCGCGCTGCGGGGGTGTCCGTCGCCACCACGGAAAGCGGCGACGCGGCGCCGGTAGAAACGCGGTCCTCCATCGAGATCTCATAAAATTCTTTTGTGTCCCGCATGCGCAGGACCAGCGTCTCAATTGTGGTCTCCACATCGCTGCTCATGGAGTACTGTGCCGTCATCATGGGCGACTGCGCAGCAAAATCGCGGCGAAGCCGCACAAACTTTGCCGGCGGCTCGTCCTTGACGGTGGCGCGTCCGCGCGATATTTCAAAATCTTCAGCAAATGTGGGATTGCCTGAGGTCCTGGACAGCGCGCTTTTCAGTGCCGCCTGCTCCTCCGCTGAGGGTGTACAGACATTCAAGTAGTTGAGCTTGATTTTCGGCTGATCTGGCTGCTGCTGCGCGGGAGGTTGTTGCTGGGCAGCTTCCTCCCACCCCGCCATGCGCCCCGCTGCCAACGGCACGTATTCGGCGCCTGGCAGGCCCGGTGCGGTGGCAGCCAGGAAAAATATGGACAGCATCGCGGATTTGAGCACGCAGGGATTGTACAACGGCACGTTTCGCGGTTGGTAACCTGGCGCTTACTTCCGCAGATAGTTGTCCACCCACGCATTCACGGTCTTGTACCAGAGTTGGCTGTTCTGAGGCTTCAATACCCAGTGGCCTTCATCGGGGAAATAAAGCATCTTGGATGGAATCTTCAATCGCTGCAAGGTCGTGAAGAGCTGAAATCCTTCGGAAACGTCCAGCCGGTAATCCAATTGACCGTGGACCACCAGGGTTGGCGTCTTGAATTGCGCTGCATACTCGTGTGGCGACCACTTGCGGTAAAGCTGGCGGTTCGTCCACGGCTGACCCCGAAACTCCCAGTCATTAAACCATAATTCTTCCGTGCTGCCGTAGGCGGACTCAGCATTGAACATGCCATCATGCGAAACCAGACATTGAAAACGGTTTGTATGGCCCAGGATCCAGTTGATCATGTATCCGCCATAGCTTGCACCCAAAGCACACTCCCGCTCTTTGTCCACGAATGGGTAAGTCCGTTCGACGTAATCCAGGCCTTGCATCAGATCAATAAAGGGCCGCCCACCCCAGTCGCCATTCACGCCATCAACAAATGCCTGGCCGTATCCAGTCGAGCCTCGGGGATTGATCTGCACCACCAGATACCCATTGGCAGCAAACAACTCGGCATTCCAGCGATACGACCATTCTTCACCCCAGGCGCCCTGTGGCCCGCCATGAATCAAGAACTTCATCGGATATTTCTTGTTGGCATTAAAGCCCGGGGGCTTCAGCAGAAAGCCCTCTACCTTCGCCCCTCCAGCTCCGGCAAACCAGAACGGCTCCAGTGGCTGCATCTCTATCCCTGATAGCACAGAATCGTTGATGTGGCTGAGCTTCTCCGCTTCTTTGGATCCCACGGCTAGCTTATAAATTTCATTCGGCGCCTGGATGGACATGCGGGTGAAGACCAGGGTCTTGCCATCGGGGGAAACCACCAGATCGTCGTTTGCTCCCCGCGTGATCTCGGTTACCGGATACTGAACGGTTGAAAGTACATGCTGCTGGCCTTTTCCTGTTAACTCAGGCTGTGCGGGCTCGACGGGTATGCGATAAATCGGTACCTCGCCTTTGTCTTCCGAAGTAAAGTAAATCTCCCTGGAATCGGATGACCACACCATAGTCTCCACCCAGCGATCAAAGTCTTCCGTGAGATCGCGAATCCGGCCGCTCTCGCGGTGATATACCACCAGCCTGAAGCGATCACTTTCGTACCCGGCGCGCTCCTGCATGCGCCATGCCAGGTAGTGCCCGTCAGGAGAATAGAGCGGTGTTGAATCGCTGCCGGGACTGGTGCTGAGCTTCCGGGGGGTGCCGCCGGTGATGGGTACAACAAAAACATCATTGTTGGTGCTGGTCGCCTCCACTTCATCAGTATTGCTGGTGAAAGCGACTTCCTTGCTGTCCGGCGAAATGGCATACGCATCCTGGCCACCAAGGCTGAAGGGCGGAACATCATGATCTCCTGGCGTGATGTCTTTGGCCGTGCCGCCCGTGGACGGAACCACAAACAAATGGCTGCGCTTGAAATGGGTGTAGCTGGACCAATGGCGGAAGAATAATCGCGTAAAAACCATGGCCTTTACTTTGGATGCGGCCTGCTGCTCGTCGCGGCTCTTGTTGCAGCCATCATCAGCGCAATCGGGATAAACCTGCGAAACAAATAGTATGGTCTTGCCGTCCGGCGACCAGATGGCTCCGTCAGCCTCAGTGGAGATGGTCGTTACCTTGTGGGGATCGCCTGCCAGTCTGCCGCCATCCGGGTCAAAGCCGGCAACCCACACCTGTGAACTGCCGTCCCGGCTGCTGACGAACAGGATCTCCCGGCCGTCCGGAGCCCACCGGCCACGGTCTTCACCGGCCTGGTCGAAGGTCAGTTGGCGGGAGTCGCCTCCAGCCAGAGGAATCAACCAAAGATGAGGGGTCTTCCTGTTCTCTTGTAGATTCACGTCAACCACGGAAAACAACACCCATCTTCCGTCAGGAGAGATCTCGGGGCCGCCAATCCGCTTGAGCGACATCATGTCCTCAAAAGTGAACGGCCGTTTACCGCTCCCCTGACCGTGGGCTAGGACCTTACTAAAAATGATGGCGATGGTTAAAATAAGGCGGAGTTGGCGCATACTGCTCCTCTCATCCCGCCGTGGCGGGCGGGTGCGGCTGGACCCTGTTGCAAAACAGGCCAAGTCTAAATTCTTTCGAGTTTGGAGGCCAGAGCGTCGGCGGCGATTTGCTCGTATTCTTTAGCTATAGTGTTTACAAGTCCTGCACTGGAGAAAGGGTAATGAGACGCATAAAACTTTCGTCTTGGATTGGAATATTTGGCCTGCTTGCGGTTCTTCCCGGCAGCCTGGCTGCACAAACCAGCTGCAACGAAGGCGCGGGCCCGTTGCGGGACGCCAAGCCGGACGGCGTGGCGATCAGCGACATCATCAAGAAATTCTCCACCCAGGAAAGCCAGTTCAAAGAGGCGCAGACCCACTACGGCTATACGATGGAGGTCTCGGTACAGACCCTCGCAGGCAAGGCTGCGGACGGCGAATTTCGTCGCGTCTCGCAAATCAGCTACAACCAGGGCAAACGGATGGACTCCGTAGTTTTTGCGCCTCAATCCACTTTGCGGCGTGTCTCCATGTCCAAGCAGGACTTTGAGGATATTGACCGCTCACCCTTTGTTCTCACCCAGGAGGACCTGCCGCAATACAACGTGCAATATGCCGGGGAACAGAAGGTAGATTTGCTGGAGACCTATGTGTTCGACGTGTCGCCCAAGCAGCTCGTAAAAGGTAAGCGCTACTTCCAGGGAAAGGTCTGGGTGGAGACTCACGACCTTGCGCTGGTAAAGAGTTGCGGCAAGAACGTGCCTGAAGAAGACCCCGAGGCCAAAAAGAAAAAGAAGAAGCGGCGGAAAGGGGCGCCCGGAGAGAATGTCGCCCCAACTCTGGTGACCTACCGTGAGCAGTTTGAACACCGGTACTGGTTTCCCACCTACGTCCGTTCTGATGACACCCTGCACTTTGAGTACGGTGACGATGTCCACGTGCGCGAAGTAATCAAGTACACTCAATACAAACGTGCCGATTCGAGTGCCAGCACCGTCAGTAATGCCCGGCCTTAGAGGCATGATGTCATCCTCGGCGCATTTTTCAGAGCAAAAAAGCCTCTCAGACCCGGTCTTTCAGCAACCCTCTGCTTTGGGTTTGCATCAGATCAAAGGGAGAATTCCAGAAAATCCATGAATCGTCCAAAGTTTCCCTTGTGGACCCTCATTGCCCTTTTAGTCTTACTGCTGCCTGCCGCTTTGCCGGCCCAGACTGATTGTGAGGAAGGGGATGGCCCCTTGAATCGCAATCCACCTCAAGGCATTGCACCGGCAGAGATCATCCAGAAATTTGCCACCAAAGAAGCCGTGTTTAAGCAGGCCCGTGACAACTACGCCTATACCCAGGATGTGACCGTACAGACCCTGGACGGGCACACGGTGGATGGCGAATATAAAGAAGTTACGGACATCACCTACGACAACAAGGGAAACCGCATTGAGAATGTAACCTTTGCGCCCCAGTCCACACTCAGCCGTGTCTCCATGAGTAGAGAGGACTTCGCTGATATACGCAGCAAGATGCCATTCGTGATGACCAGCGCAGACCTGCCGGAATACGACACCCTGTATGTGGGGACGCAGCACGTGGATGAAATTGACACCTACGTTTTTGATGTGGCGCCCAAACATATTGAAAAAGACAAGCGATACTTTCAAGGACGCATCTGGGTGGACAACCACGATCTGCAGATTGTGAAGACGTGCGGGAAGAGCGTGCCTGACACTCGCAAGAAAGACAATGAGAACCTGATGCCTCGATTTGTTACCTACCGTGAACAGATTGACGGCGAGTACTGGTTCCCCACCTACACGCGGGCCGACGACTTCCTGCATTTCAGCGGCGGGGACGTTCACATCAGGGAAATTATCAAATACACCAATTACAAGCGCTTTGGCTCGCGCACAAAAATCATTTTCAAGGGCGAGGCCCCACCGGACAATAATGCTCCGCCGAACAACAACAAGGATAAGTCTCCACCCAAATAGCACTCCAAACAATCAGCCCGCGCAACAGCTCAGATGAACCAGGCTGCTTCGCGGGCTGAGTGCAAGTTCTGACTTCTGAGTGCTTCGTTATGCCGCCGCCACCGGCGCCAACGACCGTTGGGCCGCCTGGTAGATGAATCTCTTCATCACATTGGCCCACATGATCTTCTTGCGTACGGCGCTTTCCTTCACATTCCGGCCCTGGGCGAACATTCCCAGGAGCGCCTTCATCTTCAAGACCCGCAGGACGGCCGCTTCGGCTTGAGAAATGCCGTAAGCCTCAAGGAAATTCTCCTGGATCTGTCCGGTGATATTGCGGTTGCAGAACGGATACTTTTCCAGCGCCTCCACCGATGCCAAGAACATGGCCACATCTTCAAAGGAATTACCGCGGCGCTTCATTTTGGCAAAATCGCAAAATCCCACTCCATCCTCAGTCACGATTACATTCAGCGGTGTAAAGTCGTTCAATACAGCGGAACTGGGCAGCGCTTTCTTAGTGCGCGCAATCACGCTGCGCGCCCCGCCGAGGATGACCCGGATGGAAGTTTCGTCCAGGCCTTCGTGACGGCAGCTCTCGCACAGCTTTTCCAGGCTGTCGATTAGGCCGCTCCCATCAAAAGGCTCCGGCATCTCCGCGCAGCCCTTGTGAAACATCTTCAGCCACTCTCCGGCGCGGCGCGCCACCAGGGCGATGCTGCCATTGCCGGCAAAACCGGGCAACAAGGCCGCTTTCATAATGATGGATTGCAGCGGCAGGCCGGAAAACCTGTCGGTAATCACCGCTCCATGGTCGCTAAAGTCCCCGAAGGGACGGGGTACGCCATCTAACCTCTTTTTTGAGAGTGCCTGCTGGACGTACTGCAGGTTGGCATTCTCAACCTTGGCCACGGCCCTGGCGTTCCCGCCGCACTTGTGGGCACGATAGATTTTCACCGCCATCTTCTCGCTGCCGTCGGCGAAATCCGCGCTCACGTCATAGATAAAATGGTCGCTTTTGGGGGTGTGCCCAACAACGCGAAGGTTCTTAAACTCACTCCGCTGCGGAAATTGCTGCACAGCAATGTGCCGCAATTCCACGAGAATCTGATCCAGAATCGTGTCTGCCATTCCTACTCCCTTTTTAGATTTTAGGTTCGCGCATTGAGCCAGGAGCGCAAAGATGCTTCGTCCAGAAACCACTTGGATGAAACAAGGACACTTCTCTTTCCAGCCTTAGCTCTTGCAGTTTAGCTGCCATTCGGGGATAACTACCTGGTAACCGCGCTAAAGGCGCTTATCTATGCATATCCACAATGTGGGAAGAATTTACCTTGTGGCATGCCCGTTCCTATTTGTGGCAAAGGTAAGCAATTAGTTACCTCTTGCGGCACCCGTGAAAAAATGGGGAAATCGTATCCGAATTAGCGCCCAGTCGAAGGAGGAAAAGCGGCATGGGGGCCAAAGGGCGCCGCACCGATTGAGGGATGCGGCAGCTCAGTAAAACAAATACTTGCGCCACTTATTGTCGGACCGGCCAATCATTCGCATGATGTGGCGGCTGGTATGCAAGGTGAACGGCCGAGGCTCCTTGAGGAGCTTCATATTGATCTCCACCAGCAGGTGATTGCCTTTCTTGCGGTTACACGAGTGGCAGCAAGCAACCAGGTTTTCCCAGGTGGAAGACCCGCCGCGAGACCGTGGCACAACATGGTCCAGGGTCAGATCATTAGACGACATCACCACACCGCAATACTGGCAGGTATTGCGGTCGCGCAAAAGGATGTTCTTGCGGGAGAGCGCCCGCGTCTGGTGGGGAATGCGCCGGTACTCCAGCAGGCGGATCACGGAGGGCACACGCATGGCGATGCGCGCCGCATGCAGGCACTGTCCGTTCTCCTCTTCCGGCATGGCTAACCCCTTCAACACCAGGACAATGGCACGCCGCGCCGCGCAGATATTAATAGGCTCATAGGAGGCATTCAGCACCAGCACGGGGGTCTGCATCAAGACGCTCTTGTGCGGCTTCGGCAACTCGGGCTGAGCCTCGCCGTGATGCCGTGCCTTGTTTCTGCCTCTCTCTCGTTGTCCCATGTCGTGCATGGCCCTGATGCCCTCCAAAAAAACTAAGCGTGGGCGGCGTTTGCCACTTGATCAGTGAATTCTTCGTGCTGCAACTGGATTTCGACTTCCCGCGTGGCTCGCGCCAACGTGGCTACAAACACCTGTTTCGCGCCCGCGCGCAAAAGCACCCGCGCGCACTCGCTTGCCGTGGTTCCTGTGGTCATAACATCGTCCACCACGAGCACGTTCCTTTGTACAATGCGCTCCGGTCGAGTCACTGCAAATGCCCCGCGCACGTTGGCGCGGCGTTGATGTCGCGTTAACCCCGTTTGTGATGCAGTCTGCCTCGTTCGCGCCAGAGAAGATGTTTCTAGTTGGATGCAGCCGGGCTTACGCCGGCGAACAAAAGCACGCGCAATCTCCTCTGCCTGGTTAAACCCGCGCTCCCGCAACTTGCGTTTAAACAGCGGAACAGGCACCACCAGCAACGGTTCCGGCAATTGAGTGCCGGCTAACGCTTGATCTAACAGGCGTCCAAGAACCGCGGCAACCGGCTGCACCCGCTGGTACTTGAGGACGTGAATCAGGTCTCGCAGAGCACCGTCGTAAGCGCCATAGGCCACCGCACGTTGAAACAGTGGTGCAGCCCGGCGGCACATGCCGCAACGCGGACCATCTTCAGTCTCCACAAATCTACTGAAAAGCTTCTCTCCGCAAACACCGCAAATAATTCCCGACCGGGGAACGATTCGGTGCAAACATGCGTCGCACACAGGCAGAACGGAGATTCTGGCGAGAGGAGACTGGCAAATGCGGCAATCGGACGGGAACAAAACAGAGAACAAGCTCTCCGCTGCGGTCTTGAGCGCCCGCTGAGTTCGGCTTGGGTCATCGCTACTGCTGAAGACGGCCCTCCCTGTGAATCAGTGCAGGAGTTACTAACTCAGTATAGCTTTGTTGCTCATCTGGGTGCAATTGGCAACGCGGATGGCAACTTAGCAAAGTCAGCACCAACAGCAAAACCGCTCTGCCCCGTTTGCACGAAGATGACTTGCGCGGAAAAGCAGAATTTAATGAGCGGCCACCAGCAGGTGCCAATGCAAGATACAAGTCAGACACCAATTGGTTACTGCTGTTGCTTCTGCTAATTGCCGATTGCTAGCTGCTAATTGCTGCTGGTTTTGAGTACAATCGGCGTGCTAAGTTGCGTCAACTCAACGCAGTGGGAGGATAGCTGTGGCCGAAACCGTGGAAGCACCTGCAGCAGAGCCTAAATTTCAGCCCTACGTATCGCCAGGGGAGGTCAGGCCTGAGTTCACCGTGCGCGCCGTTCTTCTTGGCGGAGTCTTCGGCCTCATCTTCGGCGCCGTCACAGTCTACGTGGGCCTTCGCGCCGGTCTCACTGTGGCCGCCTCGATCCCCATCGCCGTCCTGTCCATCAGCATTCTGCGGGCATTCGGCAAGGCCAGCATCCTGGAAAACAATATTGTGCAGACTACCGGGTCAGCGGGTGAATCAGTGGCCGGAGGCGTAATCTTCACCATTCCTGCCTTGATTTTCCTGGGATTCCCGCTGGAATACTCGCGAATCTTTATGCTGGCGTTGATCGGCGGATGGCTTGGCGTCTTTTTCATGATTCCTTTGCGTCGCCAACTCATTGTCAAAGAGCACGGCAATCTGCTCTATCCCGAGGGTACTGCCTGCGCCGATGTTCTAATTGCCGGGGATCGCGGTGGATCATTTGCCGGCCGCGTCTTTACCGGCTTGGGACTTGGAAGTCTTTACACTCTGTTTCAGAATGAGAACCTGTTCGGACTCTGGCCCAGCACGGCTGACTATCAACCCAAGTGGTACCCCGGCAGTGCGATTCGCGCCAACACCACCACAGAGTACCTGGGCGTGGGTTACATCATCGGTCCGCGGATTGCCGGGGTCATTTTTGCTGGTGGCGTCTTTGCCTGGTTGGTAGTGATGCCGGCCATCAAATTTTTCGGGGGAGCACTCACGAGCCCTCTCTATCCTGCCCAGAAACTCATCTCGCAAATGTCCGTGGCCGAGGTTTATGGCGCGTATATTCGTCCCATGGGCGCAGGGGCGGTAGCTGCCGCCGGCCTGATTACCCTCATCAAGACGATACCTACAATCGTGAATGCCCTGCGTGCCGGTGCGGCAGATTTAAGAAAAGGCGCAGCCGCGGTGATCGGCAGCCGTCGCACGGATATTGACCTGAGCATGAAGCATGCCCTGGCTGGAACCGTTCTCGTATTGCTGATGCTCATAGCCATGCTTATCTGGAAGCCTGTTCCGGGCACCTCCACCAGCATCGTTGCCGACGTTGCCGCTGCTATTTTCGTGGTGGTCTTTGGCTTCCTTTTTGTAACGGTTTCCTCGCGCATTACCGGGTTGATCGGCACTTCCTCCAATCCAATTTCAGGAATGGCCATTGCCACCATGATGGCGACGTGCGTGATGTTCCTGCTTGCCGGCTGGAAGACGGCCGCCTACAAAGCGCTCGTGATTTCAATTGGCGGAGTGGTCTGCATCGCCTCCGCCAACGCCGGAAACACGTCACAAGATCTGAAGACCGGCTTTCTCGTCGGCGCCACTCCCAAGCGCCAGCAGTGGGCGTTAATAGTTGGGGTGCTGATCTCCGTCTTTGCCATCGGCGGCACTCTAGGGCTGATGAACAAAGGATTGGAACAAATCCGGCCATTTGGGCCGGTGAACCTTGACCTGAATAACATGGAAGAAGGTGTTCGCCAGGTAGCTGCGGAACACAACCCTTTGATCGAGCGTTCTGACATCAAAATTGTGGACGAAAAAGGAAATCCCATCACCACAGAAGATCCCAGGAAATATACGCTCATTACCGCACTGGGCGCGCAACACCTGGCCAACGGACAGTATCTCTATAACCCTGAAACGGGAAAGCTCGAGCGCCAGTGGATACAGGGAATCGGTAGCGACAAAGCCCCCGCGCCACAAGCGAATCTGATGGCAACTGTAGTAAACGGGATCATTGACCATCGGCTGCCCTGGAACCTCGTTTTGATTGGCGTATTCATTGTGATTGGCGTGGAAATCCTGGGCATCCGCTCGCTTTCCTTTGCCGTGGGATTCTACATCTCGATTGGCACCACCCTGGCCATCTTTTGCGGAGGCATCGTCCGCTGGCTGGTGGACCGCGCAGCGGCCAAGGCCGGTGAAAAGAAAGAGGAAAGTGACGTCAGCCCCGGATCACTCTATGCGTCCGGGCTGATCGCTGCAGGTGGCGTGGTCGGCTTGTTGGGAATCGTAATCAAGCTGCTGGAAAACAGCCCGGACAGCAAGTGGTACCACGTCAAAGAAGGGGTGCTCTTGCTGGGAAAGCGCCTCCCGATCATTGGCGAGAGCAATCTCGTCTCTGTCATTATGTTCGCTCTATTGGCTTGGTCTGCGTACTACTTCGCCCGCAAACCCCTGGGGAACGACCAGAAGCGATAACCACACTTGTTGATTTCTGATGATTTCTCTCAAAGAGACACCGCTCGGGGTCACTTTTGCCGTGAAGGTTCATCCACGCGCTCGCAAGAATGCCATAACGGGTACGGTCGGCGATGCGCTGAAGCTCGACCTGACCGCTCCGCCAGTGGACGGCAAGGCCAACCAGGCCGTGATCGAATTTCTGGCTGATTTTTTTGATATTCCCCGCTCCTCAGTTACCATAGCCAGCGGCAAAACGAACCGGCTCAAGCTTGTACAGATCAGCGGCATCACCGCGGAGCAACTGCACCGGCGTCTTGCGGATGTGAAGACCTGAGTAGCCAAGGAGAAATCTTGCCTTTTTCCCAGCGCTTGCGCGAGATAAGAACGGGCTTTGAGCGGCCTTTCTGGGTCGCCAACGTCAGTGAACTCTTCGAACGCCTGTCGTATTACGCCGCCTTCGCCGTTCTTGTGCGCTATCTGCATGAGAACCTGAAATTCACCTCAGAGCAGGCGGGAACGCTGGCGGGCCAATTCGGGGGATGGGTTTGGTTCTTGGCTATCTTCGGGGGAGCTCTCGCCGACCGGTTGGGATTTCGCCGCGCTCTTTCCCTGGCCTACCTGATTTTGAGCTGCTCGTACTTTCTGTTGGGATCGCTGGGCGCCGCATGGTTTGCCCCGGTGCGCGGCGCCATGCCGCTAACAGTCCTGGTCACAATCGTGCTGGTGCTTCCGGCGCTCGGCGTGGCGATGGTAAAGCCGTGTGTTGTGGGTACCACCGCGCGCGCCTCGAAAGAGAACGTTCGTTCGATCGGTTATTCGATCTACTATACTTTGGTGAACATCGGTGGGGCGGCGGGACCGTACACGGCCTCGTGGGTACAACAGCACCTTAGCGTGGAAAATGTGTTTCGCGTGGCTGCTTTGAGCGTTTTTGTCATGTTCTTTGCCGTGCTGCTTCTCTTTAAGGAACCAAAACGGTTAGACGAGGCGCAGACAGCCAGCCTGGGACAGGCAGCAAGGAACTTCGTCGTTGTGCTGTCTAACTTCCGCTTCGTGCTGTTTCTGCTGATCTTTTCCGGCTACTGGATCGTGTTCTGGCAGGAGTTCATTACCCTGCCCCTCTACGTCCACGACTATATCAATCCAAAAACTGACACAGCTCTGCTGTTGGTCACGGGGCCGCTGACCGTCATCTCGCTGCAAATGGTAGTGAGTTTCCTCACGCAAAAGATTCCGGCGTTCCGTGCTGTCACCCTTGGCACTCTCATATCAGCTCTGGCATGGATCATCCTGATTATTCATCCCAGCGTCTTGACGACAATTTTCACCCTCTTTGCCGTCTCTCTGGGTGAAATCACGCAATCACCCCGGTACTACGAATACATTTCGCGACTCGCGCCGTCAGGGCAGCAGGGGACTTATATGGGCTTCGCATTCTTGCCGATTGGTATTGGCGCATTTATCGGCGGCCCGTTTGGCGGAATGCTGATTCACCACTTTGGAGAGGTCACACATAACCCACAAGGCATTTGGTGGGTCGTATGCGGAATAGGAGTGGCCACCGCCGTCCTGCTATGGATTTACGACAAGACGCTAAAGCCCTCCTCAACTCCAGCTAAGGTGGATTAAGGCAAGAATCCGAAATATCTGTGCAACATCCCTGGCTCAAAACCCTGTCTTAAACTATTAAGAGATTTTCGTTCACAAGCCGTCTATTTTGGTTAGAATGACTCACATCATGATTCTGAGCACCATTCAGGCAGCCCTGCGCGAGCGCGAGTTCGATTGCTGGCTGTTTTACGATCACCATCACCGCGACCCCATCAGCTATAAAGTGCTGGGCCTGCCGGATAATCTTTTTGTCACCCGCCGCTGGTTTTACGTGATTCCCAAAGAGGGTGAACCGGTCAAGCTGGTTCACCGTATCGAGGCCGGCCACTTGAATACGCTTCCCGGCAGCCAGCGCGAATACTCCTCCTGGCGCGAGCTTTGGGACAACCTGAAAGCCATGCTGGAGCCATACAAGACAGTCGCCATGCAGTACTCGCCCAACAACCTGATTCCTTACATTGGACTTGTAGACGCGGGCACAGTGGAGTTGGTGCGCAGTTTTGGAAAAGAGATTATGAGCTCTGGGGACCTCGTGGCCCGCTTTGAGGCTGCGTGGACTGATGAGCAGATCAAGAGCCACTTCGCTGCGCGAGACTCGATTGATGCGATTGTCTCAGCGGCGTTCAAAGAAATTGGACATCGGGGCCGCAACGGTGGTGCCACCGAATACAACATCCAGCAGTGGATTGCGGAGGCCTTCCGCCGCGAGGACCTCATCACGGAAGACCTGCCCATCGTGGCGGTGAACGCCAACAGCGGCAATCCGCATTACGAGCCGCGCCCGGAAGGCTCGTCAAACATCAAACCTGGCGATTTTGTCCTGCTGGACATCTGGGCCAAGAAGAAGGCGCCCAATGCTGTCTATTACGACATTACATGGACTGGGATCATCGGCGCCCCATCAGAAAAGCAGGTGAAGATCTTCAATATCGTCCGCGATGCGCGCGATGCCGGCGTCAGGAAAGTCCAGGAAGCCTTTTCCGCCAAGCGTAAGATTGCGGGATGGGAAGTAGATGAGGCCACACGCGCTGTAATTGCCTCCGCTGGCCTGGCGCAGTATTTCACCCACCGCACCGGGCACTCTATTGGCGTGACCGTGCATGGAAACGGCGCCAACATGGATAACCTGGAGACCAGGGACGATCGCGAGATCATTCCCAATACCTGCTTCTCGATTGAACCCGGCGTTTACCTGCCGGGGGAATTCGGCGTGCGCAGTGAAGTAAACGTTTTGACCAGAAACAGCTCTGCCGAGGTCACCGGCAAGATCCAACGTGAACTGGTTTTAATCTAAACCAAATCTGTACGCTTGGTGTACGCTTGATGGGTGCCCAGGCCAGCCCCTGGTTCAGGCTTGGAGCCTGAAATGAGCGAAGCGCAATCATGCCTTAAAATGAATACGAGGCGCCTTTTTTAACCTGCCGCCTTAAAAATTGATAGATTAGATCAGTACAAAAACAAACTTGAATGCCAAAAACTGAAGCCACCGCCTCTGAAGTGCAGCCCCTAGCGGCTGCCCAACCCATTACTGCCATGTCAGTGGTTGCGCCCATGCTGGGGTGGGTCATCCCCGGGGCCGGTCATCTCATACAGAAAAAGTGGGCTCGCGGCTTTCTCTTGATGTTTTCCGTGGTCCTCATGTTTATGTTGGGCATTGCCATGGGCGGCAAAATCTACAAATCCAACACCGGCGATCTTTTGGACATGCTCGGGTTCGTGGGCGATGCCGGGGCTGGCGGGCTCTACATTATCAGCCGTGTGATGGAGTTGGGCGGTATCGCCATCGCCTTTGCCACGAACGATTACGGCACAAAATACATTGTGATCTCCGGCCTGCTCAACGTGATGAGCATGGTGGATGCATATCACATCGCCATGGGACGAAAAAAATGATTCTCGCCCTCCAGGTCTCACACTCCTTGCAGCTTTCTCACTTCAGCACAGCGGTGATCTGCGCTTTCTGTGCCTCCATTGTCTTCGGAATAACCCAACGCAATGACTCCCGCGAAATGGTGCGCTACGGCGCATATTGCTTCGCCTACTTCGTAGGTGGACTGTTCCTGGCAGGGTGGGTCATGTGGCTGCTCCACCACTGAGCGCCAACGCCCGTTTTCGTTATTCAGAGATTGTGGGACTAATGGAGAATTTGGTAATTGGGTAAATTGGTAACTTGGTAATTGAAAACCACCGGATGCCGCCTCAATCGTCCACCTGACAATTTCTAATTTAGCCAATTACGCAATTGTGTGGATCGCCGTCCCCCTCATGGTTTCCCATCAACAGATCACTCGACCACGCGCGATCAACCCGATTTTCAATTACCAAATTACGAGATTACTCAATTACCCAATCCAGCTCACCCTTCCCAAACAAACGCATCAAATCTCCGCTTCACATCAAACCCAAGCCGCAAATACAGCCCCACGGCTTTGGTATTGGCTTCAGTCACGGTCAGACTCAGGGCGGAGAAATTGCGGCTGCGGAGTTCCTGAGTGCACAAGGCAATCAAGGATTCGCCGATCCGTTTGCCCCGATACTCGGGCAAAATACAGACTTGGGTAATGTGGCCTACATCTTCCTTCACTCGCGAGCAGAGCAACACCCCGGCGACCGAGCGGGTCACTTTATTGACGGCTACAAACGAAGCGTTGCCATCGAATATGCCGCATCCGGGGAAGCGCACAATGTTGTTCAGGAAGCGCAACGATCCGTTCAGGCTGCGGTACTGATCGTTAATTTCAGAGTCAATATGCCCCCGATACGCAGCCGTAATCACGCTGGCGGCCGGTTGAAAGTCCTGCTCGCCCCAGCGGCGGAATTCAATTTCTGCCGGCGCAGGAACTTGCGTCCTCAACCCATCCTTAAGCGACAGCGTCATGAACAATCGCGGAAACTGGCGAAAGCCCTCCCGGACAAAGGTTGCGCTCAAGGTCCCCGACTCATGGGGCAAGAGCTGAGCTTCAACCCGGTGAATGCCAGGAGACTGCTGCAAGGTCTCAATCACATGGATAGCCAGAAGACGCTCGACTGCGCCTTCTCCCTCTGGTAGCTGGATCGACTGGTCCGCATACAGGTCGCCCACCACTCCCTTGCTGCCTTCATAGACAAAAAAAGCGTATCCGCCCACTTGTCCATTCTTTACCGCCGCATAGCCCGGCAGGATCTTGGAGTCAATGTAACGGAGAATCATCTCCGCCGACGAGCGGTAATCCCAGGTCATGAGCTGGCGCCACATCCGCGTCTCATGCTCCAGCAACGGACGCAGATGCTGGGAGTTGAAGTGCCGCAGGTCCAGGATCTCGACTCCGGAAGGTTGCGGTGTCCGGTGAGCTTCGATGTGGGTGTGCAGCGCCATGAAAATCCTGTGGTATTAGCCCTTCCTCGGGGGGGACAAAAGGCCGGACGAGGTAAAAGTCTAGCCTCGAACGGCCAAATACGCAAAGGCCTCTCTAGTCCATGAACCAAACAAGTAGGAACCAGCTGCGTCACTGCCTGTCTACCGTTTTGATACCAAAAAGAACTCCAGATGTTGTGGGGGAAAGCTGCCGAAGAGCGCAATTTGACGGCTGCCAACCAGCGCCTGCACCGCATCCTTGTTGCCCTCCCTGGCGACCAGGAGATGGCTCTCCTGCGGAATACCATCCCGTTCATAACGGCCTATGGGTTGGTTGCGATAAAAATTCAGCCCGTATTCAACCTCGCGCTTCACGTTAAACACTGCAATAGGTCCTGGTGGTGCGCCGAGATGCCGCAGTTGGGCATCCACTGTGCGTGCTGAGTTTGCCTCGTCTATCACCGGCGCGGCAGGACGAAGCAGAAAAGCCAGCACCACAATCACTGGAATCAGTGTGGCAAAGTGCAGCACGCCGGGTCCACCCAGCCTCACAATCAGCAATACCAGAACGGCCATCACACCCGCGCCCAACAGTACTGCAGCCTGCACGTTTTGCGCAGGATGTACCTTCAGTATTCTTGATGGCGCCAGCAGCGCCGCCGCAACCAGACTGCCGCAAATCATCGAATGCAGCACCATCGCCCAGCGCTTGAGCGGTAGCAGGCTGCGGTGAAGATAATCCGCCGTCAGCAATGCCGCCGCGGGAATGGCGGGCAGTATGTAGCCTGGCAGCTTCGAACGCGAGATGCTGAAGAAGAAAATCGGGATGATCATCCAAAGCAACAGGAAAAGCTGGAGACCGTCATCCCTTCCGTCTTCAACTTCACGAGTGCGCAAGCGGCGGATTTCACTTTTCCCGCTTTGGACAATTGCCATGATCGTGAAGACCGTCCACGGAAGCATGCTCAGGAGAAACACTGGAATGTAATACCAGAATGGCTGCGAATGCTGATACAAGTTCGTGCCGAAGCGCTCCAGATTGTGCTCAATAAAAAATATGCCAAAGAACTGCGGCGCCTTAATCTGCACCGCGACATACCAGGGCAAAGCAATGGCAAAAAACAGCAGAAACCCCGGCCACCACAGGCTGCCAAGAAAGGCCTTTTTATCACGCCGAAGCAACGCATACGCGCCAACCATCAGGACGGCAAGCGCCGGCGCCACCGGGCCTTTGCTCAGCGCGCCCAGGGACAGCAGCGTATAGAAAAACGCCAGCCAGATTTTTCTCCTTGTAACGTGCCAGGCCCACCAGGCGAGCATAGCCATGGCGAAGTGCGAGGACAGCAACATGTCCGTCGAGGCCCCGCGGGCAAAGCCGATGATGGCCGCCGATGACGCAGTAATCAGCGCCGCGTCCATCTCCGTTCCCGGCCGGAAGCGGCGCATAAAGAAAAACACTACCAGCACCAGCGTAAGAGCATGTGCCGCCGCGGGTACGCGCGCCGCCCAGTCGGCTACGCCAAAAATGCCGTAGCTGTTCATCATCTTCCAGTAGAGGAATGCCGGTTTTTCCAGCCAGGGTTGGCCATTCAGGGTGGGAACGATCCAGTCGTGGCGAGTGAACATTTCCCGCGCAATCTGCGCATAGCGCGGTTCATCTGCTCCCACCAATCCGAAAGCGCCCAGGCCAAAGAAAAAGAGGAACCCGCAGATACCCGTGATCACTGCGAGTTGCAATATGCGCACCCTGATTTGCTGATTCATGAGGAAGGCCCGATCACCCTATTATGCCGAAGACGCTGTATTTCCTTCAGTCCAAGATTGTTCGCGGGCTGAATGCCGGCTGCTGAGTGCTCAGGTCGGCCAGGAGTACACTGCCATTAAGACAGGACTACAGCAACCATGAATAGGAGTTTACGAAAGGACGCCACTACGACAATTTCGCCCGCAGCGCCTGCAGCACCTTTTCGATGGCCGCCTCGAGAGGACCGTCTACAGCAAATCCGCTGGCGCACTCATGGCCGCCGCCGCCGAACGGCTCGGCAATCGCGGACACATTGACCGCGCCCTTGCTGCGCATGCTCACTCGCACCCGATGCTCGGCGATCTCGCGGAAGAACATTGCCACCTCAACCCCCGCGATTCCCAATGCATAGTTAACCAGCCCCTCGCAATCCTCTTCCAGGGCTCCGGACTGCTCCATGTCTTCGCGGGTAACCGTCATCCACGCGATTGAGCCCTCGCGCCGCAACTTGGAAAGCGCCGCGCCCAGAAGCCGCATCTTGGATGTCGGGTTGGAAAAATAAACGTTCTGGGCAATTCTGGCCGGATCGGCGCCAAACTCCACCAGTTCTCGCGCCAGCTCAAACGTGTGAGCGTTGGTGGGCGAATAGCAGAAGGAACCAGTGTCTGTGAGCACTGCGGTGTAAAGGCACGTGGCAATTTCCGGAGTAATCTTCACCCCGGCGGCATTGCCCAGGCGAAAAACCATCTCGGCGCAGGCACAGGCTTCGGGATCGATCCAGTTGACGTTGGCAAAACGTCTGGCGGTTACATGATGATCAATACTGATAAGGAAGGACTTGTCCAGGCCCTGAAGCCGTGTCCGCTGCACGCTATCGCATTCCAGCAGAATGGCGGCATCATGGTGGCCGTTGACTTGAGACGAGTGAATGATTGTATCCGCATAAGGCAGTGGCTTGTAGATCACCGGCACCGGGTCGCTCATGACTACCTGGGCAGTCTTGCCCATCTTGTGCAATATAGCGGCCATCGCCAGCAGGGAGCCTATCGCGTCGCCATCCGGGCGGGCGTGCGATGTCAACAGGAATTCCCTGCGCTGCCGAACTTGTTCCAGGACCTGTTCCAGATGATCCATATCACTGCTTCTTGCGCCTCTTGGTCTGCCTGCCGCGGGTTCTTCCCAGCAACTCGTCAATCCTGGCCCCAATCTCCTGCGAGCGGTCCAGAACAAAGATCAGGTCCGGCACATGACGCACACCCATCAACTCCAGCAGTTCGTGCCGGATGTATCCTTTGGCGGCTTCAATGACTTTCAGCGTCTGCCTGGCCTCCTGCTCATCTCCCACCACGTGAATGAACACCCGCGCGCTCTTGCCGTCCGGTGAAAGCAGCACTTCCGAAACCGTGCACAGCGCAATGCGCGGATCACCCAGTTCGCCTTCGATGATGGTCCCGATGTCTTCCTTCAGGGCCTCGCTTACCCGCTCCAGATGATGCTGTCTTCCTCGTTGCTCAGGCATTTTTGCTTCGGTCAATAAAAACCCATGAGGATATCAGACGGAATGCTGGGACGCATAGGGCTGTTCAGTAAGTTGTTGACAATGAGTGAGTTGGAGAGTGGAAAAGGCTCCTGGCTCCTCCTTGGCCCAAACCAAAGCATTTGATCCCCAGGGACACTGAAAGGAGGCAAAAAAGTCCTGTGAAGATTTTGATCCTTCCGGTCACCGGGATGGAGGTCGCACCCGATTCTCAATTACCCAACTACGCCTTACCCAATTCTTCATGTCTCGACAAAATCCACAAATGAGTCCACCACTTCCGCGCCGGCGTTATTAGCCAGCCTAACCGCTTCGCGCTCCACGTTGCGCATGAGCCCTTCAAGATAATCGCGCGAATCGGAAATGCTCACCACACCCAATGTCGCCCGCTGCCAAAGGTCCGTAGCGTCGATTTCAGCAATGGAGATATTGAAAGAATTGCGGAGCCGGTCTTTCATGCTACGCAGCACCTGGCGCTTGTCCTTGAGCGAGTGCGCGCCCTCAATCCGCAGCTCCAGCGTGAGATAGGCAATAGGCATGGAACAAAGCGAATTCTACTCGACTCCGATTAGTTGCGGCCATCTCGTGCGGCCCTCGCTCTCAACCTCTCAACCGTGGAAGGCGCTCCTGACAGGGCCGTCCGCCGGCAAGTTACCCATGAACAGTCTCTGCGGAGTAACTCCATAAGCAACAAAAATCGTATTCGACGGAATCCTTATGTGTTAAAAAGAGGGAGCCGTAAACAGGGCATAGGTAATCGGGTCCCCAAACTTCCTGGAACTTCAACGAACGACCTTATAGTTCCGCGCATTCCCAGGGATGAACGCGTTCCGTCTAAAGGAGGCGGATCACCATGAAGAAAATTTCTATTGCGGTATTGACCTTGGTATTGATGATCGCTGCGGCAATCATGGCCGCGAAGCCGGCGCCACCGCCGCCATCCAGGTGCCCCCGCATTCACGATGCCGTCCACGCGCTCGAAGTCGCGATGCACGAAATGGAAGAGGCCAAGTGGGACTTCTGCGGCGACAAAGTAGAAGCCATGAGGTCCACGCGCGAAGCTCTGGAACATTTGCGCAAAGCCGAGCAGTGTAAAGATTGCCGGCGCGGAGACCGCGACCACGACCACGACGACCACGACCGCCACTAAATCAAACTGGGCGGCCCACTGGGCCGCCCATTCTCTTGATTAATAGGATTGAAAGCAATTACTTCCGACGCTTTCGTTTCCGTGCCGACGACATCCTTAAGGATCTCCAATACTGCCCGCTGGCTGAGTGCTAAGTGCTGATTACTAACCACTCGGCTCGCTTGAAGCAACCGTCACTAGCAGAAACCGCGGCAACCGTGAAAACGTCTAAGCAACACCGATTTCAGCCGCAATTTTCTCCGTCACAAAAGCTTCAATCACGTCACCACGCTTGACATCGTTAAAGTTGCTGATGGCAATGCCGCACTCCATGCCGTTGCGTACCTCGCTCGCATCGTCTTTGAAGCGCTTGAGCGACCCGATCTTGCCTTTGTAAACCTGCACGCCATCGCGAACCAGGCGCACATCGGCATCGCGCTTGATGAACCCATCCTGCACGTAGCATCCAGCCACCGTGCCGACCTTGGGCACGCGGAAGATGTCGCGCACCTCGGCCCGGCCCTGGTAGGTTTCCTTGATAATTGGTTCCAGCAGTCCGGCCATGGCCTTCTTGATCTCATCCTGAAGCTCGTAAATGATCGAGTGCAGGCGGATATCCACTTTTTCCATCTCCGCCAGTTCCTGCGCCTTGCGCTCCGGACGGACGCTGAAACCGATAATCACCGCATTCGATGCCGACGCCAGCAGCACATCGTTTTCGGTAATCGCACCCACACCGGCGTGCAGGATCTTGATTCTCACCTTTTCCGTTGTGAGCTTGTTCAATGTGTCGGCCAGTACCTCGGCCGATCCCTGCACATCAGCTTTCAGGATGATCGGTAATTCCTTCACCCCGGCCGTCTTGATCTGCTCGGCAAGACCTTCCAACGAAAGCTTGGACGATTTGGCCAGAGTGGCTTCCCGCGCCTTCTGTTCGCGATATTCGGATACCTGCCGGGCCTTCTCGCGCTCGGGAACCACCAGCAGTTGATCGCCAGCCTGCGGCAATCCCTCCAGTCCCAGCACCTCAACCGGAGTTGAGGGTGGAGCTTCCTCCACCACGCTGCCGCGATCATCAAACATGGCGCGCACCTTGCCGAAGGTGTTGCCCAGGATGAAATTATCGCCAATGTGCAACGTGCCGTTTTGCACCAGCACCGTGGCCACAGAGCCGCGTCCGCGGTCAATCTTGGCTTCCACCACCGTACCGGAGGCCGGACGGTCAGGATTCGCCTTGAGTTCCTGCAGATCGGCAACCAGGCAGATCATCTCCATCAGCAGATCGAGATTGGTGCGTTTCTTGGCGGATACATCCACAAATACTGTGGTGCCACCCCAATCTTCCGGCATAAGGCCGCGGTCGGCGAGTTGCTTCTTCACCCGGTCGGGCATGGCTTCAGGCTTGTCGATTTTATTCACCGCGACGATGATCGGCACTTTCGCCGCCTTGGCATGGTCCATGGCTTCCAGAGTTTGCGGCATCACGCCATCATCAGCCGCCACCACCAGGACGACAATGTCCGTAACCTTGGCTCCGCGGGCACGCATGCGAGTAAACGCTTCGTGACCCGGCGTATCCAGGAAAACAATCTGCCGCCCAAACGCCGGAGAATCAGATTTGGTGATCTTTACCTTGTACGCGCCAATGTGCTGCGTGATCCCGCCGGCCTCTCCGCCGGCCACGTTGGTTTCACGAATCGCGTCCAGCAGTGAAGTCTTGCCGTGGTCCACATGACCCATGATCGTGACCACCGGCGGACGCGTAACCACGGACGCCGCCGCCGATTCCTCTGACGCGCCGGTTATCTGCGCCATCTCTTTCGCCGCCTGGTCTTCAAAGCTGATGACCTCAACGTCTGCGCCAAAATGGTTTGCCATGTCCCGGGCCAGTTCAAAATCCAGGGTCTGGTTCACGGTGGCCATTGCGCCTTTCATCAGCAATCGGGCAATCAGGTCCTTAGCGCGGATGCCCAGTTTCTCTGCCAGGTCTTTCACGCTGACGCCTTCCGTTATGGTGATGCTGCGCGTGATCGGCTGAGGCTCGTTTGACAACGACAACCGTGGCGGCGGAACAAAGCCCTTCATCGGCCCTTCTTTGGGCCCATGGCTGTAACGCTGTCCCGGACGCCTTGGCGGCGCGCCGGCGCGTCCTGTGGGCTTGCCCGGCGCCGGAGGCGGTGGCAATCCCGGTCCTACACCTTGGCGTCCTGGAAAACCTGCACGACCGGCGCTGGTGGGATGCGGCCCTCGCCGCTGGTCGCCACCTGGGCGTCCAAACTGTGGCCGGCCAGCAGGAGCCCCTGCGGCGCTGCCAGACATCGGAGGACGGGGGCGCTGGAAAATTGGCTGTCCGCGCACCACACCGCCTTGTGGACGCCCCGCGGGCGCGGCGCCGTGCTGGACCACAGGAGGCCGGGCCGGCGGCGGTGGCGGCGCATGATACACAGGCCGCGGTCCGGTTTGCGGAGTAATGACGCGCCGTTGCGGAACAATAGGTTGCTGGGATGCAGGCTTGGCCGCAATCGGTGCATGATGTTCCGCTGGAGCCGCTGGTGTAGCTGCCACAGGCGCTGCGGGCGGCTTTGGGGCACTCACTACCGCCGCTGGGATGGGCGCCGGAGGCTGCTGCACCGGAGGCGTAACGATCACCGCCGGAGGAGCTGCAGGTTTTTCCGGTACTGGCGCAACCGGAGGAGCCGCAGGTTTGTGCAGCGGCGGCGATACCACAACGGTCTTTTCTGGCGGTGGTGCGACGACCTGAGGTGTAATAAACCTGGGCGCGATCACGGTTGGCCTTTCCTGGACCGGCGGTGGCGCAACTGGGGGAGCTGATACTGCCGGTGGTTTGGGAACAACTGCAGGAGGCGCAGCCGCCGCCACTACGGGCCGTGGCGGAGCGATAGGACGGTGTTGTTGTTCTTCCCGTTCCCGTAATTGACGGGCAACATCGCCGGGCTTGTGGACCTTGGAGAAATCGATCTTGGGTTTCATTTCCGCCGGAGCAGACTTTTCCCGACCGCTCGCAGAGCCGGACTTGGCCGCAAAATATCTCCTGACGAGTTCTGCTTCATGATCCTCAATCGAGGAGGAGTGGGTCTTCTTTTCCTTTACGCCCACTTCCGGTAAAGAGTCCAGGATCTCTTTGCTCTTTACCTCAAGCTCTCTGGCCAGATCATTGATTCGAATTTTCACTCTCTGCGTTTCCTCCAAGTTGTCCGTTAAGCGATCATATAGTCCTCACGCCTTTACTTTGATTCCATCTGAACTTTATGACTCTTCACTACTCTTTGGGACCTCTGCCGTCCCTGCCTGAGAATCTTCTAAATGCTCCTGGTCGTGGTTGTCAGACTCAACCTCGGCCGCCATAACCTCAGTCACCTCTTGATCCTCGCCAGCAGTCTGAACTTCCGCCTCATCCGCTGGAGCAGCTTCCACCGCCACAGCCTCAGCCGTCTGCCCACCCTGCTCTTCCGCGACCTCAGCTGTCGCCGCCTCAGCCCCTTCTTCCGCCGGTGCGGAGGCTTCGGCTTCCAGGCTGGCAAAATAATTATTCACCGCAATGCTGATTTTTTCCACAGTCTTCGGCCCGACGCCCGGCAGCTCTTCCAGTTGCTCCGGCGTCATGTCCGCCAGGGCCTCCACCGTGGTAATACCGGCCTCGCTCAGCTTGGCGATAAGCTGCTCGCCCAGGTCAGTCACCCGCTCCAGCGGCGTAATCGTCTGAGTGACCATTGATGACATCTGCTGCTCCACTTCCTGCCGCTTCTCTTCTTCGCTCTTGATGTCAATCTTCCAGCCCAGCAGCTTGGCTGCCAGCCGGACGTTCTGGCCTTTCTTGCCGATGGCCAGGGAGAGCTGGCTATCATCCACCACCACCTCAAGGTGCTTCTCCCCCGCATCAATCACCGTGACGCGGCTCACCTTTGCCGGCTGCAATGCCTTTTCCGCAAAGGTGATTGGGTCTTCGTGGTATTCGATAATATCGATCTTTTCGCCCCGCAATTCGCGGATGATGGACTGCACCCGCATGCCCTTCATGCCCACGCACGCGCCCACGGCATCCACATCCTTGTCCCTGGACATTACGGCAATCTTGGTGCGCTCGCCGGCTTCGCGCGCAATGGCTCTGATGGTCACAGTGCTGTCATAAATTTCCGGCACCTCGGTCTGGAACAGGTTCTGCACCAGCTCCGGCGCGGCGCGGGAAACAATCACCGCCGGACCTTTGGAATTCTTGTCCACGCGCACCAGCACCACCCGCACCCGCTCGCCCATGGCAAAGGACTCCAGGCGCGATGACTCTTTCCTCGGCATCCGGGCCTCGGCTTTGCCGATATCGAAAATCACCTCCGGGCCTTCAATGCGCTTGACCGTGGCATTCAGGATCTCGCCCACGCGGCCAATGTACTCGTTGTAAATGGTCTCGCGCTCGGCCTCGCGCACCTTCTGGAAGATAATCTGTTTGGCGATTTGCGCGGAGATTCGTCCCAACCCCTCCGTAGACTTCAGGAACCGCACCTCGCCGCCAACTTCGGCGTTCTCGTCGATCTTCTTGGCATCTTCCAGCGAGATCTCCAGTTGCGGATCGGCAATGTCATCTTCCGTCGCCAGAATGCTCTTCACCGCATACACACGGATCATCCCGCTATCTTTGTCCAATTCGGCGTGCAGGTTTTCCTGGCTCTTATCTTTTTTGCGAGTGGCCGCAACAATGGCGTCTTCCACCGCGCTCACTACAATCTGCGGATCAATTCCTTTTTCCCGGCTTAGAGCATCAATGACGTTATAAATCTCACTAGCCATAAGATTCCTTAATAAAGGGCACGGTGTTTAACGCTTCACCGCGCCATAACTTGCAACCAGACAACTTATTAGCTTGCTCTTGCCTTACTGATCACAGGATCACGGGCGATCACCCGATTTCCTTGATTCGCGTTCATCCGCGTTAATTCGCGGCTAAAATCTGCTTCTTCCCGATGACTAGATCTCCGGCGCCACGTTGGCCTTCTCCACATTGGCCAACTCAATCTCAATCTTCTGCCCCGGATGCGCGTGTCCCGGTTTCGGCTTCTTCTTTCCCGTAAGCACTTCTAACAAAAGCCGCCCATCCGTAAAGCTTTCCAGCCGGCCTTCAAAGTGGCGGTTGCCGTTCACCGGCTCGCGCGTCATCACTTTGATCCGGCTGCCAATAAACCGTATGAAATCCTTGGCGCCCAGCAGCTTGCGGTCCAGCCCCGGTGACGAAACTTCTAACGTATAAGAACCGCCGGGGACCGCATCTTCCACATCCACAATCGTCGAAACTTCACGGCTCACATTGGCGCAATCCTCGTGGGTTACGCCCTCGGGCTTATCAATGGTGATCTTCAGGGTGCGCGCCTTGCCTCCACCCCGCAAATCAACTTCCACCACTTCCACTCCGTGCGTTGCGGCCACCCGTGAAACAATGGCCTTGATCTTTTCCACGTCTGCGGCCATTCAGGTCTCTTTTTCTCGTCTTTTTCGTACTCTTTGTGGCCTTTTTGTTGGTTTACAGCCCCTTTTTCCCAAAATTAAAAGTTGAGCTGCTCTGGCGGCGTCTTGCGCCGCCAAGCGAAATCCTGAGGCGAAGCCGAAGGATCCCCCTGAAATTTCGCGCATAGCACCAACAAAAACCGCTGGGATTCCCAATTTCACCCAAAAATAAAGTGGGCGTTCAGCCCACTGGTACGTTCGCCACGGATTGGGGAAACTACAAACCCACTTAGAACCTTACACTTACAGGTTCTAAGCCGAAACCAGTTACAACATTAGTAATAATACGCCGTTTTTGGCTAAAAAACAACGCGAGTGAGAGCTGGCCCTTGGCTCTTGGCTATAGCCGGTTAAGCCGCGACCGATGCACTTGCAATTTCGTGGTGGCGCGTTTGTCAGTTCATTCGTGGTCGCTTCTTGGGTTTTCAGATCACGGTTTTCAGATCACCCGGTCACCGGATCTCCCGACGCACGCCGTTTTGCAGGTGCTGGGGTGGAGGTCACGCGCGATCACCCGATTCCGGGGGCGGCTGTTGATTTTCGCCCCCGCTTTTGCTAGTAGCTAGAAGCTAGGAGCAGCAGCTTATGTTCAAAGGATTTCGTCAGTTCATCATGCGCGGCAACGTAATTGACCTGGCCGTCGCTGTAGTCATCGGCTCGGCGTTTGGGTCAGTGGTGACCTCATTCGTCACCCACATCCTCACGCCCCTCATCGCCGCCGTTGTCGGCAAACCAGACTTTTCCGCGTTGACCGTAACCGTGAATGGCGCGGTAGTCTCTTATGGCATATTTCTGAACGCGCTCATCAGCTTCCTGCTGGTGGCGGCCGCGGTGTACTTCTTCATGGTGGCGCCCATGAACGCCTGGAAGGCCCGCGCAGCCCGAAGCCCGATTCCCGCCGATCCGACAACCAAAAAATGTCCGGAGTGCCTGAGTGAGATTCCCATAGCCGCCCGCCGCTGTGCTCAATGCGCCAGCGTAATAGCCGTTCAGGTAGCGCCGGGGAATGCGTGAGAAGAGCGGCTCTTTGGCTGTTAGCTCTTGGCTTGTACCCTTCCTGATTCGCGTTGATTGAGTTTGTCCGGGGCTGTGGTTTGGTTTTTCGATCACCGGATCACTGGGGCCCCCCAAACGCGCACCGCTTTTGCGCGTGATGGGGTGGAGATCACCCGGTCACGGCGATCACCCGATCTGGGTTAGCGTTTGGATTGTTTCTTTTCTGCTTTTGCCAGCAGTTGGGAGCCGCGAAGGCCAAAAGCCTGGGCAACCAGCATGATCACGTCCAGAGGGGCACTCTGCGTCCCCTTCTCAATTCTGCTTACATAAAACTCGGTGTGTCCAATCTTCTCTCCCAGGTCGCCCTGCGACCACTTCCTGGAGACGCGCAGATCAGTAATCACCGCCCCCAGAGCCTCCTCCGGAGTATTGGTCTGCCGTTTGATAGGAACAATGGGTCGGCCCATAGCAAAATCACCCGCTATCGGGAAAACCGATTATACAGAACTCCAGTGAGGTTCAATCATGCCAGGTAAGGGGGGTGAGAGGGCTGTTTGCTTCGGGACCAAGGCCGATGGCGCGGGGGAAAACGTAGCTAAAGCTGGAGCGGCGGATTCGCGACAGTCAAGCTCCGAAGGGGCGAAATTACTGAGCCCATCGGGTAGCTGGTGGTAACTGTAGCGTATAGAATGTGAAGCCCCGGAGGGCGGCACAATGTCCCACACCTTCGCCAGAATTCACATCCACGTAATCTTCAGCACCAAAGACCGCAAGAAGCTCATCCCCAAAGAAGTGCAACCGGAGCTCTGGTCCTATATGGCAGGCATTTGCCGGAATAAGGGAATCACGCCAATTGCCATCAATGGGACGGACAATCACGCGCATGTGCTATTTCATCTGCCGCAGGACGTGACCCTGGCCAAGGCAGTCAATCTCGTTAAAACCAATTCCTCAAAATGGATGAATGAGCACAGACGCAAATTTGCCTGGCAGGAAGGCTACGGAGCATTCAGCGTGAGCGAATCCAGCACCTGGGTCGTGATTAACTACATCCGCAACCAGGAGAAGCATCACCGCAACCGCACCTTCGAGGAGGAATATCTGGCCCTCCTGAAAAAACACAAAGTCAAATTCGACCCGAAATATGTGTTTGGATGATGTATCTGCCGTGCAGCCCTTCCTCGTTGCCACCCATGCGTGAAACCGCACGTTGGGAGCCCTGGTGCGCGAATGAATCCGAAGGAGCGCCATTAAATACGTGGCGTGGACACCACGGAATTCCCTCAGGTGAAACTTCGCTCTAAGGTAGGCAAATGACGACCTGAGATCGATTCCGTGGCTTCTCGCGACTAATCCACTAAGATCCGCGAACTCGCGGTCAATCCCAGAGGGCAGCTTAATTCGGTCTGCTCCAGGACCCGGCATTCCATCGAGTGCAATCTCATGTGCAAGTCTTGAGTGATATCTCCTGATGAACTCGCCGATCAGCCGGAAGTCTTTGTCGACCCAAGCACCGCTCTGAAGAATTGGTAATCGAACCGGCGTAGGATCATTGAAGAGACGGACTAATGTCTTGCCGTCGAAGCGGCGGACCTCCCTGCCAAAAGCTTCCCATAGTACGTGCCATGGCAGCGAGTCCAATTCAGGAATTCTAGGTGAATCGGAAGCAATCAGATATTCAAATCCGTCAGGGGCAATGTGCATTCCCGCGTCATGCAGCAAAACTGACAGTGTCAGGATGGCGACATCGGCAGAAGTTAAGCTTGCCTCCGCACGTTCTGTAACCAACCAGGCAGCTGCGTTGAGAACGTTCTGTACGTGTTTTTCGTCATGGTCAGTATAGTCGGGGAAAAATGGCAATTTACTCCAGTAGAGTAACTCTTCGAAGCTCGCTAATGAAGAGTGCACTAAACCGACAAGGTGGTTGTTGGATTCTATAATGCGCTTGAACTTATCCGGCAGAATAATCATCTGAACCAATCAACCTAAATGTATTTCAAAGATGAAGCCCGCCTCGCGGGCGGGCTCTGCGTCTCCGGTAGCGCTATTTTTAGCTACACCCGCTCGTACTCCCGCACGACATGCACCGATAACACGACCCATTCCGCGTCATGATCGACCCACACACATGGCAGCTAGGCGCATCGCCCATATCGATGACATCTTTCATGGCATCAGCAGCGTGATAGATGCCACGGTCCGTCAGGTTGACATCCCCATCCACATGCCCCTCAGAGGCTCCCACAACCAGGCCACCTTGAGGTGGTAATGTCTCTGCGCTCACAGCCGAGGGAAGCTGTTCCACACCACCCAGAACCACGGGTTGGGCTACCGGCTTGCGCAGGCTGTCAAACAGCTCGTATTGCTGGCCGCTGATGAAGCGCAGATCGATCCAGCGGAAGATGTAATCCATCACTGACTTGGCAATCTGAATCTGCGGATTGGGGGTAAAGCCACTGGGCTCAAAACGGCTGTGGGCAAACTTGTCGCACAGCAGCTTCAAGGGAACGCCATGTTGCAGGGCCACCGAGATGGCTGTGGCAAATGCATCCATCAGGCCGGAAACCGTCGAACCTTCCTTGGCCATGCGGATGAAGATCTCGCCCGGCGTGCCATCGCGGTAGAGGCCTACCGTGATGTAGCCATCGTGTCCGGCAATGGAGAACTTGTGGGTGATGGAGGCCCGCTCGTCCGGCAGGCGATGACGCACGGCCCGCGGCGGCGCCGTCTCCTGCTGCCGCAGTGTTGGCGGACGCACCGCCGCCAGCGCCAGCGCCTTCTGTTCCGGCGTCAGCTTGAGGAGAGCCTCGTCTTCAGCTGTCAACCTCTCGCCTCGCGTTCCCCGTTTGGCCGCCTCTTCCCTGTTGGAGGCCGCCATCAACGGCTGCGCCTTCTTCGATCCATCTCGGTAGATGGCCACGGCCTTCAGCCCCATCTTCCAAGACTGGATATAGGCCTCCATGATGTCTTCCACCGTGGCGTTCTCCGGCAGGTTCACCGTCTTGGAGATGGCGCCGGAGATAAACGGCTGCGCCGCCGCCATCATCTTCACGTGGCCCATGTAATGGATGCTGCGCGTGCCCTTCTGTGGCTTGAAGCTGCAATCAAATACCGGCAGGTGCTCATCCTTGATTCCCGGCGCGCCCTCAATGGTCCCGGTGGAATCAATGTAGCTGACGATCGAATTGATCTGCTCTTCCCTGTAGCCCAGCTTGTAGAGCGCCTGCGGCACGGTGTTATTGACGATCTTGATCATGCCGCCGCCCACCAGCTTCTTGTACTTGATCAGCGCCAGGTCAGGCTCAATGCCCGTAGTGTCGCAGTCCATCATGAAGCCGATCGTTCCCGTGGGCGCCAGCACGGTAACCTGCGAGTTGCGATAGCCCACCTTCTCGCCCAGGGCCAGCGCCTGGTCCCAGCAGGCTTTGCTGCCTTCCAGCAGCGCCTCCGGCACGCGGCTATTGATCTTGTTCACTGAAGCCCGGTGCATGCGTATCACATCGAGGAACGGCTCGCGGTTTACATACCAGCCGGGGCAGGCGCCGCCCGTAACTTCACGCTCGGAAACGCGTGATGTCGCCGGAGTCAAAGCCGGGCACTGCTCGGCAATCCGCGCCGACTGCAAATAGGCCTCGCCGCACATAATGGCCGTAACGCAGGCTGCATAATCGCGTCCGGCATCGGAATCGTAGGGCAGGCCGGAAGCCATGAGCAGTGCGCCCAGGTTGGCATAGCCCAGGCCGAGCGGGCGGTAGTCATGCGAATTGCGCGAGATCATCTCCGTGGGATATCCGGCATTGTCCACCAGGATCTCCTGCGCGGTAATCATCACGTCCACGGCATGGCGGTAGGCGGCAACGTCAAAAGCGCCGCTCGCGCCCAGAAACTTCATCAGGTTGAGGGAAGAAAGATTGCAGGCCGAATCGTCCAGGAACATGTACTCCGAGCACGGGTTGGAGGCATTGATGCGGTCGGTATTCTTTGAGGTATGCCACTTGTTCACCGTGGTGTCATACTGCATGCCGGGATCGCCGCACTGCCACGTGGCCTGCGAGAGCTTGCGCAGCAGGTGGCGCGCCTTGTAGGTCTTCATCACCTCTCTGCCCTTGACCGAGCGGGTGGAGAACTCGCCATCACGCTCCACGGCGTTCATGAAATCATCCGCCACCCGCACCGAGTTGTTGGCATTCTGGAAGAAGATGGAGCTATAGGCATCCGAGTCAGGCGACGATCCGTCATAGCCCATCTCGATCAACGCCCAGGCCTTGGCCTCTTCCTTGGCCTTGCACTCGATAAAGTCTTCAATGTCTGGGTGGTCAATGTTCAGGATCACCATCTTGGCCGCGCGGCGGGTCTTGCCGCCGGACTTGATCACGCCGGCAAAGGCGTCAAAGCCCTTCATAAAGCTGAGCGGGCCGGAAGCCGATCCGCCCCCGGAAAGCTGTTCCGTGGAACCACGCAGCGGAGAAAGATTGGTCCCGGTGCCGCTACCCCACTTGAACAGCATGCCCTCCGTCTTGGCCAAGGTGAGAATGGAGTCCAGCGAATCCTTGATGGAATTAATGAAGCACGCGGAACACTGCGGATTCTTGTAGCCGCTCGACGAGAACTCCACCTGGCCCTTCTCCATGTTCCAGTGCCAGTTCTGCGCTTCAGACTCCGGCTCCAGGCGGTCGCAGCCCACGTTGAACCACACCGGCGAATTGAATGATGCCTTCTGCTGCACCAGGATGTGCACCAGCTCGTCATGAAAGGTGTCCCGGTCTTCCGCGGAAGCAAAATAGCCCTGCGCCCAGCCCCAGTCGCGGATGCTCTCCGCCACGCGCTGCACAAGCTGGCGGACGCCCGTCTCCCGCTGCGCTGTCCCCAGCTCTCCGTGCAGGTACTTGCTGGCCACGATATTCACCGCCGTCATGGACCAGTCCTTGGGCGAATCAACATTCTTCTGTTCAAAGATGGTATTGCCCTTGGCGTCCGTGATGTTGGCCGTGCGCATCTCCCACTCGACTTCGTCATACGGCGAAATGCCCGTGCGCGTGAAGTAACGCGGGAATTTAAGGCCCGGAGCCTTCTTGGTGGGCTGGATCGATTTTGTTGTCTCTGTAGTCTTAACTGTCACGTTCCCCATCTTTTTTCACCCCGCTCGGACCACAGCCGCCCTCGGCCGTGCACAAATGATCAACTCACTTCTCTAATTCACGTTCTTTCGCCTTGATTCGCGGCTAGAATCCTGCCGGAAACAACGGCCGGGTAGCCATTACCCGGTCCACGGCGCGCTCCGCCACGGTTGCGGCCTCTTCCTCAATCACCGCAGAGGACCTGCGGGGCCGCTCAAAGATCTGCGCAGCTGAATCTAGTTGGGAGTTCAGCCAGTTCCTCAGCGCCTCAGCCGCTGCCCGGCGCTCGAACTTGTCCGTGACCACCGCATAGCGCAGATAGCAACTGCAAATCTTCATGCGCTCCTGCCACGCGCTGCCGGGAGCAAAGAGCCGGCTGAGCGAGTGGGCCACGTTCTCCGCCTCGCTGATCTCAACTACGGCCAGCATGCGCCTCGAGTTAGGACCGGCGGACTGCGCCACCTCTTCCGCCAGGGCAAAGATTCCAGGCTGGTCCGGCGCCAGCAGGAGTCCAAAACTGGATTCACAACGAAACCACCGCGACCAATTCAATTCCATGGCATTAACTCCGTTTCTTTCCAGGCTCAGCAACGGCATTCGCCTGCTGCGCCCTCGCGCTCTGCTCGCGCTGTCACGGCGCTCGCTCCGCGCTCACCGGTGAGCCAATATCAAGGCCAAAGTGGCATGCCTTCAAAAGTGAGCACGCCACCATGGGAAAGAACATCGATTTGGCGCTTCTTTACCACCGCGATTTACTGTTTGGTTTGGCGACGCCACCTCAGCGTCGTCGGCTTCTCTGGGAGAGGGCCCAAATCTGCAAAACCCAGTAGATGGAAAATACGCCTGTATATAGGGCCTGTCAAGACCCAAACACTATATATTGTACTACGGTTACGACGATGACCTCGCCGATTAAGTTGTTCGTTTTTAAGGGTTTTAGAGAAAGCATTGGGGTTTACTAGGTTAATTCTGCCCGTTTTTCCACAAAAAATCCCTTGCCTCTAAGCTCTGGCCGTTGCGCGCGAGCTACGAAACAGTTTTCTCGCCCTCACCATGGTCGTGAGATGGAGAGTGAGTTTTCTTAAGGGTCTTGTGTGCGGCTGGAACTGCAAAGTAGAAGTGACTTTAAGGCCATCTGAAACTAAGGTCAATGCCCCAATTCGATGCAACTTCTGTGGATCGGTGTGGAGAACGTGGAAAAGAGGAACACCAGTACTTAATAGCCTTTAGTAGTTAGTATTCATTAGTATTCATTAGTATTCAGCCAAAGCCGACAGCGCAGGCAGTGCGTGAATCTCGGGTAGTGGGTCATTTTGGCGGAGGAGAAGTGTCAGGGCACAAGTTCAATCGTGCCACACCCGAGTTTTTACTCGTGTCACAAACACGTTAGAAAAGTGGCTCTTTTCCTTACTGCCGTAGAGCCCTGCCCTCGAGATGATCCCGCTCTGCGGCATAGGCATTAACTTAGGCTGTTGAATTTGAAGTGGTCGCTGTTGTTTTGCTTTGCCATTGTCCCGATACGGCTTCCCTTTAGCATAGAACCTTCACCCCTTGTCATCCTGGAGGGCGCGTTTTTTGCGCCCGAAGGACCTATGCATTTCGCCAGCGGCTGATTCATTCCCAGCTCTTGCCAATTCCTTTTGCACCTCTTCTTCCAAGTCAGGAAACAAATCCCGGGACAAATCTGCCCACGTTGGATTTACGCTCACAATCAATTGAATTTTCCTAATCCTCAACCACCCCTTGATCTCTTTCTCTCGAGCAATGGCCTGCAACACTTGGCCATAGCTTTCCCAGTACACCAAGCGGTCCAACTTGTACTTCTTCGTAAATCCCTCGTTGATCCCCATTTTGTGTTGCAACACGCGCTTCCGCAGGCCATTGGTTATGCCGGTATAAATGGTTTTGGACCGGTTGCTCATCAGATACATGTAGTAACGCCGGTCGCTGGAGCGCATCGTCTTCCTTGCGGAGTAACCAAGGATTTTACGGGAATGGGCGGTTCTGCCGGTTGGGCTCAGCTGGCCACTAAGGGAGCTTCGTTACGCAAGCAGAATGCATAGGTCCTTCGGCGTCAAAGAACGCGCCTTGATGACAACGAGTTCTGATCTTCGAGAACTTCACGTTCGTTTCTCCGTCCCGATCTAATTAGGAATACTGAAGAAATAAAAACCGCGCCCCAAGTTCTGGGACGCGGTTCGTTGTGGCTGGAAAACTATTTCTCTTTGCCGCCTTCAGCCTCAGGAGCGCCCTGTTCGGCTGCGGCCTGTGCCTGCTCTTCTTCCATCTGCTTGCGAATATCCTCTTTGCGCTTGGCGCGGACTTCTGCGCGTTTGGCCCGCTTGGCTTCAATCACCTTCTCGCTGCCCACCAGCTCGATGTATACGGTAAGGGCATTGTCGCCCTTCCGGAATCCTTTGTGCAGGATGCGCAGGTAGCCGCCGTTGCGGTCGCCCATGCGCGGAGCGATGGTATCAAACAGGCGATCCACCGATTCGCGGGTCATCAGGTAAGCGCGGGCCAGCCGCCGGGCGGCCAGATCGCCACGCTTGCCCAGCGTAATCATCTTTTCCACGTGCGGGCGCATGGCCTTGGCCTTGGCCGGAGTGGTCTCCAGCCGCTCTTCAATCATCAGCGATGTCACCAGGTTGCGCAGCAGCGCGCGCCGATGGCTGGTGTTGCGTCCGAGTTTCTTAGTAGATTTTTGGTGGCGCATGGGCTAAATCCTTGATTGGAAATTGAGTAATTTGGTAAATGGGGTAATTGGGAAGTGTAACCGGGGTTTAAATTACCCAATTACTAAATTTCCCAATTACCCGATGACTAGAATTCCTGTCCGTCACCACCGACTGGAGCTGTGGGCAGGGCAGACGGCATCTGGCTGGTTGGGCCAGGCACCGCGTTGCCTTGCTCGTCAATCTTCATGCCCAGGGAGAGTCCCATGGAGGCCAGGATCTCCTTGATCTCGTTGAGTGACTTGCGGCCGAAGTTCTTGGTCTTAAGCATCTCGGCCTCAGTCTTCTGCACCAGCTCGCCGATGGTCTGGATGTTCGCATTCTTCAGGCAGTTGTAGCTGCGCACGGAAAGCTCCAGCTCTTCTACGGAGCGGTTCAGGTTTTCATTGCGAATCTGCGGCTTGTCTTCGCCTCTGGACTCGGTCTCCAGCTCCTCTTCAAAGTTGATGAAGATGGTCATGTGGTCTTTGAGCAGTTTGGCGGCCAGTCCGAGCGCGTCCGCCGGAGCAATGGAGCCGTTGGTCCAGATTTCTATGTCCAGCTTGTCGTAATCCGTAATCTGGCCCAGGCGTGCGGCCTCTACCGTGTAATTCACCTTGCGTACCGGCGAGTGGACTGAATCGATCGGAATAAAGCCCAGCCCCAGGTCGTCATCAAAATTCTTGTCGGCGGAGACGTAGCCGCGGCCGCGCTTCAGGCGCATCTCCATTTCCAGTTTGCCGCCCTCGGAGACGGTGGCAATATGAACATTCTTGTCCAGCACTTCTACATCGCCATCCGCTTCGATCATGCCGGAGGTAATTTCTCCCGGCTGGTCAGCCTTGAGATAGATGGCCTTGGGGCCGTCGCCACTGAGTTTGAACGGGACCTGCTTCAGGTTGAGGATGATGTCTGTAGCATCCTCGACCACGCCGGGGATGGATTGAAACTCATGCAGCACGCCTTCAATTTTCACCGCGGTCACGGCTGCTCCCTCGATCGAGGACAGCAGCACGCGGCGCAACGCGTTGCCGATGGTGGTGCCGAATCCGCGCTCGAACGGCTGCGCGTAAAAACGTCCGTACTTGTCGGTGAGTGTCTCCGTATCGGTCGCGAGACGCTTGGGTTTTTGAAATCCTCTCCAAAGAACCATTTTCGTTTTTTCCTTTCAATTCCGCTCCGTTGGGCGCATGGACCCCATGGTCCAAGGCTGTTCTGGTGCGGGGATTGTTTTAAAACACAGCCATTGGCACTTGGCCTTTAGCCATTGGCACAAGCATTTGCTAATTCCCAGTTGTTAATTGCTATTTGCTAATTGCCAGAAGCCTACTTACTGTACAACTCCACAATCAACTGCTCATTCACTGGCGTAGCAATATCCTGGCGTTTGGGCAGAGCCAGCACGCGGCCTTTGAAGTTATCGCGGTCCACCTCGAGCCAGCCGACAACCGGCTGGTGGCTGGAATACTCGCGCGCGCCCTCAACCACGGTAAACTTGCGCGCTTTTTCCCGCACCGTGATCTCATCACCGGCGCTAACTTCGAACGACGGAATGTTCACGCGCCGGCCATTCACGTCAATGTGGCCGTGGCGGACAATTTGCCGTGCCTGGCGCCGCGAGATGGCAAATCCCAGCCGGTAAACCACGTTGTCCAGCCGGCGCTCAAGCTGCTGCAGGAGCAGTTCGCCGGTAACACCCGGCTTGCGCGCGGCCTTTTCAAAGTAGTTGCGGAACTGGGTTTCCAGCGTGAAGTAGATGCGCTTGGTCTTCTGCTTTTCGCGGAGTTGCAGGCCGTATCCTACCACCTTGGCCTTGCGGTCTTTGCCATGCTGGCCCGGGGCAAAGTTGCGCTTCTCTATGGGGCACTTGTCGCTAAAGCACTTGGGCCCTTTTAAAAACAATTTCATGCCTTCGCGCCGGCAAAGGCGGCATACTGGACCTTTATATCTTGCCATTCTTTCTCCTCTAGTTACTTCCTGTGTCGATCGGTTTACGGGGTGGCTGCCCCTTCTTCCCGATCCATTCTTCTTCAGGGCTCAGCAACGGCATTCGCCTGCTGCGCCCTCGCGCTCTGCTCGCGCTTTACCGGCGCTCGCGCCGCGCTCACCCTATCTATACTGCTGCGATCCGTTCTCTCAATTACCCAATTACAAAATTACCCACTTACCAACTGGCTAGACTCGGCGCCGCTTTGGCGGCCGGCAACCGTTGTGCGGAATCGGTGTAACGTCCTTGATAGACCTGACGTCAATTCCCGCGGCGGCCAGGGCGCGGATGGCTGATTCTCGTCCCGAGCCGGGACCGCTCACCCGCACTTCCAGGCTGCGCATTCCATGCTCACGCGCCTGGTTGGCGGCATTCATGGCCGCCTGCTGGGCGGCAAATGGCGTCCCCTTGCGCGATCCGCGAAAGCCCAGCGAACCCGAGCTCTTCCACGCTACCGTCCGGCCCTCGCCATCCGTGATGGTAACGATCGTGTTGTTGAAGGAGGCCTGAACATACGCAATCCCATGGGGGACGTTCTTGCGCTCCTTCTTCTTGAAAACTTTTTTCTTGCCTTTGGCCGGTGTTGCCGGCGCCCCGGCCGCTGGTGCTGTAGCTTTTGCCATGTGTTTACCTTAATAGAGCTTTGAAGCTGCTTTCGTTTACCACTTTGGGCTGACCCTGGTCGTACACGCTTTTGGCTCTTAGCTTTTGGCTTTTAGCCTTTGACTAACTCCATATCCGGTGAGAATCTGCCGTTGGATTTGAGCCAAGGGCCAAAGGCCGGTTTTCCTTACGTTTTTGCCGTTGCCTTCTTCTTCTGCGCAACCGTGCCCTTGCGCGGTCCCTTTCGGGTGCGCGCATTGGTGTGCGTGCGCTGGCCCCGGACCGGAAGGTTGCGGCGATGCCGGTACCCGCGATAGGACCCGATTTCGATCAGCCGCTTGATGTGCATGGAAATATCTTTGCGCAGATCGCCTTCCACATCGCCTTCGCTCTCAATCACCTGGCGGATGCGGTTGACCTCTTCCTCATTCAGGTCCTGGACCTTCTTCATGGCCTCGACTTTCGCGCCCGAAAGGATCTTCTTGGCGCGCGAGTTGCCAATGCCGTAAATGTACGTTAGCGCGATGTCCACATGCTTGTTGCGCGGGAGATCAACGCCTGCGATTCGAGCCATGTTCTAGTCTCCAAAGTTCCAAGAAGAACAATTCTTCTCTTTGTTCCTGATATTCGCGGATCGAGCAATTTGCAAATTTGCTGCTTTTGGGGTGTCAATTACCAAATTACCAACTTACGAAATTACGCAATCGCTTCATCAGCCTTGCCGTTGTTTATGTTTCGAGTTCTCGCAGATCACGCGCACCACGCCCTTGCGGTGCACGATCTTGCACTTGTCGCAGATTTTCTTGACCGATGCCCTAACCTTCATAATGACCCTCAGTTGCTAGCTTCTAATAAAAACTTAAGCGGGTTGGAACTTGATGATTGAGCCCTCCATGTTTCAGGTTTTCAATTACCAACTTACCAACTTACCAACTTCTCAAATCCGTCGTCCTCATTTGTAGCGATAAACAATTCGTCCCCGGGTCAGATCATACGGTGAAAGCTCCACCGCGACCTTGTCGCCGGCGAGGATCTTGATAAAATTTTTGCGCATTCTGCCGGAAACGTGCGCCAGCACCTGGTGCTTATTCTCCAGTTCCACCCGGAACATCGCATTGGGCAGGGGCTCAATCACCACCGCCATCACTTCTATCGCGTCCTCTTTGCTCAATCAGCTCCTAGTTGCCGGCTACCAGCTTCTAGCCCAGCCTTCAGGGGGCTAAAGCCCCTTTTCAATTGCTCTTTCGGCATGACGCAAAGTTCATGCCCTGATACAAAACCTTTTGACTATTCCGTCAAAATCATCGGCCCATTTCTGGTTACGGCAACACAGTGCTCAAAATGAGCGCTGTAACTGCCGTCCACTGTGACCGCCGTCCACTTGTCATTGAGCACCCGCGCTTCCGGCTTGCCCACGTTGACCATTGGCTCAATCGCCAGGACCATGCCTTCACGCAAACGCGTTCCGTGGCCGCGGACCCCAAAGTTCGGCACCTGGGGCTCTTCATGGAGCCGCGTGCCGATCCCGTGTCCTACAAATTCACGTACCACGCTGAAGCCGTTCGCTTCAACATATTCCTGCACTGCCGCCCCGATATCGCCTACGGTTTTACCCAGCCGCGCTTCCTGAATGCCGCGCTTCAGTGAGGTTTCCGTTACATCGAGCAGCTTCTTCAACTCCGGAGTCAGGCTGCTGCCCACCGGGACCGTGATCGCGGCATCGCCATAATAGCCGTCCAGCACCACCCCGCAATCGATGGAGACGATGTCGCCTTCCTTCAGCACCCGTTTTTCTGATGGAATGCCGTGGATGATCTCGTTGTTGACAGATGTGCAAAGAACACACGGGTAATCGTAATACCCTTTGAACGCCGGTTTAGCGCCTAGCTCCCGGATCTTGTCTTCCGCGGCATGCTCCAGGTCCATCGTGGAGACGCCGGCGGCTACCTTCCCCCGGACTGTTTCCAGCACCTGGCGCACGATCCGGCCGCTGCGCCGCATCTTATCCAGCTCCGAATGTGACTTGCAGTTAATCATCAGTCGCCCGCACTCGATCGATTAACGAAACCATCTCTGCAGTCACCTTCTCCACGTCGAGCGCGCCATCTATCGCATGCAAACGGCCCTGCCTGCGGTAGTAATCCACCAGGGGCAGGGTTTGACGCTCATAATTCATCAAACGCTCGGAAATGACCTCTTCGCTGTCATCTTTGCGTTGGATGAGTGTAGCGCCGTCGAAGTCACAAATACCCTCGCGGCGCGGGGGTTGAAAATAGACGTTATAAATTCGTCCACAGGTGGGACACGTACGCCTGCCGGTAAGCCGTTGCAGTAATTGATTATACCCGACTTGTATATTGATCACAATGGGCGCCAGGCTCCGCCCCCCAAAGCGGCGCGGCTTGAGAAACCGGTCCAGCCATTCAGCCTGGACAGTGGTGCGGGGAAAGCCATCCAGGATAAAGCCCCGGTCGCAGTCCGGAAGGCCCAGCCGGTCGCCGGCCATGTCACAGACCAGGTCGTCCGGAACCAGATCGCCGCGCTCCATGATTGCCTTGGCCTTCTTGCCCAGCTCCGTGGCGCGGGCCACATTGTCACGCAGGATGTCACCTGTCGAAATATGAGCTATGGCGTAGCGTTCCACAATGAACTTGCCCTGGGTGCCCTTACCCGCGCCGGGAGCGCCCAATATGATGATGGGCCCCACGGCGATGGCTTTTTCGGTCATGTTCTCAGTGGCGGCGCTCGCTGACACGCTTACCAGATCCTCCGGCCGCGGATGCGTCCGCTGCGCGGCGTAAAGCCCTCATAGTGGCGCATGATCAGTTGCGATTCAATCTGGTTCACCGTATCCATGGCCACGCCCACAACAATCAGCAAAGATGTTCCGCCAAAATAGAAGGTCACATTCAAGCCGTTCAGGAACCAGTTCGGCATCACCCGGTCAAAAAATGCTCCGCCCAGCCACCAGGGCAGGTGATTGAGTCGCAGCCCCGTGATCATCCACTCAGGAATCAGTGAGATCAGGATCAGGTACAAGCCACCCACAAAGGTAATGCGGGTCAGCACCTCGTTGATGTAATCCCGTGTGCGATGGCCGGGCCGGATTCCTGGAATAAACCCGCCGTACTTGCGCATGTTGTCGGCCACATCCGATGGATTGAACACGATCGAGACATAAAAATAAGCAAAGAAGATGATCCCAACCGCATACAGCAAGGTATAAAGCGGCTCGCCCCACTTGAGCTGGTTCAAGGTGCTGCCAAAATAGCGCTGAATGAACCCGCCTTGCGACATGCCCACGGTCAGCATGCTGGGAATGCTAAGCAGGGAGGATGCAAAGATCACAGGCATCACGCCGCCGGAGTTCACGCGCAACGGCAGGTGGGTGGCCTGCCCGCCCATAATGCGGCGTCCCACCACCCGCTTGGCATACTGGACGGGAATGCGTCGCTCGCCGCGCTCCATGAACACGATGAAGCCGACGACAACAATCATCAGCACCACCAGGAAGGCGATTGCCATGGGAGTAAAGGCGCCCCAACTCGCGGTCTTTACCTTGCCCCACAACTCAGCAATGCCTCGCGGCAATCCCACCACGATGCCGGAGAAGATCAGCAGGGACATGCCATTGCCCACGCCGCGTTCGGTGATCTGTTCGCCCAGCCACATGATGAACACGCTGCCCGTAGTCAGGGTGAGGATGGTCATCAGGATAAACACCGGGCCGGACCTCAGCACAAACCCCTGGCTCTGAAGCGTGTAGGCAATCCCCAGACCCTGCAAGGCCGAGAGAATAAAAGTCAGGTAGCGGGTCCACTGTGTGATCTTCCGCCGTCCCAGCTCGCCTTCTTTCTGCAGGCGCGCCAGTGGCTCATACACCACCGTAAGCAATTGCAGAATGATGGAAGCGGTGATGTAGGGCATGATGCCCAGGGCAAAGATGGTCAGGCGGCGCAGATTGCCGCCGCTGAAGAGGTCGTAAAAACCCAGCAGGCCGCCCGATTGTCCGGCAAAGGCCTGCGCCAGACGCGTGGTATCGATGCCCGGCGTGGGGATATGAGAGCCCAGGCGATAGACCGCCAGCATCGCCAGCGTGAACAGCACACGCTTGCGCAGGTCAGGTACGCGGAAAATATTGGCAAATTTTTCAAACATCGGCGTCTACTTCTTTGGTTTCTTCTTGTCCTGCTTGGTTTCAGGCTCTGCCTTGTTCTCTGCTTTCGCTTCTGCCTTGGCCTTTGGTTCTTTAACTTTTGTCTCTGCTTTGGCCTCCGGCTTCACTTCCGTCTTGGGCGCGACTGGCGGCTTGGGCCGGGGCTCGGGCCGCGGCGGCGGAGCTCCTGCCAGCAGCTCTGCTTTGCCGCCCGCTTTCGTGATTTTTTCCTGGGCTGATTTGGAGAACCTGTGCGCGTGCACCGTAATACCCGACTTCAGCTCGCCGTCGCCCAGAATCTTGATCAGATCATTCTTGCCCGCAAACCCCTTTTTGACCAGCAATTCCTGGGTGATGTTGTTTTCGCCCAGTTCAGCCAGCCTCTCCAGGTTGATCACCGTGTATTCCGTGCGGAAAATATTGGTGAAGCCGCGTTTAGGCACGCGCCGATGCAAAGGCATCTGGCCGCCTTCAAAGCCGCGCATCATGCGCGAACCGGAACGCGAGCGCTGGCCTTTATGCCCGCGGGTGGAGGTCTTGCCCATCCCGCTGCCCATGCCCCGGCCAACCCGCTTGCGGTTGGCGGTTGCCCCTTTGGGCGGCCGCAATGTCGATAGATTTGTTGGCACTCTTATATCCCTCTCTGCGCACTTTCACGCGCGTAAAGATCTACTCCACCACTTGCACCAGGTGCGGAATCTTGGCAATCATGCCCCGAATCGAGGGCGTATCTTCCCGCTCAACGACCTGGTACAGCCGGGTGAAACCCAGCCCCTTCACCACCAGCTTATGCTTTTGTGGCGTGCAAATCTTGGAGCGCACATACTTGATGCGAATGGTCTTCTTCTCGGCAGTCATGTTTTACAGCTCCTGGGCGGTCTTGCCGCGCATGGTGGCCACTTCTTCGCGGTCACGCAGTTTCTTCAGGGCATCAAATGTGGCCTTGATCACGTTGTGCGGGTTCGGAGTGCCAATGGACTTGGTAAGCACGTTCTGCACGCCCGCGGACGTCATGACCGCCCGCACCGCTCCACCGGCAATCACGCCCGTGCCTTCAGGGGCGGGCTTGAGCAGCACCAGGCCGGAGCCGAAGCGCCCCAGCACCGCATGGGGGATGGAGGTCTGCGTGAGATTTACCTTCATCAGGTTCTTCTTGGCCGACTCAATGCCTTTGCGAATAGCTTGCGGCACTTCCTTGGCCTTGCCCGATCCGTACCCCACCACCCCCGCACTGGGATCGCCCACCACCACCAGCGCCGCAAACGACATGTTCTTGCCGCCTTTGACCACCTTGGTCACTCGATTGATGGCAACCACTTGGTCTTTCAACTGGTAGCTGCCGGCATCTAACCTCTTCTTGCTGCTGATTGCTGTTGCCATCTAGAACTCCAGACCTGCTTCGCGGGCCGCGTCGGCCAGCGCCTTAATACGTCCGTGGTAGAGATATCCGCCGCGGTCAAATACAACTTTCTTGATGCCTTTTTCCAATGCCTGCTGGGCGATCTGCTTCCCAATGGCTTTGGCGCTGGCCACGTTGCCGCCGGTGCGCTTGGCGCCTTTGGCGCCCTTCACCGTGCTGGCTGAGGCGAGCGTGACGCCATCAGCGTCATCGATCAACTGCGCGTAAATATGGTTCAGCGACCGGTAAACGTTCAGGCGCGGCCGCTCTTTCGAACCCGCCACCTTCTCCCGTATCCGGCTGTGAATCCGCTGCCGAACTTTGTCTTTTGAAACTTCTGGAATCATTTTCTTTTAACCTTTGCTTCGTAGAGCCTCTCGCATCCACGATCAAAATTGTGCTCTTGCAATCTTCGCAATTGAGCAATTTGGTAATTTCTAGGCTTGGTAAATTGAAAGTCCAAACCTGGTGTTCAATTACCCAAATTACCAACTTACCCAATTACCAACTTCTAAAATCCTGCACACTGCCAATGCTGCGGCTGATCTCTGGTAGCTAAAATCCAGACGGTGTCATCACTTGGCTCCCGTCTTGCCCACCTTCTTCTTCAATCGTTCACCGGAGTAGCGGATGCCCTTTTGCTTATATGGGTCAGGCGGCCGCAAACCACGCATATCTGCCGCAACCTGTCCTACTTTTTGCCGGTCAATGCCCACCACCGTCAGCCGCGTCTGCTTGGGATCAATGGTCACGCTGATGCCGGTGGGCAGCGGGACCTCGATGGGATGTGAATATCCCAGCGTAAACACCACAGTGTTTTTGCCCTTCAGCTCGGCGCGGTAGCCAATGCCGACGATCTCCAGGTCTTTGGTCCAACCCTTCGTCACTCCGGTGACAGCATTGTTCACCAGCGCGCGTACCAATCCATGGACGGCGGCGCGGCTGTCGTTTTCACGGGTGACCTGGATGTGGCCGTCCGCCGGCTGCAATTTCACGCCGCTGGGCAGATGGCTTTCTACCTGGCCCTTCGGGCCTTGCACCACTACGGTGTTGCCCTTCACTTCAAACTTCACTCCCTGCGGGAGCGGAATCGGTTTGTTTCCGATGCGGGACATTGTTCTAAACCCTTCTGTTAAGCAAGTCGCTCGATTGATCCAACAAATCGAGTTCCACGCTGGTTCTTGTTAGCAGCTAGCTGCTGCCTGCTAGGAAAACCAAGCTGTCGCTTTTTGCCCATAGCTAGTAGCCAGGAGCTAGCAGCTTCTTTCACCACACTTCACACAGAAGCTCGCCGCCCAACCCTTGTCTCCGTGCCTGGCGTCCGGTCATCACTCCCTTAGGAGTGGTGAGGATGTTGATCCCCAGCCCGCCGAGCACACGGGGAATATCATTGCGCCCCACATACACGCGGCAGCCAGGACGCGATATCCGCTGCAGATTGGAAATAGCGGCATTATTGTCCGGCCCATACTTGAGATAAATGCGCAGGACTTTTCTGCCCTCTTCCTCCGCCGCCTTGAAGTTGGCGATATACCCTTCTTCTTTCAGAATACGCGCGATCTCCAGCTTCAACTTGGAAGCGGGGATATCGAGCTTCTGGTGACGCGCATGAATCGAATTGCGGATGCGCGCCAGTAAATCTGCGACCGGATCGGTCAAACTCATTCTTCATTCTCCTCTTATCGTCACCCGTTTGTCCCGGTTCCCCGGGAAACCTGCCGTGACGTACTGCGTTAGCCATTGGCTCTTGGCCCTTAGCCCTTGGCCTTTTGATGTTGGGTTCTACAACCCGTCGACAACCAGACACCCAATTGGAACCAACCTGTTTTCACCCGAGAAGCTCAGGCTAAGGGCCAAAGGCCAATAGCCAAGGGCCGTCTCACCATGACGACTTCGAAACCCCGGGAATCTCGCCCCTCAGCGCCAGGCCGCGGAAGCACAAGCGGCATAGCCCGAACTTGCGCAGAAAGGCGCGCGGGCGTCCGCAAATGCTGCAGCGGTTGCGGTGCTGGGTCGAGAACTTGGGTTTCTTGTTCGTCTTGGCAATCTTTGCTGTTGTAGCCATTTTTTCCTTTTAAGCAACTAGCCAAATCATCTGATTTTGCAATCTGGGCAAGGGTTCCGCCCCTCACATCCCCATTTGCATCGGAAGATTTCGCCTTTGATTTTCAATCACTCAACTTACCAATTCCTCTGCCGGATGAAGATCCATCCTGTTTGTTTCCCGCGAAGCTCAAAGCTAAGAGCCAATGGCCAAAGGCCAGGAGCTGCTACTTGCTAATTGCCTCTCTAAACGGCATTCCAAAGTGCTTGAGCAGGGCCCGCGCCTGATTGTCGTCGCGTGCCGTGGTCACAATGGTCACGTTCATGCCTTTAAGCTTGTCCACCTTGGCGTAATCAATCTCCGGAAAGATCAGTTGGTCGCGCAGTCCGAGCGTGTAATTGCCGCGCCCATCAAAGGACTTGGTGGAAACGCCGCGAAAGTCACGCACGCGCGGCAGCGCAAGATTGATCAGCCGGTCGAGAAATTCGTACATGCGGTCGCCGCGCAATGTCACCATCGCGCCGATGGGCATCCCGCTGCGGACCTTGAAGGCCGCAATCGATTTCTTGGCCCGTGTGATGATCGGCTTCTGTCCTGCAATCTGCGTCAGATCATTGGCCAGGGGATCAAGGATCTTGCTGTTCTGCGTGGCCTCGCCTACGCCCATGTTGACAACAACTTTGTGCAAGCGCGGCACAGCCATGGGGTTCTTGAGGCCCAATTCCTTCATCAACGCTGGAGCAATCTCCTTATGAAACCGCTCCCTCAATCGTGCATGTGTTTTCGGTGCTGCCATGATGCTTTTTCTGCCTTTCTCACGGTTTCCGGTTGAACGGGTTCGTGAGGTGTTCAATTTGTTCGAAAAGGTCCTGCCTGTTGGCTAGCCAAGGGCCTCGTATCTTGATCCCCCGTTTGTACCTGGAGACTTCGCCGTTGATTTTCAACTATCAATTCACCAGCTTATCCAATTACCAGATTCTCCGCGGGTGCCATAGCGCTTGTTCCTCGCAACGAAAGCGGCCCTCTCGTAACCGCCATTACTTATCCAAGGGTCCATTACATTTGCGGCAGATGCGCACCCGCTTGTCGCCGCGAACTTCGTGTCCGATGCGCGACGGGCCGCAGGTGGGACAGACGATCATCACATTGGAGATGGAGATGGGCGACTCCTGCTCCGCAATTCCGCCTTTGATGTTTCGCTGCGGATTTGGACGGACGCTCTTCTTCGCCATCATCACGTGCTCCACCAGCACCTTCGCCTTGTCCGGGAATACGCGCAACACCCGGCCCTCTTTGCCTTTGTCGCGGCCGGTGATCACCTTCACCGTGTCATTGCGCTTGATTTCAACTCGTGTATGCATTGAATGAGCCTCTACCTCGGTAATCCCTCAGCCCTCAGAGAACTTCCGGCGCCAGGGAGACAATCTTCAAAAACTTCTTTTCCCGCAACTCGCGCGCTACCGGACCAAATACGCGGGTGCCAATAGGCTCGCCTGCCTCGTTAATCAACACTGCCGCATTCTGGTCGAAGCGAATGTATGTACCGTCTTTGCGGCGATGCTCTTTGCGCTGTCTCACGATCACGCATTTCACCACCGTGCCTTTTTTGGCGGTCCCATCCGGTGAAGCTTCCTTCACGGCTGCGGTCACAATATCTCCCAGGCTGGCGTTCAGGCCGGTGTGCCCGCCCAGGGGCAAGATCATTTGCAGCCGGCGAGCGCCGCTGTTGTCGGCTACATCAAGAATGCTTCTCATCATTACTGCCATGGCTTAATCTCCGGATCTTTTAACTGGCCGGATGGGCTTCTTCTCCGCCCACCAGCTTGGCCTTTTGCAAAACGTTTTTCAGCTTCCAGCGCTTCAGCTTGGATAGCGGCCGCGTCTCCTCGATCTCCACAAAGTCCCCCAGCCGCGCGGTGCTGTTTTCATCGTGTGCGTAGAACTTCTTGCTCTTGGAGACCACCCGGCGGTAGAGGCGATGCGCCTTGCGCATGTTCACCTCAACCACGATGGTCTTGGTCATCTTGGTGGACACCACCTGCCCGATCTTGGTGCTGCGGCGGTTCTTCTGCTCGGTTGTCGTTGCGGTCTCTGCCATTACTTCTTCCTCGCTTTGGCGGCTGCGGCGCCGGCGCTTGTGCCGCCGTTAGCAGACGCAGCCAGCTCCTTCTCCCGCATGATGGTCTTGACGCGCGCCACGTCTTTGCGCAGCCCGCGAATTTTCTTCAGGCTCTCTGTCTGCCCCATCTTGAGCTGGAACTTCAGGCGGAAGAGCTGGTCGTTGAGTTCGCGTTCCTGATGCCTTAGTTCGGCATCGGTCAGGTTTCTGATCTTTTCTGCATCCATAATCTTCTATTTGCGGCGCGATAATTGAGTCCCGCGCACGCTTCTCATATTCCTTTTCGCATTCAAACGATTTCGCAGTTGGTTTTCAATTACTCAATTACCAAATTTCCCGATTACCAATTTCTCAATGAGACCACCCTGCCTTCATCGCCACGAAAAAAGCACTCTCGTGACTTCCTTGCTTCGCCACCCTAGTGTGTGGTTTCGCGGGACACGAATTTGGTTCTGAGTCCCAGCTTGTGTGAAGCCAGGCGCATCGCTTCCTTCGCCTCGGTCACGGTCACACCTTCCATCTCAAACAGCACTCGTCCCGGACGGACCACCGCTACCCAGTGGTCCGGCGCTCCTTTGCCTTTGCCCATACGGGTTTCAGCCGGTTTCTTGGTCACTGGTTTATCCGGAAACAGGCGGACCCAGATCTTGCCCCCGCGCTTCACAAAGCGCGTCATGGCTACGCGGCTCGCCTCGATCTGCCGGTCCGTGACCCAGCCTGGCTCCATGACCTTCAATCCGTACTCTCCAAAAGCAAGCTCGCCGCCGCGCCACGCCTTGCCACGCATGCGCCCGCGCTGCTGCTTGCGGTACTTAACTTTTTTTGGCATCAACATAATGTCAAATTCCTTCTCAAAGCCTTAACTCTTGTTGCACTTGCCAAGCGGCTAGCCACTAACTGCTAGTTGCCAATTGCTAGTTGCGCCCTTAAAATGCCCCCGCCGTAACCTGATCACCGCCGCCGCGTTTCTTTTGCGGCAGAATGTCGCCACGATAGACCCAGGCCTTCACGCCAATAAGACCGTAGGTAGTGTGGGCCTCGGCAAAACCGTAGTCAATGTCCGCCCGCAGAGTATGCAGCGGCAAACGGCCCTGCAGGTACCACTCGGACCGCGCTATTTCATTTCCGTTCAGCCGCCCTGAAACGCGCACCTTGATTCCTTTGCACCCGAAGCGCAGAGCCGAATCCACGGCCTTCCGCATCGCGCGGCGGAAGCCCACGCGCTTCTCCAGTTGCAGCGAGATGGACTCCGCCACCAACTGCGCGTCCAGCTCTGGCTTGTGCACTTCCTGGATGTCAATAAAGACTTCGCGTGAGGTGCGCTTCTGCACGTCCTGCTTGAGCTTGTCGATCTCCGCGCCTTTGCGCCCGATGATGATGCCCGGCCGCGCCGTGCGGATGATGATGCGCAGCTTGTTGCCGGGGCGCTCAATTTCAATCGAGCTCACGCCCGCCGACTTCAGCTTCTCTTTCAGCTCTTCTTTGAGCTTTACATCTTCCAGAAGCAGCTTGTTGTAATCGCGCTCCACAAACCAGCGCGACCTCCACGGCTTGGTGTAGCCGAGGCGAAATCCGTACGGATGGACTTTTTGTCCCATAGTTACCTCATTACCTTGCGGCGGCCGTCTTCTTGCGACGTCCGGCCGATTTCTTCTTTGCGCTTGCCGCCTTCTTCTTTGGCGCAGCTGCCGGGGCGGCGGCTTCTTCCTCGCCTACCACCGTCGCCATGCCTTCCCGGTTCTGCGCGCCTTTTTCTGCCAGCACGATCTCCAGATGCGCAATGCGCCGCTGGTAGCGGTACGCGCGGCCCATAGGCGCCGGCCGGATGCGCTTCATGCGCGGACCGTCGTTGGCAATGGCGCTCTTGACGTAGAGTCTGTCCACATCCACGTCAACTCCTTTTTCCCCGCTCAGGTAGTCGGCATTCTGTACTGCCGAGCGCACCAGGGCGGCGATGTCCGGGGCAATGCGCTTGCGGGCGAACATTAACGTGGTCAACGCATCTTCCACCCGCTTGCCTTTGATCAGGTCCAGCACCAGCCGCGCCTTCTGCGGCGAAACTCGTATGAACCGGGCTTTTGCTTTAAATTCCATGGTCTCAACCTTCAACTAGTCTCTTGCTCTTGCTCTTGAGCATGCTCGTAGCGCTCGTCACTTGGCCGGTGCCGCTGGCGGCGCTCCTGCCGCGGGCGCTGCCGCTGTAATCTGTCCCGGCATGGCCGGCTTGGCTGTTGTCTCCGTAACTGCCGCCCGCACCGAGTGTCCTTTAAACTGCCGGGTAAAGGAAAACTCGCCCAGCTTATGTCCCACCATGTTCTCTGTGATGTACACCGGAATGAACTTTTTTCCGTTATGCACGCCGATCGTATGTCCTACCATTTCCGGCGAGATGGTGGAGCGGCGCGACCAGGTGCGAACGACTTTCTTATCGTTCTTCTGGTTCATTTCCTCGATTCTCTTCAACAGGTGGCCGTCAATGAACGGGCCTTTTTTAAGCGAGCGCGGCATTATTTCTGTCTCCTACTGACAATGAAATTGTCTGTGCGCTTGTTGTTGCGCGTTTTGTAGCCACGTGTCGGCTGGCCCCAGGGCGTAACCGGATGGCGCCCACCCGATGTCTTTCCTTCGCCACCGCCATGTGGATGGTCCACAGGGTTCATCGCCACGCCGCGGTTTACCGGACGGCGTCCCAGCCAGCGCGTGCGTCCGGCCTTCCCGATGGATACGTTCTCATGGTCCACGTTGCCGATCTGTCCCACCGTCGCCATACAGTCAATCAGCACCTTGCGGGTCTCGCCGGAAGGCAGCTTAACCAGCGCGTAATCGCCTTCTTTGGCCACCAGTTGGGCCGAACCACCGGCGGAGCGGACCATCTGCGCGCCTTTGCCTGGCCGCAACTCAATATTGTGAATCGTCGTGCCCGCGGGAATATGGCGCAACGGCAGCGCGTTGCCCACCAGGATGTCGGCTTCCGTGCCGCTTACGATCTTTTGCCCTACCTGCAATCCCACCGGGTGAAGAATGTAGCGCTTTTCCCCGTCAGCATAAGAGATCAGCGCGATGCGCGCCGAGCGATTGGGATCGTATTCGATCGATGCCACCGTTCCCGGCACTCCGGACTTGTCGCGCTTGAAGTCAATGGTGCGCAGCTTGCGCTTATGCCCGCCTCCGCGATGCCAGATGGTGATGTCGCCCGCGTTGCGCCGGCCACCCGTGCGCATCTTGATCTTGGTAAGAGGCTTGTGCGGTTTGTCAGCCGTAAGCTCATCGTTCGTCAATGTGGTAATCGCCCGCAATGACGGCGTAATCGGTCTGTAAGTTTTGATAGGCATAAAAACCAGCTTCTAGCTACCAACCGCTAACTCCTGGCTGGTAACGTTGTTCTTCAATCTATCTTCCGTAAGCAATCCGGCCCATCAGGCCGCCGGATTGCGCTGCTAAGAGGCCTCCGAGCTGTCATCGAGCGCGAAGCACTCCTGCGGTTTACCCTAATTAAAGATTTTGTGCATACTCCGGCATCTTCTCGCCGGATTTAAGCTTTACGTAAGCCTTCTTCCAATCGGGCCGGTAGCCCGCGAACTTCCCCCGGCGCCGCTCCTTGCCCTGGAAGTTTGCCGTCCGCACCGACTCGACCTTCACCTTAAAAATCTTTTGGACAGCCTCTTTCACTTCCGTCTTGGTCGCCTTGGCTGCAACTTGAAACACCAGGGTGCCTTCGTTTTCCTTCACGCCCAGCCCTTTTTCCGTAATCACCGGGCGATGGATAATCTGATATGCCGATTTCATTTACGCTACCTCCGCCTTCCGCTTGGGCGCTGAGGACTTCAGCGTGTCCTGCAATCTCTCCAGTGCGGGCCGGGCAAAAATAGCGGCGTCATAGCGCAGCAGATGGTACGGATGCACCTGGCTGCCCGCAAGCAATTCCACCCCGGGAATGTTGCGCGCGCTCAGTTGCAGGTTGCGATTGTCCTTTACGCCATCCACCAGCAGAGCGCCCTTCTCCCCGCCTAACGTGTCCAGCGTCTTGCGGAAAGTCTTGGTTTTGGGCTCGGTCAGCTCAAAGCTTTCCACCACTGTCAGCTTGCCATCCGCGAACTTGGCGGCCAGCGCCGAGCGCAGAGCGCCCAGCAGCTTCTTCCTGGGAAACTGGTAGTCATAAGAACGGGGCTGCGGGCCGTGGACCGTGCCGCCATGCCGCCATAGCGGTGATCGGATCGATCCCACGCGGGCGCGGCCGGTGCCTTTTTGCTTCCATAGCTTTTTGCCCGCGCCGGAAACCAGCTTCTTGTTCTTGGTGGCATGAGTGCCGGCGCGCTTGGCGGCCCGATAATGCTTGACCGCTTCCCACAGCAGGTCTTCATTGATGGCGCCGAAGACCTCATCGGCCAACTCCAGCGTGCCAACCTTCTTGCCGTTTAAATCGATTACGTCAATGTGTGCCATAAAAATCAGCTCTTGGCTCTAAGTTTTATTTCGCTGCTACCGCTGTCTCGATGTTCCGAAACTCACCAACAACCTGTCACCTGTTCAATGTCAACTATTTTTTGCTCTTGCCAGCCGCAGCTTTCTTCGCGGCCTTCAATGGATCCACCGTGGTTGATCCGGCAAAGCCTCGGCGCTCTCTGGGCGGTTTCTTGGCCTTCAGGATCACCACGTATCCATTCTTCGGGCCGGGCACGGCGCCCTCAACCAGCAACAGATTATCGTCGTTGTCGATGCCGCGAATTTTCAGGTTCCGTGCCGTTACCTGGTCCACTCCCATGTGGCCGGACATCCGCTGTCCGGGAAAAGTGCGGGATGGGAACGATGACGCTCCGATCGAGCCCTGCACCTGGAACATATGTCCGTGGGCCGCCGGGCCGCCGCCGAAGTGATGACGCCGCACCACGCCCGCGAATCCGCGCCCTTTGCTGACGCCAACCACATCCACATATTTCTCGCTGGTGAAAATGTCTACCAGGACCTTCGACCCAACCTTCAAACCGTTACCGGATTGGCCTTCCGCACCCTGCTCGGCCGATTGCCCTGCCGCTGCCGCCGCTGCTTCAGCCGCACTCTCGACCGCAACCTCGCGCATGAACTTCACCGGAGGCAGGTCGTGCTTGGCAAAGTGTCCCTGCATGGGCTTGGTCACGTTTTTGCCTTTCACAAACTCCACCAGGCCGATCTGCGCAGCCTCGTAACCATCTTTATTGGCGCGCTTGATCTGCGTGATCACGCATGGCCCTGCCTGCAGCACCGTCACCGGATGGACGTTGCCCTGATCATCAAAGACCTGGGTCATCCCGATTTTCTTTCCTAAAATTCCGTTAACCATAATTCTCGTCTCCTCATCATTCCCGCCTTCGCGAGTGCTTCTTTTTCTGCATCTCGAGCGGGAACTGTAGGTTTTTGCTTTTAGCTTCTAGCGGGCCTCTTGCCCATGCCCTTAGCCTTAAACACAAAGGCCAAGAGCTAAGAGCCCAAAGCCGCCTTCAGCTATTTGTGTTCTTTCCCGAATGCCTTGATCTCCACATCCACGCCCGCAGGGAGGTCGAGCTTCATCAGCGCGTCCACCGTATTTTGCGTCGGTTCCAGGATGTCAATCAAGCGCTTGTGCGTGCGAATCTCAAACGCCTCGCGTGACTTCTTGTCCACGTGGGGTGAGCGCAGCACGCAATACTTGTTCTTGACCGTAGGCAACGGGATCGGCCCCGCGATCTGCGCTCCTGTGCGCTTGGCCGTATCCACAATCTCACCTGTGGACTGGTCCAGGATGCGGTAGTCGTAAGCCTTCAGCCGTATGCGAATTCTTTCTTTACCTATCACTTTGTTTTCCTCAAAAGATCTTTGCGGTCAGGCCGATGTCAAATCTTCGATCACTGCCGCGAATTTTTCACAACTTACTATTACTGAATGATCTCGCTGATGGTCCCGGCGCCTACGGTTCTGCCGCCTTCACGGATGGCAAACCTCAGCCCCTTCTCCATCGCCACCGGCGTGATCAGCTCAATCGTCAGCGACACGTTGTCCCCCGGCATCACCATCTCCGTCCCCGCCGGCAACTCCGCCACTCCCGTCACGTCCGTCGTCCGGAAGTAGAACTGCGGCCGGTATCCCTTGAAGAACGGCGTGTGCCGCCCTCCCTCTTCCTTGGTCAATACATAGATCTCGGCCTTGAACTTGGTGTGCGGCGTGATCGACCCTCCCTTGGCCAGCACCATCCCGCGCTCCACGTCTTCTTTGCCGATGCCGCGCAACAGCAGTCCCGCATTGTCTCCCGCCAACCCTTCATCCAACTGCTTCTTGAACATCTCCACGCCCGTGACCACCGTCTTGCGCGTCTCCCGGAAGCCTACAATCTCCACTTCCTCCCCTACCTTCACCTTCCCGCGCTCGATCCTCCCCGTCACCACCGTCCCGCGCCCCTGGATCGAGAAAATATCCTCGATCGGCATCAGAAACGGCTTGTCGATGTCCCGCTGCGGCAGCGGCACATACTTGTCCACCGCATCCATCAGCTCATCCACCTTCTTCTCCCACTGCGCTTCCCCGTTCAACGCCCCCAGCGCGCTCAGCCGCACCACCGGTACATCGTCCCCGGGAAACTTGTAGCTCTTGAGCAGCTCGCGCACTTCCAGTTCCACCAGGTCCAGAAGTTCCGGATCGTCCACCGCATCGCACTTGTTCAGCGCCACCACGATGCACGGCACTCCTACCTGCCGCGCCAAAAGCACGTGCTCCCGCGTCTGCGGCATCGGCCCGTCCGTCGCCGCCACCACCAGGATGGCTCCGTCCATCTGCGCCGCCCCGGTGATCATGTTCTTGATGTAGTCGGCGTGCCCCGGGCAATCCACGTGCGCGTAATGCCGCGCCGCCGTCTCGTACTCCACGTGCGCCGTGGCAATGGTGATGCCCCG
>DATGJZ010000100.1:0-3013 GCA_035294925.1 Candidatus Angelobacter sp. | reverse complement strand
CCAACTTGAACATGCCATCGAACAACTCCTGACCAAGCAGGCTGCCCCCTGGCGCACCACCGACCTGGAGCAAGAAGGCTTCCGCGAAGGCATCCGCGCCGCCGCCCTGGAGTTTTACTGGAATAACCGCCAGCAGGTGCGACGTTTAATTCTCGATCATCCCTCAAGACCAGGCTGACTGTAACTTCGCTGCTAAAATTACAGCGTGCAGAGTAGCAAAGACGGTCCACACAGTCCGCCCAAAAAGCGCACCCGCTCCAAACGAGCTGCCAAGGCAACCAAGGAAATTCAACAACTGAGGAAGTGGACGGCCAAGGAGACGAAACTTGAACTGACCCTCTCTTATGCTCCAGGCTGCGCCGTCAGCTATATCGGAACCCTGTGCGAAGACTATAAGGACGATACATTTTCATTCGAACCCGATGCACTCCCAGCCCAATCCATAATGCCCACCATGCGGATTGCCCTTGAGCCACGCGCCTGGAAAAGCAGCGCCGTTGTAATGTTGTACGGCAGGTCACCCGCGATCTTCGTGCAGAACGGTAAAAATCAAATCCATCTGGCGATCCGCGAAAGCCGGTTCCACAAGCTATTAACCGGCTCCCCAAAGCCCGATTCCATTGCTCTCTTGCAGCAGTTACGTACATGGGCAAAGGACAGCATAACGCTCTCCGTTTGGCTGCTCCAGCCTTCCCACACTCTTTTCTTCCGCTGCCAAGTTTTCGCACTCCCCCAAGACGTGTTTCGATTCTCCCGGACAACAACTCCAGACTTTGACGTCATCATTTGGCCCCAGGATTATGACTACGAGATTCAGCCTGCCACTAGGGGAAAGAGACTCATTTTAGAAAGCCAGAATGACGCCTTGACCATCATGACTGCGGATACTCCCGAATCGCTGGAAGAGACGTTCAGGAATTTACCTTTCAAGACCCCATTGATTCAGTGAACCCGACAAGTTGCCCGCAGCATCCTTGCCTTAGGCAGCCCCAGGTCATCCTCGGCTTTCCGCTCCCGAAAAACAGCATTGCGCGCCCACCTTGGCAAACCCTCTGTGGGGCTTCGCCACTCTTTCCCGCCCACCCTCCCGTTTGCTTTGGGGCGATGCTGCATCGCCCCTTAACCACTTCACCGCTCAGGCGCAGAAGGGATGTGATATACGTCACAATTCGCCAGCCGGGGCCTGAGCTAAGATTCAGCGGACCAAATGCGTACCGAACCCCGAGAGAAGTTCAGAATCATTATCCAATTTGTCAACTCAGCAGGACAACCTTGCCAAAGACCTCTGGATAAATCCGCGTTCAAATTTGAGGGGACCGAACGGAAACCGAGCTTGGGAATACGGCGGCAACATCCCTCCGGGCGGTGGCAACAGATTTCTCGAATTGGCCGATATTGCATTGGGACTCAAAAGCCCTGAAACAAAGAAAAGGAAAGTCACTTCTAAGAACTCTGATTCCGACAACGCGGCTTGACTACCCCTAGCTCTGAGGCCAAGGTCTGGTAACGCTCAAGCATAGGTTAGGTTCCTTCTCTCTTTTAGACGAATAAGGAAAGCTCTTGTACGCGAACTTTGCCGACCATCCCGTGATTCGGTATTGAGTGGCTTTGCCGGGGGTCCGGGCCAGAGCGCCCGTGCTTTAGCTTGCTCCAGGTCTGGTCCTTCTGGTCTGCAACAAACTTGCCGACTCCGCGCCTAATATCCTTCCCCGATGCTGTGCTTCGCCATACAACCCGCACCCCACCGGCTTGGAAGCATATTTCTCACTTCCCCGCAGGCCAGTCCCTCTTGAGCCAGTTCATGCAGACTATTCTTTTCCCCCACAACCGTGGCCTGCAAATCGGCAGACACTTGACGCTTTCAAACCTGCCTAACATCCGCGCCTCTCCCGGTGCATGCTCACCAAGCTGGCCTTCCGCTTCCTCTGCTACGTTCTGCGCTCTGCGATGTGTTTCTATTGATTCGCCGTTCTCATTTCTCCCGCAAAGCCCGCTCACGCTCCGTCCGCCCCGGCGGACTCTCCGGCCTACGGGGAATGCATCCCTCGCGCCAACGGTAAAGCATGTTGTCAGTCGGTTTGCTTTCCTCCTGCGGCCTGCCGCGCTCCCGGCCTTGACCTCTGCCCTTGCCTTCTGCGGTTGTTTTTTTCTGCTAGCGCCAAGATGAAAGAAAAAAACCAATCCTCGAAAGAGGGACAGGAGAAATCATCATGAGAACGGCCACGAATTCAACTCGCAACACATCTACCAAGAGCGCAAACAATCAGCAGCGGAAGTCCTTCAGCAACAATCTGGTGATCCTGACCGGCAACCTGGGCGCAGACGCGGCTTTCTTTGGCGCCAATGACACCGCTGCCTCATTCCGCATGGCCACCAAGAGCAAGTTTGGCGAAAAAGAATACGTCGAATGGCACTCCGTGGTCGCTTTCCGGGAGCTGGCTCAGGAAGTAGTTGAGAAATGCACCAAAGGCAGGTTTGTCCGGGTCTACGGCTACCTGCACCACAGCAAGATCGGGAACGATGACGGCGCGCAGTACAAGACCGAAGTCGTTGCAACCAGAATCAAGTACCTGGAGCGCAAGAAGTAAGCCCTTACGGGGCGTAGCCCAGAACCCGGCTGCGTCCCTCCATTTTTTGCTCAATCGTGCGATCATTCCCGCCATCTTAGTTTCCGTTTCCACGATAAGCGCTTGCGTTAATGTATGACACGCGCGTATGAAAGCGAATCCCCAAAACTACACCTCTAAGCAAACGGCGCGATTCCTGGGGGCTCTATTGTCACAAAAACTTTTGTAACGATTTCAGCTTTTTCTGGCATCTGCGTCTTGCAATGGTTTTTTATTTTTCCTATACGTTAAAACTTTGTCTGGCCGCGTCAAAACATTCATTGCTGAGCGGGCGCACGTACTCGCAAAATCATTCGGGTTCCACTGTCCAACTTCACATTCTGCGTGGTGGAGCTGATCACGGAACCTTGGAGGCCGGATGCTGACGAATTCAGGGTCAATCCTTT
>DATGJZ010000099.1:0-74404 GCA_035294925.1 Candidatus Angelobacter sp. | reverse complement strand
AACAAATATCCCAAGGGCAGGAAGATCTCCGATGTAGAACTGTCCGCCATTAACCTCGTGCGTCATTCCTTCCACGGGGATTGGAACTACACCATATCGGGGCAAACAGCTTGAATCATTTATTTATGCACAAAGCCTAAGGTTCAATCGCGCCTTAAGTGAACAGTATTTGCGCCTTACCCTAACCTTCCAACCCGTGTCATCCTGAGGGCGCTCGGGGTTTGCGCCCGAAGGAACTACTCTGTTATTGCTTTCTCACGAAGCCGTTCTTGCCGAAATTCATTGCTGCACTTGAATCGACTGCTTCTAAAAACCGTTTCTTTTCCCATCTCTCTGCCGATGACTGCACCTCTGGGTTCTTCCAAGACGACACACCACCGTAAATACCCAAACGGCGGGCGCGTTCCGGCTGAGCCGAAGCACGCCAGCCGTTCTTATCGGACGGCTCCCGCCCGCGCCGATTACGGCGTGGTGGATGCTCCTTTGGTTGGTGTGCAATCGTTGGCTGGCGGCGCCGCCAGGCCTATCGGTGTATGCAGCGACGGTGAACGGTCGAAGTCGAACATATCTTCGAGCGTATTTGCATGCTGATCGCGACGGGTCAGATGCTGCCGCGCGTCTCTGCTGTCGCTGTCCCCGTCTCCATCTTCGTCCACGGTCATGAAGCGCTTTTCAATCAGCGCCAGCATGGATGTGTGATCGCCTACAGTATGGGAAACGTAATGCTGTTTGGAGAAGGGCGATATCGCCAGAAAAGGAACGCGGAATCCGAGCTGGTCAAAGCTGGCGCACTGGTCCGGAAATGGCCCTGTCGGATTGGCCGCAAAGGCCGCACAGAACGCTTTTTCGATGCCCAGGCTGATGGTGCACTCCGCGCCTCCGCCGGCTTGCGCGCTGGCTGGTAGTTTGGAAGCATCGGCGCACAGTCCCGGCACAATGCCGTCCGGAGTGCGCTCACCGCCCTGCGACGCCCGCGGCGGGGCCACGTGATCGTACGAGCCGCCGTGCTCGTCATAGGTGATGAAGATGATCGAATCCTTCCAGAAAGGCCCGTTGCGCACCGCATTTAACACCTGGGAGACATAAGCCTGTCCCTTCTGGATGTCCGTGGGCGGATGCTCATCGTTCTCGAACTGGATTCCAAATACACCAAAGTTGGGGTCAACAAGCGAGACGGATGGAAGATCCCCGGCTCCCGGTGTTCCCGCGGCCTGGGCCAGGAAAAGTTTCAGCGGCAGGAAGTGTGGATCGCCCGGGAACGGACGGAAGCTGCCGCCCTGCGGAACATCCTGAAAGTAGTCGGCCCAGGTGATGTGGTTCTTGTCCAGCAGGTCGAAGATTGTCCCTGTGAGTGGCTTGTATCCTCCCGCGGGCGGAAAGATCTCAGAAGTGGTCAGGTGGCCAAATGAGGTTGCGGCCATGAAGAAAGAGCGGTTGGGGAACGTGGGACCCACCGTCGGGCAGAAGTAGCGATCGTTGATGGCAAAATTCTCAGCCAGGTTGTAGTAGAACGGAAGTTCGTCCTGGTTGTAAAAGTTCATGGTCTGGTCTTCGGTCGCGTTCTCGACGCCTTTGTCAAGCTGTTCCGTGGCATCATTCTGGCGCACGAATCCATCGCTCAGCGTTTCCTGCAATGTGTTGTTCGGATGGTTGAAGTTGGCTTCATTGTGTGAACCCACCCAGCCATGGTCCAGGTCTGGCGCCACGCAGCGCCGCGAATCATGGAAGGCCAGGACGGTGTGACCATCGTCATCAATGTTGGAATTGAAACAGGTCAGATTGCCGGAATGGTCCTTGATGCAGGAAAGACCATCCACGCAGCGATGGTCATCTTTCCGGCAGCCGCGACCGTCCCGATCATCGCGGTCCCGGTCCCCGTCCCTGTCAGGCGTGTGATACGGACTTCCGGGCGCGTAGGCCAGCGCTCCAAAGTAATTGTCGAATGAATGGTTCTCCTGCATGATGACGATAATGTGTTTTACCTTGTGCAGGTCGCCTTCAGCCAGGACCGCCTTGGATCCAAACACCGCCAGCGCCAATGGCAAAACCAGGGCCAGCCTCTTAATCCCACAGTGCATAAGCGTTTCTCCTTGTTGTGCACGCGTTAATTTTCTTCTCCGCGGGCAAAATTCAAATTGTGACCGACTGCATTAAAACAGATAGACTGCGAAGACAAGGTGAAAGCTTTATGAAGATTCTCTTAGAACATTTCCTGGTCTCATCGGCGGAAATCAGTGAAATTGCCGTCCACGTGTCCCCGCTGGCCGTGGATCACTGGTAAGGTTTTGCGGTTTTCGTTTCCCCATGCGCCTGATCAGACCTTCCTGTTGCTTTCCCAATAGAACCGTGGCATTCTCATGCCCAAGAGGGCCTGCCATTCGTGGAGAACCTGCTGTTGGATATTCGTTATGCGCTTCGCCTGCTTCGCAAGTCTCCCGCCTTCACCGCCGTAGCCTTGATCACTCTGATGCTGGGGATTGGCGCCAATGTCGTCGTCTTTGGCGTGCTCAATGCCGTCCTGCTGCACCCGCTGGATGTGAGCGACCCACAGAACCTGTATCAGATTCGCCACAAGCCGTGGATGAGTGGAAGGCTGCTGACTACCTCGTATCCCGCCTTTGAGGATTTTCGACAGCGTAACACCACCTTCAGCGGGATGGCCGGGATTTACGCATATTCTCTTGCGGGACTGAGATGGCGTAACGTGGTGATAAATGTCTCCGGCGATGAAGTCACCGGCAATTATTTCGATCTGCTGGGCGCGCAGCCGGAGGTAGGGCGCTTCTTCCACGCCGCGGACGAGCATGGCCCAAATTCAGCGCCGTATGTGGTCTTGAGCGATGCTCTGTGGCGAAGCGCGTTCCATGCCGATCACAGCGTCATCGGGACGACCGTAGAACTCAACCGGCATCCGTTTACGGTGGTTGGCGTGGCGCCGGCGCGGTTCCACGGTACGGAACGGTTCGTGTGGCCGGACTACTGGCTGCCAATGGCTAATGCAGAGCAGGTGGAAGGGTGGGATTACCTGCATGACCGGACTTCCCATATCACGGTGGTTGGTCGCCTCAAGCCGGGTGTGACGCCGCAGCAGGCGACAGAGAATCTGGATGCCATTGCGGCCGAACTGGCGAAGGAGTATCCGGCGACTGACGACGGACAGCCGCTGCGGCTGATCCATCCCGGACTCTTCGGGGACGATGGTGAGGTCATTCGCGGATTTATTTTGAGTGTGACCGTGCTGGCGCTGCTGGTGCTGGCGGCGGCATGCGCCAACCTGGCAACTCTGTTTGCGGCGCGCGCGGCGGACCGCAGCCGGGAACTGGCGCTCCGTGTGGCTCTGGGATCGAGCCGGCGGCGGCTGGTGCGGCAACTGCTCACTGAGGCGGTTATGGTATCGCTGATGGGCGGAGCAGCGGCGCTGGTGAGCGCGAACCTGCTGCTGGGAGTGTTGAACCGGTGGCATCCCTTCGTTGACCATCTGGTAGTGAGCCTGGATGCTCGTGTGTACCTCGCGGGCATGGTATTCACACTGGGAAGCGCGCTGTTGTTCGGGATGGTTCCGGCGCTGCAGGTCCGGCAGAGCAATCCTTTGCAGATGATGAAGAGCGGACCGGTGGATTCAATGCACCTGCGCCGGTTTGCCCTGCGTGACCTGTTGTTGGGTGCGCAAATAGCAATCTGCACGCTGCTGGTAACGGCTTCGCTCGTCGCGGTGCTCGGCATGGTGCGCGCGCTGCACGCTCCGCTGGGCATCCAGCCGCAGGGCGCGATGCTGGTCGATTTGGATCTGATCCAGTTGGGACAGGCGGGCGACCTGGCGCTGGAGAAAGAGAAAGCGATGATTGAGGCGGTGCGGAGCATCCCCGGTGTGACGGCCGCGGGTACGGTGAGCCGCACGCCAATGACCGGCGGGATGCATGGCTTTCCGGTTTTCCGTCCGGGGACGATCGAGTTCAAGCTGAATAATTCTGTGCTGGCGACGTACGTGTTTGAGATGTCGCCGGGATACCTCGAGGCCGCCGGTACCCGGCTGCTGGGCGGACGGGATGTCTCATGGCAGGACACCACCAGGACGCCGTATGTGGCCATCGTGAATGCAACCTTCGCGCGCAAGATGTGGGGCCAAATGCCGGCGATCGGACAGCGCTTTCTTCTGAGCGGCAACCTGACGGAGGTCGTCGGCGTCGCGGAGGACGGTAAATATCACGACCTGGAAGAGTCGCCGCACCCTGCCGTGTATCTGCCGTTATCGCAAAGCGATCAGAGCGAAGCGTTTTTCATAGTGCGGTCGCGGCAGGCGCCGAACGAGATGACGGAAGCGTTGCAACGCACGCTCAGCGGCATCGAGCCGAATGTGCCAATCAAGGTGCAGAGCTGGCCCGATGCGCTGGGGAATGTGCTGTTCCCGGCACGGGCGGCCACAGTGGCGCTGGGCGTCATGGGCCTGCTGGCTGCCATGTTGGCCGTGACCGGCATCTTCGGCATGGCGGCCTACAACGTAAGCCGGCGGATGAAGGAGCTTGGCATCCGCGTGGCATTGGGCGCGCGCAAGCCTCAAGTGATGAGCGCGGCGGTCGGGCGGCCCATCGTGCTGCTCGGCGTGGGATCGGTGCTGGGTCTGCTGTCGGGCGTCTTCGCCAACCGCCTGCTGGAGCAGATCGTATATCAGGCGAATCCGCGGGATCCCGTGGTCGTCGTCGGCGCGGTGCTGACCATGGCGCTGCTGGGCCTTGCAGCCTCGGCCATCCCAGCCCGCCGAGCGCTCGCCGTCGATCCATCCAAACTTATGCGGGAAGAGTGAATCATAGACCCAGGGCCTTCACTTGCTCTTCGGTTTCGTAGCCGAGCCAGTGTGCAACCTCATGCCAGACTACCCGTTTCACCTCGGTCCGCAAATCTCCTTTGGAACACCGCAGAATGGGGCCGCGAAAAACAAAGATCAAATCGGGGGCATGCTTTACCTGGGCGTAGGACCGTTGCGTCCTCAGCGTGCCGCTGTACAATCCCAATAACTCAGTTCCATTTCGCCATTTCTCTCGGTTCGACATGTCCTCCAATACCTCAGCGGGAGGTTCGTCAACCACTTGAATGCCGGGGAAATCTGGCAGAGCCCTCACCTTCTGGGGCAGGGTGCTGTATGCCCACTCGACAATCTCCTCAAAGCCTTTGGGATTGGTGGTGTCGGTCATGAGGCCAACTGTACCACCAGGACAAAGCGGCGACACTTAGCAACCTGTGGCAGAAGTCTATTTTTCAGAAAATGACCGTTTTTCATCCTGCAAATTCAGTGACTTACAAAATGAATTTGCCGATTTCGGACTTCTACCACAGGCTGTTAGGCACGCGGTAAGTTTCTACAAGCAGATCATTTATCTTTGTTCTGGGCTCCACCCCGCATTGTCGGCACTCCCGCAACTCAGGCCGGACGTTAGCCGCCATTGTATTGGACCCGCCAGATCAGACGGCCGCCATCATCGGATATCAGCAGTGAACCGTCTGCCGCTACGGTGACTCCCACCAGTCTTCCGTAGACTTCCTTGGCGTTCGGGTTGGGAACAAAACCGGTAAAGAATGGCGTCGGATCCCCGGCCGGCTTACCGTCTTTAAATGGAACAAAGACTACCTGATACCCCGAACGCGTTCGCCGATTCCAGGAGCCATGTTCGGTGATAAAGGCTCCGTGGAGGTAAGAAGAAGGAAACTGCCGCGCTTCGTAGAAAATGAATTCGAGCGGCGCCACGTGCGCCCCCAATAGCATATCGGGAACAATGGCTTTCGCCACGAGGTCCGGCCTGGGTGATACGCGAGTGTCCACGTGCCCGCCCAGGTAACTGTACGGCCAGCCGTAAAATCCACCTTCTACCACATGGGTCAGGTAATCCGCCGGTTGATCGTCGCCCAGCAAGTCGCGTTCATTCACAGAGGCCCACAACTGGCCGGACGCGGGATTGAAGGCAATCCCCACGGCATTCCTTAAGCCCGTGGCATAGATGCGGGAGTTCTTGCCGTCAGGATCAGTCTCAAGGATAGCCGCGCGCCGGGCGTCGGATTCAATCGACACATTCGACTTCGATCCCACTGAGACGAACAGTTTCGCGCTGTCCGGACTGAACGCCAGCGTGCGAGTCCAATGCTGGTTGTACCCTCCGCCCGGCAAGTCCAGAATGTGCTCGCGGCCTCCCAACGGCCGCGACGTTTTCGGGTCGTAGCGAAACCGCAGTACCTCGTCGGTATCGCCCACATACACGTAGGAGTCGTGGAAGGTGATTCCGAACGGCTGGTGCAGATCTTCGGCGAAAGCAAAGCGCGCTTCCGTCCGGCCCCGATGATTGGGGTCCTGCAGCACGATGATTTTCCCTGACTGCGAGTCCGCCACGAAGATATCGCCGTCGGGAGCGGTGGCCAGCCATCGTGGCTGCTCAAAGCCGTCGGCAAACACGCTCACCTTAAAGCCGGGTGGGACCTGTGGTACAAACCCTGGAGGTGGGGTCACCACGACAGGAGGATTGAAAATCACCCCCATCCTGGCGAGGATGCGGTCCCGCCAGCCGAACGGATTGAGCCACAAGAACAAGACCAGCAATACGAGCCCTGCCAGCGTCAGGCCCGCCAACCAAATGAGCCTGCGCAACCACGATGTTTTTCGTTGCTGGTGGGACATGGGGGCCTTCTTCGCGCTACCGTCAAAATCTCTAAATCAAATCACCCGGGAGCCACAGGGACGGGAACAGTGCGAGTCAGAAGGATAACAGACAGAGGTGCATTGGGAGACCGCACACACCATTCGCGATCAACCACTGTTCGTGCTCGACTTTGCCAGCTGTGGCAGGTGCTAGCTTGCGGATAAAAGGACGATAAGCTTGGCGCTTGCGGACGCCGACATGCCTCCGCTGGTGGCGGTGACGGTGAACACATACTCCCCCTGCGGGGTAAGGCGGCTTGTGACAATAGTGAGCGAATAGACCGAACCGCTCTCCATGGAGATCGTGTCTGTGGAATGCGGAGGTATTCCCGTGACTGAAAAGGCCACACCACTGGAGATGCTTGGTCCGGTGACGGTGATCGTATATGTGGCAGTGCCGCCGGGGGGGATGACTACCTCTGAGGGTGAGATCGAGATGGAAAAGTCCAGACTGGTGGCGCTCCGGGAAAGCGGAACCAACTGCCCGAACGACAACTGAGCCAGCGCCGCCACGATGATGAGCGCCCGGAGATTCCTACCTCCATAGATACCGGCGGATGACAAAATCTGTTTTATCTTCATGGAGAACGCTCCTGTTCTTATATAGAGCCTTGGATTGTATCGAGAGGGACAACTCATCTGCTTCTCCGGGTTTGCTAATTTGTTGGCTGCTATTGCTTCTCCGCTTCCATATAAATTCCATATAAAAACGAGTGGAGCGCAGCCGCCCCCGGCTGCGGGTTCTTCTTCGCTGTTCACTTTGCTTTAGCCAATTGCCAACCGCTATTTGCCATTTGCTTTATCGTTACTCCTTTTGCCGCGTCGCTCGCGTGGCGCAACTGGGGCCCCCTCGAATATGTTCGGAACGGACGTGATCTTCAAGCGTTGCCTCCCAGGCAGGTTCATAATATAGGCATTTAGCTTGATCTCGTTTAGCGGAGGCGACGTGTTCGTGCTCTCGTACTTCCGTTCACCTTTCCCTTCCACGAAAGGATTCTCTGCCTATCGCATGCCAGGCGTGGCCGTTCATGGGCCATTGATTTTATCTTTCTCGGTTGTCGGTGTTTTGCTTTGCTGGCCGCATTCAGTATTGCGTCCGTTGTTGATTTTCTGGGTGCTCGCCGGCGTGTATCTCGGCCGCGACATCACGATCCTTTGCCATTACAACCCGCTTCTAACGCTCATTTCCTGGGCCGCGTTTGGTATTGTCTTGCTCAAACCCGTTCCCATCGCAAGATTTGGAGCTGCGCACGTTGTCATTCCCGGCATCATCTCCGCTGTGGTTGGGGCATCAGTTTTCCTTGTCGCATGTGCCATGACGCGAGAAAAGGCCCGAGGGTCTGCCTGAAAAGCGATTGAGTAAAGAAAATCGATGACGGCTCCACGAGACAAGCGCTGAAGGCGCGCGCATGCTAATTCCGGCTGCCGGCGAACTCACAAAAAACCGGCGAATCAGGCGCCAACCGACGACGAGCCTTTTGCCGGAAGTTGTTGTCAACCCGCTCGTTGTCGATGACGATGCAGTAGAGCCCACTCCAACTTCTCTGCCAATGCCAGCCCTTCTTGGTGCCGGGAGCATTGCTCTCGATGTAGGAGGTCGCAGATTCCGCAGACAAAGGCTGGCGGCAGTGAGGACAACGGGGCGCTGCTCCTCTCTTGAAACGGCCACCACACTCGCAAGGCTGGACGTAGGATTCCAATGCCGAGCACATTTCTTGCTGCCCCGGGCAATCGGGCAGTTTAGGCATTCGCTTATCCCACATCGAGAGGATCGCGATCTTGCCGCAGGAATCACAGTATCCGTAGACACAGTCGCCGAATCCGCAATGAAGGAGCCAATAGCCGAACCGGCTGTGGCAGTGTTCGCACGCTCCCACGCTAAGCTCTCTAGTCATTCATCAGAGCATATCGCACAAATTGGAGTAATCAGGGCGATTTCATTATCCTGGATCAATGGATCGCAGCTCTCCGAAACGGCCACTGGCGGCGGTAAGCAATTTCTATTAACTAAATAACCGGATTGCAACAACAATTTTAATTACTACAGTAATTGAATAGTTGACGTTATCCAAAATAGAACGGCGAACGCTTGGTAAGATATCTTGAGCCTAACTAAGAGTTAAGAGCTAAACGATGCAATAGAAAGTGGTTTGGGCGCGCCACTGCTGTATTTTGTTCCATATAAGTCATCATGAAAGCCAGGGTATTCTAATGTTGTTCTGTTCCACTTGCGGCGTTATGGTTAACAGCACAGGCGACACATGTCCAACATGTTCGAAGCCGCTATCCCCCACCTTTGTGGGTGGCCATTCGCGCCCGACTTCGAGCATCTCCGCGCGATCAGCCTCAATGAGCCGCGCAAAAAAGGTCCCCCTGATCGGAGGCATAGTGTTGTCTCTGATTGCCGTTGCGACTGCCGTTACTTATACCGTTGTCATGCGGCCCGGCCGCTCCATCTACCTTCTTCCTGACGGCAACGTCATGGCATACGTCAATTTCGCGCCGATGCATTTCATGAACCCGGACACCAGTTCGTTCACCGCAGACCCTGAATATCAACGGTTTGTGAATGAGACCGGGCTTCACGTAGACCGTGACCTCGATAACATTGCCATCTCGGCAAACGCTGATAGCTTGAGCGGAGACGTGGCGATCATTGTCACCGGCGCCTTCGACCAGCAGCGCCTTTCCGGCTACGTGCAAAAGCAAGAGGGCGTGCAAACGGAAACCTACGGCGGCAAGACCATCTTTTCCGTTTCCGTGCCCGGAAGAGGCCAGACCGCCCGTTTCAGCGTACTCGACTCGAAAATGGCAGCGGTCACGATAAGCTCCACCGCGGATTCGATGCGCGCCATCATTGACAAATCCGCCGGCTCTGGTTCTGCTCCCTACCTTTTCCAGAACTACTACAGCGATGTCCCTTTCGGAAGCGCGGCGTGGGCCATTGTTCGCGTCCCGGATTTCGCCGTCCCTGTCTCCGCGCCTGGCCGCCCGAGTCTTAACTTCCTGAAAAACAGCACCACCATTTTCTCCATCCGCTACACGGGTTCAGTACACTTGCGCGGTGAATTCATCGTCGAGAACCAGGCCGATGCCACCAACATCTTTCAGGCCGTAAACGGACTCCTGGCGATGGGCAAACTGGCTGGAGGCCCGCGTCAGAATGACGCGGACGTCACCGCCGTTATGAACAGCATTGAAGTAAAACAAAATGCCAACCACGTCGTGGTGAGCGTCGTCATTCCGCAGGACCTGATCAAGAAAGCCGCGCAGAAACGCTAGGCGCATGTATCCACCGCGCAGTCCTTGACAGTTGCTCTGCATAAAGACGACAATCATGATTAAGGTAGTTACCCGTACCCTCGATTCAGATTCCTGAACTAAATCAGCCTATCTGAAAGTTCTATTTCTTAGCACTGGCCGAATCAACTTGTTGCGTTTGTAACCTTTTGGCAAGCGTGCCTGAGGTTGCAAACGTGCTTGAGGTTACAAGCGCGGTTGCGGCTAAAAGCCGCACTCTGCAATATCGCGCTCGACACTCGCGGACTCGTGTGGCAACAGACAACAGACGAAAGGCAAGGAATAGAATGAGAAAACCTTTTTGGTTGTTAATCTTCGCCGTGCTCGTAATTTCCACTGTGACCGTGTTGAGGTCTCAGCAAAGCCAAACGAACTGGCAACCAATTGTCAACTTGAATCTTGTCGGGTACTCGGATTCATCGAACCGCACGATCGTGAGAACGGCTGCCGGGACCGTCTACTATGTTTTGAATAGTAGTCCGCTGAACAGCGGAGCGAGCGCAGTCAAAGTACTCAAAGGTAACGGCCCGAATCCAACGTCGTTCACGGAGATGGACGCGGCTGGAGAGCCCAGGGATTCTGAGCGCATTATTGGCGTTGACTGCCGGCTCAACTCCAGCACCGGTGTAATCTCGATTGTGTATCAGTTGACCACGCCGAACGCGGTCGAGTACACCACATTCGACACGAAAACAGATACGTTCGGCCCTTCAGAGACCGTCGGCTCCGTCTTGCAGCCGCAGAGTCTGCGCTACCTTTCAAAGATCGCCTTGGCGCTCGACGCAGCCGGCGTCCCGCACATTACCTACGGTGGAGCAAACGAAGGCATCTGGTATACCAATCGCTCGGGCGGGAGTTGGTCTGCAAGGTTCAACCTCAGCAGTAACTTCGATGACATGCACGTCTCCCTGACTTTCTCCACGGATGGCGTCTTGCACGCTGCGTGGTATGACTTCGACGGCTCCCGGCAAATCAAGTATGCCGAGCGCGGCGTGAATGGCGCCTGGCTGCCCACAGAGATCGTGGACAGTAACGTCGGCACATTCGGTGACAAGGTTGACCAGTCCCCCTCGATCGCGCTGACCACAGATACGCCGGCGAAGGCGCTGATCCTCTACCACAATCAGGCGGTTTCTTTTGAGAAGGTAATGGTCAAGCGCAGAGATGGGGTAGGGCTGTTCACAGAGATCGGGCCGGGTGGTACGGTCGGTGGACACTCCTGGGGGCTATCCGTTGATACCGCCGGCAACTTGTACGCATGCGGCCATAGTCAGGAAGACGCGACTCCCGTGGAGCCACAATGCGTCACCTATACGCTGAGTACGGCTACCTGGAGTGCACCCACCTTTCTGTTGCCGCAGGTCAACCCTCCGCATGATGGCAGCGCCTCCTTGCGTTTCGATGTCATCTGGCCCGGGCCATCATCATCAATAGACGTGGCGTACCATGATGAGAATTCCCCGCCCGACTCCTGGTATTTCCAGGCTAACATTTCCGGTGGCGCGCCGACTCCGACTCCAACGCCAACTCCTACACCAACCCCAACTCCAACTCCAACTCCAACGCCAACTCCAACTCCAACGCCAACCCCTACACCAACTCCAACCCCAACTCCTACACCAACTCCAACCCCAACTCCTACACCAACCCCAACCCCAACTCCTACACCAACCCCAACTCCAACTCCTACACCAACCCCAACTCCAACACCAACCCCAACTCCTACACCAACCCCAACTCCTACACCAACCCCAACTCCAACACCAACTCCTACACCAACACCCTCAATAGTGGTGGTGAACTTTGACAACCCGAAGGCCCCCGGCAATCCCTACGTAGCTTTCAACGGCATCTTCGGAGGCATTAACTGGGGAACAAACAAGTGGTCTTGGGAGCCGGCATTTGCTGACGACCCGAACAACAGCATTTCGTTCCTGTTCAACGTGAACTCAGTGAGCTTCTCATTTGTGACTGCGTCCAAATTGATAAGCGTGGAGATCACGAGCCAGGATAATTGCACGGTGACCCTCGCAGACGACCAGGCGCAAACTGCATCGTACACGGTTGCCAACAACTCGTTGCAAACTGTGCAGACCAAGTGGTCCAGGCCATCGCACACTGTAACCGTGGGTAGCTCCTGCGGCTGGGATATGGCCCTGGACAACATCACGTACAGTCATTAAACAAGCGAGCGAACCAGCGGCAGAGACAGCGAACGCCGGAATAGTCGCCCCTGAGTGAACCAGAAGCTCCACTCCCCGGCGATAACCCTCCCCCTTGTCATCCTGAGACGTAGTCCGGGCGACGTTAGGAGCCCGGCAAAGTTGAAGGATCCCCAGAACCTGTCCCTCGCCATGCTGCACCAAGGCGTTCTCACAAGACTGCTAAACCCTTGTACTGGATGATTACATTTGCGGAGCAATATCCGCGTGGTCTTCACAACGGATCATGGCCTTCTGCCGTCAATTTGTAGGAGCGATTCTCCGCACGCGGAATGGGTATCTTTGTTTGAAACATGAGAAGGCATGTCCTTAGATCGAGCGGTTTGCGACCGATAGTAAATAAGAGGTAATGGCCCCAGATTGTCAGTAAAGTCCCGTCCGCCCAGCGAACTTGAGGGTGTCACCGGAAAAACGCCCCGCAGGAGACAGTTTGTTAAAGAATCAGTACAAAAGTCGCGCGCTCTTCGTCTGGTGCCTCGTTGCCTTAGGGATGGTCTCCCGGTCTTGTGCGCTCGATCCCGCCAAAAAAATTCCGCAATACGTTCACGACGCGTGGCGCAGCCAGGATGGCCTGCCCCAGAATAGCGGCCAGGCGATTATACAAACCAGCGACGGCTATCTCTGGTTCGGCACCCAGGAGGGGGTAGCCCGGTTCAACGGACAAGGCTTCACAGTCTTCAACCGATCCAATACAGCAGCCATCCGCTACAACTGGGTTCAGGCGCTCGTTGAAGACCGCGACGGGTCGCTCTGGATCGGAATGGAAGGCGGCGGTCTGGTCCGCCACAACCATGGACAATTTCGCAACTACATGACCAGTGATGGTCTTTCCAGCAACCACGTGACCGCATTGGCGCAGGATCCTGACGGCAATCTGTGGATTGGCACTAGCCAGGGGCTGAACGAGTTTAAGGACGGGAAATTCATAACGCAGTTTGGTTCGGACGAACTGTCTCACGGCAATATCCGGAGGCTGCAGCAGGACGGAAAAGGCAGTGTCTGGCTGCTCCAGGACCAGAAGCTCAAGTTGGTGCGGCGTGGCCGTGCGGCGAGTTCAGAAATCCCCCAGGCGCTGCAGAAATTGACTGACCTCGCCGCGTTGTATATCGACAAAAAGGGCGATCTTTGGCTTGGCTCTTCAACCCAGGGCGTTATTCAATTCAGTGGTGGCAGAGTAACCAGATACGGTACCGCGGAAGGTCTCATAGATCCGGTCATCGACGTTATGTACGAGGACCGCGCAAATAACCTCTGGGTGGGCACTGGCAGAGGACTCTGCAGGCTTCAACAGGCGCGCTTCGAATGCTTTTCCTCAAAGGAGGGGCTGAGTGGCGAGCGGGTGCTCAGCATTTATGAAGACCGTGAGAACAGCCTCTGGGTTGGAACTGAATCAGGCGGTATCAACCGCTTCAAAGATGGAGCGGTCACCACCTACGGTGCGGCTTCAGGACTGAAGGCTTCGATGGTATGGTCCGTTGCGGCCGGCCAGAATGGGACTATCTGGCTGGGTACTGATACCGGCATCGAGCAGTTTCGACGCGATGGCATAGTAGCGAATCCGATTCAATCTCCTCGATCTCACACCAACACCTCTTGCGTCTTTGGAGATAGAGAAGGCAACGTATGGATTTCGAGACCTATAGGCGGGGTAACCGAGTTTGTCAAAGAAAACGCTTATCGCCCAATCGAATTCAGCGATGAGAATGGTTTGGTAGACGGCATGATTCGGGCGATATATCAGGATAGTAAGGGCTACCTCTGGTTTGGCTCGCAAGGCTTCGGCGTTAGCAGGTTCTGGAAAGGCAGATTCACAAACTTCACTGCAAAAACGGGCTTGGCCGGGGATAACATCTGGTTCATCCAGGAGGGCCACGAGGGAAGCATATGGTTCGGACAAGACGGGAAATTGACCCGATTGCGCGATGGAAAATTCTCCAGCTTTGCGGTCCCGGAAGATGCGGAGAACGGCTTTACTACGGGAACGCCGCCACAGGTTTTCGCAATCCATGAAGATAGTGAACACGTTTTCTGGTTGGGAACTATGGCGGCCGGTTTGAAGCGATTCAAAAACGGCAAAGTCACCACTTTTACAACCCGCGATGGCATGTTGGATGACAACGTCTGGAACATCCTAGAAGACGGCCAGGGCTACTTGTGGATGGCGTCAAACCTGGGCATTTTCCGTGTGAGCAGAGCCAGCTTGAATGACTATGCCGATGGCATAGTCCACTCCATTCAGGGGACCGCTTACGGAATTGCCGATGGTATGTTGAGTGCGGATTGTGCCGGAGGTACGCAACCGACTGCCTCAAAGACCAGTGATGGGAAGCTTCTGTTTGGCTGCGTGGGCGGGGTTGTCGTGGTCAACCCCACTGCGCTCACCTTCAACTCGCTGTCACCTCCGGTCAGGATTGAACGAGCTCTGATCAACAATGCAGTCCAGTTGGCGCAGGCCCGCGCGTCTGTGGGAAGAGGCGAGCTTGAGTTCCAGTTTGCCGGCCTGAGCTACCGCGCACCGGGCAAGGTAAAGTTCAAATATAAGCTGGAAGGGTATGACCCTGACTGGATTGCAGCGGGCAACCGGCGCGTCGCCTACTACACGAATATTCGCCCCGGACAATACCGGTTCCGGGTCATAGCGGCGAATGATGATGGCGTTTGGAACGCCGGGGGAGCAAGTTTCGATTTCTATCTGAAGCCGCATTTCTATCAGGCAGCATGGTTTCAGGGCCTTTGCATGTTGGCGGGAGCGCTTGTCATAGCAGGCGGATATAGATTTCGGGTAGGTCAGTTGAAGGCGCGCGAAAGAGCTTTGTCGCGCCGGGTCAACGAGCGGACCAGGGAGTTGCGGCAGCTTTTTGAGAATGCTCCCGTCGGCATTGTGCGGCTTGACAGCCAAGACCGGTTCGTTGCGGTCAACCGCGCTTTCGAAGGAACCTTTCAGTTCACTTCCCAAGAGCTGGCAGGCAGATACATCAATGATGTGATCGTTCCCGAGGGTTTCACCCAGGAGGCTACAGCGATATCCAGGCAAATCGCCGCTGGACAAACCACCCGCCGGGAAACCACGAGAAAGCGGAAGGACGAAGTGTTGGTGCCGGTCGAAGTTTATGGCGCTCCCATTCTGAATGGAGAACAACTGGAAGGAATGTATGGCATGTACGTGGACATTAGTGTCCGCAAACAATCTGAGAGAGAACTGAAACAAGCCAAAGAGATGGCCGAAAATGCGAAAGAAGCGGCCGAGGCAGCGAATCACTCCAAGAGCTTCTTCCTGGCCACCATGAGCCATGAGATCCGCACACCCATGAACGGCATCATCGGCATGACCGAGTTGGTCATGGAAACACCGCTCACGCCGGAACAACGGAGCGATCTAAGTATGGTGAAATCCTCTGCCGATTCGCTGTTGACCGTCATTAACGATGTACTGGACTTTTCCAAGATTGAAGCGGGCAAGCTGGAGTTTGAGAAAGTGGAGTTCGACCTGCGCCAGAATCTGGGCGAGGCAATGAAGCCTCTCGCCTTCCGGGCCTCTCAGAAAGACCTGGAGCTGATCTACGAGGTCAGCCCACAAGTTCCGGACACGGTCGTGGGTGATCCCGTTCGCCTGCGTCAAGTCCTGCTCAATCTTGTGGGTAATGCCATCAAGTTCACCGATCAGGGTGAAATCGTGGTTCGGGTTGAAAAACACGATATCGAAAAGCTGGAAGAAGACGCCCTGGGCCTGCATTTCTCTGTCACTGATTCAGGCGTTGGTATTCCGCTTGAAAAACAAAAATCGATCTTCGAATCATTTACCCAGGTAGACAGCTCCACCACGCGAAAGTACGGCGGCACCGGTCTGGGTCTGGCCATCTGCGTGCGGTTGGTAGAGATGATGCAAGGGAAGATCTGGGTGGAAAGCAGACTGGACCAGCCAGGCAGCGTCTTTCACTTTACTGCTTGCCTGGGCTTTCAGAAAGAATCCTCCCCCAGGCCGATTCCGTTGAATACGGAAGCACTGCGCGATATGCCTGTCTTGATTGTGGACGACAACGCCACGAACCGTCATCTGATCGTGGAAATGCTAAGCCGGTGGGGCATGAAGCCCACGGCAGTCAACACCGGCGCCGCTGCTATGGAGGCTGCGGTGAATGCCATAAAGGCAGCTCAGCCATTCCAGTTGATTTTGCTCGACATGCATATGCCGGACATGGACGGCTTCATGGTGGCGGAACGCATGAGGCAGACTCCGGAATTGAGAAAAGCCAGGCTCATCATCCTGACTTCTGCCGGCAGCTCGGGTGATGGGGTCCGGAGTCGCGAACTGGGCATCAGCGCTTTCCTGACCAAGCCCATTCTCCGAGCGGAGTTGTTGGATGCGATTCTTACGAGTCTGGGTACAAGAAGCGAAAAAACCGCGCCGTCAACCACAAAAGCTGGTTCCATAAGCGGTGCTGGCAAGACATTGCACATCCTCCTGGTCGAAGACAATCGTGTGAACCAGGCGTTGGCGGTCCGGCTCATCCAAAAGCAAGGCCATCGCGTGAGTGTAGCGGACAACGGTCTCGAAGCCTTGGCGATGCTGGATAAGCATCGATTTGATGCGGTCCTGATGGACGTTGAAATGCCCGAGATGGACGGATTCGCTGCTACATCAGCCATCCGGGCGAAAGAAGCCGTGACCGGCGGCCACTTGACCATCGTTGCCATGACCGCCCACGCAATGAGCGGTGACAAAGAACGCTGTCTGGCCCACGGTATGGATGCCTACATCTCCAAGCCGATTGATTCCAAAAAACTTCACTCGATCATCGCCGCCCTGCTCCACGAAACCGCGCTCGTCGAATCAGATGCATGACAGCGCATTTGAGTCCTGTGAACTAATGCGCGGGACTTCTATTCCCAATCAATCTCCTTTGGCGATACCGCGTGCCTGCTGGACAAGTCGTTCGATTGCGTCCACCACAATGCTCGGTTTGTCGGTCTGGATCTCGTGGCCGGCGCCTTGGACCACAATGAGTTGGGAATTGGGTGAAAGAGGGTGTAATTAAAAGTGCGAGTCACTATCTGCGAAAAGCCAGAAACTCGTTCGTCATCCTGAGGGTTTACCCACGCGTGAGCGGGGGTAAATCGGAAGGACCTTGCGGTTCCGTCGCTACTGCCTTTCAATTTTGGCAATTTTGGCAATGTTGCCTGCCCTCGAGGCGAGCATGCGGAGCCGAAGGGGCGATTTTGGCAATCTCCCGCCAGACACAGCTCGTTCAATCCGGTTCAAAACCGGTGGCGGGGCTGTCCCTGGCGATGCTGCATCAAGGCGTTCTCACAACACGGTTAAACCCTTGCACTGGAGTTTCTGGAGAGATGCTGTACACCACGGCGACAGATGATTTGTATCAGCCCTAAGCGTCGCCAGAGCAGCTCTTGCCTGAACCAGAAACTCTACTCCTCTGCGATAACCTTTCCCCTTGTCATCCTGAACGTTAGTCCGCGCGACGTTAGGAGCCCGGCAAAGTGAAGGATCCCCAGAACCTGTCCCTGGCCATGCTGCATCGAGGCGTTCTCACAACACCGTTAAACCCTTGCACTGAAGTTTCTGGGGGGCTGGCTGCTCAATAAGTCACTTGCAATCAGCAAGGCCCTTACCCACATCGAGACATTGGGTGTTTTCTCCGATCACGCGCGATCACCCGATCTCCGGGTTCCCCAATACCGCTCACTTAAGGTGAACGATTAAGAAACGGTTCGTCCGATCATTGACCATGTCGAGGAGGCTGTAATTCCTTTAGGCCAAAATGCTTCGTGGGCTGAATGCTGAGAACGTGAGAAAAAATCCCCTTTCCATGCGATCTCACTTTTCTCCTTGGCCTTATCAGTGAAAATCAGTCTGATCACCGTCATCAGTGGTAAGGTTTTGTGAACTCTTTGTTTCCATGCCCACGACGCTTTGAAGGACTGCCAAGGCTGCTCGCGGGCTGAGTGCTGAATGCTGAGTGCTCAGGTCGGCAGGAATACACCGCAATTGAGAAAGACTACAGCAACCATGAAAACGTTTTAGCATATTCACGGCAGTTTGTTTCCAAAATGGCTACCCACCCAGACCAGGAAAGCGTCAGCAACATTCGCGCGCAGATTATCGGAACTTGGGAACTCGTGTCCGCAGAGGAGCACTTGACGGATGGATCGAAACGACCATACCCAAACATCGGGGCCAGTGGTAAGGCGTACCTCATGTACTCATCGGATGGCCACATGTGCGCAGCGGGTATGAATCCTGACCGGCTGCCATGGAAGGACATGAACCAGCCGACAGATGCGGAAAAGTTGAGTGCCATTGAGGGCTTCTTTGCCTACTGTGGGCGCTACGAAATTGATGAAGCGAACCACGCGATCTGCCACTATCCCGAAGTCGCGTGGATGCCAAATTACGTGGGAACCAGGCAAGTGCGGCCTTACACACTCGATGGCGAACTGCTGACTTTTTCCGGCAAAGCGACAAACGAGCCCGGGGTTGAAAGCTGGGCAATTACCTGGCGGAAGATGAAGTGACATTGACGCCTGATGTAAAAAATGCATTTCACTCAAACTGATTTCTGAGCGTATAAGCCTGTTTTCAACAATAATCAAACCAGGCATAATCTTGCCAGGCGTTCAACGTGATAAGGGTCAAAGCGCAATATTGGGTCGCACTAATCGCATCGAGTATCGCTTTGATTTTTGTATTGGCGCACATCATTGGAATCTTGCAACGGAACGCACAATACCGTAAAACCCTGAAAACCTATTCTGCCGTGCTTAAACCGGGTATGAAGCGAAGCGAGGTGGAAACGTACTTCATCATGTCTAGGTACGTCTCGTTTTCCCAAGGGTGCTGCGTTGACCCGAAGCGTGGCGCATTAGAAGACCTGGTCGTGATCGCTCATGAAAAGGAAGGCTGGGTCTGCCAGGAACAGGTGGTTTACGTGCAATTCGAGTTTGCTGCGCGTGAATCCCCAGAGAGAAGAGAACTGGCTGCCGATCCTGAGGACAAATTAGTGGGGATTTCTCTGGACCGTTCCGTTTGTCTAGACCTCCCATGACTCTGAGGACGCTCTAATCACGCCGGGACTGTCTTTCAGGACGCCCTACCCACTTGCCACCCTGGCATTCCGAAAATCCCTCTGACAAGCGACGTCCAGGCTTGTAGTCGCCAAGTGCTACGTAGTCGTCGATGACAAATCGATTATCTTCTGAAATAACCTCCACGATGCCTTCGTAATGTTCGTACGCCGGAGGGGCGCCGCAACAGTAGGTTTGCTTGTATGTAAACCTGAGATGAACATCAACTTTGCTCTTTCGTTTGGCGGCGCTGAGAATTGAGAACTTCGAAGGGGTAGCCGCTTCGTTTCCTCCTGAGAACAGGCCGTACTCCAGCCAGCCGATGCTGGGTTTCCAATCGTTTTTACGGAGAAGCTCTCCGTAGCGTGTGTAGTAATCGTCCTCGCACAACTGAAGGGTATTGAGTTGCTGAACTAATTGCTTGCTCATCAGGGGCCAAAGAGCCTTCTTGTCGTTGCCTTTTGGTATTCCGAGAGGCTGGTGTCGAGTGATATAGCTGTAGAAGACTCTCACTACATCAAGCGGCGATGGCTCGGAATTGCCCCCGTTTACATGCTTGGATGGCGAGACTATCGCAGCCCTTTGACCATGCGTAACGCCACTGAGAATCAAAACAAGTGTCCCGATAATTATTCCATCTGACATTGTGTAGATTTTAGCCTTAGCAATGCATCAGCGCGTATCTGGAACGTTCTGGATCACCCACTGGCGCTGCCCCGGCGTGTCTGGAATGGAACAACCGCGTGCCGATTCGACGGCGTCGAACGCCGTGTTGGGGTTTTACCCAAGCCGCACCACCCAAGCCGTACTTAAGACAGACACCGCAAGCACAGAGGAACGCCCAATGCTGGCACGACAGTGCACGCCAAGGAATCGTCCTGCCCTCGCGATTTCAGCAAGCTGCTCAACCGAGTGCAGGAAACCCTCTTTATCTAGCGGCACGGAGCGGTCAGAAAGCAGCCTGCAAAATCATGAGCTTTAGCTCCTGCGAGCTTGCGGGGTTCGCGCGAAAAAGTTATGGATTTATGGATGAGCTCAGTTCTAGTCGTGCATGGCCATGCATTCGATCCCGGTGAAGCCGTCCGTCGGCGCGGAGGACTTGAATTCGACTGCTACGCTGGTGGTTGTTTTGCTGATGATCGAAAATACTCCTGTCTCGGTACCCCTCCCGATGTAATTGTCGGGCGTGCACACGACGGTGTAGTTCGTGTTGGCAAAAGCTATTCCCGGCCAGGTGATGGTCACTTCGCAAGCATCCATGAAGCTCGGGCTGCAACTGCCCGCCCGCGCGTGTTTTAACCCCGATCCCTGCGCGTTCACGCTCTCGTCTACTTCGATGCCCGTGGGAAATACCGTCGGCGAGAAAGAATAAACGGTCGCCTGCCGGTGAATGAGAAGCACAATAGCGGTCGCCAACAAGCCGACCAGCACCCAGGATGGTTGAATTCGTTTCATGGTGAATGTCTCCTTTGGAAAAGTTAGGTTGAAGGCTGGCCCGCCCTGCCTCCAGCCCGCAAATCTTAGGTGACCGGCCCGCGTTTTGTCACGCACCATGTGGCAAGGTGGCAACGCGTAAGACCCCTCGGCCAGAATGCGCCGGTTGAACCCGTGCAGGATCAGGGTGTCATTCCTCAATCAAATCGTTCCCGCTCCTAAATCCCCTTATCTCTTCCCCAATCAGCTGCTTACGAAGACCTCATACCGTTTTCCCCCGGACAGCAGTGATCGTTGCCTTCATGTGAAGCAGATCATAGATATTGACAACAGGATGTCACCTTTTTTGACCGCTTGCTGGCGAGATGTCGATTTATCGCCCATTGTGACAATTGACGTCGATCTTCCATTCAGAGGTACAAAATTCCCGCTCCCGCCGTCGCCAGCGTCCAGCCCAGTCCTTGCGGCTCCAGAATTACTTCTGCCAACAGTTCGCGAGGTGACGGATTCTGGGGTTGTGAGTATTATGGCGATTTTTACGGCACTTCCGTGCAGTCACATGATGGCGATGTGACGATTGCCGCATTTCCAAAGGTACAAGCATTTCGCGGAGCGAAACTTTGAATGGGCTTGCGCCCAGGCGCGTGCACAGGCGTCTGGACAAAGGCAAGGCGGCGGTCCTGTAATCGTGATGTACCCCTCCGCCTCTGTCACCTGCTCGGTCCTCGGAGTCGAACTCTCGTGCCCGGCAGTGCAACAACACGGGTCAGCAGGTACGTTGGATACTTGGAAGGAATATAGCAATGTCTTCTCGGTTAAGCCGTTGCAACCCCGGCATTCGAATTGAGATTGCTTTGCGCTCTCCACAGCGGCTCGCACCAACATTGGATGCCCGCTATCGGCCACGACTGAACCGACGCTTCCATCCGGGTGGACGTAAACCTTTAGACTTACGTCGCCGTAAATCCTGGCGATCATTGCCATCTGAGAGTACACCGGAGGAAATAACTTCTTCAAAACTACCTGCGGCGCGGCATTAGCAGTGTCAGGTTTCGCTTGAACGGCAGCAGACTGAGGAAAAGTCGATGACCAGAGTGCAATGGTGGCGGCCAATGCGGCCATGAAATGTTTTGCGATTAGTCGCATAAGGCTATTATGCCTGTTTGCCTGTACTGCGTGAGCGAAATGGCGGTTCATCGTTAGTTACTCAGGACTCGACTCTGCGAGGCAAGTCAAATAGCGATTCGCTGGGTAAGAGACTTGTTCAATTGGAGCATTCTTGCAGCGGATGATTGTCGGCACAGCGGCTCGCCCATGGTTTGACAGTAAGCGTTAGAGGAAGTACACGGTTACTTTATCCGCACCAAATGGTAGTTCTTTTTCCCCGTGCGCAGCAGAATTGCTGCCGGCCATCTCAGATCGTCAGTTGTGATTGCTTTTTGGGTTTCGGTCTGCCGCTCATTGTTGAGATACATGCCGCCGGCTTCAATCAGCTTGCGCGCCGCACCCTTGCTCTCCGCCAGCCTGGTGCGAATCATTAAATCCACCAGACCGATCCTAGCTTCGAGGTCGGCCCGCGGAATCTCCGTGACAGGCACTTCTCGCGCCAGCATGGCGATGGTCTCGGACGTTGGAACCTCATTCGATGCCGAAAACAAGATCCTGCTGGCCGCTTCCACAGCCCGCACCGTCCCGATTCCGTGCGCGATTGCCGTGCATTCGGCAGCCAGCACGCGCTGCGACTCGCGGATCTCCGGCCGACGTTGCGTTTCGCCCTCTAGTTCTTCAATTCGCTCGCGCTCTAGGAACGTAAAGAGCTTTAGGAAGCGAACCACATCCGTATCGGCTGTCTGCAGCCAGTATTGATACATCTGGTAGGGACTGGTGCGGGCTGGATCGAGCCACACTGCTCCTTCTTCTGTCTTACCGAACTTCTTCCCGGAAGATGTGGTGAGAAGTGGAAATGTAATACCCTCACTGCGCTGCCCCAAAATCCGCCGAATCAGTTCCTTGCCCGAAAGAATGTTGCCCCATTGATCGCTGCCACCCATCTGGACTGTGCAATCGTGATGCTGGCACACGTGTAGGAAGTCATAAGCCTGCAGCAGCATGTAGCTGAACTCGGTATATGAGATGCCCTGCTCGCGCTCCTCCAACCGCACGCGTACGGAATCGCGCTTGATCATTTCATTGACCGAGAAGTGCTTGCCGATATTGCGCAAGAAGTCCAAAAGGTTCAACTTCACCAGCCAATCAGCATTGTTCAGCATTAGGGCGCGTTCATCCGACGACAGGTCGAAGAATCGGCTCAACTGTGCGCGAATGGCTGCAGAGTTTTGCTCGACCAAATCCTTGGTAATCAGCATTCGCTCGGACGATTTGCCACTGGGGTCGCCGATCAGTCCAGTGCCCCCGCCCACGAGCACCAATGGTCGATGCCCGCTGCGCTGTGCGTGCGCCAAGCCCATCACCGGAATTAGGCTACCGAGGTGGAGACTGTCGGCGGTAGGATCAAATCCGACGTAGATCGTCCGGCGCGCTTCGTTCAGGTACGCGTCCAGATCATCGGAAGTCACCGAATCAAGGAAGCCTCGCCACCGCAGTTCTTCTAGGAGTGGATTCTTGTGGTCAGTTTGGGTAGCCATACTGTTCGAGAACTTTCATTTTCTCATAGAGATATGCGAGATCACCCAGATCGATCATCCCTTCCCATAGCATGCCAGAACACATTCCGCCCACATCCCACAAATAATCGCCATGACGTCTCGCAATCTGCCGTAATCGTGATCCCATAGAGTTGCCCTAACCATTCCGCTGCCATGCGGCCCAGGCATAAGGGGTCAATTCTGGCAGGCGCTGAATCGGGAAATCAGCGAACCTAGGAAGTACCGCGGCCAGATATCCGCGCACCGGAATCTTCAATCGACGACAATTTTCCGCCACAGAAAGAATCGCCGCAATCTTGGGGCCGGCTTGTGCGCTGCCGATGTGAATCCAGTTCTTGCAGCCCAATGCGACGGGCCGCTTCGAGTTTTCCGCCAGATGATTGCTCAACTCCAGTGCGGGATATTCTAAGAATCTTGTGAGCTTCTGCCACAACGTGAGCGTGTAGTTGCAGGCTTTGGCCAGCGCGCCATTTGTTGTTTGAGCATTCCTGCAGTGCGGTTCGTCTTACCGTGCCGAAATTGAGCCACATGAACATTAGCGATCAGGCATTCTTCTTCGAGGCAGAGGATCGATTTGCAGAGCTGATCGGCACAAGAATGGATGGTCCGGAAACCTTGACTCTTGCCAGTTCCACCATCCGCGCTTTCTTCAGCCAACACCTGCTGCAACTCAACTCGCCAGGCGACGAATTTGATGGGATGAATCTGCGCGGTTCGCGTTTGGAGGTTCACAATCGTTGCTAAGTGCAGACAATGTGAGAAAAAATCCCTTTCCAAATGATCTCACTTTTCTCCTTCGTCGTACCAGTGGAAATCAGTCTGATCACCGTCATCAGTGGTAGGGTCTTTTGCGGTTTTCCTTTCCATGCCGGCGCAGCTTTTAAGGATCGCCAAGATGCTTCGTGGGCTGAATGCCGAGTGCTGAGTGCTAAGTGCTCAGGCGGGCCAGGAGTACACCGCAATTGAGAAAGACTACAGCGACCATGAAAACTCTTTAGTATATTCACGGCGGTTTATTTTCAAAATGGCTACCCAGCAAGACCAGAACAGTGTCAGCAACGTCCGCGCGCAAATTATCGGAACTTGGGAACTCGTGTCGGCAGAGGAGCACTTGACGGATGGATCAAAACGGCCATACCAAAACCTTGGATTGAATGGTAAGGGATACCTCATGTACTCATCGGACGGCTATATGTGTGCAGCGGGCATGAATCCTGACCGGCTGCCATGGCGGGACATGAACCAGCCGTCAGATGCAGAAAAGTTGACTGCAATTGAGGGCTTCTTTGCCTACTGTGGGCGCTACGAAATTGATGAAGCGAACCAAGCGATCTGCCACTACCCCGAAGTCGCGTGGATGCCAAATTACGTGGGAACCAGGCAAGTGCGGCCTTACACACTCGATGGCGAACTGCTGACTTTTTCCGGCAAAGCGACAAACGAACCCGGGGTTGAAAGCTGGGCAATCACCTGGCGGAAGATGAAGTAACATTGACGCGAATACCGCCAAGCGGATCTCAGTTTCCGAATGGCCGGATATTTTAATGAAACGTTTTGCTCGCTGCCGTCACTACTAAATAGATGCTTCATGTACGGCAGGAGGGAACGTGTCGACGCCAGCTAAATTCAGCGAACCTGAAGTCCCACCGGTCTCTTCCGGCTCCCAGGAATCATCTGAGCCTTTCCAAAGCGCCACTCCGGACACGGAGCGCTTTTCGGCTACGGCAATCCTGATCGCTGCGAACATTTTGGTCTTTTTGGCAATGCAGGTTCACAGTATATATATCACTGGTGCCGAGAAGTTTCTTGACACCAGAATAGGCGCCGCTTTCGATTCTGCACTATTGCAGAGATGGGGGAGCGACTTTAGTCCGCTTACACTCGGCGGTCAGTTTTGGCGGGTCATTACTTCAGTATTCCTGCATTCAAACATTGTGCACCTTGGCGTCAATATGTTGTTCCTGTGGCGACTTGGGATTCAGTTAGACCGGCTTTTCGATAGGGCACAAATCTTTGCCATTTATTTGCTCACTGGGGCGGCATCTTCTCTGCTGAGCCTGGCCTGGAATCCCATAAGGAACAGCGTTGGTTTTTCAGGCGCAATTTACGGCCAGGCCGGAGTGTTGATCGCGTTGCTTGCATTTGCCAGGCTCAATCTCCCTCGGCGCAATCTCGTAAACATTTTAGTATGGGTTCTGTTGTTGACGCCCTTCGATCTGCTCTGGGGCCACCTTTCTAAAACAACAGACTATGCGGCCCACGTGGGTGGGTTGATGAGTGGTCTTGTGATCGGTGCCCTGCTTGCGCGAACATTCCGCAAGTCCCGGACAGAGCGCACCCATCTCCAGCGACGGCTTCTGCTATTTGTCACCGCCGCCTTGGTATTTATGTTCGCTGCAGTGACACAGCTGCGCAGCGATGTAGTCAAACAGTATCGCGCAGAGGCCGTGACGACATCCGAGTGGGTTACTTCACGCGGCAACAAAACCCGGGTTGCCCGAGTCTTCATAAATCTTAGTGGCAACCCCACGCTGGTTCAGCGGCTTTCCAGTTTTCTCAAGCTCGAACTGGAGGATGCCGGAATCATAGTTACTAACACCCAGGCTGAGGCTGACGCCGTGATCAGCGGAGAGGTCAATGCTCAAATCCAACAAGTAAACGGTGGCTTTGGTGTGATTCGGATGCAGATAACAGTCAACGGCAATGTTGAGAAAATCGGTTTCTGTGCATCCCTCAGCACAGTTGACTATGGCGACTTTTTCAACCTGTCGGCGGGCGACGTGGCCGGACGCGTCCGCCAGAAGTATCCGAATGCGCGAACAGTCAAGATCGATTCAGCAAGTGACATGGCTCTATCGAATAAACTTGGAGTTGAATTGCCGGTCGAACTGAAGGCATCTGGCTTCAGCATCTCGGAGTCCGGTTCTGCCGACCTCATCTTGCGCATCGACCTTGCGCAGCAGAAGGTCCCTGTGGAGGAGAATACGGCGAAATATAAGGTCAGGGTCGTCACCCACAATGGAACACAGCTATCCAGTGAGAGTGGGAGTGGGGTGCTATTTGCAAAATTGGCGGCCGCCGCACCGGCTGTCTGTCCTGATCGTTTTACTGACTTGGAGTGGCTCTACAGTAACGATCCTCTCTTTGCCGTTGCCAGCCGATTTGCAAGGGACCTCCAGAGCGCGAATGCCAAGTTGTCGGTCGGCGGTCAAACCTCCGAACCAGAATCACATCGCGTGCAAATCGACAAAGTGCGCCCTGCTGAACGGAAGTCGCCTGATGGACCCAGCCACTGAAATGGCGACGGTCTAAGTTTTCCGGTGATTGTGATTTTGATTTGCTAAGCGCTCTAAGCACTAAATACTGCTTCTCGAAGTCTTCGTTTCCATGCCGGCGCCAGCTTCACAGGACTGCGACGCTGGACGCACACCTGATTGCTCTCCATTGACTGCTCGATAGGTCATTTGGAATCAGTAAGACTGTTACCACATCGAGACGTTGGGTGTTTCCTCCGATGACCCGATGCACCGATGACCGGGGTCCCCTCGCGCGCGGGGTTTTTGCGTGCGATGGGGTGGGGGTGGCCCGATGATCCGATTGCCTGCACAACCCCACTCTCGAACAGCAGTCAGTGGCTTCTATGAATTGCGTTCTCAGCGCAGCGACCTGGCTGATTGCTGCTCTGTCTTAATCAGTGGAAATCAGTCTGATTCACCGTCATCAGTGGTAAGGTTTTTTGAACTTCTCGCTTCCCTGCCGACGAAGCTCTTAAGGATCGCCAGGATGTTCGCGCACCTGAATGCTGAGAATGTGAGAAAGAATCCCTTTCCAAATGATCTCACTTTGTCCTTCGTCGTATCAGTGGCGATCAGTCAGGTCTCCGTTCATCAGTGGTAAGGTTTCTTGAACTTATCGTTTCCATGCCCACGACGCTCTTAAAGGATCGCCAGGATGTCCCCGGACTGAGTGCCCGCCGCGGCGGGCTGCTTTTTCATCTTCCCTTAATCCAGCATTAACCAGCCAGTAATTTAGCAACTCTAGAGTTTTCTACGCTGGAACAATCCCCCTAAAAAAGGAACCCAGGACTATGCGTCTATCTAAATCTCTGTTTTTGACTCTTGCGACAGCCTTGCTCGTGCTGCCTCTCAAGATTCAGGCTGCGCCCCGCGATGACCGTGACCGTGACGACGACCGCAGGGTAAAACACGTTCTCTTAATCAGCGTTGACGGCATGCACGCGCTCGACCTTACCAACTACGTTGCCGCACATCCCAATTCAACTCTCGCAGCACTCAGCAAGCACGGCAAGACCTATACCAACGCCTCCACCTCGCAGCCCTCGGATTCCTTTCCCGGACTGGCGTCCCTGGTGACTGGCGGCTCTCCCATCACCACAGGCTTTTGGTATGACGTCACCTTTAACCGCAAGCTTTCGCCGCCCGCACTCACCAACCCCATCCTCGGTGCTCCCGCCGGAGCGTGTCCTGGCGCCATCGGTACCATCGTAGAATTGGATGAATCCGTTGACACTGACCTCACCCAGATTAATGGAGGAGGCAGCATCAATCCCAACTTCCTCCCTCGCGATCCCAATAACGGCTGCGCGCCTGTCTTTCCCCACCAGTATCTTCGCGTCAATACCATCTTTGAAGTAGTTAAGGCCCACGGCGGCCGCACCGCATGGACGGACAAGCACCCATCCTACGAATGGACCAACGGCCCCAGCGGCACAGGCGTGGACGATTTCTTTGGCCCTGAGATTAACTCCATTCCCGTGGCCTTGCCCCAGTTTCCCGGCTGTTCACCAGTGAACGCTCCCGCTCCTACTCCTGACGATGGCTGGACCACGGATCTCGCCAATATCCGCTGCTATGACTCGCTCCACGTTCAGGCCGTGCTCAATCAGATCGATGGCTTCACTCATGACCGCTCCAAAAGAGCTCGCGTCCCGGAAATCTTCGGCACAAACTTCCAGTCCGTCAGCGTGGGCCAGAAGCTGAAAGTCGCCGGCTACCTGGACGTGCTCGGTACGCCATCGGCCGGCCTGCAAAGCGAACTCGACTTTGTCGATCAATCCCTGGGCCGTATGGTCAGCGAACTCAAACAGCAAGGCCTGTTCGAGTCAACCCTCATCATCATCGGCGCCAAGCATGGCCAGTCGCCAATTGACGTTCAGAAGCGCGTGGGCATCGGCGGCGGAGAGCCCGCAACCACCGTGGGCGCTGCGGAAGCATTCGACATTTCCGACGATGGTTCTCTCATCTGGCTCACCGATCCTTCACTCACAGCCGGCGTAGTCGCCAACCTGAGCACCCCGGCGAACCAGGCGCATCTGGGTATCCAGGAAATTTTTGCCCTGCAATCCCTGGAACAGAAGTTCAACAGCCCGCTGCTCGATGAGCGCACTCCGGACATCATCTTAAAGACCAACACCGGCGTGATCTTCACCGGCGGCTCCAAGATCGCCGAGCACGGCGGCCTGAATGAAGACGATCTCCACGTCGCTCTTCTGCTCTCCATGCCCGGCATGACTCCCGCTCGGATCAAAACTCCGGTCGCCAACCAGCAGGTGGCGCCCACCATTCTGAAAGCCCTGGGTCTCGACCCGGACGAGCTCGACGCAGTCCGCGCCGAACAAACGCAGGTGTTGCCGTTCTTCTTCAACACCGGCGACGACGACCGCCGCTAAAGCGTCTTACGTCATTTCAAGGCCGGCCGCGCGACCGGCCTTGATTTTCTTTTCTGTTTCGCGCCTGTTCAGGTTTTGCTTTTGTTCTTTCTGCTCTTATTCGCGAAGATTCGCAGCGCATTGATGGCTTGAAAGATTGGATGGATCGATGGCCTCGCGGCTAAAAGGTTTGCTCTTGCCTTTCAAATTACCAACTTACCAACTTACCCAATTACCAAATTCTTATTCCTGGCCATGCTGCCTTGATCGTAACTTCACCTAAGGAGAAAACCACATGAAGGGTTCTGCTATTGGAATTGTTGTTCTGCTCGCGGCGCTTTCCGCCGCTGCTCTGCCTGGCGATCGCCATAAAAATAATGACAAAGACAAAGACCGTGTCGGGCACGTTCGCTGGACACGCAACGGAGCGCCCACTGAAACCACCATCACCAACGGCCCATGGACGCTGGAACAATCCGGTGCAGCCAATGGCCTTAAGTCATCCGGCTACTGCGACGCCCAGGGGAACCAGATTGGCAACCCCGGCACCGAGCGCATGCAGCCCTATTACTTTCCCAGCATCGTTGGACACGGAAAACACCTGCAGGGATACTTCGACTGGCGTCCCAAGGACACCGATGAAGGCGTCGCAGCCGCTTCTTCCGACGATGCCGGACAAAGCTGGACATTCCAGCAGTTGGTGCTCGAACTGAGAAAGCACTGTCCTGACCAGGCCAATAAAGAGCCCGATGGCGAAAAAGATGCCCAGGGCGGAAACAACGCCGACAACGGCGATGATGATGGCCAGGGTCATCAATTTGTAATCAAGATTGCCGGACACACCTATCTCTACACCCTCATTCGCGCCGCCGGTCACATCGATGTGGACGATCTTGTAATCCACGATCTGACGCCGCAACCGGGCAAGCCGCTCAACGGAGCGCCTGCCCTCGATGACGCCCCTACCGATCAGACAACCGGCGATCCCGAACCTGCCTTTCACACCCATGGACTGCTCAACCCGGACGGCATTCTCGGCATAGTCCCCGGCAGCAATCCGCTCACCATCATCTACGAGCAAAAGATTCTCAGCGGCGACAACACCGGCAACACGGCATTTCCGGCTGCGCAGCAGTGTAATACCTTCTGGGCCAATTTTTACGCTGCCAACGGCGGCCTTTCGCCCAACGATGACATCACCTTCCTGCGCCTGGCCTCCACCACGGATGGCGTCAACTTCAAAGACCTTGGCCCGCTTCAGGGGCTGAACGATCCCACATCTGTCTCCCTCACCGGCACTCGCTGGCTGGCCACCGCAGGGACAATTCTCAAACTCGAGGACGGCCGCTTCGGCCTGCTCTTCTCCGGCGGCAACTGCATTGATGCCGATTCAGACGCTTTTCACTACATTGGCTATGCCGAATCTACTGACCTGATCCACTGGACCGTAGTCAACGGAATCAACAACCCGATAATTTCCGTCTTCCCCGCTACCCTTTCCGTCAACGCACAAGGCGTTCCGGCAACCGGGACGGGAACCAGCCCGGTGACAATCCCCGCCAATACTCCGGTTGTAGGAAACACTCTGGGATTCTTTGCCGGCCGCGTCTACGCCCCCAGCGCCACCCGTTTCGAAGATAACGACATCACCGTGATCTTTGCCGGCTACCACACCCAGAAACCCAAGAACGGCCTGGGCGACTACCGGACGATTGGCAGAGTCAGCCTGCACTCCAACCAGCACCTGGTTGCCGTGGGCCAGGGAGATACTGGCGATAGCGACCGTGACGATGACGATAGCAATGATCGTGATGACAAATAGATGATAGATAGCAATTCTCGCCGCCAACAAATCAAGGCCGGTCGCCAGACCGGCCTTGCTCTTTCCAGCTTCGATGTTAGCTTCAATACTGTTCACTTAACGGTGAACGATTAAAAAACGGTTCGTCATCCCGAGGGTTTACCCACGCGTCAGCGGGGGTAAATCGGAGGGACCTTGCGTTTTGCCATTGACTCAACAGGTGTCAAACTCTTTAGGTGAGCAGTACTTGGTTTCAGCTCCTGCCCTCTCCGCTATTAATTCGCGCAAATTCGCGTGATTCGCGGCTAAAAAGGGTTTTGCCCTTGTCTTTAAACTTACCAACTCACCAAGTTACCAACTCGGCCCGGTCATTCGCAGAAAACCCTCACCTTGGTCTTCTCCTCATCCACGTCCACCGTAAGGTCGGCCAGCTGGTCCACCAGCTCTTCCAGGTTCTCCGGCTTGAGCTGGCTCAAATCGAGTTGGATGCCCTGCTCATGCAGGGCCTCATTCGCGTGGTTGAGCGCCGGACTCGGAATCAGGCTCGCCAGCCTCACTCCTGCGCGAAGCAACTGCATGGGCACCCGGACATTCACCTGCGTCTTGCCCTTGCCCATCCGCTCCGACTGGTCCTCCACCATCACGCGCAGATATTTCGGCCGCGCTTTCGAGCCTGAATCGGAAGCCGAAGCAGTAGCCGCCGGTCCCTTTTCCAATGCGGCAATCAGCCGCTCGGCTTCGTCGGTTGTAATCTTGCCGGCGGAGAGCATCTCCAGAATCTGTCGGCGATCTTCGTTCATATCCCCTCCTCAAAAAATGCGTATTAATACCAAAGCGTTGCCATCTTCCACTTCAATGTGCGTTCCCCTCAGGCCCGTGAGAATCTGCCAGCCGGCTGCCAGCGCGCGAAAGGGATTGATTCGAACCACAACCAGAGCAATAAATGCCACCGGCAACAGCACCAGTACCAGCGGCAGCAGCAATAGCCAAACCAGAAAGAGCGGAATCCAGAGCCGGAAACCATGGCGTTTGTAGGTGCGGAAACCAACTACCATCATCAGGGGAATCACTTGAATGTCTCCAATTCTCGGATGGCGTCTTGCGCGCTGATCTCCCCGCGCTTCAGCCGCTCCAGGATCTCTGTTCGTGAAGGTGTGGGATTGGTCTCAATGAACTTCAGGCCGTTCGCGATGCGTGTGAGCCTCGCCTTGATGGTCGGATAACTCACTCCAAAAGTCTGCTCCATCTCTTTGATGGATCCATGACTTCGAACAAAGGCGGTAATAAATACCTGGTCTTCCAGGCTCAACCGCGCCAGCTCCGGAAGCTCGAAAGCGCCGTCAATGGCGATGTCCTTGTCCGCAATCCGCACCCGCTCCACCACAATCGCCTGCCCCTGCGTCAACTGCGTTAGCTCTTGCCAATCCCGTGCCATCCTGGAAAACCATTCCTCGCCTAAATCAATATAATAAATAAATAAATCAATAAAATTGATTTGTCAATCTGTTTTTATTAATTATATTAACTAATTTTGAGTAGATTATTCCCTTGGACAAAGCTCTTTTTTCGCCGGAACGGACCGCAACCCGACACCAACATGTCACTCCCAGGAAGTGCGGCGGAGCCGCCTCATGCAGTAAACTCTTAACTTGCCCTTCATAATCTCCTGATAGCATCCGCAGGGCACGTCTGTACTATGACCCGATCCGTTGATGATCCAGCGCTTTACATCAATCGCGAAGCCTCGTGGCTCGCCTTCAACCGCCGTGTTCTGGAAGAAGCCGAGGATGAACGCAATCCCCTCCTCGAGAGGGTCAAGTTCCTGGCCATCACGGCCAGCAATCTGGACGAATTCTTTGAAGTCCGCATTGCTGGCCTGATGCAGCGCATTGAGGACGGCTTCATCGACGCCGGCCCGGACGCCCTGACCGCGCAGGAAGAGCGCGAACTCATGGCCGCCGAGACCCACGAGTTCGTTCAGCAGCAGTATGAATGCTGGAATAAGAAACTGATCCCAACCCTCGCGCGCGCCGGCATCCGCGTCCTGGAACTCAAAGACCTCACTCCCGAGCAGGAGGAGTTCATCGACTCTTATTGCGAGAAAAAAATTGATCCTCTCCTCACTCCGGTAACGGTCGACCCAGCACATCCGTTCCCAAGGGTGTTAAACAAGGCGCTCTGCATCGGCCTCCTACTCAAGCGCAAGCGGCGCGCCACCGGAACCTACATGGGAGTCATCACAGTTCCCCGCGTGCTGCCCCGGTTGGTACGCCTGCCATCGAAATCAGGCATTGATTACATTTTTCTGGCTGATCTGCTCACCTATCATGCAGCCAGCATGTACCGGGGCTATGACATTGTCTCCGTGGCGTCTTTCCGCGTCACCCGCAACAGCAATCTGTATCTTGAAGAAGAAGAATCGCGCAACTTGCTGGAATCGGTCAGGACGGAACTTCACAAGCGCCGCAAAGGGGACGCGGTGCGGCTTGAGATCGAGGCCGGAGCACATCCGGACATTGCCGCGCGCCTGCAACAAACATTCGAACTGGACGATTGGCAAGTCTTCTATACGGATGGCCCGGTAAACCTTTCACGCTTGTTCAACTTTTATGAGCTTACCGAGCGCCCGGACCTGAAATTCAGGCCGTTTGCCGGCAGGGAGCTTCGCCTGCTCGGAAAAAGCAGCAACATTTTCGACGAACTGCGCAAGCGGGACATTCTTCTGCACCACCCCTACGATTCGTTCGATGCAGTCGTAGATTTCATCGAGAGCGCAGCCAAAGATCCTTACGTAGTATCGCTGAAGCAGACGATTTACCGCACAAATGAGAACTCTCCGATTGTGCAAGCATTGATTTCCGCCGCCGCGGAGAAGGAAGTGATTGCAGTGCTGGAACTCACGGCGCGCTTCGACGAGGCTTCTAACATCCGCTGGGCGCGCAGCATGGAAGATGAGGGAGTCCAGGTCTATCACGGAGTGGTCGGCTTAAAGACGCATTGCAAACTGGCATTGCTCGTGCGCCATGACGCCGATGGAGTTACCCGCCGCTACGTGCACATCGGCACCGGCAACTACAATCCCACGACTTCACGCTTTTATACGGACGTCAGCCTGCTGACTGCGTCGCCGCACATCACCGCCGCCGTGCATTCAGTCTTCAACTACCTCACAGCGTACTCTGAAGCTGCCAGCTATGCTCCTCTCGTTATTTCACCGATTGATCTTGCGGCGGACACTCTGGCCCACATCCAGCGAGAGGCAGAGCACGCGCGCGCAGGACGACCGGCAAAGATCGTTGCCAAAATGAATGCTCTGCTGGACAAGAACGTGATCCAGGCCTTATACCGGGCTTCCCAGGCCGGGGTAAAGATCGATCTGATCGTTCGCGGCATGTGTTCGCTGCGCCCCAATGTTCCGGGAATCAGTGAAAATATCTCCGTACGAAGCATCGTGGGCAGGTTTCTGGAGCACAGCAGGATTTTCTACTACCAGAATGGCGGACAAGAAGAGATCCACATTTCCAGCGCTGACTGGATGCCGCGCAACCTTTACGAGCGCGTGGAAGTGCTCTGCCCGGTCACTGATGCGGGCCTGAAGCAACGCCTGAAGGACGAGATACTGGCGGCCTATATGGCGGACAACGTGAAGACCCGTTTCCTGGATCGCAACGGGCGCTATTTCCGGCCGCCGAGGCGCAAAGAGCAGCCCATTTTTGCCGCACAGGACTTCCTCATCGCCGTGGCGGAAGGCTCTGCCACCGCAGCGGACATTCCAGAACCCGTAGAGGCGCCCTTCAAGCCAAGCGTGGTAAGGAGAAAGCAGCTAGTTGCTCGCTAACCTATGATTATTTACTTCCTTCGTCATGCCTCGGCAGGAAAGAAAGTGCTCAACCCCAAAAAGGATGAACGCCGGCCCCTGGATGAGGAAGGCATTCTCCAAGCCCGGTACATCGGGCGGATGCTGGCCGCTCTGGATGTCCAGGTGGACCAGATTGTCAGTAGTCCCTTGAAGCGCGCCATGCAGACCGCTTCCCTGGTGGCCAACGAATTGGCCTTTGAAGCTGGAGTGCAAACCGACGAGGCGCTGCTGCCGGAGAGCGACTTTGACCACTTCCGGAGCATGCTGGCCCGCCTAAGGAAATATGAGGAGATCATCGTAGTAGGACACAATCCCAGCTTCACAGAGTTCTTGAGCAAGAGCATTGCCGGACCCTCCGGCGCAGCCCAGATCGAATTCAAGAAAGGAGCCGTGGCCAAGGTGGAAATAGCGGGACGCAACGGCTCGCTGCATTGGCTGGTGGTCCCCAAGATCGCCCGCGTGCTTCAAAGCAGCTTGAAAGCCAGCTCACGGCCCAAAATCTCGCGGAAATAAGGAATCTCTTTTTCTCCCGCCCACAATTCAAGGTCGGCCCCGCCTCGGGCAGGTTGAATGGCAATGATGATCTGCCCGTCCCGGCTGGACAATCTGACGCGGCGCACGGAGGAGCGCCGTCCCTGGTTCAAAGCACGCGCCAACCGCAGGATAGCAGTTGACTTGATCACATCTGACCTCACCCCCGCCGGCAGCAGCTTGATGAGAGGATCACGGAGTTGCGGCCGGGAATTGCCCTGAAAACGCGCGATCGTGCCGACGATCTGCCGCTGCATAGGGGTAAATCCGAAAAGCTCGGAACGGGAAATCACGTAGTAGGCGTGACGATGCCTGCCCACAGGATTGATATAGGCGCCAACCTCATAGAGCATGGCGGCGGCCCCAATCCATTCGCGAAACTCCTTCTCCAGGTGGTGGATCGACCGGGTCTGGTCAAAGAGAGACCATGCCAGGCTGCGGATGTGTTCAGCATTCACAAGATCGACGCCATAACGCCGGCCGGTGGTAAGCAGGACGTCCTCCCGATCGGACTCCAACTGCTGGTGCGAGCGCGTATGACGGTCGTACTCCGCAGCCATTTGGGCGAGAATGCCATCCCGTAATCCCAGGGGAGAGTAGCGGAAGGATTTGAGCCCGCAAACATTGAGGATGCCGGCATAGACAGCAGCACCGGCCACCACAATCTCTGCCCGTTTCTGGTTGATGCCCTTGATGGCGGCGCGGTCGCGAATGTTGAGCTTGGACAATCGCCGCGCAAGTTTGTTAGCAGCTGCCAGCGTTACTACACCGGGCGAAAGCTTGAAGGATTGCGTCGCTCCCGCCAGCGCCGCTGCAGTTCCAGAAGTGGCAATGGCAAGTTTGGTGGGAATCCGCGACCACTGGCGCGGGATGCGTACCATCTCCTCAGCAATGTACTCATGCAGGCGCTTCATTTCCTGCTTGGCTGGAGGATCGTGATGAATGAATTCCTGGGTGAGCCGCACCGCACCGAGCGGAAGAGAAATGATGTCACGGATGTGTCCCGCGGTGGAAAAGGTCAACTCGCAACTGCCGCCTCCCAGATCAATCAGCAGTAGTTTGGACGGCCGCCGTCGCAGGTTGGCCACCACGCCCAGGTGGATGAGCCGCCCTTCCTCCGGACCGGAGATGACTTCAATTTTCCATCCTGTGGCCGCCCTCACCCATTCAGCAAAGATATGGCCGTTGTTGCTTTCTCGCATGGCGCTGGTGGCAACAACCCGTGTGCGGTCCACGGCAAAACTTTGCACGGCACGATGAAACCGCCGCAATACTTTGAGAGACCGCGCCATGGCTTGAGGATCAAGACTTCCTGTGCGGAAGACTGCTTCTCCCAGCCTGGTCACCTCGCGGTCCTGATGCAAGGAAACCAGCCGCCCTTTGCGGAGTTCGGCGACGCTCAGGCGAACCGAGTTTGACCCGATATCAACGGCAGCGAAGACCGGCATTGTGCATTTATATTACGTGTATTGTTCCCGAGCAAAGCTTTCTGGATGGGCTTTCTCATTCAACGCGCCTGGCGTGCTGATCGCGGCCGCCCTGATGCAGTATCAACTCCGTCGCACGGCCCTGTTGATCGGTTACAAAAGTGATTTGCGCATCTACGATCTTCAGAAAGTAGTCGCGGTCGCTCTCCGGAAAAATCTCGATTTTTGGCTGTGCTGTGGACTGCTCGAACAGCTGATCGCGATCCCGGGTAATAGTTATGACAAAGTTGGGCGTAAGCTGGTAGCTGCCCACGTAACCATTGAACAGTTTGGAGTCAACCTTGACCTGTTTGTGGGGATGAGCCAGGGGAAAATCTGGGTCGAGCAGGTGCCGCCCAATCGGTAGCCGCCGGTGCCGCCGATCGCGCCACGCACGGATTATTATCGGGTCAGCCATTGAGTTGGTGGCCTACGATCGCTTCGCATCGAGTTTTCCCGTCATTGACTCGGTTCATGCCGAGCGTTAGAGTAACATCCAGCGCGAAGGGCGCATCCAGTCCGCGGAAAGGGCCGTGCCCACCTTAAACAGATGTCGAAGGTTGCGAACTTTTCTTTCAGCCTGATTTTGGGCGGACTCCAGGCGCAGTCATGAAAGGAAGGTCCGTAATGGATGCAAAACAACTACCCTCTCGCCCTAACCTGGAGCAATATAAGAAGCTGGCCAAGGATTTCCTGAAAGCCTACAAGTCAAACGACGCCGAAGTTATTCAACGCGCCAAAAAATTTCATCCTCGCTTACGGCAATTGCTCGATAGCGACACTCCGAAGGCGCAGTTTGGTCTTGCTGATGCTCAATTGGTCATCGCCCGCGAACACGCCTTTGACAGTTGGCCGATGTTCAAGGAACACATCGAAGCTCTGACCCACAAGAGTTCGCGCGTCGCAGAATTCGAATCAGCGGTGGAGGCCGTAATCACCGGGAACGCAGCCGAACTCAAGCAGTTGCTGCGCGGGAATCCGGAGTTGACTCGGGAACGTTCGACGCGCGCGCATCACGCCACACTCTTGCACTACGTCTCCGCGAACGGCGTTGAAGACTTCCGCCAGAAGACTCCAAAGAACGCCGTTGAAATTACGAAGATACTGCTCTTGGCTGGGGCCGATGTTGAGGCAGTGGCAGACGCCTACGGCAAGAGCAAGACTCTGGATTTGGTGGCAACCAGCATCTATCCAGCCCGTGCTGGGGTGCAAATCGCGCTAATGGAGACCTTGCTGGATGCCGGCGCAGCCATCGAAGGCTTTCCTGAAAAAAGCATCGTCAATAGCTGTTTGGCCAATGGACGTCCGCAAGCCGCTAATTTTCTCGCCCGCCACGGCGCACGCCTGGACCTTGAGGGAGCGGCAGGCGTGGGACGGCTCGATCTGGTCCAAGGCTTCTTCAACCAAGATGGCAGTTTAAAGGCGAATGCCACGAAAGCACAGATGCAGTCAGGTTTTATGTGGGCATGTGAGTATGGCCGGACCAATGTGGTCGAGTTCCTCCTGGACCTCGATCAGGGCGTCGATGTGGGCACCCAGGTGGACGGAATGACCGGGCTGCACTGGGCCGTGATTGGCGGCCACCTGGACACGATCAAGTTACTGCTGGAACGAAAAGCTCAGCTTGAGGTGAAGAACCGCTACGGTGGCACAGCTCTGGGACAAACGATCTGGGCTATCGTCCACAGTGATGCTGAAACTGACTGGGTTGCTATCGTGGAGATGCTCCTTGCAGTAGGCGCCAGGGTTGAGGGAGCCGGCTTTCCTTCAGGAAGCGAGCAAGTGGACGAAGTGCTGCGACGCCGTGGGGCAGGATCGGGGGAGAGGTTAGTTTAAAGGCAGAATGTCCTAATGACTGCCGAGATACGAACGAATCGATTGCGATTCAGCCACCAGAAATTCACCCAGCCATCTCGAGGCCAGGCCCATCTCGCCGCGTTCCACTACGATCGAGAACACTAGTCCATCCTGTATTCTTCCCTTCGTATCTTCTCGAACCAGGGCCAGCACAAGACGGGAGGTCGTGGGCAGGCCTTTCTCTTCGCCTAGAGTGCCCGTCTTTCCGTAGACTTTCACACCCGGCAATGTGTGCAGAAAAGCCAGGGCGCCTGTCGCCACAAAGGCTGGATTCGCAGTCCCAAGACGATCCATGATCACCGCCTCCAGGCCTGGTTTGAGGCGGACTGCTATGGCAGGAAATTCCTCGCGATTGGATTTTGCCGTCGGATGCTGCGCAATATGCGCCGTCACAGGCAATCCTCGCACCGCAGTAGCAAAGGCTCCGGCAAAGTCCACATTGGCCCAAAGGTTCTGGCCCCCACCCAAAAGAAGATTGATGTACTGCCGTGGCGTTTCAACACCGTCCAAAGCAAACTGCGGAGACTCCGGCGAAACAGGCGCAAACAAGGAGAGATGGGCGCGCCGGAGTGGTTCCGTGGTGTTGGTCCAATCGTCGGCCTCGTTGCCTGTCCAAAACGAGTAGCGGTGCTCCAGGACATCACCCCGCTCAACTCCGATGCCGAACATTCCCCGGAGGCGGGCTGCCAGAGGACGGCTTTGGAGATTGCGCATCTGCGCCGGGTTGGAGGCGCTGAAGGCTATTTCATCGGGAAACAACGGGCTATGTTTCCAGGGCGAGTTGCCGCCATCAACTGATTCCCATGAAGAAGGGGATGCCGGACCTACCGGGAATGCATCGTGCGAGCCGGGATCCGTCAATCCAAGAAACCCCAATCTTGTTTGATAACGATTGTCGGACCGCGCGAGGTATGAGGTGAAGTCGCACCAGCTCTTGTTTTTGTAAATCGAATCGGGAGGATGCGTCAGATGCCATTCCTTGTTCAGCTCTATTCCAAAGATCTGGTTTTCCTGTCCTCCGGGCCCCGTCACCGCGAGTTGGCCGTCGAGCCGGGGATAGATGGCCAGGACCGCGGCCGCCCACAGCGGTTTGGTAGAGGATCCCATGAGCAGCCGGTCAAAATTTCTGTCGCCTGCGTAACGTTGCCGGATCGATTTGGGAGCATGCTCTTCCAGCCATGCGTAGTCAGGAACCACATCTCCATCGGGACCTGAAAGCCAGCGATCGCTCGAATTCATGTGCGGCCATCCGCCCAGGGCAAGAACGTCTCCACCGGGCAAAGCAATCACTGAAAGAGCAACTCGGGGAGGGAGCGCCTGCCGTGACGTGTGGCGGTCAATCAACGACCTGTGCCATGCACGGCCTTTCTCAGCCACAAAACGTTGAGCATCCCTTTGCAGTTGGGTATCCAGGGTGAGAGTGCTGTAACGCTCCGCCGCCGCTTTTGCTCCGAGGTGCCGCCACTCAAAAGGCAGCACGTAGACAAGGTTGCGGGTCCATGGGATGTAAGGATCGGAATCGTAGGCCAGCACCCACATTCCGTTGGCCCACGCCGGTCCAATCAAAGCGCCGCGCGCGCTGTGGCTGATGCTCATCCGCGGCCGGAAGTTTTTTGCCAACTGCTCTTTGGTCTCAATCAAGTCCCCCGGCTCAACCCTACGCAGAACTCCCTCGGAAAGAACCAAGGGCACCTTGGCATCCTTCTTTCGCAACTGGAGAATGATTCGGGCGGGACGGAAATACAAGCCGTCCTGGCGCACTTCATAGTCGCCCAGAGTCCGGTTGTAGGAGGCAGATTTCCGATCGCGATTAAAGTGGAGATTAACGCGGGCCCGACTTATGCTGGAATTGCCGGCATCCGTAACAGCAAGGGTTGACTTGCCGGACTCACTCAAAATTACAGTACGATCTTCCACCTTTTTCGAGGGGCGGTCGGAGATCGAGAATTCGTAATTTTCACCGGAAATCGTGTACGTTCCTTTCGTGCCTTCACGCAGCGAGACCCGGGGAAAGTCTTCCGGGCCGGATCCGCTCTGAAAACTAACACGGGCGTTATAGGCGGGATTGGCATGGAGACGATACCCCGCATCCTCCGCCGGAATGGTTTCATCCAGATCAGCCCACTCCACCGGCGAAGCCACTTCAAATAGTGAGGGCCGCCTTGGGGAAGAGACTTCATCCGTGGCGGCGTGGAGTTCCGCCAGCAATCGATCGTAGTCTTCAAGCTGCTTGACTTTCTTCAGCCGGTTGCTGAAATCCCTGGGTCCTCGGCTTCGCGTTCCCTCAAGCTTTTCGTCCTCGGTCAGGGCATTAAATCGTGCAATTTCCTGCCCTATGAGGGTATTCAAGGGCATCTCAGGCTTGATGGTCCGGGATTCTTTATCGAATTTAAGGTCGCCGTTGGTGACGAGGGTATCCACAGCCTGAAGAAGCCCCGACCAATCGAATCCCTTCTCCAACTTCTCATTGCGGACCGTGAGAACGCCAGCCACCGCGCCCCATATCAGTAGAGAAGCGGGGATGGCGAATCCCGCGACGCACTTCCAGAGGAATGGAGACTTGGAGGCGGTGGGAGCAAGTATTGAGTCGGAATCGAATAGGAACTCATCCGAATCCTTCACCCTCCATAGCATGGCCTGAATGATCACCCCGAACAGGATCGTCCAGAGCAGCAGGTCGGACAGCGAGTTGACGGACAGGAAGGGCAAATTGCGGCCTGTAAACGGCAGATTTCCCCAGTTCATGGTGGCATGAGTGAGCGCCGCCAGAAGAAAAGCGGTGGCAATGATGACGGCAAAACCGTGGCCGATGTCGAATGCTTCGCGACAACTGATCCACACCAGCGCCAATGGGAAAAAATAGAGAAGCAGGAGTGATACGCCGCCGATCAATCCATTTTCACTCAAGATAAAAAATGAAAAGGCACTGTCATACTGCAAAGTATCCTGCCGAACCAGGGAACGCCGCGTGGGGGCGTTGCCATAGCCCAGGCCCCAGTACCTTCCCTCATGAGCCATGAGGGTATTTTCCTGTGAGTGTTCAATTGCGTCTGCGAGGTGACGCCTTGTGACTGGCAACGGCGCCCCGGAATCCTTGTCCATTTTGCTGGAAAGCAGCAGCGGCTCCGCACCGGCGCCCTCCTTCCACGCCAGAATCCGTGCAGCGGCTGTTTCGCCCACTGTACTGAGAGGCCCGGCCGTCACCTCAAAATTCAGGTAGAGAAAAGCCGCCAGCAAAATGATCACAATCAACAAGCCCGCGGGAAGCCACTGCAGGGTGAGAGGCCGCCCTCCCAGCAGCAGCAGGACAGCCAGAGGAAGAAAGACACCAGCCGTGGCGACGATTCCGCCCACATCGTGCACCGAAAAGGGATAAAGAAAAACGGAAACCGCGAGAATTGCGGACACTACGGCAAAACATCTCCATTTGTTAATGTTCAGCGCCGAGCCCGGGGGAAATACCTTCCTGGACGAGAGCAAAAGGCACGTCGGAAACCAGCAGAGCAGGAGCGAGGCGAGAATCTCCTGTATGTATTTCCTTGTACCCCCTAAATTAAAGACAAGCGCTACATAGATTGCGAACAACAGTAAGAGAATGGAGCCGAAGTTGACCCCGAACTTTTGCCAGAAGCGATCATCCTGCTTTTGGCTCCGCATTCTTTCGCGCCCCAGAATCTTTGTCTTGCTTCCCGGTTCTTCTTCGACGGCATGCCAAAGGCGTGGGCCGGTTTCCGTAGCGATCCTGTGATAGAACTCAAAAATTCCAAAGAGCAGTCTTTCCATGAAGCGCAGGAGGTACCCTGAGATCGTGGGTTTTTGGGACCTCTGTTCGTCGCTGGGTTTCCGAATATATTGAAAGGCCACAAACAGGGCAAACACAGCAAAGATGAGTAGGCCCTTCATCATCAACAGGAAGGAGTCTTTCAGCGTGCCGGCGGGTGAATACGAGTCAGGCACATTGGGCCAGAAGGCTCGCACCAGCAACGCCTGGCTCAGCGCTGCCACCAGCAGTAGAGCGCCATTTCCCAGCATTCTTCGGGCTGCATTCTCGCGTTCTTTCTGCAGCCGGTACTGGTCACGCCATAGCGGCGCCGCGAGGAGAACCACCCCTGGCACGGCGCACAGGGCCATAAATGCCGTAGTGACGCCATGGACAGCTAGCGAATCAAGGAAGCGGGCATCCAGCGCGTAGCGCAGCGCCAGATGGCAGCGCAGCAGCAGCAACAGCCAGACGGAAAGGCCCAGCCCGGCAATGACCCAGCGGTCCCGGTATCTCATTCTCTCCAGGCACTGCCACAATGCGACCAGAAAGCAAACGAAGGCCAGACCCAGTGCGAAGACTACCCGAGCCAATCGTGGCAGATCGCGTATGCCGGCAAATTGCAGTTGGTAGGACCCGACTTCCAGAGACTGTGTGCATATCACGCCATCCCATCGAGGCTTGGGCGGCGGAGCCGAGGTCTGAGAGTACCGATCCAGGACGTTCGGGGAGGCTGTCCGGCCGCAATCGGTAGAGACCAAAGGATCGAGGCGCAAATCAGCGCGGAACCTGCCAAGATGTTCACCCAAAGGAAGAACAAATGCATGATCTCCAGGCAAAACATATGCAGTGACGGTCAGGCTGCGATCGGCACCAGCCTGATAAAAGTCCGGCGGGAGCGGACTCGAAACCCTCCATGGCGGGGCAAACTCGGCCTCCAGGATACCTGAGTTTCCTTTTTTCGAAACTTCCATCTTCACGGAATGACTGGGCCAGTAGATGGACAGGGAAGCAGGCAAAGATAGCTGAGTAGTGGAGTCGGGAGAGTCCGGAGCGAGCAGGCGGTAATCACCCTTGCTGGGAATGAGCAGCCGCAATCCGGCAGCCCAATCTTCCAGTTCTGCCGCAGCGGCAGCATCGTGGTTGGAACGGAGATGCACTACGTCTGTGTCCAAGGCGGATTCCAGGGAGATGACTCTCTGCTCGCCGCTCTCCGGCGCGGAAATGGCGGCCAGAGGATCCTGGCCCTCCTTTTTATAGATGGCCAGTTTCCGTCCGAAAAACCATTCTCTTTGTACCTCCACAGAAAAGCCACGGATAGTAACCGGTTGGCCCAATCGCAGGACCAGCCCATTCAGGAACTCGCCATCATTTGCCTTGACGAAGCCAGCCCCTCCGCTGACGGTGAGGGCCACAGACCCGTCATTTTTCGCCTCCATTTTCACCCGGGGAAGAAAGGCGCCGGTGGGCCAGCCGATAGACGCGTCTCGCTTGAGGCCGCCGATCTCCAGGCCTGTGTGCGCGTCAGGAGCGAACACGCCAGTCCAGGCAATTTCAATCGGTTGCTGCCACTGCGGCGCGGCGCTGAGGTAAACCATGATGATCACCGCGCCAGCAATCGCAAGTGCTGCCGCAACGGTGGAGGGCATGAATTTGGCCGCCAGGAAACCAGGCTGGTAGAGCGCCCAAACCAGCACTCCTAAGAAACTCACGCCAAGAAGAAGGAAGAGCAGTGGAATCATGAAGGATTGCTCCGCTTGCTAAGCAGTTTTTTCAGCTTTTGCTCAAATGAGCCCGACTGGTTCCCAAGGAGCCTTCGCGCCCATTCCTTCCGCAAGGACTCTCCTTCGCGGCCCACCAAATACCGGATGACGGCAATCACCAGCGGAACATCGGGCTGTTTGTTGTACCTGACAGCAGAATCAACAGGCACCATAAATCTTTTTTCAAAAGAGGACTTGTCCATGGCGAGAATTTGAACGATTTGATCCGACTGATCAGGCAGCACTTCGGCCAGTGCGGCGGGAATATAGCTTTCGCTGGACCAGCACCTGGCCAGTTGCTCCCGGCGGGTGGAGATGCTGTCCTGGAATTCTTCAGTCATGATTTTCTTGATTTCAGGGTGGGAGTCTCCCCAATCTCCAAGAAGGTTGGCGATCTGCTGGGGCGCATGGAGCGGACGCTCAGCGGAAAACAGCAAATCACGGATTTGTTGGCGCAACAACACCTCCGGGAAGTCCTTCAGCTTGCGGGAACATTGCTCCGGCGCTTCCAGCAGAAGCGCCAGGCCTTCAGCCTGAGTCTCTTTTTCCAGGCCCGCTCCTTTCAATTCCCCCAACCATCGGTCGCGGCTCCTTGGATCATTGAGCGGAAGCTTAAAGCTCAGAATTTTGTCTCGAGTAGCTGCCGAAAACTCTCCCAGGCAGGTTCGTAACGCCCGAAGTTTGGGTACCGCTGGAGGGCTCATGGTTGAAAATAATTGCTGAAGTTCTTCCTGGAGAAAAGGCTTTTCCAAATCCGGGGCTGGACGCCTGCAATCACCTTCACGGCCCTCAAACATCGCTGACAGCAGTTGGAAACGGCGCCACGGAGTTTCGGATCCTCCTCGTTCCTCCATGGCTTCGGCGATTTTGATTTTTGCCGGGATAGGGATGCACCGGCGAAAGGAGCCGACGGCAATCTGGCGGAAGCATGTTTCTACAGCATCTCTCCGCTCTTCTTCACTTAACATATCCAGCCATGCACTGATCCAATTGGAGACCAGTGACGGTCTTTCGTAGGGTGGCTCAATGTCCCCAAGCCTCCGGCCAAGCTCCTCCATGCCTTCATCTTGCGCGAAAAGAAGATAATCCCGGGGATCAAAGCCTGACTTTAGATCGCCCAGCCGGCGTGCCACCTGGGCCTTCAAAATATCCCGCACTCTTCCGGCCGCGACTGGGAGCAATCGTACTCTGCTCCACTGCGAATAGCCCTGGCCGGCGGTGGATGAAATCGCAGCTTGTACCAATTCATCTATCTGGGAGTTTTCCAGATTCGGCAGTTGCTGGAGCGCGCGGTTGAGCAGCGCGGGAGCGTCCTTCTGCGCCTCTCCAAAATGAGTGGCCCAGGCCCGCACAGCGAGCCTGGCAGGAAGCTTAACGGAGGGTGGCCATGGATCCGGAGGATGTCCATGCCGTCGCAAGCTATCGAGCACCAGCCCTTCATCCATCCGCGAGAGGGTTTGCGGCCCCAAAGACGCGTCACCAGCTAAGGCAGCTTGCAGAAGAAACTCACTCCGCCGGCGACTCAGAGCGCCGCCAGAACTGGCGGCAAGGGCCAGCGCTGCCTGTCGGGCCGGCTCCAGAAACAAATGTTGCGCGGGCAGGAGTGCGACCTTATCAAAGACTTCTTCGTCCTCTGAAGTGGATTTGAGGACGTTCGCCAGAAGACCCGCCTGTTCCAATACCTGTGGTGAAGGTTGAGGCCACTGCCAGGCCGGACTGCCAAGGTAGGGAGCGAGGAGACTGGCATCATGCGATTGAATCGTGGCAATCACCTCGATCACTCGCTCCCCGGTTCTCAAGCATTCCTGAATGTCATCGGGAGAGCCTTGACCTTCGTCATCGAGCACGAGCCGTGCTCCCAGAGCGCGTGCGTGAGCAGAACCCCCGCCGATGAGCCAACCATGGCCATTGCGGAGAGCTACAGGAAGGGTCTCCATAACGCCCGCCATCCATAACGGTTCGGGCCGGTCAAGGCGATCTATGTCTCGCGGAGCAATACTCACCGGGTCAGGCCAGCTCATGCTTCCGGCCATCCATTGCGAAAGCAACAGCGAGGATTCTTGAGCACTGGGACCCCTCGGACTCAGCGCGCTGAACCATTGCTCGAGGCACTCCGGAGTACACTCTTCCGGGTGTTCCCAGAGCAGGCGCATTTCATCGGTCAAGAGACCGGCAATCATGCGCGCACCATTCCATTGATGGCGTTTCCAGGCTTTCTCACCCGGATCAACCAGAAGGGAAAAAGGATAACCGCCGCGCGCATCGATATTCTGACGAGTCCTGGCGATGAGGAAAGGCTCACCGGCAAGGATGCCAACGCCGAAGGACAACGACCCCGACGTGAGGCCGTAAAAATCCCCGAGAGTACCCAACGGAATGGCAGGCCACGCGCCGATTCTGATGCGTTCCTCAAATTGTGTGCCGCCGTAAGCCAGTAACCGGACCGTCATAGGAATTCAGAATACCAAGGCGTGGTAATCAGCCTAACGCTGCGCCGTTTGCCAGTCCAGACACCAGCGCACAAAGGATAGCAGCCCGATAGTCTGGGCCGGTTCATCAGGTTTACCGATTCCCTTTGTGCCGACGAAAAAAACACGCACCGCAGGGTCTTTCATGATCGCTGAGTGAAGGCTTTTTTCCACATCCGTGCCGTTTGCAAGCCACGCCAAGAGCAAGTCTCTCTGCGCCCCGTCACCGGCCGGCTGAGGCGTGTCGCCGTTGGGCAGCTTATCGATTTTGGTAACCATGATGCATCGGCGTCCAGTAAAATTCGAGGTCTTTTGTAACTGCTCATACGCCACCCAGGCTGCGTCTTTCGAAGAAAGATCATTCATAATTTTGAACGTGCTGATGGCGCTGGCATCGAGAAAAATGGCGATAACATCTACCTTGGATCGAAAACTCAGGATCTCCCGGTCAAAACTCGTGAATCTTTCCCCCGCCATGTCATAGAATGCGACGACTCGCTGGCTGGTGTGCATGCTGCTATCGATTCCCGCCAGCACTTTCACAACATCCTTCAGATAACCCTTGGCGCTGAACTTGGATTTAAGGTCGCGAATGCCTGTCTCATCAACTCGAAAATACACGCTCTTAATGTTGGATATGTTGCCTTTGTCCGTCGCCGTGGGAGGATCGGCGGTGCCTCGAAATTGCCGCATATTGTCAAGTATTTGAAGAATATGGAACAGTTCACTGGATTGTTGAGCTCCTGTGCCGTGAGTGATATGAACGAAGTGTTCAACTTCCAACTCGGGCATATAACTCGACGGCACCATCGCCATGGTAGAAAGCACCGTTTTACCCGATTGCCTGGCCCCGACCATCATCACCAGCGCGCCTACGGGTTTCTCCCCATCGCTTAAGTTGGCGGCGCGAAAAAGGATTTGTGGGAACCACATTTCTCTCACATTCGAACAATAGCCGGCAATTTCACGCAGGACCCCGATGATCCAGTGGTCAACCCGCGCATTAGCCCGGTATACAGTCTCGGGAACCGCAACCTGTTTGTCATTCCAAAATGGATTTGTACAAACGCAGCCTGCGTGGGCCAGGAAGACTCCGGCTTCAACCGGGCCATGACTGTTGCCTCTGTCCCCGGGGCATAGAATCTTGTTCAAATGCTGATAAGGAGAGAAAGACTCCGGGGGCGCGGGGTGACTGACGCAGAACCGCAGCAACTGCGATTCAACTCCCAGCTTTTCCAGGCACAATGGACAACGAAATGACATAGTGGCGAAAGTCCTTTCACGATACTACTCAAGGCATCCCAGTGGAAGCGTTTCCTGAAAACACTCCAAATCTAAGTTCAATCCGGCGATTCTTGCCCAACTGGTCACTATTGAGAAAATTACCGGGTGCGCCGCAAACGATCCTGATGCCATTGCGGCAGTTCGGCACCAGAGGCTCGGCCTCTCCCAATCCTTGCGCGACAATCTGGAATTCAGGGGGACCAATGCCGCTCCCGACCAAGCTCTTCTCCACGGCGCGCGCCCTGAATTCGGAAAGTTCCTGATTGTCCCGATACAGCAATCGGGTTCTTGGCGGACGCGAATCCGTATGGCCCCGCACCACCAGGATGAAGTTTCTGTTCCACTTTCGTCGCACATCTTTCAAAGCCAGCGCAATTTTTGCAAGATTGGACGGATCCTTGATGGTGAATTGACCGGAATCAAACAAGAGTACCTCGGGCAGATTGATAGCCATGTTGGGACCGGGACCACCCACCTGAAGGCCGTAATGGCGGAGACGCTCGGCCAGGCTCTCCGCCAGCTCGCGCACCTGGTTGTCAAAAGTGATGGTGTTTTGGATCTGATTCAGACGAGCCCTCTGGGAGCTATAGAGGGCGAAAGTGGCGAGGGAAAAGACCGTAAAAAAATCGGCCAATGCAATCCACACTATCAGACGGTAGCGCCCGCTCATTACGGCCTCCCCCGAAACCATCGCGAGAAAAACCGTCGCGGGCCGGTTGCTGCTGCCGGTTTCTTTGGTTCCGCAGAGATGGTGGTGGTGAATTTTGCCTCCAACGCGGCCATGCGGTTGCTGCTGGACTTTGTGGTTTCAGCAAGGACTTGAACGGCATAGATGAGGCGGTCGAGGACTCCCGATAGCGCCTGGATGGAAGTGGTTGTCAGTTTCATCTGATTTGCCTGTTGCGTAACTGCTCCTGACATAGCTGTGGCCGCCGCCCGCATGGTTTCAACAGCTTCAGCCTGTGAAGCTTTGATTTTCTCGATGACTGGATCATGGGCCTTTTGCATATTGTGCTCCACCTTTTTTACCAGCGATGCGACTTCCCCGGCTGCCGCAGAGAGCGCTTCCACAAGCAGGCGGTTCTCCGCAGCCAGCGTGGATTCAAAATTCTTTCGGACCTCCGCCAATGTCCCGTCAAATCCCTCGTAACCGCTCTCCAGGGCAGCAGCCTGCCTCTTCACCAATCCTTCCGTGACCTCTTGATATTTGCCGGATATGAGGGCCACATCCTTTGTCATAGCGGCCCGGCTGTTCTCCACCAGTGTTTCCAGTGTCTGCTTTTGCTCGGCCAGGCTTTTGTTCTGGAAAGCCATCAATTGGTCGTAGGTCCGGGCCAGGCCTAGCGCCGTCTCTTCCGGAATTTTCACCGTGCGTTGCAATACTTCATCGACTTTTCGCGCCGCCTCCGCTACCTGCTGGGTAGAAGCGGAAAAGCTCTTCCCCGCGGATTGCGCCGCTTCAGAAAGCCTTGAGGCCGCGGCGGCCACCTGTGTCGCACCCGATGAAAAGTGTGTCAGGCCAACACTAAGATTGGCGGTAATCTGTCCTCCAAACTTGTCCAGGGCTTGCGCCAGCGACTGCGCCAACTGATCAACGCTGACTTTGTCCTGCACTCGTTCAATCACGGGCGCAATAAAATAGCGGTGGTGTGCTGCCACCCCGACACTGAGCAGGATTGACCAGATGATTCCGAATCCACTGTTCGCCAATGCTTGCTGGAAATTGTGGAAGTCGTATTGCGGACTGTTCAGCAAGGGAAGGGCCCGGAAGAATCCGACAATTGTGCCAATCAACCCTATGAGGATGAAACAGGAGGAACACAGGTCGAAATAAGAATCGAATTTTTCGACTGGATATAGGAACTTGCGGATTTCAGGCTCCGTGATGGCCCGCAAGGGCAGCGCATGCTCCCGAAGACGTCTTAGCTCGCGGAGAAGCCCCCAGAACAGATAAAGAGCGCAAAACCAAACGGTCGCGTGGGCCCAAAGGAATGGATTACCGGTCCGGAAATAATCAATATTGTCCATTGGTGTAGGCACCCCTGAAAAGCCGCCGCAGTGGAGCGAAGGGTAATTTCAGAGGATGAGACTTTGCTAGGAGGTTGCCGGAATGATACATGTTGTATGACAGTCAAGGCAAGACTGGCTGCATGGAACGAAATGGCGAGTCAATGAAGATCGCATTTTAGCGGCGCCATCTGCTGATCGAGATGCGCCAGCACCTTGGGCCAGGCCCCGGCATGGCGGGCCCTCGACTCCTCATCTGGAAAGCCCTCATGCGTGAGTCGCAGGCGGGTTGCACCGTTGTCAGGCTGGAACTCAACCCGCACCACCGTCTCGGCGCCACTAGTGGCGGCGGTTACCCATGTGAGTTCGACCAGCCGATCGTGGTCCAAACTGAGGAAGCGTCCGTAGTGAGGATGCCGTTGCCCCTGGAAGTGCGTCTCGAAATAGAAGGCGGTGTTAACCTCGCCTTTCATCAATACCGTGCCCGGCACAGCGAACCAACGATCGAATTGTTCTGTCCATGCGCGGAACAACACGCCGGGAGACGCAGCCATCGCGCGCTCAGAAGTCAGCCGGAACGGCCTGGTTGAAAGGTCGGGCGGGGCAATCAGCATGATCCCTCCGGGTTCAAGTGTCGCTGACAATATACATAAATCCGTCACGGCGCAGAGCCCGTTTTCGGTCGAAGCAGCGCCACCCGGGGGGACGTGAGTCTGGAACTGAAGGCGCGATTGCGAATACCGCCTGTCCGGACATAGAATCAACTTCAGAAGGACGCGAAGATGATAGGGAAAACGGTGGTTTGCGTCTGGGCCCTTCTCCTTTCCGGCGCCTTGCCCGGCACGTCTCAACTGTCTGCGGCTGTACAGGCAGAAACGGATAAGCCTGCCCTCAGTGAGAAAGTCATCCACGATCCGGTCGAGTACAACGCCTACGTTAGCGCGCTCAATATTCTGGACCCAACACAAAAGGCCACGGCCATGGAAGCGTTTGTTGCCAGTTACCCCGATAGCGTGATGAGGGGCGATGCGATGGAGCAGGCGCTGGCGGCCTGGCAGCAGGCTGGCAATCAGGCCAAGATGGAGGAGGTAGCGAGGAAGACCCTCCAATTGGATCCAAGCAGTGTTCGTGCACTGGCAATCATTGTATCCCTGACTCGCACTGAACTTACTCAGGGGCGAGGAGACACAAAGCCTGCTTCCCTGCGCACGCTGGCAGAGCGAGGGTTGCGGGAACTGAACCAATGGGAAAAGGCTGAAAGTCTGGCAAAGGGTGATTTTGAGAAGTTGCAGAGCCAGATGAAGGTTATTTTCTATGGCGGCGCAGGGTTTGGCGCGCTCCAGGGAAAGGATTTCCCGGCGGCCCGCGATTATTACACCAAGGCCCTTGAGATTGAGCCTGACGATCTGGTGAATACTTACCAATTGAGTATCGCCGATCTGGAGATGACGAACATTGATGTTAGGGGTTTCTGGTACGTCAGCAGGGCAATCCACCTGGTTGAAAAACAGCGCAACACTCAGGCTGCTGCGAGCGGAATGGCAAACTACGGAAAAGCAAAATACCGGAAGTACCATGGGAGCCTGGCAGGTTGGGATGAGATTCTCAGCCAGGCGGCATCCAGGGCGACTCCGCCGCGCAATTTCACTGTACCGCCGGCGCCTCAGCCGGATGCGCAGTCAGCCTCACAGCTTGGCGGCACCCCAGCTTCGCTGACTTCGAGTTCCAGTCCCGGTAATGCACACGGCGTACCAGCTTCAGTTCTTTCGTCCAGCAGTTCAGGCGCTGCCGCTGCGGCCCCCGTTACTGTTGTTTCGCCAAGGGAAGTTCAGCGACGAGGAACACCGGCCTCCGTGCTTTCCTCAAGTTCTGCGGGCACGACGGCGCAGGGCGCTCCAGCAACGCTCCTCTCCTCGGATTCGTCCGGAACCGCGCATGGCGTTCCCGCTTCGGTGCTGTCATTCAACAGCAGCGGGACAGGTCACCAGGTACCTGCAAGCATCACGTCGTCTGCGGGTACGTCCTCGGCGGACCTGGCTTCTGTTCACAAACGGCTGGTTCGCTTTGGAAAACCACATCATCCGCCGCAACCACTGGCGCCCATCCCCATATTTCGGCCCTCATATAGATAGCTCGGAACGAGCGATACAAGCCGACTGCTTCTCCTCATGACCCGTTTTGGACTGGAATCCTTGCGGTCGGCGCCTGTCTTGAGAGACAACGACAAAATGGATGAACAAATCACCAAAGAATATTTGCCTGCGGTGCGCGATCGGGGCCGCTTGATCTGCGAGCATTTGAGGCTTTGGGTTTGACCGGATAAGCTTGCAGAGCGCTGCTAACTCAAAGGGAGGATTCTTACGCGCGTTGTGCAACTGCGAGAGAGGGCTGAACAGAGGAGGGTCTTTTCTTCGCCGCCGGACTGTAATCGGTTAAAAAATTTGCGGCCGCCGAGTTGGCGGCAGAGTATCTGGCGGCGAACAGGGCGCGGATCTCAACCAGCAGAGCACAATTCATGCGATCGTCAAACTGTTTTTCTGCGCTCCTGGCCAGCATCTCCCAGTCATGCCATTCGCCAATTGAATCCTGTACGGCCTTGAGTTGCTCCATCAGATCGTTCTGCTCCGGGGTCTTTTCAGCCAATTCCGCCTGATAGCGCAGCAGTTTCAGTTTGATGCGTAGTTCATGCAAACAGTCTGGCCTCAGGCTTTGACTAGAGGAAGAGTCCGCCGCAAGTTGGGAAAGTTCCTGGCGCACCCTTTGCAAAGGCGCAACAGAATCTTGTCGTTGTTGCGTTGCCGTCTTCCCAGTGATACGCGCCAGATGGCCGAAGAACTTGGAGCTTTCCAGCTTTTCAGTAGCAGTGGTCAGGCGATCCACTTGTTTGGCCCGTTTCTTTTTGAGGGCTTCCAGCAGCGCGCGCCGGTCGGTTGCCGCGGAACGGTTGCCAATCGAAGCCAAGAGACCAATCTGAATGTCCAGGTCCCTTACCTTGCCTGCGCGCTTACGCAGAGCGCGTAATTCAAACACCGCCTTTTGCTGTTTCTTGCCCAGATCAGGCTCCGCGTAATTGAACAGTGTTTCCAGCCTGCGGATGGTAGTACGGAGCCGGTGTACACCCTTTTCCGAGACGCCTTCCGATAGGGTGGCCATGACCTTCGAAAGGTCATGGGAAAGCCGCTTACTCCGCTGGTGTAAAAGGGTCATTAAGGGGATATGAACAGAGGATTAAAAGATATACGACCATTGGATGCCTGACAAGTGGGGAGGTTATTGCACCATAAATAGTGCAAATGGTACCGAGTGATCTGTGTGGATCCGCTTACTTGGCTGGCAGATCGCCGCGCTTAAGCGCCTTGCGAAAGGCGTTGTAGTCCACTTCAACCTGGTCGGCGTATTTAACCGCAAACTGCTGCAAGGCACGCGCAGCTTTGTCCGATTTACCCAGGTAAGCTGCCAGCATGACCGGATCGCCCGAGCGTGCATGGCCTTTGGCCAGCAATTCGGCGCAGACGCGGCTGTATTCAACCAGCCGCTTCCCTTTCAACTCTTCCGGATCTACGGAGCTCTTATGGTCATTCAACTGCCGGACCAGGAAGTCTCGCCCATCTATGGAGCACCACCCCAGCAGCAGATCGGAGAGCACTTGCAATATTCGCTGGCCACAGACTACGCGCTCGCCCTGATGTGCCGGCGCTGCGTGGTCCTTAATATAGGGCGCATAGTGGGAAGGCGGCTCTTCTTTGACCTGAAGAAACAGCGGGTCATGATCATCATGGCCAAATAGGAGAACGACATAATCATAGGTGCCGACGCTGCCAGTGCCCACAACCTTGAAGGCCACGTCCACGGCGTGATAACGGTCAAACAGAAACCGGTGGTCGGGAGAGAGCGTCTCGCGATATTGTTTCAACGCGCCCAAGACCGCGTTTTTTGTTTTCGCATCAACCTCCCAGAGGGCGTTTGGCTGAACCCGAAATATATGGCCTTTTTTTGTTTTTTTCGTCAGCTTCTGCAGGTTAGCCAGTGGGCTGGAACGCTCGGCTTTTACCAGGGCTGAACGAATGAATGGATCGCGGTAGTCGCGGGTGATTCGATGGCGGGCGACCTCCAGAGTAGGTATGGACGCAAAGTGGCGTATCCAGGTGCAATACTGTTTCGTGAACTGGAGCGCGGCGCCCGTGCATCTTGATTCACTGTCACCGGCTTCGCGGCCGGCAAGAATGATGCTGGTGGCCATGCGCTTGACGTCCCATTCCCAGGGGCCGCGGATGGTTTCGTCAAAATCGTTGACGTCCAGCACAATATCCGCTCCTGGAGTGGCATAAAATCCAAAGTTTTTGACGTGAGCATCGCCGCAAAGCTGCACGTCTATAGCGCTGTGCTTGCCGGCAGCCAGATCCGCGGCCATAACTTCCACCGCGCCTCGATAAAAAACAAAAGGCGAGCCGCTCATGAGCTTGAACTTGACGGGCAGCAGCTTGGGAATGCGGCCTTTGCAACCTTCGCGGAGGACGTGAATGGGATCGAACTTGCGTTTTGCCAGTTTAGCCAAATCCGGGCGGCCCAGGTGATGCCGTTGTGCCAGACCTTGGTGTTCCGCTTCTGTGCGATGAGCCATAGTGTTTTTCCCTCGCCATCCTAGCAGGTTTGCGGCCAGGCCTTGGCCAAAATTGTGCCGCGCGGACAAAAGGTATATAGAAGGCTTGCCGGTGATGACAGCGATCAAAAACGGATAGAGCAAAGATTCGGAGGCTGCAGGATCATTCCCGCCCTGGCTAGGCGCCTGACAGGGGAATCGGGTCGACGATGCTCACGACACTCTGTTGACGAGACGGCGGTCGTTACTTCGTATTATCAACAAGATACCCCGCGCGTCTTTTCTCCAAATATTCACATACCGTTTGTATTGTCTTAATAGTCAACTGCTACAAAAGTAGTGCATGGTGAAATTTTTCGACACCATCGTTATTTCCGACCTCCATCTCGGTTCCGAGATCAGCCGGGCACGGGATGCACTGGAATTGTTGCAGTCCGTGCGATTCAATCGGCTGATTCTGCTGGGCGATATCTTTTCCGATTTGAACTTTAACAGGCTGACGAAAGAGCACTGGAAATTCTTGGGGTACATCCGCAAGCTCTCCAACCCCAAGCACCAGACCGAGGTCGTCTGGGTGGAAGGGAACCATGACCACGGCCTGGCGGAGTTGATGTCACACATGGTCGGTGTTCCGGTTTATCAACAATACTCCTGGGAATTCGATGGCAAGCGTCATCTGGCCATCCATGGACACCAGTTCGATAGCTTTGCCGTGAACAATCACCGGCTTAGCCGGATTGGGCACTTCATCTATCTGCAACTGCAGAAAATCGATTCCCGGAGCAAACGGTTTGCCCGCTACCTGGACCGTCTCAACACAAGATGGCTGCGTTTATCCGCACAGGTAGCTCAAGGCGCGCTCAGTTGCGCAAAACAAGGCAAAGCTGAGCGCATTTTTTGTGGACACACGCATTTCCCCATGCAGATGATGCGCGATGGAGTTGAGTACTACAACTCCGGCGCCTGGGTGGACATGCGATGCACCTACATCACCATCAGCCATGAAGGAGTGGCCATCCATGAATACTTGCCTGAAGCACCTGACAATCGTGATCCCGGCGAAGAACGAATCCCGGTTGCTGCCGAACCTGTTGGAATCGCTCTGCCGGCAGGATTACCCGCTCATGCGCTCAGTGAAAGTGTTTGTGGCTGATGCGGGATCGACGGACGGCACGCCGCAAGTTGTGATGTCATTCGCCGACCGGCTGGATGTCGAGGTGATTCCCGGTGGATTGCCTTCCGTGGGCCGCAATGCCGGGGCGCGCCGGGCGGTCACGCCTTACGTCCTGTTCATTGATGCCGACATGGAACTCAAGGACACCACGCTCCTGCGCCGCGCGGTAAGCTTGATAGAGCGGCGCAAGCTGCACTGCGTGACCACGAACATCTGGTGCAGCAATGGCACGGCGCGCGACAATCTCTTATACCTGGGAAACAATATTGCCCAGTACGGCTCAGTTCTGGTTCGTCCTTTCGGTACCGGGATGTTCATGCTGTTTGAGAAGGCCACATTCGACCGGCTGGGCGGATTCAATGAGGGCGCTATGTACGCGGAAGACTATCTGCTGACCAAGAAGGTTTCGAACCGCAAGTTCGCGATCGTCACCGGGCGGATTCACACCACGAACCGGCGCTTCCGCAATATGGGACATTTCAAGATTGTCGGCATGTTTCTCAAGACCATGTTGAACACGTGGAATGACAACTATTTTATGCGCGATCAAGGGTATTGGAGGAAGAGCAGCAGTTAGTATTTAGTCAATACTAAATACCGATTTTCCGCGAATGGACAACAACAGGCCCTGCGAAAAGCAAACACCCGTGTTTCCTGCTGATTTCGCCTGGGGCGTAGCTACGTCTGCGCATCAGGTGGAAGGCCAGAACCTCAATAACCAATGGCATGCCTGGGAATGCAACGGAAGAATCAAATCCAGAGACCGCGTAGGGTTGGCCTGTAATTGGTGGAAGAACGCGGAGCAGGATTTCGATCTGGCCAAGTCTCTGGGCATCAACGCGCTTCGCCTTTCGGTGGAGTGGAGCCGGATCGAACCCTCGCCGGGCCAATGGGACAATGCGGCGCTCATGCGCTATCGCGAGATTCTCAAGGCTTTGCGCGACCGCGGCATGAGGCCGTTTGTCACCCTGCACCACTTCACCAACCCGCTTTGGTTTGAAATCAAAGGGGCATTTCTTACCGCCGAATCAGTCCACCTTTTTCAGCGTTTTACGCGGCGTGTGCTGGCCGCGCTGGGAGATTTGTGCTCCGATTGGACAACCTTTAATGAGCCGAATGTCTATTCAGCGCTGGGGTACTTTCTGGGAGAATTTCCGCCAGGGAAGCGGGGAAGTTTCCTTAAGGCGGCGCACGTGACGGTGAATCTTTGCCGGGCGCATGCTGCCGCATACCGCACCATTCACGCGCTCCAGTCCAATGCCAATGTAGGATGGGCCCAGCACTTTGTGGTGTTCAAGCCCAACCATCCTGACTCGGCCATCGACCGCTGGATCTGCAGTTTTATCGATCACCGGTTTAATGACAATTTCGCCGAGAGCATCCGTAGCGGTCGTTCTCCATTTCCGCTCAACCACCTTCACCAGCATCTGGACGAAGTGAAAGACACCTGCGATTATGTGGGCATCAATTACTACAGCCGTTTGCGCGCCGGGTTCGCGCCGCGCAGTCCCAAGACGCTGTTCTTTCAATTGACTGTTCCGCCGCATAAGCCGCAGGGTGACCACGGAGTTGAGGTCCCTTACGGTGAAGCCTATCCGGATGGCTTGCGCCGGGCCGTGGAACGGTTTGCCACGCTGAAGAAGCCCATTTACATACTGGAAAACGGCGTGCCTGACCGCGATGATCGCATTCGTCCGTGGTTGCTGGAATCGACCGTCGACCAAATTCGCTCGCTACTGGCGGAGGGCGTGGATTTACGCGGGTACTTCCATTGGACCCTGACCGACAACTTTGAATGGAATGAAGGATGGCACCTGCGGTTTGGCCTGATCGAATTGGATCCCAAAACGCAGGCACGCAAGTTGCGGCCCAGCGCCCAGCTTTATTCACAGTTGATCCGGCGCTATTCGCGGAATGGCACTAGTCACCACGACGTGGCTTGTGCGGACACTTCTCTGCATTCAGGCAGGAATCTGGAATAACCAGGCGCTCGACGGGCTTATCTCCAATGATGTGCGAATCGATGATCTCATCCACATCTGCCGCCGTGACGCCACCATACCAGACTGCATCCGGATACACCACCACATTGGGGCCATGCTCGCACTGGTCCAGGCAGCCCGCCTTATTAGCGCGGACTGTACCCTTGATTCCACGTTGTGCCAGCTTGATCTTGAACACGCGCTGGAGTTCAGCATCGCCTGCAGGATCGCAACAACCGCGCGGATCGCTTGCAGGCCGCTGGTTGCCGCACACAAAGATATGTCTCTGGAACTTCGCCATGTGAGCCGGTCATCCACAGATCAGAGTTTTAAAAATTCGTGACTCTGCATGAAGCCCATCATACCTCAAAACCGGCGCTCGCTCCCTTGACACGCCTCATGTCCCTGCGCAACCGCTCGCGCCAACACTCACAGGTGGAAAGATTGAATTCAAACAACTAATGACAGGAAAGGATCATTTTTGGCATTAGTCCCAAAATAGGACTGTTGTGTTACTAAAGTGCAGCGTGGTCCGGAATTAATCTAGATTGATCCTTAAACTTAAGTTTATATTCACAGTCGCTTCAGCATGAACAACAGTCATAGGCAAATGTTTATTTTGGGACTTTCCTGTAATCAATGCAGTGAGGAAGGTCCACCCGCAAACGAAATACCCACATTGTGAAACTAAAATTGAAAGGAGCAACTCATGAAACGTCTCATACCATTTTCCACAAAGTCCAGTATCTGCCTTCTCGCGTGTCTGGTTTGGGCGGCCTGGCAGCCGCAGACAGCTTCTGCCTACTATGGATCGGATGATGGCCATAGCGATGGCGGATATGGCGATAAAGACCATAAGCAAAATCACGACAATAACAACAGTGGTTGCCAGGTTGACGACAAACAGAAGAGCGACGACACCGGCAAGGGCGATGACAAGAACGGCGAGGACCACGGCAAAGGCGATGACAAGAGCAAAGGCGATGACAATGGCAAGGGTGACGATCATAAGAACAATGCCACCATCGGAGCGTTCCTGACGGTCATCAGGAACCAGTCATCTGCAGCTTCATCGACTGGGGCGTCCTCCGATCCAGGGGTCTGGGGCACCGGTGGAAATAACAACTTTGCTTCCCGGTCGGTCATCGTGCTGCATAGCGACTGCACCATGTCAGTCATTGATTCAAATCAAGGCGGGCCGGGAGTACCTTTCAGCAGCCAGTTGGGAGCGTGGAGAAGCAGCGGATCTGATGGAGCAATGAAAGGAACCACCCTCGACTTTTCATTCCCGGCCGCGGGCATCGCCCGTTTGGACTATACATTCAACGCCAATCAGCCGAAAGACATGATCTCAGGCACCATCACTCTGACAGTCTTTCCTCTCAACGCCGATCCTGAGCACGACACGGGAACGGTGGTTGGCAACTTCAACTTCACCGGCGCCCGCGTCACGGTCCCGTAGTTGACCCTCAACCGCAATCAAACAGGCGTCCGGAGTTCCCTTCCTGGGCGCCTGCTTATGTTAAGTAAATGGGTACGATGCCCTCGAGCATCACTGCGGTTATAACGACCTGAGAGCTGCCGCCACCGGGCGCCGTGCGGCGCGAATGGCGGGAGGCAGTCCGCCGACGATACCCATCAGCAGCGCGAAGGCCACTCCCATGAGCAGCAATGGAGGTGTTATGCGGAACGCGAAGGCCAGGTGAGAAAACGTTTGCCAGTTCATAGCCCCGGTTGTGAGCCCATTCAGGGGCAGGACGGCCAGAGCGCCGAGCGCCCCGCCGACAAACGAGATCAACAATGCCTCAATCACAAAGGAAATAACCACGCTGGGTCCGCCAAAGCCAAGCGCGCGCATGGTAGCAATCTCGCGCCCGCGTTCGGCCACGGCTGAATACATGGTGTTCAGCGCACCGAAGATCGCGCCGATTCCCATGATCGCGGCCACAATCCCGCCGAGAATCTTAATCAGCAGGCTCAGGGTCTGCGATTGCTTATCGTAGTAATCAACCTCGCGGCTCACGTCCACGGTTAACTGCTTGTTCGAGGTCACCGCATCCTTGAATTGCCGCAACGCATCCGGAGAGGAAAGATGTACCGTCAAAGACCCAAACATGTTTTCCGGACGATGATAGAGCCGGTTCAAAATCCCGACATCGCACCAGACTTCGGAATCAAAGGCAGATCCGCCCGCATCGAAGACGCCGACGACCTTCCAGTTCCCGCCGCCGAATTTCACCGTGTTCCCTAACGTAAGACCGCTGTAGGATTGAGCGGCATTGCGTCCCACGATCAGTTCCGCAAGGCCCGGATTAAAGAATCGCCCTTCCGTGATTTTCACATTGCTGCGGACTTCCAGGGCCTTTGCCGAGACGCCACGCACCTGCACATTGGCGTCCGTGCCGGTCGAACGTAGCGGAAAAGGCGCAATCACCACTACCTCCGCCGTTACGAGGGGGCCCTGCGCAGAGCGGGCCACGCCTGACGCCTCCTCGATGAGCCTCACCTCCTCGAGACTTACAGTTGAATCCATTTCAGAGGTAGAACCCGACCGAAAAACCATGGCGTTTCCAGGCGAGCCTGATGAAACCAGCGTCGCCCTGAACCCATTGGCCAGAGAGAGCATGGCGATGAAGACGCCCACGGTGCCGGCAATTCCCAGCACTGCTACCACTGCCGAATCCCAACGTGCCCTCACGCTCCGCAAGTTATAAATGACCGGAATTGCCATTTCACACTCTCCTCAGAGCATCCACCACGCGAAGCCGCATAGCGCCCACGGCTGGCAGGAAACCACTGACGATGCCAATGGCCAGTGCCGTGGCTACCCCCGTCAACAAAGCGGTTGTGGGTATGTAGAAGAAAGGCAGAACTGTGTTGATGGGCGTCTTCACCACCGTGAGCAGCAGTTCGAATGCCTTCGCCAGTCCCAGACCCAGAAGGCCCCCAATCAAGGCAATCACCAGCGATTCCGTCATCACAAATGCCAGTACAAAACGATCCGAATAGCCCACGGCCTTGAGCACCGCAAGCTCGCCCGTACGCTCCCGCACCGCAATGGCCATGGTGTTGCCGGTTACCAGAAGCAGGGTGAAAAAAACCACGCTACCAATGGTCAAGATGAGAAACTGGATGTTACCGAACTGCTTCACCCAGCCGGCAGCAAAGTTCGATTCGGTGTCCGTGTGGGTTTCATAGGATGAGTTGTCGAACTCATTATCAATGGCCTTGGCGATCCGCAGCGCGTTATCCGGGCTGTCGATTTTTACCGTATACCACCCGGCCAGACCCTTAGTGAACGCCGGTCGCTTCTCTTCCAGGTAATCCCACTGAAACCAAAGCTGGCTCTCATCGTCCTGCTTGCGCGTGCCATGGTAGATGCCGTCGAGGTTGAATTCCCATGCGCCAGGATAGATCACCCCGCGAATAGGAATGCGATCCCCTACTTTCCAGCCAAAGCGTTTAGCCGTAGCGGCGCCAACCACGGCGCCCTGACGATCCTTTACGAACGCCTGCCACTGGTCTTCGGGTACGGCAAGTTCCGGATAAACTTTCCGCTGATGTTCCACGTCAATGACAAACTGGGGAAAAAAGTTGCGTTCATCCTGATAAACGCCGCCAAACCAGTTATCGTGCGTGACCTCTTTCACTCCCGGAATGCGCAGAATGCGGTCGCGATAGGACAGAGGCAGCGGCTGAATGATTGCCGTGCGGTTGATAACGACCAACCGGTCCGCGCCTGCCACCTCCACCCCCTGGCTGAACGCTCCTCTCACTGCGGCCAGGAAGCCGAACAGGAAGAGCGCCACCGCAAACGAACCGATGGTAAGCACGAATCGCGTCTTTTTGCGAAACAGATTCGCCGTGAGCAATGGTCCGAATCTCATCGGGCGCCTCCATAACTAAAGGCCTCTGGCGCACCCGTACCCACCAGCGCGCCTTTTTCCAGATACAAGGTGGTATCCGCGCGCTGGGCAACAACCGGATCGTGGGTCACCATGAGCACCGTTTTGCCGTGTTGCCGCACCAACTGGAGGATCAACTCCATAATTTCATCGGCGCTCTTGCGGTCGAGATCGCCGGTGGGTTCATCGCACAGCAGGAAGGTGGGATCTGAGACAATGGCGCGGGCGATGGTGACACGCTGCTCCTGTCCGCCGGAAAGCTGGCGGGGATAGTGGTGCATTCGGTCGGACAGTCCTACAACGTGTAATGCCGTCTCCACGTGCTGGCGGCGCTCTGATTTGGAGAGCTTGGTCAGCAGCAGCGGTAACTCGACATTCTGGAAGGCCGTGAGCACCGGGATGAGGTTATACATTTGGAAGACAAATCCCACATGGCGCGCGCGCCATTCGGTCAGCTTGCTTCTGGACATGTGGGTGATTTCATCGCCATCCACGGTGACAGTTCCCTTGGAAGGAACATCCAGTCCTCCCAGGAGGTTGAGTAAAGTGGTCTTGCCCGAGCCGCTGGGACCCATGAAGGCGACGAACTCGCCTTTCGCCACATCGAGGTTCAGGCCCTGGAGGACGTGAATCTCTTCACTACCACGCTGGTATTTCTTATCGAGGTCGCGTACCTGAATCAAGCTCGGCGAATTGCTTTGTCCGTCTACCCGCACCATTGAATTCTCTCCTGCTACTGTTTGATCTCCACTGACTGGCCTTCCTGCAATGCTTCAGCGCCTTTCACCACCAGCGTGTCACCGGCGGTAACCCCGGCCATCACTTCAACATCGCTGCCATGTTCCGTTCCCAGGGTGACGGCCCTACGCTCCAGCTTACCTTCACGGACCAGGAACACTACTGGTTTGCCATCCTCACTGCGTACAGCAGCCTTGGGAATCAACGCCCGCGCTTCAGTCTTGCCCTTGGCGGCTGGAGGCTGGTCACTGAGGAAGGCGACCTTTACACCCATGTCCGGCAGGATGCGCGGGTCAAGCTGATCAAATGAGATTCGCACCTTCACAGTAGCCTTCTGCCGGTCAGCTGTGGGGATGATTGTGCGCACAGTGGAGGGAATCTGCCAATCGGGATACGCATCCAGAGTGGCGATGACCTTCTGCCCCGGCCTGACGCGCGCGATGTACGACTCATTCACGTCAACTTCGATCTCGATCGACTGCATATCAACCACAGTGGCAATACCGGTTCGCGTAAAACCTCCGCCGGCGGAAATGGGCGACACCATCTCTCCGCGCTGCGCGTCCTTGGAAACCACAATTCCGTCAAATGGCGAACGCACCGTGCAGTTGATGACGTCCTGCTGTGCTACGCCGATCTTTGCTTCGGCCGCCCGAGTCTGCTCCCTGGTGAGCGCGATTTTAGATCGCAGGCTGTCGGCATTCGTGCGTGCCGTGTCCAGGGCCTCCTGGCTGTTGACGCCAGCGGAGCGCAGGCCTTGCGCCCGCTCCAGTTCACGCTCCGCATAGGCAAGTTGCACCTGTAGATCGGCCAACGCGGCGGCAGTGGCATCACGATCTGTCCGGGCCGAAGCCAGCGCAGCATCCGGCTGCGAGCAATCCAGTGTTGCCAGCACCTGGCCAGATTTCACACGGAGTCCTTCTTCAGCGTAGATCTCGGTGACCAGGCCGGTAACTTTGGCGGCAACCGTTGCCCGGCGGCGAGGAGTCACATAGCCACTGGCGTTAAGCAGGGCATCGGTACGAACGTCTCCGCCGGGGCGGGCGGCGGCGACTTCGACCACCGGCTTTCGCGCCTTGAACGTCGCCGCCAGGCCTCCCAAAAGCACCAGAGCGCCCAGGATAGCAGCAAACATTCCGAGCCGCTTGCCGGTCTTCCCCTTGGTACGCTGGCGGTCGTCAATCTTGAGCGATCCCAGATCGTGTTTTGGCGGCATGGCGGTTGTGCTCATAAATAAGCTCTGTTGCTTGAGGCAAACCTCAAGCTATAGAAATCCCTGGGAAAGTAGAAGGTTCTATGGCCTTGCTACGGATACGCAGATTCGAGTCTCTGAGGTAGATTTTATCACTTGGAGTTGGCGATTTGCGGGGAGGGTGACTTGCGCGTCCCACACGATGCTGCACCAATTCTGCGTGAGCACACGTCCCAACGGGAGCATGTTCAGAAGAGAGTCGTCTCTGATTTCCACACCAACAGCCTGTTTCCTTCGTGCTCACTTTCTGCCATAATTGGTTGTGCACCCCAACGAGCTTCCTGGCCCAAGGCGCAAGCCATCCGCGAGCCTGGGAGCTGAATCCCCAAAAAACTTCCAACAATCAGAGGCGAGGAATTCATGGCGGCGAAATATGTCTTTGTGACGGGCGGTGTGGTGTCTTCCCTGGGCAAGGGACTGGCGGCAGCATCGATTGGCTGCCTGCTGGAGAGCCGGGGCCTCAAAGTCAACCTGATGAAGTTCGATCCTTATCTCAACGTCGATCCGGGCACGATGTCGCCATTCCAGCATGGAGAGGTTTTTGTCACCGACGATGGAGCGGAAACCGACCTGGATCTGGGCCATTACGAGCGCTTCACCCACGCGAAACTTTCACGCGATAACAACTGGACTACCGGCCGGATCTACGAGCAGATCATCACCAAGGAACGCCGGGGCGATTACCTGGGCAAAACCGTCCAGGTAATTCCGCACGTCACCAACGAGATCAAGGCAGCAATGAAAAAAGTTGGGCAGGACGTGGACGTGGCCATCGTGGAGATTGGCGGGACGGTGGGCGATATTGAATCGCTGCCGTTTCTGGAAGCCATCCGCCAGATGCGGCAGGAGCTGGGACGAGACAATACAGTCTTTGTTCATGTCACCCTGGTCCCATGGATTGGCGCCGCGGGCGAATTGAAGACCAAACCAACGCAGCATTCGGTGAAGGAGCTGCTGAGCATTGGAATTCAGCCGGACATTCTCCTTTGCCGCACCGACCGGTTTCTTTCCAAAGAGTTAAAGAGCAAGATTGCGCTGTTTTGCAACGTGGAAGATGAAGCAGTGATCACCGCCAAGGACGTTGCTTCCATCTATGAGGTGCCGCTGGTCTTTGCCCGTGAAAGCGTGGACACACTGCTGCTGCGTTACTTGCGGATGAATTGCAAAGACCGTGATATATCGCGCTGGGAAGACCTCCTGCACCGCATCTATGACCCGAAAGATGAAGTGCACATCGGCATTGTAGGCAAATACGTGGAATATGAGGACTCTTATAAGTCACTGAAAGAAGCGCTGGTGCATGGCGCTGTGGCCCACAACCTGAAGCTCGACCTGACCTGGGTGGAAGCCGAGGGACTGGAGACCAGGGACCGCGAGAGCCGCAACTATGAAGACCAACTCGAAGGATTTGATGGCATCCTGGTTCCGGGAGGATTTGGGAAGCGCGGTATTGAAGGCATGCTGAATGCGATACGCTACGCACGGGAGAAGAAAATACCGTATTTTGGTATTTGCCTGGGGATGCAGACGGCCTGCATCGAGTTTGCGCGCAACGTTTGTGGACTGGACGATGCCGATTCCAGCGAATTCAATCCCAGCGCGACGCATCGCATCATCTACAAGCTGCGCGAATTGCGTGGAATTGATGAATTGGGCGGCACCATGCGTCTGGGCGCATGGACTTGCAAGCTGGAGCCGCATACTCTGGCCGCTAGAGTCTACAACGCAACGGAGATCAGCGAGCGTCATCGCCACCGCTACGAATTCAATCGGGAATACGAGGCCATCCTGACCGGCGGCGGCCTGCGCATCAGCGGCGCCACGCCCGATGGGACTTATGTTGAAATGGTGGAGCTTCCTGACCATCCTTATTTCATCGGCTGCCAGTTCCACCCTGAATTCAAATCCAAGCCGTTGGAACCGCATCCGCTGTTCAGTTCTTTTGTGAAGGCGTCTTATGAGAGCGGCTTGAAGCGACGCCACGGCCGCATGCAGGAGGAGTTGGAGATGTTTCACCGTCCGGAGCGGATTGTGAGGCGGTGAGACCAGCAACCGGCAATTGGCCAAGTACCACTCCTCCGCAATCGAACGCAGACTGAGATCTCCAAAGCGCGATGCCTGAAGATTATTCGTCTAAAGTCGGCGACATTCAAATCGGAAACGGTTGCGCCCTGTTTCTCATCGCCGGCCCCTGCGTGATTGAGAGCGAGGGCCATGCGCTCCGCATGGCTGAAGCGCTCCGCGATGAGGCGCGCAAGCTGCGGATCCCTTATATCTTCAAGGCGTCCTACGACAAAGCCAACCGGACTTCCCTGAAGAGCTTTCGCGGGCCGGGACTGGAAGAAGGGCTGCGCATTCTCAGAAAGGTGAAAGAATCGGCGGGCGTGCCGGTGCTGACGGATGTGCACGAGGTCGCGGATGTTCCTCTGGTCGCTGAGAGCGTAGACGTGGTGCAGATTCCGGCATTCCTTTGCCGCCAGACGGATTTGCTGGTGCAATCGGCCATGCACGCCCGCGCGATCAACATAAAAAAGGGCCAGTTCGTCTCGCCCTGGGACATGCGCCATGCGGTGGCAAAAGTTCGTGAGTCCGGCAACAACAATATTTTCTTGACTGAGCGGGGAAGCGCTTTCGGCTATAACAACCTGGTGGTGGATATGCGCTCGCTGGCCATCATGCGGCAATTTGCGCCCGTGGTGTTTGATGGTACCCATTCGGTCCAGCTCCCGTCCGCTGGGGCGGACGGCCATGCGGTTTCCGGAGGGCAGCCGGAGTTTATCCCCCTTTTAGCGCGGGCCGCCGTAGCAGCCGGTGTCGATGGTGTTTTCCTGGAAGTACACGACAATCCGGCACAAGCGAAATCTGACGGAGCGAATGCTCTGCGGCTGGACAAGCTGCATGACCTCTTGTCCGAGCTGCTGGCAATACGGAATGCGTTGCAGGTCAAGCCCTTAAGCCGCTGATCTGAAATGGCCCGCCGAGCGTGAGCACAAATCCAGCAAATGAATCTGCCAACTTGGACCTCCACGTCTTGCATCTCTCTGATATGGAGGAGGATTTACATGCCACTCGTGACCAAAGCTGTAGAGACGGTAAGCAACAAATTGCCGAAAATCATTTCACCCAGGGCACACGCCATATTTGACTACGCCCAGATGGGAATATTCATTGTGATGGGCGCTTTTTTCTGGAAGAAGAACAAACGCGCGTCTGTGGCAGCATTCTGCTGCGCAGCCGCGGAGGCCACCAATGTCCTGCTGACAGACTATCCGGGCGGAGTGAAGCCAGTCTTCAGCTTTGAAACTCATGGGAAGATTGATGCTGCCATGGCAGGGGCTGTGGCCAGTTTACCCAACCTGCTCGGATTCGCGGGTGAGCCCCAAGCCAAGCACTTCCGCATCCGGGGAGGCGTGATGGCCGGCGTTACCGCGATGACCAGATTCAAGGAGGAGGTACCCTTCGAATCAGAATTCGACGTAGCATAAGACTCGAAGCCGTTTAGCTCCTGATGCCGGTTTGGGCTGAGCGGCTTTGGTTTCAATAGATTAGAAGCAGAGCATCCTTTCCCGAATCCTGCCGCCGGATGTAGCATCTACTCAGATATGAATACCCTCAAAACTACGTTCTTGCTGACGCTGTTAACGCTGATCATTATTGGTATCGGCGACCGGCTTGGCGGCCGCGGTGGGATGGAGTATGCGCTGGTCATCGCGGCAGGAATGAACTTTTTCTCTTATTTCTTTTCTGACAAGCTTGCCCTGGCGATGAATGGCGCCCAGCCCGTAAGCCGCGAGCAGCTTCCCCGGGTTTATGAGGTGGTCGAACGGTTGACCCAGCATGCGGGGCTGCCCATGCCGCGGATTTATGTGATTCCCACGGATTCGCCCAACGCCTTTGCCACTGGCCGTAACCCTAAGCATGCTGCAGTGGCCGTAACCGAGGGTATTCTCCGTTTGCTGGACGATGAAGAGCTGGAAGGTGTTCTGGCCCACGAACTCGGGCACGTGCGCAATCGTGACATCCTGATCAGCTCCGTAGCCGCCACCCTGGCCGGCGCGATCACCATGCTGGCGCGATTCGAATTCTGGTTTGGCGGCCGCGATGACCGCGATCGTGGAGGCGGGCTGCTAACGCTGATCCTGGCCCCCATTGCGGCTATGCTCATTCAACTTGCCGTCTCGCGTTCCCGCGAGTATGAAGCGGACGCCACCGGCGCTCACTTCACTCACAATCCTCAGGCCCTCGCCAGGGCCCTGCAGAAGCTGGATGCCTACTCGAAACGGATTCCCATGGCTGCTCCGGCTTCAACCGCGCATCTGTTTATCGTGCAACCCTTCATGGGCATGAGCCTGGGAAACCTGTTCTCCACGCATCCGCCCATTCCCAAGCGCATTGAGCGCCTGACCGGACGACCCGCGGAATACCAGTGAACAAACCAGCGGCAAGCCGGAACAGCGCGGGAAGCACAATCACGTCACATGTGAACTCACTTTTCTGAGCAAGTTTCCAAAGTGCGAACGTTCCAGTACCAGAGTACCTAGCGCCTGCAAAAGACAATGCAGTAGAATTTGAAGTTAATGGGTTCAACTACGTATCAGTCATCCATCGGGTCTCGCGCCATTGCGCTGGAAAGTTCGCTGCGCAGTATCATTCGCGGTAACGACGATGTCATCCGGCTGGCATTGGTTTCAGTGCTGGCACGGGGCCATCTGCTCATTGAAGGTGTGCCCGGAGTGGGAAAGACTACTCTGGCGCACGCGCTGGCGCGGGCACTGGATTGCACCTTTCAGCGCATTCAATTCACCAGCGACATGCTACCCACGGATGTGCTGGGAATCACCGTTTACTCGGCCTTGGAACAGCAGTTTGAGTTCAAACCCGGGCCAATCTTTACCAATATCCTGCTGGCGGATGAGATCAACCGCACTACTCCAAAAACCCAATCGGCGCTCCTGGAAGCCATGAACGAAGGCCAGGTCACCGTGGATGGCCATTCCCACCAACTGCCGGAACCGTTTCTGGTGATTGCGACTCAGAATCCGGTGGAGCATCACGGAACGTATCCCTTACCGGAATCGCAGCTTGACCGCTTCCTGTTGCGCATCCAGATGGGTTATCCGCAGGCCTCAGACGAACGCGAGATTCTGCGTTCTGAGGCGGGCGCCGCGCGCCTGGAAGACGTTCACGCCGTCGCCACCGGATCGGATGTTCTGGCCATGCAGGAAGAGGTGACCCGGGTGAAAGTGGATGACTCGCTGGTCGATTACGCTCTGGAGATCGTGCGCCGCACGCGTGAATCAGATTCGCTATCGCTGGGAGTCTCACCGCGCGGATCGCTTATGCTCTATCGCGCCGTCCAGGCAATGGCATATATGGACGGACGAATGTTTGCCACTCCGGAAGACTTCAAGTCATTGGCTATTCCGGTTTTTTCCCACCGGGTGGTGATCAATTCCCGTCAATCTTCTACCTTGAAGAAGTCAGCGCAGGCAGAAACAGTGATCCGCGACATCCTGAGCTCTGTGCCAGTGCCTGTATGACATTGCTCCGCGCGTTGATGTTGCTGGCCCTGATCGTGTGGATCGGCGGCCTCATCTTCTTCGCTTTTGTTCTTGCCCCCACGGTCTTCACCATCCCCGCCATCCTGCCAAACACGGCTCTGGCCGGGAACGTAGTGAGCCGCAGCCTGACAGTTTTGCATTGGATGGGAATTGCTTCAGGTGTTGTTTTTCTGATTTGCTCGTTGCTTTACAGTCGCGCTAGATTGGCCCGTTTCACGCCATTGGCGCTCAGCAACCTCCTGGTGCTGTTCATGCTGGTTCTCATTCTGATCTCGCAGTTCGCCATTACCCCTCGTATGCATGTCTTAAGGGCTCAAATGCAATCGACCGGCAGTCTTGAAGGCTCTGACCGTATCGAATTCGACCACATGCATGAATGGTCTACGCGCCTGGAAACCGGGGTTCTGGTGCTGGGCCTCGCAGTGGTCGTTTTGACCGCACGCCGCTTCTCGTGAAAAACTAAAAACAGCTACCAGGTTCTAGCTGCTAGCCACTAGCGAAAAGCTTCAGCATCCAAGACAAAACGAGTTCGCTAAGAGCCGTTGCGGCTGGTGCGCATTCGCTTGGCTTTTTGCCTGGAGCCAGCAGCTCAGAGCCAGCAGCTTCTTCTTATGAAAACAGGTATTATCGGCCTGCCTCAGGTAGGCAAGACATCGCTGTTCAAGATTCTGACCAAGGCTGACATTTCCGGCTCTGGCTTTGCCAATCCACGCGAGGCCCACCTGGGTGTAGCCAAGGTTCCGGACGATCGCCTGGACCGCATGGCGCAGCTTTACAGCCCCAAAAAGCTGATTCACGCCAGCGTGGAGTATGTCGACGTGGCGGCCATCGGGCAGGAAGCGCTCAAAGAGACGGCCTTCGCCGCCAACCTGCGCGGCGTGGACGCGCTGGCACACGTGGTCAGGGCATTTGACGATCCCGCCATCCCGCACGTGGGCGAGATCAATCCGTTGCGCGATATCAAGACGGTGGACTTCGACCTCATCGTGAACGATCTGGGGCAGGTGGAGAAGCGCCTGGAGCGGCTGGAAAAAGACCTGAAGAAGATGAGGACTGCGGAGTTGGAGCGCGAATCTGACTTGCTCACGCGGGCCAAGGCCCACCTGGAGACTGAGCTGCCGCTACGCGAGATGGATATTTCCGGCGACGATGAAAAACGGATTCGAGGCTTCATGTTTCTCAGCCAGAAACCGATTCTGTATGTGGTGAACGTGAATGAATCCACCACACTTGGCGAGGACCTGGAAAAGGCGGAGCAGAAATACAACCTGAGCGAAGTGGCAGCGCGGAAGAATGCCGGGGCCACTGCCATCTGCGGCAAAGTAGAGGCCGAACTGGCGGAGATGAGTGACGAGGAAGCGCAGGAGTTTCTTTCCAGCTACGGGTTGAAGGAGAGCGGCCTTACGCGGCTGATCCGCAAGACCTATGAAGTACTTGGGCTGATCTCATTTTTCACCGTTGGCGAAGACGAATGCCGGGCATGGACGGTCCCCAGGAGCTCGCGGGCCCAGAGTGCCGCCGGGGCCATCCACTCCGACCTGGAAAAACATTTCATTCGGGCCGAAACCATCCATTGGGACAAGTTGCTCGAAGCCGGATCCGAGGCAAACGCACGCGCCAAGGGCACGCTTCGCCTTGAGGGCAAGGAATATATTGTGCAGGACGGCGACGTAATGCATATTCGCCATAGCGGCTGATTCCTGATATTCTCGGCCTTATTTGCCCTTCGCCCTCATGAGTCCCATTCCTTTGAGCATTCTGCTGGGCCTGACGGCCGCAGCCGCCAACGGCTTCGGCGGGGCCGTAATTGTGCAGAAGAACTGGGACCGCAGTTATCTCCGCTATTTTGTCGCACTCGGTTCCGGATTCATGCTGGGCACGGCCTTACTGGAGATGCTGCCGGAAAGCATCCAGCTTGCCGGTCTCAGCCAAGGGCCTTTGCTGATCGTGGCGGGATACTTCGTGGTCCACCTTTTTGAGCATACTGTCACTCCCCATTTCCACTTTGGCGAGGAGACCCACGCGGAGGAATTTGTGGCCGCCCATAAGGGTTATTCAGTCCTGTTTGGACTGGGCATCCACACTTTCTTTGACGGCATTGCCATTGCTTCCGGCTTTCTGGTCTCGCGCTGGCTGGGCTGGGTGATCTTTCTGGCCGTCTTTCTGCACAAGATACCGGAAGGATTCACAGCGGCTTCCGTGATGCTGGCCAGCGGCAGGAGCAGGCGCGCGGCATGGGCGGCCTCGGCGTTTCTGGGAGCTGCCACCGTTGCCGGAGTGCTTACCATGGCGCTCTTTTCCCACTCTGTATCTGCGGGATTGCCGCTCTCCGCCGGGGTTACACTCTACGTGGCTGCCTCTGACTTAATACCGGAGGTGAACAAAGAACCAGGCATCGGAATGGCGTCGATGGTATTCGTAGGTCTGGGAATTCTTTTCCTGCTGCATCATTTCTTCGGCTAGTTCAGCCCCATGCAGGTCGAATCACCTGCTCCACAAGATCCTTCCATGCCATCTTTAGAAACTCCGGCCAGGCAATTCGAAGTGGCCGGCCGGGTTACACTAAGAGGTTGTTTGCTGACTATCATTCTCTGAGGGCCAGATGCTCGACCAATCCAAAGCGCAGACGATCTTTGACCGGGTCAAGAAATTTTCGTCCAGCGACGAACTTGAAATCATTTTCGCCTCCACCAATTACTCTTTGACCCGCTTTGCCAACAACACCATTCACCAGAATGTTGCTGAGGTCAATGAAGCGGCATCCATCCGCGTGGCATTTGACGGCAAGACTGCGCGGGCGATCACCAACCGCTTTGACGATGAGGGATTGAAGCGCGCGGTGCGATCCGCGGAAGGCATCGCCAAGGTGCAGGAGCCTAACCCCGATCTGCTGCCTTTACCCTCAGTGGCGGAGGCCAGATCGAATGGACCTGCTCCGATGGGCTGGTTCGAGCAGACTGCTGCCGTCACTCCGGCAGATCGAGCCGAAGCGGTGAGTCAAATTGTTTCCACGGCCAAGAAAAATGGACTGGTCACGGCGGGCATTTACTCCAGCGCGGAAAGCGCGGAGAGCATCATCAATTCAAAGGGGCTGGCGGCGTTTCATCAGCGGACCTCTGCGGAAGTTTCGATCACCATGCTGGCGGGCGACTCTTCCGGATGGCAAAAATTCAACTCTCCGAATGTACGGGACGTAGAGCATGTCCGGCTGGCGGAGGTAGCGGCCCAGAAGGCGAGGGACTCGAGCGCTCCTGCTGAACTGGCCCCGGGCAAATACACCGTGGTGCTGGAACCTGCGGCCGTGCTCGACCTGGTGGGATTCATGTTCTGGGACTTTGCCGGCATGGCCATCCTGGACCAGCGTTCGTTTCTCAATAACCGGATTGGGACCAGGCTTTTTGGTGAAAACATCACCATCGTGGATGATGTCTACCACCCTTTGCAGTCCGGAGCGCCATTTGACGGCGAAGGAGTCCGGCGTAAAAAGGTGACACTGGTGGAAAAAGGCACCATCAAGAACCTGGTTTATGCGCGCGGTACGGCAGCGAAGATGCGCCAGTCAGAATATGCAGGAAAAGTGGGCGAAATAGACGCCACCGGGCACGGGTTTCCTTTGCCGAATGAGATGGGAGAGGCCCCAACCAACATTGTTTTTGCCACTTCGGGCGGGGAGCAAACCGTGGAGCAGATGATTGCGGGAACGGAGCACGGAATCCTGATCACCCGGCTGTGGTACATCCGCGAAGTTGATCCCTATGAAAAGATACTCACCGGCATGACGCGGGACGGGACTTTTTTGATCGAGAAGGGCAAGGTCAAACAGGGCATCCGCAACTTCCGCTTCAACCAGAGCTTGATTGAGATGTTAAACAGCGTGGAGGCAATGGGCCGCATCGTACGGGCCAGCGGGGAAGAATCCTTTGATATGGTGGTGCCGGCCATGAAGGTGCGCGGTTTCAATTTCACTGAAGTAACCAAGTTCTAACCTCGAATCGTTAGCTCATTGTCCTGCTGCGGATACCAAAGTAACTTGTGGGGCCACAGAACAGGTGTATAAGCTTGCATAGAGGTGAGGGGTGATTGATCTTAGAAGTGCAGTAAGATTTCCGTTAAGACTTCCCATTACCATCCGCACCAGTGACTCCCGCGAACACTTTGCCGAGACTGCGGACATCTCAGCCGGCGGCGTTTTGTTCCACATGAATACCGAGCTTTCGGTGGGGACGATCATTCGCTTCCGCATTGTGCTGCCCGCGGTGGTGGTTGGAGCTGATACTGACGTCCTGGTCAACTGTACCGGACGGGTTGTTCGCTGCGGAGAAGAGAACGGCAAAAGGGCCGTAGCCGCCGTGATTGATGAGTACAACTTCGAACGCGTCATGGCGCACGCCGGGTAGTCGCCAAAAACCGGCAGTTGGCAAATAGCAATTGCGCATGGCTCCGGCCTGCATCCTGGCCCCCCGAGAGGTGTTCAGCCATCTCTTAAAGCTTCCGATATAATAAGGTCACTCAAGTTGAGGCGTTTTCGCGGCCGGTTCATTCGCCTGCTCACTCAGGGCAGGCCACAAACTGGAGCCGTGATCCGAAGTCCCGAGCAGATTTTGCGAGGGGCCGTCAACAATCTTGTTTCGGAGAGATGGCCGAGTGGCTGAAGGCGCACGCTTGGAAAGCGTGTATACCTTAACGGGTATCGGGGGTTCGAATCCCTCTCTCTCCGCCAGCCTGCCCTGAACTGCGTATTCTTCCAACATCCCTCACGGACATGGTTTATTCGTGTCGCGGAAATCACGTCCGTGCATATAAATCCGCGCGCTTCCAAATTCGTTTCCCAACCCTGAAGCGGAATTGCTCAAAGGATCGCTCGAGCGTTTCCCGTTCGCGCCGCCTGCGGCCGGATGAAGCATCCTCCGCCGCCAGCCCTTCCAAGTAATCCCGTACCATGCCCGTCAGAGTGGTATCGCGCTCCACCGCAATTTTGCGACCTTTCTTTACCAGGTCATCGTCCAGAGAAAGGGTGATATTCATAAACCCATAATAAGGGTTTCACGCTGCAAGGGCGTTCTTCATACCTCCATCCGGGCCGGGAAAGGAAGTTGCGCCACCAGGTGTAACTCCGCGACCCGCCGCCGGCGGGCCTTCCGGCTGCGTCAATCCAGGCGATTTCTGCTTGATGCCAACGTAACCGGAGGGCCAAAATCGTCTGTGGACTGAACCCCAAAAATGAGACAGTGAGGAACGTTACACTTTGCAGTAAAGGGGTTGCAAAGTGCAAAAGAGGAGAAGGAACGGGCGGTATACGCTGGAGTTCCAGCAGTATGCCGTGGAGCGAATGAAAGTGGCGAGC
>DATGJZ010000098.1:0-3442 GCA_035294925.1 Candidatus Angelobacter sp. | reverse complement strand
TGTCCGCAGGGGTAGGGGCTGGGACGAGCGGCTCCACGTCCCCGAGGGGCAGGAGATCCTTGAAAATGGCCAATTCCAGCTGCATTGGTAACCTCGCACGCCATGCTGTCGGATCAGGTGGTCAGTGTCAGGCAAAAAGGGGTCAACAAGGGAGCAGGCTTGTGAAATGGCCGATTTCATCAACTGACTCGGACGCTCTGAGAAGCCTATTGACAGGTAGACTACGAGAGGTCAGAATCCCCGCCGCTATCAGTCCCCCCTTCGTACTTCCTCTGGGACGCATTAATTCGTATTTCCTCTGGGACGGATTAAATTGAAGCAGTCGCGCGGCGCAATGTTCCGTACTTGTGCTTGATCTGGATTTGCGTTCGGGTCACTCCAAAGTTTCGTTCCGCCTTTGTGTCCTCCTGTTGAACGAAGCTGGAGTGACAAAAGAGTGAAATTCGTGAAATACAACCTGACGAGTCTTCTGCTCACACTAGTGCTGGCGCTGGTCACAATCAACTGCGGGGGCGGAGCGACATCTTCGACATTTTCGCCGCCACCCCCGCCACCTCCATCGAATCTATCAATCACGACGTCAGCTTTGCCGAATTGGATGGCGACATTTGCCTACAATCAAACGATTCAGGCCAGCGGTGGCGTTGCACCTTTTGTTTGGACTATATCTTCAGGCAGTTTGCCACACGGCGTCACCCTTGCAGCTAGTACGACAAATGCCGTGACGGTTGCTGGAGTCCCAGATACGGTAGAAACCGCAGTATTTTCCATACAAGTCAAAGACGCAAAGAATGGGAGCGCGAACCAGTCGTACACCGTAAATATTAGCAAGTTAGTATCCGCACAGATGCAACAGGTCTCAGGACAAGCTCCAGCGGGTGTAATTGAAATACAAGGCCTGAGCGCGGGTCCATTTAATCCGGAAAGCTGGCAGCGCAACACGCTCAATTGGGTTCCCGACGTGCGAATACCAATGCTCGCCGCGCAGACGACGGGCCCGAACCAGAATATCTACGCTCCCTGGCCGTTGGAACAGCCTAACGGCTGGCGGCTATTCTACGGCGGGTGGGATGGAACAGATACGTCCAATGACAGGGTATACAGTGCGACGACCCCAGATTTCCTGAGCTTCGCCAATCGCACCTTGGTTATCGACCACGGCGTTTTTCAGCACGTGAACAACGAGAGCGTTCAGCAGCTCCCCGATGGATCTATGCATATGATCTGTACAGTTTGTTGCCCCGGTAATTTGGACAAGCCAGCTTATTTCTCCAGCCCTGACGGGGCAACCTGGAACGGCTCACCGGAACCGTACTCGGCACAATTGAGTGACATGGTGTCAATTCCGAACGATTCTAACTATCAAGGTTGGGACTTCAATGGCGGGAACGTACTTCTTTGGGATAACAACGATTGGACTCTTTATTACAGTGTGGGAGTTTACGCAGGAATCGGTCAGGTCTATCGCGCCACGAGTTCCTTCCCTCCCACCTTTCAGAAAACTGGAATGGTTCTGAGCACACAGAACTATTCCAATGACGTGAAGAAGTTTTCAGTGGGCGGGAAAACCTGGTATCTCATGTCACTTTATGTCAACGAGAACGTTCCAAATCCGCCGATATTGTCGTACAGCTTGTCTAACGATGGCATCCAGTTTGGACCAGAGCAAGAGCTGTTTGCTGGAGCATTCCCCCAAGATCAATTTCTCATCACGCCCGCGTTTGTGACCAGGGGCAATCAGATTCTGGGAGTTCTTTATGGTGCTGATTCCACCAGTCTCATTCAAGCGCAAAACGCGATCTTCGCACGCTGGCTACAAAGGAAAATGGTGGTTACAGATGGTACGGGTACGCAAGTTGCAATCCAGGGAGGATATGGTCCTGATCGCCAGTGGATTCAGGCACCTTTATCAGGCTCACTTAACGCAAACGTTTCCGTTTACGCCGAGGACGGTATCACTCCGTTAGGGAAGGGAACGGTAAGCCTCAATGCTGGGCAAGCATACATGCTTGTCTTGCAATAAAACTCCGTTCCCATGCATCGCCGCACTGTGGACTCTGCGTGTTGGAACCTCATCCTGGCCGTCCGCGAGCTCAAGCTATTACAGACGACCTGGCTCAAACGCCCTTACAGGCCGGTCATTTTTTCCAGGCGTTCTGGATACCGGGCTCCTTCCACCTTGACCTTAGACGCGGCGGAAGCGATGTCCCGCAGGTCTTCGGGCGTCAAGTGAATTGACAGCGCTCCGATGTTCTCTTCCAGGCGGTTTAGCCTGGTGGTGCCGGGAATTGGCACCATCCACGGCTTTTGCGCCAGCAGCCAGGCCAGCGCGATCTGAGCCGGAGTTGCGTTCTTGCGTTTCGCAATCCCGCCGAGCAGGTCAATCAGCGCCTGGTTCGACTTGAGAGCATCCGGCCTGAAGCGAGGCAGAGTGCTGCGGAAATCGGAGCTGTCGAATTTGGCGTTTTCGCCGATCTTGCCCGTCAGGAAGCCCTTCCCCAGCGGGCTGTAGGGCACCAGACCAATTCCCAGTTCCTCGAGAGTGGGAATTACTTCCTGCTCCGGCTTCCTCCACCACAGCGAGTATTCACTCTGCACTGCGGCGAGCGGCTGGACCGCGTGGGCGCGGCGAATGGTCTTTACCCCGGCTTCGGATAGCCCGAAGTGCTTGACCTTACCGGCTCCAATCAGTTCCTTCACCGTGCCGGCGACATCCTCGATGGGCACGTTCGGGTCAACCCGATGCTGATAGAGCAGGTCAATGGCATCAACCTTCAGCCGCTTGAGCGACCCTTCCACGGCCCGCTTGATCTGCTCCGGCCGACTGTTTACACCTGCCGCTCCCGGGCGATTATCGCCGCCGCTCAAATCGAATCCGAACTTGGTGGCGATCACCACTCGGCCCTGGAAAGGCGCAAGCGCCTCGCCCACCAGTTCTTCGTTGGTGAATGGACCATAGACCTCGGCGGTGTCAAAGAACGTGATGCCGCGGTCCACGGCGGCGTGGAGAAGAGCGGTCATCTCCTTCTTATCTTTGGGGGGGCCGTAGGAAAAGCTCATTCCCATGCAGCCCAGGCCGATGGCTGAGACTTCCAAATCGCTTTTTCCGAGTTTCCGTTTCTGCATTTACTCCTCCCTGGCACGAGCGGGCATGGTTAGGCCGCCAATGATGATTTCGATGCTTCAACATTAATGCTGGATGCGATTAAGGCAAAGGAACAGAGCCCTCGAGAGCCATTTCCGCACAATGAACGGCGTGCGGTTCACCAGGGGCGCAATCGGAATGAGGGTCTTGACAGGTGGCGGGCGGGCGCGGAAAATATGCCGGCAATATATACCGGCCACGACCCATTGTGCATTTCCTTTTCTAATAGGCTGGACCGGGGCCCTTCTTCATCAGGCCTAATTGAGGCGCGCAGTCGGTTACGGGCTCATCCTGGTG
>DATGJZ010000097.1:0-41979 GCA_035294925.1 Candidatus Angelobacter sp. | reverse complement strand
AACCGACGCCGTCCGCGTTCATCCAAAACAGGCGATAATTCCGCGTAACGCCGCCGAATGCCTGCCGCAGACATCACCATTCGCAAACGCTATCACATTGTAATTTTCAGTTGAAGTACTTATTTATGCACACCGCCTAAGCTGTTGGGATCCAGCGGCGATTGAGCACCTGCTAGTAACGGCACAACAACCGCCGGTGAGGCGAGAAAGCTTGGCCGTGGGTTGGCTGGAACGTTATGAGCGTCCCTTACCCAGCCTGCAGGAGTACGACCACTTGCTGAGTGTGGAGGTGGGACGATGAACCAACTCCAAGTTACTACTATTGAGCAGCAGTGCCGAGTCCTACGCCTGGGAACAATGGCCACGCAATGTGCCCCACTGGCCGAAGCGGCAATGCGAGAGCAGCAAGGCCACTTGGACTATCTGGAGGCGCTGTTGAACGCCGAAATCGAAGAGCGCGAGCGACGTTCCGTACAACGACGGCTGGGGGAGGCACGTCTGCCGCGGATGAAGACGCTGGAAGAGTTTGATTTCTCGCAGTCACCAAAAATCTCTGCCGCCCAGATACGGGCTTTGGCGGAAGGAGATTACATTCAGCGGGCCGAGCCCGTGTTGTTCATTGGAGAGTGCGGCACCGGCAAAACGCATCTGATGACCGGGCTGTGCGTGGCGGCTTGCCGGCAGAAGCGGCGAGTGCGATTCACGACCACGGCCAGCCTGGTCAATGAACTGGTGGAAGCCAAGCACCAAACCCAACTCCGGCGGGTGCTGGCGCGCTGGGCACGCTATGAAGTGATTGCCATTGATGAAGTGGGATATGTACCTCTGGCCGACCTCGGGGCGGAATTTCTGTTTCAGGTGATCGCGGAGCGAGCCGAGAAAGCGGCCGTTCTGATGACGACCAACCTGCCCTTCTCCGAATGGACGCAGGTCATTCCCAATGCCCGGTTATGTAAGGCGCTGCTGGATCGGATCACGGATCGGGCGCACATTATCGAGACCGGTAGTGACTCCTACCGCTTCCGCCGGACGGTAGAAAAAAGGCAGAAGAAGAAAGGTAGTGGTTCGGAGGCCACATAGGCACACCGTGTTCTGCTGGAGCTTCCGCTCCGCCCTAAACGCTTCGCCCTTCGGGCTCCGCAGGGCTACGCTCCAGCCCCAGCAGAACACCACAGCACCACTGTTCAGCAACATCGATTACTTAAGGACGGAAGGCGGTTAAACCATCAACTGGGTGGGGCCAAGTTAGATGATCAAAAGGGGCCAATCCAGGTTGACGAAAGCACTGTCAGCCGGACACAGAGAATTGCCACAAAACTGGCAACCGCTCTTTGCTGCGAAACGCCAGGAGTTTCTGGACGATGTCAAAAGGAAAGATCTAGGGCAGTCACCGATGCTACAGAGACTGATTTCGCTACCATCGGCCGCATTAGCTCACTACTTGGCTCTGCGCGCCGAGTCCTACGATATCGTCATTGACCCTCGGGGAGTTGTGGAAGATAAGAATATAACGGACGCGATCGGTGATTTGACCAAAGAGGTCGCAAGGTTGGTTCGGGAAAACAGTACAAATCTCAAGTCCGTCGAGACGAATATCCGATCTGAAAACTGTGCTGGCCTGCAGGTCGCCGATGTGCTCGCAGGCGAGGTCCGTAGGTGGTTTGTATCTCATCCCGAATTTCTTGAATTCAGTTCTGGGCGTGAGCTCCTGTCGGCCACGGAACTCAAGGGTCTTCATTTCGGCAAGGCGATTGGCAGAACGACCGTCAAGCCTGAGCGCAGGAAGAAGATGCCCGGCGGTTTAGCCGCACGACTGCACAAGGCAGACCAGGAGTCCGTCTTCCCCTACTTTCGGCAGCTGTTAGCAAACGGCCTCATCAGCTGCATCGCCAAGTACGGCGAATTTCGACACATCGATTTTGCCAGTCGGCAAGTCATCGACTCACCGGACGATGCGATTGGGGAGCTGTGAGCTTTCCCACATGGCGTCAAGGTGTGAAAAGGGTGACTCTTCCCCCGTTTACGCTCTTGGAGCGATGCGAAAAGAAACTGAAGCGCGAGCGGCCTCCCCGGAACCGAAACCGGCTCCTAATACGGATGGAATGGGCACAACGGCGGCTTCCCATGTCCATTTCGTGATCGCGCGCGGGGAGCCATGTCACCCGAAAACGCGGTCGAGCTTCTAGACTTGGTCACCAACACGACCCACCGCCCATTCCACGCTCGACCTCATTCGCTTGCACTACGCCAGAAACGCCAGCACAGCCACCAGGAATATTTGTGCCTCCCCAAGAACAAAGATAACGCCGCAAGTCGCCCGAGACATTCTTTGCACCGTTGAAATCAGCACCACGGACGAACGCGCCATTACCGGGGACAAGGGAGACAGGAACGGAAACCGCTTCCCAAGGACGGATAGGGTGGTCATCTGCTCCCCAAAAGAATGTTGTTCCCTCGAGATTAGCACCTAAGAATTTTGCCCCTTCCAGGTCCGCTCCGTTGAGACGAACACCCTGAAGATTAGTGCCAGAAAAATCCGCCTTATATGCTTTCACTGCCGTTAGATCGGCTTTCGAGAGCTCAGCAGCTGAGAATTTAGCGCCATCCAAACTCGCACCTATGAACCTTGCCTGTGTCAGATTAGCTTGAGTGAAGGTCGTGCGATTAAGATTTCCTTCAAATCGCGAGTCAGTGCCGGTGACTTGAGTCAGATTTCCGCCTTCCAATTCAACGTCGAAAAACGCAGAGCGCGTCAAGTTTGCGCGACTGAGATTTGCACCTCCCAGGTTCACGTTGGTCAGCGATGCTCCCGTGAGGTTTGCGCCTGTTAAGTCGGCGTCACAAAAATTAGTCCCCCGAAAATTGCCGCCTTCAAAGCTAACTTCTGTCGCATCAATCGAACTAAGATCAACATCTCCCCAAAACAAATTGGAAAAATCTTTAGATGGCAGTTCCCCACGGTGCCGAAGAAAATACTCCAGAACATCCTGAGTCGCCCGAACGATACGTCCGCTGTCCGGGCCGTGAGACAGTGTTTGCCCCGCGTCCCGGTTCACCTTTTTGATTTCCTCCAAAGCAACGGGACCAATCCCAATGAGGGATTCGCTCAAGGCGCGGCTAAATGACGGATCATCATCTTTAGACACCGCAGCCTCCTTGAGCGCAGGCACAAGAACGGGAAGCGCCCGCTCTCGCGACAACGTTGCGAGTCCATACGCAGCAGTATTCCGCTTATCTTTGTTTCCGAGGTCTCCATAAAACTGCACGATCGCAGCCTCACGCTGAAGTCGAACTTTATCCTTCTCGCCTTGTACATATTGGTAGAACGTCCAGAGTCCACCTACGATCACGGCGAAGACGCCCACGGCTTCCTTGTTGGAGTTAAGCCAAGCAAAGAAGCCTCTCGCCTTTTCCTTTTCGGGCTGTTTGAGAGTTACTTCTGCTACAATGCGCAACGGCAGCTCTGGCGGTAATGTTAACGGACTCATAGGTTGCCAAATGATAGCGCCTCAGGACAGGCAAACACCACTCTGAGCGGCTCCTTGAGGGCTGCCTGGGCAGTTTTGCGGCAACGCGTGAGCCTACGCCATTTGCCGCCGCCGCAATCGGAGTTGGGGCCAAGTGTTGATTTTATGGTTGCCCTACGATCTTCAGCTGGAACCAAACTATCATTTGGTTATAAGAACAGTCCACCAAAAGCCCACAAAGAGGGTTTGCAGAGGGTAATCTAGTCGTGCTGGGTTTGTGGTTAGGTGAGCAACTTGGCCTGCTGGCCCTGCTTAGCAACCAGCGAAACGGCCCTTTTGTCGAAAGAAACGAACATCTCGCCTCCCAGCCAACGGCCCTCGTAGGCGATCAGTCCATCAGCGAAGTCTCCGCCTTGGTTGAGAACCGCCAAGCCGGCCTCCGCCGCCGGACGATTCACGGCAACATTGCTCGCGTTAAGCAAGGTCTCAAGCGCAGCAGAGATGTCCTGTTGCCCGAAGTTGTAGACCCGCCGCAATACCCAAACCAACTCGCAAAGGCATGGCAGTGGAACGGCGATGAGGTCAGCTTCCTTGAGAATCTTCGAGGCAATCCGCGCCTGTTTTTGATCGTCGCGTACGACGGCGCGTACAAGTACGTTTGTGTCGACCGTGATCTTCATTTCTGCCCGGCCCATCCAGTTGCCGCCGCTTCGTTGATCTCCTCCAAGGTGGCAACCTTCCTGGTCTTGCCTGCGAGCAGGCCAAGGAATTTTTCTATCGTTCCGGCAGGCCTCGCCGCTCTGAGTTCTATTCGTCCATCCGGCAGCTTGTCCAATTCCATCTTTTCTCCGGGACGAATGCCGAGATGTTGCAGTACATCTTTACGAAATGTGACTTGCCCTCGGGCGGTAACGGTCAGGATTGCCATGTTTGAGTCCTCATGCGCCATAATCCATGGTAATGCAATAATGCATTATTTGCAACATCACAGTTCTAGGGCTTCGTCCAGGCTCGACGCTGCGGTCGGCTCCTGTGATTCCGATCCGGATCTCCTCGCCATGTAAGAAAAAGAAAGAGATAGAGGGAGAGCACACAGAGTACACATTGATTCCCCCTGACCTCTTGACGGCGGGTTACTAACTGGATTAAACCGGGCATGCTCTGGCCAAGCGAGTTGCCGGGAATCGCCCTCAAAAGCATAGAGTCTGGGGGAGACTCCCGCAACCGGGAAGCGCGGAGTGAAGCCGAAAGAGTGGAAATGCTGACAGGGAGTGGGCTTCTGCTGGTAATGTTGGTGACTCAGCGGAATTCAAAAAGGCTTGCCGTTTGGAAACTCTTACACACTACTGTCAGAATCCAGCTTCGTCTTACTGAGCGCCTCATGCTTTCGCAGTTCTAATAATTCGCGCCTGACTTGGCCGATCTCCTTCAGGATCAGGTTTACGGCTGCCTCTGTCTCGTTCCCCTCCAGCCAGTTCACAAACATTGTCAGAAGAAGGTAACCGATCAAAAGCAGCGATACTGCTGTAACATACCATTCGATGCCAAACGGGCGCGTGACCGCGAACGCACCCCAAACGATCAAAAGGGAGCAGCAGCTTGTCGTCCATATTCATTAGTTCCCTTCCGCAATCCTGACAGACTTACTAGACCATTACTCAGCGTCGAAAACACCCCTCAATCGTGAGCGATGCACAAACCCCATCTAGGCGGCAACTCCAGGATGAAGCGCACTACGATGGAAAAACTAAAGGGGCTTTTTGCCCATTCCACAAATCCAGCCTTTTGTACGCTCTTCAAACATCTGAACGTCATTGTATCCAGCCGTTAAAAACAATTCCCGATGTTCACCGACGCTCAGGTTCGTGGATCTCAGCAGCTTCATCACCGGCCCCTGCAGCTTATCGTAGGCTCCGTTTCTGTAATTTTCCGCGATCACGATCAGCGTCCCGCCGGGCTTCAACACACGCAGAATTTCCTGCATATCTTTGATCAGGTCGGGCCAGTAATATTGGGTTTCCACCGCCGTGACGAGATTGAATTCGTCTTCGGGAAACGGCAGCTGAGACACCGAAGCATGTTTTATTTCGACGCGACCAGCCTGAATCAATTGGGCATTTGTTCCGCGGGACGCCGCGACACTGCCTTTGGCGTAGTCGACACCGTAAACGATGCCTTTTGGAGCGAGCGCGGCCAGCTTTTCGATGGTCCTGCCGCCCCCGCAACCCACATCCAGAATCGCGAAATGCTCTTCGATTGCAACATGCCTCAACCCCCAATCGGTCACGCTGGAATGGGACCTGTTCATGATCCACAGAAACAGCCTGCCTGCCCATCTCGTGGGCTTTCGGACCTGATTTAATGTGTAAATCAGCGTGGCGACCAGCAGCACAACGCACAGCGATTGCTCGATTGCGCGCTCAATCAGCGACAAATTAAGATGTCTCCCGGATTTCGGTCTGTTTGACGTGAAATATCATTCTAGCGGAGCAGGCCAAATGACGGCCGATCTTCCACGTTCTGACAAGCCTGTGGTTGACTCACACGCTTACAGTCGAGCCGCATGACTAAACTGCGAGTGCACGCCGCTTCCGCAATTTGCATATAAGGACAGTGAAACAAATTTTTCATCAATCGGAGATGGTCAAGAATAGGCTTCAGATGTCCGCTGTTCGCTAATTGCCAACTGCTAATTGCTAAAGGCTGGTTTTTTGGTAGCGCTACCGGGAATCGAACCCGGGTTTGAAGATTGAGAATCTTCCGTCCTAACCCCTAGACGATAGCGCCATCTCGAGTGGGCAACGTCAGTATATCAAACCGGGAGAACTGCCAAAACTGCTAGAGCCAACAGCAGCGATCAAGGTTGCCGGCCCCAGGAAGATTGAACCTGTCCCGGTTTTCCGTCCTCCTGCTTTTCCCCTCGTCGGTCAATAGAAATTTGTCTCTGGCCTTTCAGGTGACCCGATTTCCCGAGAAGGATGAAGCGATTCCAGTCCCCTATTTTTATTCGCGTTTGTTCGCGTAGATTCGCGGCCAAAAGGTTCTTATCCGCGACCATCTGCGAAAATCTGCGGCGATTGGGCCGTTTGGTCTCAGGTGTTTGACTTTCCTATCCCCGGTTTTTTCCACTGCGTTCCTTCGTGTCCTCTGTGGTTAAAAGGTTCTAGGGTTGGTTTTTGCTTCCCCTGCCGAAGGCCCGCCGTGGCGGGCCACCTGTCCCCTATTTTTATTCGCGTTCGTTCGCGTAGATTCGCGGCCCAAAAGGTGTTGAATTGCTCTTCCCTTGCCGAAGGCCCGCCGTGGCGGGTAACCTGTCCCCTAATTCTTATTCGCGTTCGTTCGCGTTGATTCGCGGCCCAAAAGGTGTTGAATTTGCTCTTCCCCTGCCGAAGGCCCGCCGTGGCGGGTGACCTGTACCCTAATTCTTATTCGCGTTCGTTCGTGTTGATTCGCGGCCCAAAAGGTGTTGAATTTGCTCTTCCTCTGCCGAAGCCGTGGCGGGTCCCCTATATTGAAGCCTGCGCAATCCTCCGCACGCTCTCATCAATCACCTGATCGGACGCAATATTCGAAACCAGCTCCGCCGAGCGTATGCCGGGAATGGCAATCAGGGCGCGTAGCGCGAGCCGCAGCTTCTTGCTATCGCCATAATGATGACGGTAGATAAAATCTTCCAGCGCCGGGAGAAACACCGGGTCTTTCAGGAAGGCAAGTTCCTGAAAGGCGAACTCCAGGGCCGCGCCGCGCAGGTAACGCAGGTTCTCAGCCAGAATCTGCCCGCGCGAAGGCGACCGGCTCTGAATCACCAACTTGACCGCGGCTTCCTGGACGGTATCGTGCGCGTGCTTCAATACCGGCCCAAGCTGTTCACAGAGTTGTGGGTCGCGCATTTCATGCAGCAACAGGCACGCGTTCCGCACCACGTACCATTCGGGATGCTGCAGGCGCTTTCTCACTACCTCCAGGCTGCCTGCGCCGCCCCGGGAAATCAGGCGCATCAGCGCCATGCGCCGGGACGCATTGCGCTCCGTTTCCAGATACTGAAAAACTTTTTCCACCCCTGGCGTGCCCATAAAGCGCACCAGGACCGCTGCTCTTTTCTGCCAGACCATATCGTCGCGGCCGGCCAGCGCGCGCTCGATGATCCGCTCGATCAGGTTGGCGGGCAGCAGCCGGCTGAGTGCTGCGCCGCAACAATCCTTGTGGGCCGCGGGATCGCCATTCAGGCAAACTTCCAGCGCCACTCCCAATCTTTCCACCATTGCGAACTCTTCATACAGGGCAGCATTGCTGCAGAGGGCGGCCAGCGCATTCGCAATCTGATAGTGCAGGAACCCTTTCAGCGTGGAATTCACCAGGGCGCTGGAGAGTCTTGAACCCGTTCTCGAGATAAACGGTCCCAGCCCGGCCATCGTGCTGATCAATTCCGGCGCTCGGCTCAATTCCTCGGTTGAAAGATCCGAGGGAGGCGAATCCAGGATCTCAAAATAGTGGTTGGCGAGCTGCACCGCGTCCGCATTCTTGTTGCGGCGGAGTAACGCCCTCAGGCAGTCCAGCAGGTGGCGAAAACGAAACCGGTCAAACCTCCTGATCTTGGAAAGCTGCTCGCACTTTTGCAGATAGGAAAGGCCGGCCCAGCGCAGCTCCTCCTGAATTCGCTCACAAACGCTTTTGGGCAGCGTGTATTCTTTCGCGTAGTGCGCCAATTTTCGCGCTAGCTGCTCGGCGGTCTTGGTGGCTTCCAGGGTGCGCAGCAATACGCGCAGCACATCCTCCTCCACCAGGAGCGCGTCCGGTCCTGGAGGCGCCCCTGCCAAACGCTTCGCCGCCCAGCTTGCTGCCTTGTTCTCTAAGAACTCCATGGCTACCCGGTCATTGCTGAAGCCCCGCAACTCGCCCTGGGCCTCCGGGGCAAATGCCGAGAGCACAAAATCGGGGCGGATGTCCTGCAGAAGCCGGGCCAGGGCCACGTAAGATTTTTCCGGATCGCCCTTCCGGTCCACCAGGGCCACTTCCACCGTCTTGTCTACAAGCTTCAGAATGTCAGCCGGGCCGCCTGCGCCGCGAACGGATTCTGATTCTCTGCGTTCCAATCCCGCCGATTCCAGCAGCAATTCCAGCCCTTCTAAGTTCACCGGGCCATGGGAATTGCCGTTGCCGCTCTGCCGCAGCAGCGACTCTCCATCGGTCTCCAGCAGGGTGTCGCCGTCTGCATTGCGGATCTGGTTCTTGGGCGCCAGATAAATGCGGACGCCTTCCACCGGATTATCTTCCAGAAAAACCTCGGGACCGCCATTGGCCTCGATCGTCTTCGCCGGCGTGGCCAGAATTTCAACCACCCGCCTGTATCGCGCCAGGGTAAGGCCAGGCTCAAAGATCACGCCGCCCACGCCCCGTTTCAGGAATTCCTTCTGCAGCGGTTCCAGAGTGGCATCCGTGGTGAGAATGTGATTGATCAGCACCCGCTGCTCGACGAACCCGAATGTGAGCTTCCGGGTGCCTTTCAGCAGCTCTACCAGAAGATCAAAACTTTGCTGTAAGGGCCGGGCGCAATTGTGATGATTCACGGAAAACATCGTGGCCATCTTAATGGTGGCGTGCAGGCTCCGGCCATACCGCTGCCCCAACGTTTTCACATTGGTACTCTCCACCCGAAGATCGTGCGGTCCCGCCATCGGTGCCCGCGATTATCCATGAGGACAATAGCCCGTTCAATGTACTAAGGTAACCAGAAATTGTTTTGTAGTTTATCCCAAAGCGTAGCGAGGGAACCCTATTTTCAAAAAAGGAATGCCCTAAAACCAATACTGTCCACTTAAGAAATCGGGGCGTGTTTGGCGCATCGCCTCTTGGCCTCGTCGATGCGTTCCTTAACCCTAAACGCTCTGTCATCCAATCAAAGCGCCCGCAAAGCGCACGCGCTGTCCGGGGTCCCCGGCACGCGCGGTTTTTGTTTTGCGCGTGATGGGGTGGTTTCAGCACGTGCGTAGGGTTGTTAGCCTGTCCTGAAGCGAGCTTGCGAAGCTGAAGGAAGGGATCTGCTCCGCCCAAGCTTCGCTTGTACCAAGCTGTTGGCAATACTGGAGCGTCGAGAATCATTGGGTAACCGCTATTGTGTGCTTGTGGCTCGCCGGTCTCGCCCATTAACTAACAAGATTCAACTTCTCCCTAAGTGAACAGTGTTGGCCCTAAAATGAAATGCATGTGTGTCTGAGCTTTGCAATTCATCCCGACCCTGAGCTAGCCGAAGGAGCGGCAACCCTCCAGACGCGAAGAACCCGAAGGGTGACGATTTTCTCAATCGACGAGACACTGAGTGTTTCTTCCGATTCCCCGATTCCCGCAGCCTCTGCGTCCCTTTGTGTCCTTTGTGGTTAAAAGGTCTTGCGGTTGAATTTCGCGGTTGGTGTTGCGGTTGACTTTCCCTGACCCGTATTCGCCATTTTTATTCGCGTTCCTTCGCGTCTATTCGCGGCCAAAAAATTTGAAGCTGTTCTTCTCCCCCAACGCTCTCCCCTCTGTGGTGAACAGGTGTTGCGGTTGACCTTCCCTGCCCCTGCCGAAGGCCCGCCGTGGCGGGTAACCTGCAGTTTTTTGCCCACAAGCCGGCAAATATTTCTTATAATTTTCTTATCCGCAAGATCTTCAGCGCGGCGAAAGGATTTTCTTAAGTACAGAGACAGAAGAAGCAGGAGTACCAAGAGTATGGCTAAAAAGACCCCCAGTTCCGGCAAGAAAGCTTCGAGTCCGTCAAATCCGAAGAAACCCCTGAACCAGCCGATTCCCATCAACAGCGGAGCCGCTTCATCGCAGTCAGGCCCAACTTCAGTCCAGCCGGAGAAAACGTCTCGCGCGCAAGATCATCCGGGGATCGAAGAAGAAATACGAATTCGCGCCTACGAGCTTTATATAGAACGTGGTTGCCAGCACGGCTTCCACAACCAGGATTGGTCGATCGCCGAGGTTGAAGTCCGGTCCCGGCACAAGCAGGAGAAAAGCGCCTGAGACGCACCAGCGAAATGAAACAGGTCCTGCTCCTTGATGATAACGCGGCCCAGCTCACCATCCGGGAGATGGTGTTGCGCAAGGCCTCACTTGAATGCCAGGTAGCCACCAATGCGCCGAGTGCGCTTGCCCTCCTGCGCAGTGAGCCTGGCCGAAGCAAGATTGGTGTGGTCATCACCGACCATCTCATGCCCGGCATGGGCGGCGTGGAGTTTGTCCGCCAGCTCCGGTCTTTCAACCCGGAAATACCCGTCATCGTGATCAGCGGGCTGCCGGATGCCGACGAGGAATATGAGGGATTGGACGTGGTTTTCCGGGTAAAGCCGTGTGAGCCGGAAGAGCTGATCGCCTTAGTCCGGCGTGCCCTGGATAGCTACCCCTACCCGGCATCTGCCTGATTGTAAATACTTACCCGGTTTGAGAAAATAGCGCTTGGTCCCGCGATTCCGGCCGGCGCCATGCCGATTTCCCTTCCGGGCCGGTTGGGAAGCTAGTTTGAGAAAGGCCTCACTCCCTTGACGCCGGTGACAACGTGTGACATTCATCACGGGCCAGCGTAGCGGATCTATATTGATCTATATTATGGTGGGGCACGTCTGCCTGAGCTAAAATGTCCGCTCTGATGGGCTGTTATTCATAAGTGAACCAATCATGATAAGAGTTCGGGAAAGGTCGCGAGTTAGCCATGCCAACCATCGGTAGTTTTTCCCTCCTTTTTGCGCTGGTGCTTGCCCTGTATTGCTTTGTTGCCGGCATAGTGGCGCTGGTCAGCCGCCATCCGTCCGCCGCCCGTCTGGGCGAGACTGCGCGCCGCGCCGGCATGGCAACGTTCATTGCCACAGCGCTTTCGGCCCTGGCGCTGGTGTGGGCCGCCCTCAACAACGACTATTCGCTGGCCTACATCCTGCACCACACCAACCGGGCCCTGCCCACGCCTTACAAGCTGGCGGCGCTATGGTCCGGACAGGAGGGCTCCCTGCTCTTCTGGGCTTTGCTGCTCTCCGCGTATGGCTTTGTACTGCGGCTGCGGCATAAGGTTGACCGGCAGTTGACGGCCTATGCCTCCGTGGTGCTCGCGGGCATCCAGATCTTCTTTCTCATGCTGGTTAACTTTGCCGGCAATCCCTTCGGGATCATGGACAGTGTGCGCGCCGATGGCCTGGGACTGAATCCGCTGCTGCAATATCCGGAGATGGTCATCCATCCCCCCATGCTCTACCTCGGCTACGTGGGAATGTCCGTCCCCTTCGCTTTTGGGCTGGCCGCGCTGATTATGAAGTATCCCGGCGAGAAGTGGATCCACATCACCCGCCGCTGGACCATGGTGGCTTGGCTCTTCCTTACCTGCGGCATCTTCCTGGGTGGACACTGGGCCTATGGCGTTCTGGGCTGGGGCGGATACTGGGGCTGGGACCCGGTGGAAAACGCCTCATTCCTTCCCTGGCTGAGCTCCACCGCCTTCCTGCACTCGGTAATGATGCAGGAAAAGCGCGGCATGATGAAGGTGTGGAATGTCTGGTTGATCTTTGTCACCTTCATGCTTTCCATCCTGGGCACGCTGCTCACCCGCAGTGGCATGGTGCAGTCCGTTCATGCCTTTGCCCAATCCAGCATTGGGACGTGGTTTGTGTGGATGCTGGGCATTACCTTCGTTGTCTGCCTCTTTTTCTACATCAAGAACCGCGATCACCTGAAGGCGGAAAACAAGCTGGAATCGGTGGTTTCGCGCGAATCCAGCTTTATGTTTAACAACCTGGTCCTGCTGGCGGCGTGCTTCGCCGTACTGTGGGGAACGCTCTTCCCTATTATTTCCGAGTGGGTCCGGGGATACAAAATCACCGTTGGTCCTCCATTCTTTAATAAGATCATGATTCCCATCGGCCTGTTCCTGGTGTTTCTGACGGCCGTGGGCCCCTTGCTGGCATGGCGCAGGACTTCATTTGCCAGCCTGCAACGCAATTTTGCCATTCCCGTGCTGGTGGCCACGCTGACGGGGATTGCTTTCGCCCTTACCGTGCATCCGTGGAAAGATCAAGGACAGTTCTACGCCCTGATGGCTTTCGCCTTGAGCGCCCTCGTCGTTACCACCGTGGCGTTGGAGTTCTATCGCGGCGGACGCGTGCTCCAGGGCAAGCTGGGCACAAATCTGTTCGGCGCTATGTACTGGCTGACCCGCCGCAATACCCGGCGCTACGGCGGCTACATTGTCCATTTTGGCGTCGTGGTCATTGTCATTGGATTGGCAGGCGCGGCTTTCAATCAGGATAAAGAGCAGGAGATGGGCCTGGGCGATAAGCTGCAGATCGGCCACTACGAGCTCGTGGGCCAGAAATATACTGAGGATGATATCGCGAATTACGAATCGCAGGCCGCCATCTTGGACGTATATAAGGACGGCAAATTCCTGCGCACTCTCTATCCCGAGTTGCGTCTTTACAAGGCCAGCCAGCAACCCGACCATGTGGTGGCCATCCGTTCCACATTGCAGGAGGACCTGTATGTGGTTTACGAGGGCAAGAACCCCGATACGGACCGGCCCATCATCAAGGCCTTTGTGAATCCGCTGGTCTCCTGGATATGGATTGGCGTGCTGGTCGTCGCCTTTGGAACTGGCATCGCTCTGGTCCCGAACGCGGCCCAGTTGAGATCACCCGTCTCAGTGCCGGCCAGGGCCCATGGCGATCCGGGACAGGTTTCAGGACTCGAACCGGCTGGAGCGACAAAGTGAAGCGCATTATTCTGGGCCTGGTTCTTTGTTTCTCCCTCGTAGCAATGGCTACGGATGACGACCGCTATAACGATCTGGGCAACAAGATCCAGTGCTCCTGCGGCTGTGGTCAGATCCTGATCAAATGCAATCACGTCGGCTGTCCCAGTTCGGATGGCATGATCCGGCAATTGCGGGCGTCACTGGCCAATTACTCGAACGATGAAGACGTGCTCAACTGGTTCCGGCGGACCTACGGCGTCACCGTGGTAGTGGCTCCGGGGACGCACGGATTTGAATTGATCATCTGGGTCGTGCCGCCCGTGCTGGTGGCAGCGGCTTTTCTGCTGCTCTTCTTCCTGGTCCGCAGGTGGCGGCTGCGCGCGGCGCCAGCCGGCGTGATGAACCTGGATTCGGGATTGGAAGCACTCAAGGCCCGCGCGCGCCGGGAGACGGAGCTGTAAACCTATGACTTCTTACGACATGGCCGTCTATATCTTCGCCAGCCTGTTTGCCGTGGCCTTGTTCATCTTCGTCTTCTTTCCCACTCAAGAGCGCGAGGAAGCGGTGGAGAAGACCCGCCTGTCTTATCTCTACGAGCGCAAGGAAGTGGTGTACGAGAACCTGCGCGATCTGAATTTTGAGCACAAGTCCGGCAAGTTTTCTGAAGCCGACTTTGAGACCATGCGCGGCAACATGGAGGCGGAGGCGGCCCGCGTCCTGGCGGAGATTGAGCAGCTCGAAGCCTGAGAACAGGCTAGGTCCACAGCGGGCTAGCCTTGCGGCGGTGGGCCGGTGATTCTTGCCCCCAAGATCGGCATGGTGCGTCGATGCCTGAAAAGGGCGGGGATGCACTACGCGCAAGCGCCGTAGGCGCAAGAGACGTTAACCCAGGGCGTAAGCGCTGGGTAGGCTTAAGAAAGAAAACCGAGCCCCGGCGGGGCGACACCTTTTCTAAGATTCAGAGATTGGACAGACCACAGCAAAAGGAAATTTAACGAAGGAACAGTGAAGTTCAAATGACATATTCCAGGGTTAATTCATTGAAGCTTATTTCATTGAAATTCGCTTCTACCGCGCTTCTTATTGTTATCGGCTCGCTGTGCGCTGGCGGACAGGTGTTGCGCGGCAACGTCACCGACGGCACTACCAAGAAGCCGGCGGCTGCGGACGACGTGATCCTCCTCAAGCTGGATAAAGGCATGACCGAGGAAGCGCGGACCAAGAGCAATGCGCGCGGAGAATTCAGCTTTCAAATGCAAGATAGCCAGGTGATGCACGCCGTCCGCGTGGTGCACGAGAAGATCTCCTATTATCAGCCGGTCATGCCGGGATCAGCCTCGGTTACGGTAACCGTGTACGAATCAGAGCCGACGGTGCAAGGCGTTCATCGGACGGACCAGTCGGTGGTTTTCCAGGCAAAAGGCGGAACCCTCCAGGTCTATGAGCTCTTCGATGTGCGCAACGATTCTCAGCCCCCCAAGACGCAGCCCACCTTCAGCTTCTATCTGCCTGACGGCGCCACGCTCCAGAGTGGCGAGGCCCTCAGGGAACAGGGAATGCCGTTGAAGAGCGCCCCGGTGCCCCAGGAAGAAAAAGGCAAATACCTCTTCATGTATCCGCTGAATCCTGGCCTGACGCACTTTGAGGTGGTCTACACTCTTCCCTACACTGGCGCCTTCAAGTACCAGCCCAGGTTTGCCGGTGCGCTCGATAAGTTCTATGTGGTAACGCCGAAGTCCATGGGATTTACCACAGACAATCCCTCGCAGTATCAAACCGCGGCCGCATGGCCCGTGGATGCCGGGGTCAAGGATATTGACGTCCATGTTGCAGCCAACACTGGGCAGGGCGCCCAGCTTGCCTTCAACGTTACTGGAGAAGGCGTGCTGCAACAGGATCAGGCCCCCCAACAATCGGCCTCTGGTGGACAAGCTGGACAAGCTGCGCCTGGCCGGCAGGCGGAGAATGAGGGGCCGGGAGGAGGAATGGGCATTCCTAACGAGCGTCCTAACCCTCTCAGCAGCGGCCAGTGGGGTTTTCTTGGCGTGCTGACCCTCTTTCTGGCGGGTGGCGGCGCATTCGTCTACATGGTGAGTGGGAATCCAGGCGCGTCCCCGGCAGCAGCGTCTTCACACAAACATCCGGCTTCACTCCTGGACGCGCTGAAGGAAGAAATGTTTCAGCTCGAAGCCGACCGTCTCCAGGGCAAAATCAATCCCCAGGAATACACCGGCGCCAAAGCCGTCCTGGATAAAACCCTGCAACGGGCAATGAAGAAAAAATAGTAGTTATGCCTTTTGTAGTTTATCCCGACCCTGAGCTTGCCGAAGGGGAGGGAACCCTGCTTCATTGAGAAATACCTCAGGGCGCATGCCCTGAAACAGAATGCATGTGCTTTTGTTTTTGTCCTACTCTGTCGCTCTCGTCGGGTAATTGGGGCTGATCTGCGGCGCTCAGCGCAAAATCAGCGGCGAAAAATCAGCAGGTTTATTGCTCTTGCTAAATACTAAATACTAACTACTAACTACTGTATTGCCAACGTCTGCTCCAGCCGTATCACCAGGCCAGTCTGGGCAGGCAGGTTCACATCCTTGCCGTTGATCGCCAGAACGTAGCCGCCTCCCGCGAGCGTGCCCATGGCAAATCCCTTCAACGGCCCGCCAAAAATCGGGCTGCCAATTGTTCCTGACTCAACCTGGCCTTTGTTGTCGGCCTTTTGCGTGCCGTTGGTGCTATTCACTGAGACCAGCGACGCCATCAGTGGGACGGTCTGTCCGCTGGGCAACACGATATCGCGGAGACGCAAGTTCAACTGTCCTCTTCCGCGCAGTGCCATCATCGTCTTTCCTTGTCCGGACTCGCTGACTTCGCCCTCAACCCGCGCGCCCGCCGGAAGGGCCACGCCGTTGCTTCCCTGGACGGGCTGCGAGATGGTTGCGGTAAAGCGGTCGCCGGGCATGCAGGTCTTGCTGGAAAGCGGTGTATCCAGGATCGCGCGCATTTCAGTGTTCGCCGGCACGGCGCCGCTGCTAACCGCTGCCCCCTGCCCAAATCCGGAGTTACCGCTATCCTGCCTTGTTGCCGCCTGGGTCGCAGCCGGGCTCACCGCCCGATGGATGACGTTCTGGTCCGGATCAGCGGTATTGGGAGTGGAGTTATTTCCATTCTGCATCGGCGCCGTAGCGGATTGGCCGCTGTTCGCGTCGGCGGGTTGCTGCGCCCATGTCGCGGTCACCGCCAGTAGCGCCACCAAAACTAGCATGGCTGTTTTGCGCATCGAGGGTCTCTCCTGGTTGCTTCTATACTGTGAGAGCCTCGTTGAGGCTGACAGGTTGGCCTCTTAAGGTTTACTTTTCGCCTCTGAGCGTGCATCTTCCTGAATAGAATCAGGAATACGGTCGAGTGCTCGCGTATAATTCGATGTTTGGGTCTTCAATAACCGGGGAGCCGGATCTTAAATGTCCAAGGACGGACAGTCTTCCAAGCCAAAAGTTTTAGTTGTGGATGATGAACGCGTGATCGCGGACACGCTGGCCATCATCCTGAACCAGAGCGGGTTCGCCGCCTCGGCCGTTTATACCGGCACCGGGGCAGTGGAGCACGCGCGCGAACATAGACCCGACCTGATCATCAGCGACGTCATCATGCCGGATATGAACGGGATTGAGGCAGCCATCCGGATTCGGCAGATTCTGCCGGGCTGCAAGATTCTGCTGTTTTCAGGACAGGCGGCCACCGCTGACTTGCTGGAAAAAGCCCGCGCCGAAGGTCATGAATTCGAAATCCTGGCCAAGCCCGTACATCCTCAGGACCTTCTTGCCAAACTCAGGAGCTGATTCGGCAGAAGTCGATGGGTAACAGGTGTAAAACAGCAGAAATTGGTGATTTGAATAGTGCTCGGACAACAGCCTTTCAATTACACAATTACCAGATTACCCAATTACCAAATCCTTCCCTGATGCAATGCGATTGCGCCCGCGTAAGACTCCGATAAGAACACACAGTCGGCGCCAGGATCACAGCTCTCTCCGTCCCTCAATCGCTTTCAACATGGTCACTTCATCGGCATACTCGATGTCACTGCCGGCGGGGATGCCGGTGGCTATGCGCGTGACCTTCACCGTAGAGCGCTTGACCAGACCGCTCAAATGTACAGCGGTGGCTTCGCCCTCAAGCGTGGGGTTGGTGGCAATAATGATCTCGTCTACCTCGCCGTTCTCCACCCGCTTGAGCAGTGAAGGGATTCGCAACTGCTCCGGACCTATGCCGTGCAGGGGCGATATCGCTCCGTGCAGGACATGATAGACGCCGTTGTACGAGCGGGTCTTCTCGATGGAAGCAATGTTCGTGGGCTCCTCCACCACGCAAACCAGGCGTTGGTTGCGGGTGGCGCTGGAACAATAAGCGCACGGATCAACGTCCGTGATGTTATTACATATGGAGCAAAGATGAAGTTTTTCTTTAAGGTTGCGGATGGCTGAAGCCAGCGCCTCCGCATCTTCGCCGTTGGAGCGCAAAATGTGAAATGCCAGCCGCTGGGCGCTCTTGCCCCCGACGCCCGGAAGCTTCTTCAACTCATCGATCAGCTGAGCCATTGGCTCCGCAAATTTGGAAGAACCTGTCATGAACACTGAGTAACCAAATCACGAATCCAAAATTACGAATCCAAATCAGAAATCAGGAATTACCTTACATTCCGGGGATGCCCAGGCCTCCGAGCATCCCTCCCACCGTCGACTGCATGGCGGCATCCACCTTGCGTCCGGCCTCATTGATCGCTGCCGTAACCAGGTCTTGTAGCATCTCGACATCGCCGCCCGTGACTGCCGCCGGATCAATCCTGGTCTCGAGGACCTGCTTCTGGCCATTCATCCGGATCGTGACCGTGCCGCCTCCAGAGGAGGCTTCCACGATGGTCTGCTGCATTCTCTGCTGAATCTCCTGGGCCTGCTTCTGCGCCTGCTGCAGCATTTCCTGAAATTGGCGCGAATTAAAGCCTTCCATACCGCGCTCCTCCAAAAGTTATATGTCTAATTTTTATTGCGATGGTCAATCACCGTGCGAATCTCTGCCCCGAACTTCTCCCGCATCCGCTGCACCACCGGGTCCTCGGTCGCGCGGCTCCGGGCGCTGGTTCCCCCGTTTTCTGGCCGGACAATCGCGGAACCGCCATTCCCGTTGACTTCAGCTCCGCTTACAATCTTCAACTTCAGGGGACGCCCTGCGGCGGCGGAAGCAGCGCTGCTGGCCAACCGCAAAAGCTCGGCAGTGAAAGCCAGCCCGATCACGGCCGGCCTTTCCGTTACGGTCACCACCAGATCTGCGCCTTCAATCACGGCAGTTCCCTTCTCCAGGATCATGGCCGGCGAATTGTGGCCGGCTTGCTCCAGTGCGGCTACAACGCTGCCCAGAATCTTCCCCGGATCTCCCGCAGCATCAATATCTTCGTCCTCCACGGCAGCTTCCACCACAACCGCTTGTGTTTTCATCTGCATAGCAACCGCGGGAACGGACATTTCCGGATCGGAAGAGCGCCCTTTGCGCGCGCGGTCCGCCGCAAAAGGCGAAACCCGGCTCTCCGTAGCCCGCACAGTACCGGGCGAAGTGGAGGCCGCCAAATTTTTCTGGAGTTTCGGACTTGAACCGGACCGCGCCCCTTCCGGCGCAACCTGGCTCAAGATCTGCTCCAAGGGCAGCAGGCGCTGTGCATGGACCAACTTCAGGACTCCCAACTCCAGATGAAAGCGCTGTTCCTGCCTGTAGCCAAGTTCGCCGTAAGTGCGCAGCATGATTTGCAGGAAGCGCGCCAGGTCTTCCTCTGAAAACTGTTCCGCAACCCGACCCACCCGCCTGCGCTCATCGGAAGAAATCTGCAAGACCGGCGATTCAGCCCCACTTACCTTCGCCACCAGCGCGTTTCTCAAAAACCGAACAAGCTGGCGGGCCAAGTGCGCGGGATTCTGCCCCTCCGTCATGAGCCCATCCAGGAGCCGCAGCGCTTCCTCACTTGAACGGCGGGCTACAGTGGCCATGAGGTCTTCCATGATTTCTGATCCCACCGAACCCACGAGCCCCAGCACAATCTCGGCGCTCAGCTTCTCCCCACAGCCGGCAATGGCCTGGTCCATGATGGAAAGCGCATCGCGCATGGAGCCATCGCCGGCTTCGGCCAGGACAGCCAGGGCTTCGTCATCCGTCTGAATGCCTTCTTTCTGCGCAATGGAGCGCAACTGGCTGACAATCTCTTCAAATCGCACCGCATGAAAGCTGAAATTCTGGCAGCGCGACCGGATCGTCGCAGGAATATCTTCCGGCTGCGTGGTGGCCATCATGAAGACCACCCACGGTGGAGGCTCTTCCAAGGTCTTCAGCAGTGCGTTGAAAGCAGCATCCGTGATCTGGTGGGCTTCGTCCAGGATCATGATGCGATAGCGGTCTCGTGCTGGTTTGCCGGTTGCGGTGGCGATTAGTCCGCGGGCCTCTTCAATGCCCCGGTTGGTGGCCGCATCGATCTCGATGAAATCCATGGTGCCGACTGCGCCTTCCCTGATCTCCCTGCAGGAATCGCATGTGCCGCATGGCTCCGACGTCGCACGATTAAAGCTGCGGCAGTTCAAGCACATGGCCAGAATACGGGCAATCGTAGTCTTTCCTATTCCTCGATGCCCACTAAAGATAAAACCATGCGCAATGCGCTGCTGCTCAATGGCATTCTTCAGCGTGCGGGTGACGTGGTCCTGTCCAATTACGTCAGAAAAGCGCTGCGGACGATATTTGCGCGCCAGTACCTGATAGCTCATGTGAAATTTGATTATAACGAAGAAGCACTCCAGCAATCAGCACTCGGCATTCAGCCAAAGTTCTTTGAAATTAACAATTCAATAACATTGACCTGTCATCATAGGACGGCCAGGAGGTGGCTTTTATGAAAGGATCGGTTGTGAAATCGCTGTTGGCGGGCTCGATTTGCATTCTGCTGCTTATCAGCGGCTGCAAGTCAAAGGAGGGGCAGCCTTCTTCTGCCAGCTCAGGCATGAGACTGACAGGCGCGGGCAGCTCGTTTGTCTATCCGATCATGGGACGCTGGATCGCTGATTTCCAGCAAAGCAATCCCGACGCCCAAATCAACTATCAATCCATTGGCAGTGGCGGCGGAATTCAGCAGCTCAAACAAGGGCTGGTCGACTTTGCCGCCAGCGACGCCACCCTCTCCGATGATCAACTCAAAGACATGCCACCGCTGATTCAAGTGCCGGAAAGCGCGGGTCCGGTGTGCATCACGTACAATTTGCCATCCTTGAAAGAACCTTTGAGGCTCAGCCCGACGGTCTTAGCGGGAATCTTCCTGGGCACAATCAAGGATTGGCAGGACCGGGCGATTGCCAAAGACAATCCTGGCGTAAGCTTGCCAAAGTTGAGCATTCTGGTGGCGCACCGTTCAGAAGGCAGCGGCACAACCAACATCTTCACCACGTATCTGGACGAAGTGAGTCCGGACTGGCACAAGAAGGTGGGCAGGGGCCTCTCCGTGAGCTGGCCCGCAGGGCTTGCCGGAAAAGGCAGTGAAGGCGTCACCGGAGTGGTCAAGCAGAGCCCAGGCGGCATTGGCTATGTGGAATTGACCTACGCCTCGCAAAACAATCTGCCCACGGCACTGATAGCGAACAAGGCTGGAAAATGGATTGCCCCGAGTGCTGAGTCCACCTCCGCAGCCATCGCGGCCTTCGGCAACGAACTGGGCCAGGACGTTCGCGCTCCCATTGTCAATCCACCGGCCAGTGCCGCAGAAGCCTATCCGATCAGTGGCCTGACATTCCTTCTCATTCCCAAAGCGGCGAAAGACCCGGCCAAAGCGCTGGGACTCCAAAAGTTCGTGCAGTATGTCATCACTTCCGGACAGGACCGCTCTAGTCAGATGCACTACGCGCCGTTACCTGCCAGCCTACAACAATTAGACCAGCAGCTTATGGCCCAGGTGGGAACAAAGGGCGGGGCCCTCGCACAATAAACGCTACGGCCTGCAATTGAGAATTGTGTTCTCGTTGCAGGCCGAATGGCGATCGCAAATCAGTGGCCAGTTTCCGCATCGGAGGGGGGTTATGGCGCCTCAATCAACTCCATCTTGCCGTCCTTCTTGCGGTGAAGCACCTTGACTCGGCCCTGTAGATCGCGAAAGACAAACACTTCGCGATCACGGAATTCCGCTTCCTTCACTGCTTCCTCCAGCGTCAATGGCTTGCGGGACACTGAATCGGGGCTTTTGACGATGTGCATCTCAGTGAATTTCATCCGGTTAGGAAAAGAGTGCACCGTGACTGGAACGGATGTTTTCACATCTTTGCCTACGGTCACAGCAACCGAAATTTGTTCCCGGGCTGATTCCTGTTCGTGCTTCTTGCGAGCCAGCCGTTTCTTGCTGATCCCCTTGGTTTTGTATTTCACCGCCTGGCGATCAATGCGGGCCAGGGCGCTGCTGACGGCAGAGGTCATGTCGGAAGATTGTGCCAGACCCACTATAGGGGCGTGATGGCGCACGGTAACGGTGATCTCCGCGATGTGGCGGTGCTTCTCCGCGGACAAAATCACGTGGCTTTCAAAATTACTGCCTAAGATTTTTTGGATTTTTTCAAGTCCGGTCTCGACTTGTTTACGGATGGCGGGGGTGATCTCAAATTGCCGGCCAGTGTATTCCACGTTCATAGACTTCCCTCCTCCTTGCTTTCTGTGTGAGAGTTGTCAGGATTGGCTGACTCTCGGATTGTTGCACTCCGGCCTGAGCGGCCGAGCTTCTATATCTAGTTCTTGACCCTCCTTTGATGTGTACTGGGAATCTTCATGTCTTCGCGATATTTAGCTACGGTGCGCCGCGTAACCTGGATCCCCTGGGACTGCAGGACTCGCGTGATCTGCTCATCCGTAAGCGGGTGCGCTGAGTCTTCTTCCTCAATGAGCTTCTTGACCCGCCGTTTCAGGATGAGTAACGAGGTCGCCGCCCCCTCCGGACCCTGCACGCTCTCCGAGAAGAAGTAGCGCAGCTCAAATACTCCCTGCGGGGTGTGCACATATTTATTAGAGACAGCGCGGCTGACGGTGGATGGATGGACGCCGATCTCTTCCGCCACTTCTTTGATCATCATGGGCTTGAGGAGGTCGATTCCGTGGTCTAAGAAGTCTTGTTGGCGTCCGATGATGGCGTAACAAACTTTCAGGATCGTCTGGCGTCTTTGCTCAATATTTTTAATCAGTTGCACTGCAGACTTATAGCGATCCTTTACGTATGTACGGACTTCTTTCTCTACTCCTTCACTGTGATTCAGAAGGCGGCGGTAGGTGGGGCTGACGCGTAGCTGGGGAAGGTCTTCGTCATTCATCAAGACCAGGTATTCGTCACCCTGCTTGGCAAAGGCCACATCCGGCTCGATCAGTTTGGCTTCAATTTTGTTATAGCGCAGGCCGGGTTTGGGGTCGAGGGTACGGATAAACTCATGGGCCTGGGTGACAGACTCCAACGGACGCCCGATGGCCCTGGCGATTTCCTTATATTGCTTGTTTTGCAGGAAGTGGAGATGTTCTTCCACGATCCGCAGGGCATCCTCGACTACCTGGTCGTTTTCCGGGTCGTCCGAGCCTTCCATATCGCGGGTGCGCAGGAGGTATTTGAGCTGCGTCAGGAGGCATCCGCGGAGATCGCGCGCCGCCACGCCCGGCGGATCAAAGTTCTGCACCAGGGCGATTGCTTCACGCAGGTCCTCACGGCTGAACTGCAACACCGGGGCAAAGCTGTTGCTGTTGGTTGAAGGGGCATCCGGCGACGGGGTGTGGGAGATAACTAGCTGCAGGTTCCCGTGCTCATGTGCGCCGTTTTCGGGAGCCGCATTTTCAGGCTGTTCCGAAGGACCCTCGGAGGACTTTACGGCCTCCACACTCTCCGGCGTAATCGCTGCCGATCCATTCTCAGGTAATTGGGTCTTCGGTGATTGGGCTATGCCCAGCAGCTCATCTTCCGACGCGGTGAGGTATCCATCCTCACTGAGGTTGCCGATGACAAGTTCCGCAGCCGCGTAAACTTCCGGACGCACACTGACCGAGCCCAACTGCCAGAGCAAATGGTCAGTAAGAGTTGCGGGCTTGGAGAGAAAATTTTCAAAGGAAGGGCGTTCCACGTCTTCCAGATCGCCAGTGCTACGGTATCCCGGATCAAGATAATCGCGGAAAAAAGAGCCAAAATCTATTTCGTCAAAAGGATCTTTCTTTTCTTCCGCCGGGGTATTTTCTTTGCTTTCCGGGTGTTCCCGAACCTCGGCGCTATCCCGGGCCTCGCGGTCGCGAGCCTCCTCCTTGCCAGCTACCTCATCCAGGAGCGGTACGGTTGAATCAAGCTCCTCCAGAACAGGGTTTTCAACCATCTCGGTATTGATCATTTCCTTGAGCTCAAGCTTATTCAACGCAAGGACGCTGACCATCTGCACAAGGCCCGGAGTCAGGATCTGCTTTTGGGTGACCTTGAGATTCAGTTTGTTCTGCAGTAATACCATTGGGTCTGTTCTACCACTCCCTGGACCAAGCCCAAAGAGTACCGTCGTAATTCTGACAGTTTTCTGCGGCCTGTTTTGTTCTTCTATCTTAATTTTAAAACTGTTAAAGGGGAAACTCTCGTCGAAAGCAGAAAAAACTTACAAACATACATGGCAGGCCTGAATACCTGGGCTTTCCTTCGAGGGGCTCCGCAAACTCCTCGCTGCGGCCCGTTCGTGCTCCGCCCTCGCGTTGGCTCGCACGACACGCGCTCGCCACCGCTCACCCATGCGCAAAGCGTTAGACGAACGAGAAACTCTCTCCCAAGTAAACACGCTTTACTTCGGGATCGTTGCCGAGCTGTTCGGGCGTGCCGGTGCGGAAGATGCGCCCTTCATTAATGATATAGGCGCGGTCGGTAACGGACAGCGTCTCGCGGACGTTGTGATCGGTCACCAGCACTCCAATCCCGCTGGCCTTGAGATCAAAAATGATCTTCTGCAGGTCGAGGACAGCGATGGGATCAATACCGGAAAACGGCTCATCCAAGAGAATGAATTTCGGCTCGATGCACAGAGCGCGGGCAATTTCCACGCGGCGCCGTTCGCCGCCGGAGAGCGCGTATCCCATGTTGTTGCGGATATGGCCCAGGCCCAGTTCATCAATCAGCTTGTCGCGCTTGCGCCGCCTCTCCTGCCAGGAGATGGGCTGCACCTCCAGCACCGCCTGGATGTTTTCCTCCACGGTAAGTTTGCGAAAAACAGACGCTTCCTGGGGGAGATAGCTGATTCCGTACTCACGCGCCCGAAGATACATGGGCACGTCAGTGATTTCTTTGCGATCAATCAGGACCCGACCGCTGTCGGGAGGAATCAAGCCCACGATCATGTAGAAAGTGGTAGTTTTACCGGCACCGTTTGGCCCTAGCAGGCCGATCACTTCAGCTTGGTTTATGTGGAGGCTGACGCCGTTTACAACCCTGCGCCCACGGTAGGATTTCGCGATTTCATCCGTGGCCAGGGTCTGCATTACTTCTTACTCGCGTCTCGAATCCTAGTCTGAATCAGTGTTTGGGAAGACTCTTTGCCGTCTATTAGCACCCTATCATCGTGCCTGTAGAAAGTCAACGAATCGCCCGAAACCTGGCCTCGTTCGGCATCAAAAATGCTCGGGCGTTTGCCCGCCGACGCCGTAAGCACCAGTTTCTCATCCGCGGCGGTGTAGACAAGCTGGTTTCCGGTAGCTTTGCGACCCGGCTGGTCGATGTGGATTTCCCCTTGGGCAACGATGTGATCCATTTGGCTGCCGCCCTGAGTGCTTCGCGACAGCAGGAAAACATCAACCGTATCAGCGGTGACGGTGGTTTCCGAGGCCCGCAATAGAACATTGCCGCTGAAGACAGCTTTTCGCTCTGAATCCACGTAGGAGAGCTGGTCCGCGGTCACATTCACGGGCACAAGTTTCCCGCTCTTATCCGGCTGCAAAAAGACGGAACTGACTCTACCCTCGGACGACCCTTCGGCTTTCAGGCTGCGATGCCCACGATCGAAGGTGATCACCGGGGCTTCAACGATATTGGCCCCCTGCCACAGGCGGGCATTGGTGAATTTGGCTTGATCGGTGTTGCGGTTGGCCACCATACTCGTGCCGGTGACATGAATGGGGTCAGCCGCGCCCAGCATTCCACCGTTGGGTTGAGGCTTGAGATCGGTGTACGTTGTTTTTACGTCCCGCTCGGCGACAGCTATATTGGTTTTGCGATTCAGTTGGATCGTCTCGGCAGTGAGCGTTCCGCCCGAATCCCGCACTCGCGGTGAACCGCTGAGGGTGATGGTTTCCTCAGCAGGAACATAATGGGCGCGGTCTGAGGTGGCCGTCTGCTGCCCTTGCTGATAATGAAAGTCTCCGCTTTGCTCCACCTCCTGGACTGTGTTCTGATCATTGAGGAGGGCAACGACGTCACGGCTGGTGGTGATCTGATCGGGTTTGCCAGGCGTGGTAGAGACGGTTTTTACATTCGAAGTGCCGGAGATTGCGCTTGGCCGGTTGCGGGCGTTGAATCTGGCCTGGAACTGGGCCGCAGTAATTGTGGTCCTGGTGCGGCCCTGAGTCATCAGAATCTGCGCTGCGCCGGAAGTGACGGCCTTCTCGATTTTCTTGCCGTTGCCGATGGACAAGTCCAACCCGTCCGACTCGAGTTGCATGGACTTGGCTTCCGGGCCCTGACTGAGCCGCACTGAATCCTCCGCATGGGCCCTGGTCACATGGTTCTTAGGACCAAACTCCAGCAGCAGGCGTTTGGCCACGCCGTGCGCGGGCGATGGGCCACTGCCCGCAAAGGCTACGCCACCGGAAAGCACTCCGGAGCGGATTTGCTGCTTTGCGGCCAGAAGCAATTCGGCTTGTGGCGCGCTCATTTTGAAACCCTTGGCGCTGGTATCCTCCACCTGGACATTCCCATTGCCCAGTATGCGTTCGATGGTGTTGTCAGGACGCAGCAGCAACGTAACATTATTCGCCTGGACAAAGCGCGATTGCTGTTCCACGCGCGCGGATTGAAGCACCGCCCGGGGGGGATCCTTTGCCATAACGGCTTTCTGCGCGGTGATGGTGAGTTTCTGCTTTTCCGTGGTCATTACCCGTACTGCGGACTGCAAGGTGAGCAGATTGCTGCGCGAGTCGTAGGTTGCGCCCACCGCAGATCCGTAGGCCTCGGGCAGGCGAAACTCGATACGCTCCCTGGTTTCAGCCAAGCCAGTCCCACGATTGAAAACTAAACCACTGGTTTTGAGATGAATGGGGTTCTTGATCTCCTGCGGCGGCGCCTGGTCGGGCCGTGATGCGCCGTTCGAGTCCCCTTGCAGGTCAATATGCACTTCCCCCTTGGCGGTGACCTCTTCAGTGTGCGGGTCCCACTGAAACTCTGATCCATATATCTGATCGAAGCGTTTCGACTGACGGCCGTAGATAACAATACTTACGTCGTGCAGTTCGGCCCGGCCGCTATCTTTGAGCTGATCTTCCTGAGCAGCATGGATGGTGAACAGCGTGCGGCCGCCTTCCGACTTGGAAAAACTGAAGCCCCTGGTACTCTGCACGACCTCAGCGGGGATTTTAGGAACGTTGCCGATGCGCTTGCCTTTTAAAATGCCACGCAAATAAAAGCCCGAGACGATTAAGACGATGATGACAGCACCGGAGGCGAACAGTCTTCTGAGCAGTCTGGGATTTAGAGGCATCTGGGTCAATATTAGCGCGAAAGGCGTGGCGGAGTGGAGTTGCAAGCAAAACACCTACCCAGAAAAAAGCCTTTGAAACGCTGATGAAAGGAGGATGCAGAGGAAACGGAAGGAGAAGGATCCCGAATCCTATGCGGACAGCAAAGGCAAACCCGACTGCGAGGAAAAGCGGGAGGGAAGGCAAGCCACAGAGGCACGGGGACACTGAGATACACGGAGAAGAGCAAACCTTGGAAACGCAGAGGAGAGGACGCAGGGGAAACTGAAGAAGGAAGATCCCGAACCCTATGCGGACAGCAAAGGCAAACCCGACTGCGAGGAAAAGCGGGAGGGAAGGCAAGCCACAGAGGCACTGAGACACCGAGATACACGGAGTAGAGCAAAACCTTTGGAAACGCTGAGGAAAGGAGGACGCAGAGTAACGGAAGGAGGAAGACCCCGAACCCTTACGAACAGCAAAGGCAAACCCGAATGCGAGGAAAAGCGGGAGGGAGGTAAGCGGGCAGCAAGCTTGGGAATGCTCAGACAGATGAAGGAATCAGTTGACTAAGACTGCCGGGACGACTGACTTCCTGAAATCTTCGAGGTTCAGTTCAAGGCCTCCGAAATCAGGATGCTCATTGACGGTGACGGTGAATGCCACATCCAGTTTGTCGCCCGGCTGGAAGTTCTCGCCATTGAGCAATCTGGCCAGGCGCCAACCTATGGCTTCATAGTTGAAACTTGATTTTGTATCTGACTGTCTTTGGTTTACACGAAATTTAACATGTTTTTCTTTAACTATTCTGGGGGGCACCAGCAGGCTTACTTCCCTGCTTGAAAATACCGGCTGCGGGTTCCCCTGTCCGAACGGCTCAAGTTGCCGCAGCCGCTCCAGCAACTTTGGGGTTACATCACTGAGAGGGATTTCCGCGTCGATGTCCAGCTCCGGCACCAGGTCTTCCAGCGTAAGGCGGCTGCGGACAAATTCATCCAGCCTTTGCTTGAGTTCGGGCAGGTGGACCGACGGCAGGCTAAAACCCACCGCGTGGGCATGACCGCCGAAGCGGGTAAACAGCCCGTGGCATGACTCCAATGCTTCCAGGAGATGCAGGGCGGAGATGGAACGTCCGGAGCCGTGGGCCTCGTCTCCATCCTTGGCGATTACGAGGGCCGGACGGCCGGTCTTTTCAACCACCCGGGAGGCAACAATGCCGACGACGCCCCGGTGCCATCCATCGCCATCGAATACCAGGCAGAATTTCTTGGCCAGTTCCGGGTTCTCCTTCAACCGATCATCAATTTCAGCCACAATGCGGGCTTCTTCATTCTGGCGTTCGGTGTTGAGCAGGTTGAGCTTCTCAGCAATTTGACGGCAGCGATCCTGGTCCTTGCAGGTAAAGAGCTCGATTACATCGCGCGCCACGTCCATGCGTCCGGCAGCATTGATTCGCGGACCGAGGCGAAACCCTACGTCTCCGGCGGTCAAGGCCCGCGCACTTTCAGACAAGCCCGAGACCTCCATGAGGGCCCTGAGCCCACCGTTCACAGGGCGGCGCAAGCCTTCCAGGCCCAACCTGGCGATGGTGCGGTTCTCGCCCACCAGCGGCACAGCATCTGCGATGGTGGCAATGGCCACCATCTTCAGGAATGAAGGCACGAGCCTGGCCTGCTCCGCTGGATCTTTGAACCTGGCGAACAGCGCTTGCGCCACCTTGAATGCCACGCCGGCGCCACAGAGTTCCTTGCAGGGATAGTCACAGCCCTGTTGATTGGGATTCAGAACGGCCAGAGCGTTGGGCACGCCTTCATGGGCTTCCGGCAGGTGATGGTCGGTCACAATCAGATCCAGGCCAACACGGCGCGCAGTGTCGGCAGCATGGAATGCGCGGATGCCCGTATCCACACTGATCACCAGCTTTACTCCGGCAGCGGCCGCGCGTTCGATCACGTCATCTTTAATTCCGTAACCTTCCTTGATGCGATGGGGCACGTGAAAGTCAGCGCCACCACCGCAGAGTTCAAGCGCAATCTTGAGGATCACTACCGCTGTGGTGCCATCCACGTCGTAATCGCCATAGATGAGTACCTGCTCTTTATTCGCGATGGCCGAACAGAGGCGTTCTACCGCTTCTTTCATGCCACGCATTAGGTAAGGAGAGTGGAGCTGATCGAGAGAAGGAGAGAGGAAGCTGAAGGCTTGAGGGGCACTGGTAATTCCGCGCAGCGCCAGAAGGCGGGCGAGCACGGGCGATATATTGGCCTCAGTGCAGAGCTTGTGTACGGCGGTCTGGTCGGGCGTCAGGTAGTTCCAAAGCATGCTTAGCAGCAGTATGGTCGCGTTGAGTGCGCGACGTCAATCAGAATGCCTCTTATGACTGATCGTTGACATCACGTGCCGCAGGCACATCGCCTGCGCCGCAATGCGCTTGAGGTCCAGGAACAACCCACGCAGCGGTGGCAAGAGGACACAGTGCCCATCGGCGTTGGTAGGATATGAGTCACCCAGTTATCCAGCCATCCTGGCGATCGTCATGCAGAAAATCGAACCGATCAACGAGAAGGAAGAAGCTTGGATAAAAACTCAGCTCGAGGGTGCCTCGAAGTTTGTGGAAGGCTTTTCTCTCACTGACGGTGGGCAACCGCTCAGTCTGGGCGCCCTCGACAGAGCTTTTTGTTCCTGGCTTACTTCGGGACCATGGGACACGAACGTGGTCAACGCAATTGTCAACCACGTGGGCATAGCCTTTGGTCAAGCTCTTGTCGATGGTATTGGTCTTAAATGGGTGATCGCCACGGACCATCAGGGCTCAGATTTAGCAGTTTACGGCTTGCCGGACCGGGGAGGTGTGTTGGTTTACCCAGCAAACTTTGTTGCCAAGAGATGGGAACGACGTGAAGCTAATTTTCTCGAAGAGGCATACCGTCAGATCGCACATGATACCGGCGCGGTCTGTCAAAAATGGCAGCAATCCTAGCCCGGCTGACTACCGGGCGTCGACAGCATGTTTCCGCGGCGCTTCAAGACATTGCTATGTTCCGTCAGTACAGAACCGCCATGAGCCGCCTTCATTCATGGCTAAGGACGGACCTTTCGTGATTTAAATTACCTAGTAGTGGCTAGCCACTGCTGCACTTCTGAGTCCGCTGGATAACTCTCGCCAAATTGTTGAAGTTCTTTCATCCAAGAATCATGCTTGGAAGGGCTATTCTCCCTCCTTGCCAACTCACTTGCTCTCACCAAGGCCCGTGCAAAGATTCCCCGCAGGGCGACATGTTCTGGATGGTCCCGGACCAGTTGACGAAGCTCCTCAAGCAGAGCATCAGCCAATTCGAGTTTTGCTGCCTGTGCTACGAAGCAGAGAGTGCTATCAACAGCCTTGGCATATTGCTCTCGCACGGGCGTATCCGGGGGATAGGCAGAAGCGAGTTGCCTGAGTTCCCCAAGAAATGTCAGGTTTTCTGTCTCTTGGGAGTCAATCACCAGTTCATAAAGTGCGATGGCCAGCCGCTCTCGCGTCTTGGTATCTGTCGAGTCGCTGCTGGTCAACTGCCGCAGTTCATAAAGAGATGAGAGTCCGTCCTTCATCCCCTGCTGGTGGCGGACCATTAACTCCCGGCGCACGCCCGGTTCCTGTGCTCTGATGTCAAAGCGTTCCATCAAGGAACGCACGCCTTGCAGATCTTCCGATGTGACGGTGTACACATCCAAATATTCATCGTGCGAGCCACGGATCAGAATCCGCCCGTCCGCAGACGCCAAGCTGAAATCCCAGGCATTGAAGAAGCAAAGGGAAAGAAGGCTCCAGCAATTCTGTTGGTCATCTGTGCCAAACACGTGGAGTGGAGCCTCACGGATCGATCGCGTCTCCCCAAATGCTCGACGAAATGTTTCAACCAGATATCTGTTCTCGGAGCTTGGCCAAACACCTGTATTTCCTATAATCAGGACACTTCCGCCGACTTCGTTGATCGCAAGCGAGATCTCCCTGCTGATCGCCGTCAGCCGCCCGGCAGCTTTCGGCAGGCAGAACGTCGCAGAATGCTGGATCGGCGGTTTTCCCTCCAACTGCTCCTTGAGGCGAATGCTGGTTAAATTCTCAATCTCCTGAATGTTACCTATTCGCATGAACCCGTCCTTCAGAAAGCTAAGGCTGGAGCCCCGGCAGCCGCAGCAGCCCCGGTTGAGATTATGGCTGTTCCGACTACAGCTACAACCCCCACAGTGATGATCGCGCCTTTATGATTATTCCAGAATTCCTCAGGCCGGAAACTGCAGAATACTCGGAACCATGGCGGCGTGATCTTGTTCCCCCGCCAGTCGTAGCGTTCTCTGTTTTCCTTACCGTCATCCACATCCCGGTGACCTGGCTCACATGGTTTGCGTTTGCCAACGTGCTCCCAACTGGCGCCAGGTGGTGAGCCCTTCGTGCTATCCCACACGCCCGGTTCGTACCTGCCTCCGCGGCCATTGTTTGCGTCTGGTTTCCAAGCCCATCTGGCGTCAGGTGCTACTAGTATCGGCACGGGCGGTTTGGTCGGTCCTATTCCTGACTGGCAGATACAAAAGATACCCTGCTCCTCCAGTTCTTTCCTCGAGATTTGTCGAGGAGCGTGTGATCCCGGCCTTCCGCGTCTAGTGGAGGCCTTCTTTCGATGATGGCATCTGCGGCGTTCGTGATATTGGACGCATTCTTCAGGTGGTGGGAAAAGTAACAGGAAACGGACATTGTCAGGAAATCATCTGCGCCCCCTCCCCGAATCCCACTGCGTTCACCAACACCCCTCTGGTTTTTCAAAAAGCTTCAGTAACACCCGACTAAGATCAGTGTGTCGCCACGTAATGCCGGATGAATTCGATACTCTCTTGGGCGGCGGAGCTAATGCTCGGATCTTTACGCCCCTCTTCCAGTGCAGGCAGCACGATGTCTAAATCGAGCTTGTGATGGAATGCCGCGATGTCCCCCAGGAATGTCGCCGCAGCCCAACGAACCCGGACATCGGGATCCTTTAGAAACCTTAGGCATTGCGATTGGACCCACCTCCAATCAGCTTCCTCAAAAGTCGCGCTCTGTAGCCCAGAAATAATTTTCGATGCGTCAGCCGAATCCAACAGCTCTATAATCTCGTCTCTCGATCTCGGGATAACTGCTTCATATCGACGTTTTTGCTTGCTCATGGAATTATTTTACGTTTTGTCGTTGCTTGACCTGCCTTAATAAGGGCGGACTTAGCTTCGTTCGGGAGTGTACTCCACTTCTGTGTGGTATGTGTGCTCGTTTTCCAGGCTCTTGATGTTCCCATCGTACTGATCCGTAATTAGCGCTGAGGCCGTTACCTGATCCTCTTGCGACCGGAGAGCGGCTTCGATCTCTGTGCGAGAGATGGGCTGCGGCTCTTCGTATCTCAAGTTCTTCATTATTGCGACCCGGCAGGAGGAATGATAATTCCTTTCTTGTCCGCAAGGCCGACCTTTTTCAGCGCATTTTGTCGTTGGCTGGTTCATTGATCCCAACTGCGGACATGTCCCTTGAACGTCGCTCCGCTCTCTCCAGAAGGCCGCACCAGGAAACCGGCGCGGCCAATGCGTAGGACAGGGCAGAATCGAGTTAAGACGCAAACTCGCGTTCGTGTGCGGCTATTGCTTCCTCAAGGGACTGAAAACTGTCGGCTCTTTCATCCGGGGTCTGCTCCGCCAACAGTTCGTAAAACTGTTTCTCGATATTACCTGCTTGTGTCGGGTCCAAAGGGAGCCGATAAAAGTCGGCGCTTTGCACACTGTATCGGTTTGTGGCTAAGTTCCTGAAGCAGCGGTAACGGACCAGCTCTCTTGTAGAAACTCGCTTCCATACGTCAATGGCTTCGTAAAGACTCATTTTTGCTCTTCGGGCTTGGGCTTCGACACCCATCGCCCATCCTGGACTCTGTTGGTTAGTATTGGCTTTCTTGTTTTTGAACTGGCTCACAATGTTCCCGTCGCCGTCTCTGATTACAACCCTATTCCCTCTAACAGAAACCTGGTTGCCGCTTTCGGAGTCGGTGTACTGCTTGCCCTCCTGGACAACTCTATTTGCGTCTCCCACGTCGCGATGGGCATCCCCTGCGCGTGCTTGATCGGCTCGTTCTTGACCGTGTTCGGTTCTTTGAGCGCCCTTTTGCTCTTTGTCGCCCTGCTGCTGGTTCCCCTGGCCTGGGGCTGGAGGCGATGTTGACTGAAGAGCCGCTTTGCGAGTTTGTATTTGACCTCCCGGTGTTTCCTGGCCCGTCGCTTCCGTTGTTCTGCTGCTGCACGCAAGACAGGCAGGTTACAGGCGGTGGCGGCGGTATGTTTGCTTTGGGCGCCGGCTGTGTCGCGTCGAGGTCTCTGAGTTTGTCATGGAAAGATGGGCAATATGCGCCTCCCTGTTGTGGGTCGGGGTCGTGGCCGTCATCGTCGGCTTTTGAGATTGGGATGTTCCGCACATAGCTGTAAAGATTCAGCGATTGGGGATCATGGAGGTCGGCATAACGGACGTTCTCGGGCTTCTGTGACCAATCCGGCGTCAAGAACCGTCCCGTCCAGTTACCGTAATACCGTGCGCCGAAACAATCGAGCCCGGTTTCTGCATCCCGTTCTTTGCCGATGAACTTGTAGTAATTGGAGTCGCTGTTGACGAACTGCAGCTCGCCGCCCCAAGGATAGTAGTCTTCGTCTTCTGTGATGGTGCCTGTTGCGTCCGTGATGACTGAGGCTGTTTTCATCTCGCTCACGGAATATCAACTGAGGGGCGGCCCTGCCACCTTCGGACCGCTCCCAGCAACTTTCGACTACTGCCATATCAGTTCGGAAGTCTTGCTGAAAGTGAATAACCAGGTCTGCAATGCGCGCAGCGCTTGAGCCTTGCTTATTGTCTCCACTAACGGTAGTGTGAAAGTGCTTCCCTTTTCGTCTTTGAAACTCACCGAGTCACTGGTTGGGCCGTCTAATGCAGGATCTCTGGCTACAAAATCCTGCTGTTCAAGCAATCGCATGAACACTCGGGTTTCATTCGCGAACAAGATCATATTTCCATAATCTATGTTCCTGCTATCATTCACCGCGCATATATCGATTACCAGTTCTTCGATCTGAATCCACTTAAGGGGTTTGTCAAATTCTTCGGGTTTGCTAAACCGAAAATGTTGGACAGACGGGTTCGGCAAAAATCTTGTAATCTCGGCAACGTAATACTCTATTTGCACCATGCTTTAGTTCCCCTCAGTGTTGATCTGATTGGAATTTTGTCCCCTGAGGGAAAGCGTCTCGACCGTAGGTCGCTTCGCAGCGAGTACATACGGGTATTTCCCTATACGGACCATCGCCTGGTCGCGGGCGAACGGCCTCGGTGAATTTTACCTTGCTTTTGTCATTTTTGGTTGTCTTCGAAGAGATCTTCTCACTGACAGGCACGTTTGCCATTGGCTTCCCGTCTTTTGTTAGCGTTATTGTGAGCTGGCCCCGCACACCGGTTTCGTATGTACCGTTGGACTGCTTCTCATTTGTCCTAAAAGCCGGCTGGCTGGTGACCTGAACAGTAACGGTTATGTCCGTGCACTGATCACCTTCACAATGGCCGTCTGTGTCCGCTTTGCTCGTGGGGACATTGCGCACGTAGCTGTACAGATTGAGTGACTGCGGGTCGCTAAACTCTGCATAAGGAACAGCGGTTGCCTTTGCTGCCCAATCCGGCGACATCCAACGTCCCAACCAATTCCCATAATACCGCGCCCCCGAAGTAATCGAGGCCGGTTTCGGCGTCGCGCTCCTTGCCGGTGAACTTGTAGTGGTTCGAGTCGCTGTTGACGAACTGAAGCTCCCCTCCCCAGGGATAATAATCTTCATCCTCCGTGATAGTGCCCGCGGCATTCGTGATGACAGACGCGGTTTTCAGGTGGTCGGAGAAGCAATAGGCAACGGAGCCTCCCGGCAGATCGCGACGGGCCACCCGCTCACCGCCGAAGAATACGTATTCCGACTTCAGCGCACCTGTGAGATCGCTCTCGGCGACGATTCCCGGCGACATGTACCAGTAAATGGTTCTGGTGGTGCCGTTGGATTTCTCCACGCGGTTTCCATCCGCGTTCCTTTGCCTTGGCAGCTCAGGACAGGCTACCGTGTAGGTATAGCCAGCTGCGCCGGTGATGCGATTTTCCTGGTCAAAGGAGTAATTGTTGCCGGTGGTGGCGTCGTGCGTCATGTTGCCGGCAGCATGGCAGCTGCAGCCGAGCAATTGGTTATTGGCACCGACCCAAACTAAAATGAGTTCTCTCTTTCCTATACATCAAGCCATTCAATATCCCAACCAGCTTCACACATGAATTGCTCTAGATCGGCACTGTTCTCAACCCAGTTGTCATAACCCTCAGAAGGAACGTCTTGCCAGATAAGGATGAGATAGCCTCCAGTATTCTGCGAATCGTCTTCGATCCGAACAAAAAAACCAGCATACTTGCCATTTTTTATGCGGCCCTTCTTGCCGATCTTGCTTATCAATGACATAGTCTCGTCTCGTCACTCGGTAAAAGGTACGTGATTGTTAACCAACGGAACTCTTCCGCCAGGTGAATAAATCTCAAAGTGTACGTGGGGGAGGAAAGGTGAATGTGATCCCTTCAATGAATTGGAGTCCATCCGAAACTGGCGCAGTCCATCTGCACTTCGAAAAACTCCGCTGCCAGGCTTTCCAATTTCCTTGTATCCGGGTCCAAGAAATTTCTCTCCCGTCGCCAGTGCTTCTTCTGTAGTAAGAGTTGCGCCGCTAGTGATATTTCCTTTTCCGATTCCGCTGAGCGTCTCTGCAATAACCTGATCACCTGCCGACACACTGCCTAATACCCCCAATCCTCCGACAGGAAAAACTACGCCGCAAGCGATGCCCGGAGTGCAGGGTTGCAGAAGCTCCAAATCGTTCTCTAGCGCCTTATACCAACGACCAAGGGCCCTATCAATCGCCTGATCGGTTCGGTACATCCACCTATTGATAGCATACTTGAATTGCGGTGGGCCGAAAAGCGATGTGCCGCGCAGAAAGCTTCTGGCCCCGGATCCCATGCCGCTCATTCCCTGAGCAGCACCGGCCACGCCCCTCCGCCTCCGCGGCCTCAGTCCGCCGACCTGAAGATGGAACGTATTAAAAGGATCATCGAAGTGCCCATCGCTATCGCCACGGGATGTCGGAACATTTCTGACATAAGTGTAGAGGTTAAGCGATTGCGGGTCACTGAAATCTGCATACGGTACGGTGACCGGAGATGAAGACCAGTCAGCGCTGATAAACCGTCCAAGCCAGTTGCCGTAGTAGCGTGCCCCAAAGTAGTCGAGCTGTGTTTCTGAGTCTCGTTCTTTGCCGGTGAACTTGTAGTGGTTCGAGTCGCTGTTGACGAACTGCAGCTCGCCGCCCCAAGGATAGTAATCTTCGTCTTCCGTGATGGCGCCTGCTGCGTTGGTGATTACAGACGCCGTCTTCAGATGGTCGGAGAAGTAATAGGCAACGGAGCCTCCCGGCAGATCGCGACGGGCCACCCGCTCACCGCCGAAGAAGACGTATTCCGACTTCAGCGCACCTGTGAGATCGCTTTCGGCGACGATGCCCGGAGACATGTACCAGTAGATTGTACCTGTGCTGCCGTTGGATTTTTCGACGCGGTTTCCGTCCGCGTTCCTTCGCCTTGGCAGCTCAGGACAGGCTACCGTGTACGTATAACCAGCGGCGCCGGTGATGCGATTTTCCTGATCAAAGGAGTAATTCAGGTTCGTGGTGGCATCGTGGGTCATGTTGCCGGCGGCATTCCTTCGCCCTGCAGCTCAGGACAGGCTACGCAAATAACTGGACAACAGGACAGGCTGCACCGTAGCTGTTGCCCCAATACTCGGTCTTGGCGTTCACTGTGGTTTTCGTGCAATCCGTCCCCGCATTCTGCGCCGAGGCTAGCCGGTTCAGGGCATTCCGTCGTCTTGGCAAGGAGAAGCTCACACTCTATTGCAACTCCCGTCTCGGTGTGATCGCTGGGGTCTCGTGAGGGGTCCGGTTTCAGGCCAGAGTAGTACGGGGCTCGTGAAAGCTATGTTTTGTAACTTGGAACCCTGATTAAGTAGTCGGTTCGCAGCGTCAAACTCAGCGCTTCGGGCTGCTACAGCGAGAAGGTCCTTGCCTGAAACACCTCGCTCTACCTCGCCGTAGGCAAACGCTACAGCTTCATCCCAAACGGGCTGAGAAGAAAATGGCCGCTCGACAGACACGCCGCCGGGCACGCTTCTCTGGAAGGAAGGTATTAGAAAATCGCGCCCCGGAGTTTCGCAAGATCAGCCGGCAGTAGATGATAGGCAAAAACTCCACCAAGCGCGGGCACGTTGGCGCTCTACATTTTCGTCCACGAGCCTTTCATAAACCGCATAATCCTCCAACTCGGGTAAGGTTCGAAATAGAGAGACGGCTTTGGCAATATCTTCTGTCATTGGATCCGCCCCCGATGGCAATGCTTCAGCCTCCGTGCCCGCTGGCTCCTTCAGGTTGGAACAGCATAGCATGACACTGCCGCTTACTCTTCCGTGTCCCACTTTACTTGAAAGTCAGAAATAGTTCCCGGTTGCAAAGGCGCTCCGAGCCGCTTCAGGTGTCCTCTTGTTTTGAATCGGGTGTTGGCATTACTGGCAACTTCTAGCCTGATTGCATTCCCTAGACGTTCGTAAGTTGCTCTGTCTTCGGGAAGAACGGAATGCGTAGACAGATCAACTTCGCCTTTGCCGAACGCCTGCCGCCATCGGAAGAACAGTTCGACTTGCTGCCGTGCCAAGCGAAGAGCATTGTCACTAAGAGGCGTCAACCAATAGACCTCGGAGTAATCGTCTTGTTCTTGGTCAAAAACATTCTCAAACCAATGGGGCCGCCCGCCGTAATCGGCTATTCCGGTTCGTGGCCCGTCCCAGTATTCATGGACCACATGTACATTTTCGAAACCCTGCTCCGGCATTCCCATCAAGTTGCATCGATCTTTCACTCTTGGACACCATGGTCCCAATCGACCTTTGCGACCCACAGCTTCTCTTCTGTGGAGTACGTTACGGTCGCTTCGCCCTCTAGCTCCATACAATGCAAATGGACCTCCAGACCCTCCCGTGTCCGCGTCTACCCTGCTCGTGGGGATGTTGCGCACGTGGCTGTAGAGGTTCAACGATTGCGGGTCGTACAAATCGGAGTGCAGGACAGCTTCCGGCAACCACCCTGCGAGTTGGTGCTTGAATCCCCAGTGGTCCCGGGTCCCCCGGTGCCTCCGGCTTTCTGCTGCTGCGTGCAGGAAAGACACGGGATAACCGGGGTGGCGGCGGTAGTTTTGCCTTGGGGTGCCGGCTGTGTCGCATCAAGGTCTCTGAGTTTGTCATGGCAAGATAGGCAATATGCGCTCCCTGTTGTGGGTCAGGGTCGTGGCCGTCATCGTTGGCTTTTGAAGTTGGGATGTTCCGCACATAGCTGTAAAGATTCAGGGATTGGGGATCATGGAGGCAGTAATCTGTTCTCTTTCAACCGATTCCGTCTAGGATCGGCGTGAAAACGGCCGCATTGCTAACTCATTCCTGATTCCTTTTTCAAGAGCGTAATTTTAAAATGTGGACTATATGTTCAGAAGAGAAGCGTCATACCAAACATCGAGATAATCGTCGGCCAGAAGAAAACGGTAGCCGGGAGGCAATCCTAGAAGTCTAACTAGTTCCGGATAGTCCTCATAGATGTGACTGGTGTGGACTGGTGCAAAAAAATCTATAGCTTCGGAGAAGTGCTCACCACACCAAATGTACCACCCAGTTGTCCCGTTGGCCACGGGATGGCGCAACCCATTTATTGGTTTCAGACCTTTAGTGGAGAGAGCGAACCCCGATTTGAGTTCTGGGTTAGCCGGTACGTGCTCCGTTTTGTGTTCTGCACAGACTGCCTTCTGTCGTGCCTCGATCTTGTTGCGAAATTCAAGCGCATTGGTCATTATGTTAAGATCCTATATTAGAATCCAAATAGCCTCTTCATCGCTTTAGAAAATCCACTTAGGAAGCCGCCTTGTTGATTCGAGCAGTTTTGGCATTGCGGTTGAACCGCATCCGGGCTGCGCATCTGAGTCGTGTCAACCCCACCTCGATAGTGCTGTTCAACAAGAGGGTCTTTGTGATCCGCGTTGTTCTTTTGCCCCTCGTTCTTGCCGCACGTCGCGCAGGGCTTCCCCTGGACAGAATTCCTTTGCTCGTTAGACGTTTCAGAGTTCCTGCCGGTTCCTAAAAAAATCAACAAGTTAACGGCGAGTAACCGCAGAACGCGGCCAGAGCAGCTTTCTTGCAGGGATTTTGTTTGCTTTGTTGTGGTTAACGATTAGTAACCGAAGGTTACCGCGCAGCAACCATTTCATGGGTGACGTGTCATACCCCCACCCGGTGCGAAGCACCGAACACACTCACGTCACTCTGGCAGCTCACCTTCGGCGGGCAGGACGGTGGTCATCATCGTCCGAATCGGTGGCTCTGGCAGGCAGGATTTCGGCCAGACGGTCCTCGATATCCAGCTTGAACTCGGCGGCGATCTTCGCCAGGTGGATGCCGAACATACCGCGCATCTCACCCAGGGCGCTGTAGAACGTCCAGCTTGCCCAATGGCCTTGATGGTGGGCGTGCAGGATCACCTCCCGGCCATCGGTTCCGACCCGCTCCATGAACTTGCGGGAGGCCGCCCTCATCGCGCGCAGGCTGGCCGCAAACTCTGAAGCCTTATCGAGCTTACCCAGTTCTCCGGTGAGAAAGTGGCGGATTTCAAGGACAGACTGCACACAGTGGGAAGGCACTTCTAGCGATTCTGGGGTATAGAGAACGCGGCGGTCTTCCATGTACGTGATCACTCGACGGGCTGCACTCACTTCCAGGTCGGTCGGCTGCCATGACACACCTAACAGCGGAGTCGAGATGCCCGTAAGCCGGTTCGCGATTTCGGAGAACTTCATAAGAGCAAACCTCCCAAACCGGCAGCTAAAGAAAAAACTCCGGTTCATTTAAGCCCCGCTCGGATCAGAGTACCTGCCCTGGCCTTGCGCCGCTCCCGGATCGCCGCTTCCTAGCACCTTGGAACGCAAAAGGCAACTATTGAGCGCGGCGGTCTGGACCTGGCTCAGTGGCTCGGCTTCGCCGTCGCAGCAGTGGGGTTCCGCAGTTCTTCCATGGGCTGCTTCCATTCCATCTGCCCTTGCGGTTTCCAATCGGGATCGGAGAGGCGTTTGCAAGGCTCATTAGGAAACTCGGTGAAACTCCATCCACTGAAGGACCAAGTACTGTGCTCGTGGACGGCGTGGATGACAGCAATGCCCGTATAGTTTTCGCCTTCACGATTGGCTGTGCCACAGCCGTAAATATCAAGCCCGTCTTCGTTCTCGTCAGATCGGTTGGGAGTGAACGCCAGCAGGTCGGGCATACCGGAATATGCCGGCCCGCCATGCTTGGCTTTCATTGCAGCCGTGAACGTTCGCCTATTGACTCCGTTTTTGCCGGCGTCGGACACCAGGGCATAGAGCGCCTTCCAGTTTCGGGTGTGATAGGCATTGACGTATTCGCTCAGCCGCCGCGTTAACGTTAGCTGGTCTTCTGGCGAGAGTTTGGAAAATGGTTTCTCGTTCTGTGCATACGTGCTGAAAAAACTCAACACTAGCAGCACCGTGATCGGTAATTTGTTTCTCATGTTCTCTCCGAACTGCCCCTATTCACCGGCTGCTGCCGCTAGCCAGAAGACCAGAGTTCCCACGGCACAGACAGGGGCGTGCCAGCGCAGAGAACTCGGTCGCCATAGACCGATGATTGCGAACACCATTGCTGTAACGGAAAGCAGCGCTCCCCAGCGATAGATTTTCATCAGCGCAGGGTCGTAAAAAGAAAACCCTCCAACGACACGGGCATAGAGCATTGCCACGATTGCAAGCAGTCCCGATACGGTGCCGAGTGCGAATCCCACTAACGATAGAGTCGAGAATGCCGTTCGCGGTTCTCTGTGTTTTGCCCAGCGCACCCATCCCCAGATCATTACGGCAGGCAGAGCGATGCAGATGCCGAGAACAAAAAGCACGAAGAAAGACTGATTCATACGGGCACCTCACCGGTTACTTTTGCGGATTGCAAACCGTGTGGGTAGCACAGCCCGCATGTTCGAACCAATCCCTAACGCCGTCATACGGGAACGTCCTATCCACGTGCCACTCATTATCTGGGAGCGACTTTTTTGGATCGATTGGAATGTGAGTTGACGGAACCCCTTTCGCGTCACCGTCGGAATGCCCACGGAAGTTCGTCGCACCAGGATGGAAGAAGTTCATTCCATCGGTACCCGCATTCTTCACGAAGCCGCTCCCTTTAGCGTCCAAGACTCCGAAGAGAGCCTTGGTAATATTTCCAGCGTTCGGATCGGTGCTCTTGATACTCCCACTCGCTACACAGGTGCCGCCACAGTTGCCATTCACCTCAGCGTTGTACCCTTTGATAGCGCCTTCACCAGCGACGGTTACTTTTCCATTCTCACCTTTGTTCGTATCCCAAACGCCCTCGTACTTTTTGTCGCCTTGTGTGACGGTGATACCGTGCTGCCCTAGCGTCGCATCCTTCGTCTGATCACCAGACAAGTGCGTGCGATTGAAGTTCCCCTTGTCATCCGTCGTGCCTACGTAATTGTCCTTGCACGTGCTGCTGTCTTTCCCGCAGCCCTTGAGCCAGATGTCCAGCCCGGTTGGATCGGTCAGTGTGGTCGGGTTGTTCCTAACGTATGCGTACTTGTTAAGCGTCTGCGGGTCTTCATAATGCCCGCCGAGCGGATCCGGCGTGATGAACCGCCCCAAACTGTTCGAGTAGTATCTGGCCCCGAAGTAGTCGAGGTTGGTTTCGCTATCGCGCTCCTTGCCGGTGAACTTGTAATGATTTCCTCGGTTCACCTCGCTGGCGGAGGGGCTGGTGTTTTCTTCACTCTAAGAAGCGAAACCCGCTTTACGGTGAGCACACGATTGGGAATTTGTCCCTGATGCCAATGGAAAGAACCAG
>DATGJZ010000096.1:0-70549 GCA_035294925.1 Candidatus Angelobacter sp. | reverse complement strand
CACCAGGATGGCTCCGTCCATCTGCGCCGCCCCGGTGATCATGTTCTTGATGTAGTCGGCGTGCCCCGGGCAATCCACGTGCGCGTAATGCCGCGCCGCCGTCTCGTACTCCACGTGCGCCGTGGCAATGGTGATGCCCCGTTCCCGCTCTTCCGGCGCGTTATCAATCGAGTCGAATGAGCGGAACTTGATCTTGGGATTGTGCTTGCTCAATACCTTGGTGATGGCCGCCGTCAGCGTGGTCTTCCCGTGGTCAATGTGACCAATTGTCCCTACGTTCACGTGCGGCTTGCTGCGATCAAATTTTTCCTTCGCCATTGCTTTCCTAGCTCCTCAAACATTTTCCCGAATCAGAACGCGCCTAAGCGCGTCTCCTGTTCGGTTAAAGCTTCAAACTCTTGATCCAGCCGCTCGTACTCGGCCAGATGTTGGCTGTGAAACTTGTTGAACTCTTTTTCTGACTTCCAGTAGTCCAGGGTGACAAACCGTCTGTCCTGCGTTACATCCCTGACCAACTCAGTCCTGATGTATCCATCAGATCTGCGAAAGAACCGGGCCCACTGCCCTTCAGGCCCATACATCTCAATAAATTCTGCTTCCGCTCCCGGCCTCACCCAAAACTCCCAGACAATTACATACCGGGACTCGGACAAGACGCACTACCGCGAAACCGGCTTGCCCTGCACCTTTGCCACAATCTCTTCCGTGATGGCGCGCGGTGCTTCGTCATAGTGGGCAAAGTGCATCGAGTAAGTCGCACGCCCCTGCGTACTGGAGCGCATCTGCGTTGCATAACCGAACATCTCAGCCAGCGGCACCAGGGATTTAATCACCTGCGATCCCGCGCGATGCTCCAGACCTTCGATCCGTCCCCGGCGCGAATTCAAGTCGCCGATAATCACGCCCATAAACTCTTCCGGCACCACCACCTCCACTGACATGATGGGCTCCAGCAGGACCGGCGAGGCATGGCGGGCAGCTTCTTTGAATCCCATCGAAGCCGCAATCTTGAATGCCATTTCGTCTGAGTCCACCTCGTGGTAACTGCCGTCATAGAGTGTGACCTTGATGTCCACCATCTCGTAGCCGGCCAGGACGCCGCCTTCCATCGCTTCCTTAATGCCTTGCTCGATGGGCCTGAAGAACTCTCTGGGCACCGAGCCGCTCTTGATCTCGTTCACGAACTCAAAGCCCTTGCCCTTTTCGTTCGGATCAACATACAGCTTCACGTGACCGTACTGGCCGCGGCCGCCGGTCTGCCGGATGTACTTGCCTTCTGCCTCCGCATGCTTGCGGATGGTTTCGCGGTACGCCACCTGCGGCTTGCCCACGTTGGCTTCCACCTTGTACTCGCGCATCATGCGATCGATGATGATTTCGAGGTGCAGCTCGCCCATGCCGCTGATGATGGTCTGTCCTGAATCGGGATCGGTGTGGACTTTAAAGGTTGGATCTTCCTGGGCCAGCCGGCCCAGCGCGATGCCCATTTTTTCCTGGTCGCTCTTGGTCTTGGGCTCAACCGCTACGGAAATGACCGGCTGCGCAAATTCAATGGATTCGAGCAGGATCGGTGCTTTTTCGGAACAAATGGTATCGCCGGTCGTGATGTTTTTCAGTCCCACGCAGGCGCATATATCGCCGGCATAAATCTCGCTGATCTCTTCGCGCTTGTTGGCGTGCATCTGCAGCAAACGCCCGATGCGCTCTGACCTGCCCCGGGTCACATTCAGCACGCTGTCACCGGTCTTGAGCTGGCCGGAGTAGACGCGAATAAATGTAAGCTGTCCGACAAAAGAGTCAGCCATGATCTTGAAAGCCAGCGCGGCAAAAGGCTCGTTATCGTTGGCCTTCCGTACTTCTTTCTTTTCCGGATGATCAGGATGGCTGCCTTCGGCGGGAGGAATATCAATCGGGGATGGCAGATAATCAACTACCGCATCCAATAATGTTTGCACGCCTTTGTTCTTGAAGGCCGTTCCGCAGAGGACGGGGAACAGCTTCAGCGCGATCACGCTCTTGCGCAGAGACGACCGCAGCTCTTCTGGACTGATCGTTTCGCCTTCCAGAAATTTGTGCAGCATCTCGTCATCGTTTTCAGCAATGCTCTCCACCAGCTGGGCACGGAAGGCCTCGGCTTTCTTGAGCAACTCGGCGGGAACTTCTTCCACTTCGTACTGCGCTCCCATGCTCTCGTCGTTCCACACGATCGCCTTCATGGAAATGAGATCAATAACACCTTTGAACTTTGCTTCCTGGCCGATGGGGATCTGGATGGCTACGGGGCGGGCATTAAGACGTTTGCGGATGGTATCGACGGCGTGCTCAAAATCGGCGCCCATTTTGTCCATCTTGTTGATGAAACAAATTCGCGGGACGCCGTACTTATCAGCCTGACGCCATACGGTTTCCGATTGCGGTTCAACGCCGTGGACCGCGTCAAACACCGCTACAGCGCCGTCCAGCACGCGCAGTGACCGCTCCACTTCGGCGGTAAAGTCCACGTGGCCGGGTGTATCAATAATGTTGATCCGGATGTCCCGCCAGAAACAGGTGGTGGCAGCGGATGTAATAGTGATGCCGCGCTCCTGCTCCTGCTCCATCCAATCCATGGTGGCAGTGCCTTCATGCACTTCACCAATGCGGTGCGTGATGCCCGTATAAAACAGGACGCGTTCAGTCGTAGTGGTCTTGCCGGCATCAATGTGGGCCATGATGCCGATGTTCCGACAGCGCTCAATGGGTACTTGTCTGGACACTTGATTTCCTGAACTTTCTACTCTTCCCTGCGGTTTCGCTGGCAGCTGGCAGCCGGCAGCTTCCTTACCACCGGTAATGCGCAAAGGCCTTGTTGGCTTCCGCCATGCGATGGACGTCGTCCTTCTTCTTAATGGCTGCGCCTCGATTGTTGGCCGCATCCAGCAGCTCGTTCGTGAGCTTGTCAATCATCCCTTTTTCGCCGCGATCGCGGGCATAACCCACAATCCATCGGATCGCCAGTGAAGTGCGCCGGTCAGGATTCACCTCCACCGGCACCTGATAGTTTGCGCCGCCAACACGGCGGGTCTTCACTTCCAGCAGCGGCTTGGTATTCTCTACCGCCTTCTTGAACAGTTTGAGCGGCTCATCGCCCCCCTTGGACTGCAGGTTCAGCATGGCCTTATAGAAGATGGATTGCGCGGTTGACCTCTTGCCTCCCCACATCATGGTGTTAATGAATTTGGTCACCAGCGTGGAGTTATAGATCGGGTCCGCAACCACTTCCTTCTTCGCAACATGTCCTTTTCTAGGCATATTTCTTAAATTCCTCTACGATTCTGGCAATCTACTTGGGCCTCTTGGCTCCGTATTTGGAGCGGCCTTGCTTGCGGTTGGCAACTCCGGTGGCATCCAGCGTTCCGCGCACTACGTGGTAGCGCACGCCCGGCAGGTCTTTCACGCGGCCGCCGCGGATCAGCACAATCGAGTGCTCCTGCAAGTTGTGGCCGACGCCGGGAATGTAAGTCGTGACCTCGATTCCGTTGGTCAGGCGAACACGGGCCACCTTGCGCAGGGCCGAATTCGGCTTCTTGGGCGTTTGGGTATAAACGCGAGTACAAACCCCCCGACGCTGCGGACATGCCTGAAGCGCCGGGCTCGCCGTCTTGTAATTCGGCGCCGTCCGTCCTTTACGAACTAACTGATTGAATGTCGGCATATTTCCTTTTCGCCATCTTGTTCGCAGATAAACCGCAAACGTGCGCACGCACGCTTTGGGCCTGCTCGAATCCCATCTTGGGGACTGGCTGTCTGCGTACAGCCATGATTCCGCTTACGTGCGGAAGATTTTGATTTCACCTATCAGTGATGGGGTCGCGACGGTGGCGCCGAGCCTGCGCACAGGGGGCACTCCGTTTCGTTTTCCCTTGACCTGCATACCCTTCCTGTGGGGAAGGTCGCGCAGATCGTTTCAGCGAGGTATGCCCTGCTAGCGGATGAAATCCTCGGGCAATCTTTCTTTACAGCTTACGATCAAAAGGCAAGCTAACCTGCACTCGCGGAACCCCTTAAATATAACAAGCGATTGATTCTGGCGTCAACCCGCCGCTGCTACCCTGCTGCCCTTTGGTGGATACTACCTTTATACCAGTCGGGATCGCCGTATCCAAAGTTCGGCAAAGAGAGGTGAAAAATCCGCGCAAGACTCCGCTAGTACATGCGTTCTCTGGTCGGAGGGGTGTGTCCCGTGGCCGTTAATCACAACTTGATCGTCCCGCGGACCGCTCAACCTTGAAGAAATCTGCGCGAAAAACTAAACTCAATGTTTATCTAACGATCAACTCACTTCATTTCAATCCGCAAGGGTGGAATCCCGGGCGGGGAGGGCGCATGAGGCGGTTTGCCATCATTCCAGGATTGGTTTTCTTCCTGGCTGCAATATTAGCGGGATGCGGGGGCGGTTCCGCCAACAACTCGGTCACCCAGGTGGCCCTCACCCCAACTGCGCTCTCTCTGAATTCCGGGGATGTCGTTCAAGTCACGGCGACAGCCAATAACTCCGCCAACGCTGCCGTTACCACAACCTTCACCTTCAATACTTCTAATTCTGCCATCGCTTCGGTTTCTCCTGCAGGATTGATCTGCGCCGGTATTTGGGATGCAGCGTTTATTGTCTGTAATGGTGATGACGCGTCAGGCAACCCTATCTCCGGAACTGCCAACATCACCGCGAGCGCCCAGGGAATTACCAGCAGCCCCACGCCGGTCATAGTTCATGTCAAAGTGACCTCTGTCGTCGTTGATCCGGTTGCCGGCTGTACCTCAAGCACCCAGACGCAGCAATTCACCGCGCATGCCTGCTCTTCTATCGCCACACCCCATGATGCAGTCGGTCCGTGCGCTCCCAATGCCCGGGAAATTACCAGTCTCATTGGCCCGTTTACCTGGGGAACTGTGGATGGCACCGTAGCTACGGTAGACCCAAACGGCCTGGTGACGGGTACCAACCCCGGCGCAACCGGCATTTTCGCCAGCGTGGCCAACGCCAACTCTGCCCCCGCCAACTTTAGAACATGTATGCCCATTGAAATCCGGCTACACCTGCCCGGAGATCTGCCGGGAGCTCTAACCACATCGGCAAGTATGACCCAGAACCAGACGCTCACTCTGGAATCCGACATGACGGATGAAAAAGGCTTTTCCAAGAACAGCCTCGCCACCATCATCGCCAGTGACGATCCCATCGTTGCCAATACCTCGACGCTCACTTTGACCGCGTCTTCCTTCGGGGGCACAGGAATTATTGCCGCATGCACACCCCCCACCTGTGGTAATGGCCTTAACACTCCCATCTACAGCAACCTGTTTCAAGTCACAGTTGCCGGGACAAGCCCGGCGCCCTTCGTTTATGCTACCAGCTCGTTCGCTCCCCCCAGCGGAACCTCGCCCACAATCGTGCCGATTGATACCAGCAAAAGCCCGCCCGTAGCCGGAACCGCCATCACGCTGCCCGGTGTGCCGAACTCATTGGTATTTGCCGCCAATGGAAGCGTCGCCTATCTCGGTACCAATGCTGGCCTCGTGGCTCTCAATCCCTCCACCAATACGGTGGCCGTGGTTGATGTTGGCGTTACCGGCAAAGTATTGGCGGTCTCTGCTGCTGGCGCCAAAGTGATCGTCTCCAACGCCGCCAAAGATCCTCAAGGCAACGTCATTCAGCCGGTTATACCCAGCCAGCGCGTCTGGGTCTTTGATCAGGCGAGCAATACCACACAAACCTTCGTGAAATCGGGCGCAGTTGCCGCCACCATTGATAATGATGGCTTCAGAGACTACATCCCGACCAATGACGCAAGCGGAAACATCTACGTGTTTTCTCCCGCTTTGACCTTCCAGACAGCGAATATCTCCGGAACCACCGCAAATGATGTCGCATCCTTACCTTCAGGTCCCTTTGTTTACGTTGCGAATTCTGACGGCCTGGATGTTCTGGCCACATGCAATAATGTTCAGCAGCCCACCGCCCAGAACCCTCTCACCCACAGCCACGCGATTCAGTTTGTGAAACCCGTAGCCAACGCTAACACGATCGTCGCCGTGGATTCTCCCGGCATTGACGTTGAGACGGTCACCGTAACATCGATCCTCAGTGGCAATCCGCCTCTTCCCTTCAACTTGAGTGCCGCCAACTGCCAGCCCAACGTCAGTTACAGCAACCAGTTCCTGGATTTCGGTGTAGGAGCCTTCACCGCCCATCAGCTTCTGGTTGCTACCAACGGCTCCCATGTGGCCGTGCTTCCCGTGGCCAATAACAACATCTTGACCGCAGTTCCGGGGGGCACTCCGAGCGTGGCCGCGATTCCCCTCGCGGCAGGAGGCACCGAGGCCTTCAGCGGCGGGATGACGCCCGATGGCAATACAGTTTGGGTAGGTGTTGGGGGCACAAATACAGTGGATAAAATTGACCTGGTCGGCGGTACGGACGCGTTGCAGGTGGCAACTTCATTCAAGAAATCGGATGGCTCTGCGGCGCCTCCTGATTTAGTGGCTGTCCTTCCCAAATAAGGCTGATGCCGCAAGACCGTTCGAACATCGGATGAACTCCCATCCATGAGCAACTATCGCGGGCGGATTGCTCCTTCTCCCACCGGATACCTGCATCTGGGACATGCCCGCACTTTCTGGGCCGCCTGGCAGCGTTCGCGCTCTGCCGGTGGCAAACTGGTCTTTCGCAACGAAGACCTGGATTACCAGCGGTGCAAGCCTGAGTGGGTGCAAGCAATGTACGAAGATCTCCACTGGCTTGGGCTGGATTGGGATGAAGGCCCCGACCTGGGTGGCCCCTATGCTCCCTACTCGCAAAACCAGCGTCGCAGCATTTATCTGGAGTGCTGGCGCAAACTGCGTGATCGTGGATTCATCTATCCTTGCTCCTGTTCGCGCAAAGATCTGGAGCGGGCGCTTCAGGCCCCACACGACGATGATGACGAAATCCCCTACCCTGGAACTTGTCGGGAAAGAATCACCACCGCAAAGTCCTGGGAACTTCCGGCGGGAATGAGTTGGAGATTCAGAGTGCCCGATGGCGCGAGCATCGCATTCAACGATCTTTGCTTTGGCCCCCAGGAATTCACTGCCGGTCGGGATTTTTCAGACTTCCTCATCTGGCGGCGTGACGACATACCTGCATATCAACTGGCCGTAGTAGCGGATGATGAAGCCATGCGGATCACAGAAGTGGTCCGCGGCGCCGATCTGCTGAAAAGCGCCGCCCGCCAACTGCTGCTGATCCGCGCGCTGGGCTTTTCCCTTCCCCAATATTTTCATTGCCCGCTGCTGCTCGATGAACACAATGTCCGCCTGGCCAAACGCCACCACGCGCTCGCCTTGCGCACCCTGCGTGCGCAAGCCATAGATCCAGCAGCCTTGCGTCAAAAATTCGCGCAGGAATTGCAATGGAATAAAAACCTATAGATCGAATCAGTGGAAATCAATCAAATCACCGTCATCAGTGGTAAGGTATTTTGAACTTTTTGTTTCCATGCCGACGACAGCTCTTAAAGATTCCGGAACTTCACGCGGGCTGAATGCTGATTGCTGACTGATGATTGCTTAGCTAACTCGGAGCAAACCAGCATTAAGGAAGACGCAGCAACCATGAAAACGGTCTAAAATGTCTCTTCCTTACCATGAATTCACGCGCCTGCTTCATCCTTCTATTGCTCGCTTCAACCTTGAGGGCGCAACAGCTTCCTCCTGCGCCCAAAGCCCATCTCGTGGACATCACTCCCAAGCCAGGCTATTTCAACGAGCCGTCCATAGCAGTGAATCCCGGGAATCCACAGCAGGTTGCAGTTGCCTGGCAGGTTAATGCAAGCGTTGCCTATTCCCAGGATGGCGGGCAAACATGGACCATGGCCCACGGCACGGCGCCCGGAGAATACCGTGTCTCCGGTGATGTCTCTATCGCCTACGATGCAGCCGGGCGCGCCGTCATTTGCTATATCGCCTTTGACAAGCTCGGCGCCAGCAACTACTGGGCGCAAGGGGCCACACGCAATGGTATTTTCGTCCGCCGCTCCAGCGATGCGGGAAAGACCTGGCCGTCCAACGCCATCGCCGTCATCTCCCACGAATCAACTCCTCAGATTCCGTTCGAAGACAAGCCCTATGTAGTCGCGGCAACTGTCGGCCCCCATGCCGGCGACCTGTACGTAGGCTGGACCCAGTTCACCCTCAGCACCACGGAACTTCTCTTCTCTCGCTCCACAGATGGCGGCACAACCTGGTCTAAACCCATCAAGTTGAGCAGTGTCCCCGGCCTGCCCAGGGACGATAATGGAGCGCTGGAAGGCTTCGATGGCGTAGTCACTCCCGATGGAACTCTCTACACCATCTGGGGTGATCGCGATGGCATCATGATGGCTGAGTCCCACGATGGCGGCGTCTCTTTCAGCCCCGAGCGGCGCATTCTGCGCACCGGCCCGGATTTTTTTGAAATTGCCGGTGTATTGCGCACCAATGGTTTTCCCCAGATCGGAATTGACCCGGGCAGCGGCACGCTTTACGTCGCCTGGAGCGATTACACCAACGGCGACGTAGACGTTTTTGTCTCCTCATCCAGCGATCACGGCAGGATTTGGAGCGCTCCTGTTCGCGTGAATAACGATCCCATTCACAACGGCAATGACCAGTTCTTCCAATGGTTGGCCGTTGATCCGGTAACCGGCGCAGTCAACCTGGTCTTCTATGACCGGCGGACGGACAACAAACAAACCACCGTCACCCTCGCCCGCTCCACCGACAATGGAAAAACCTTCAGCAATTACGCTTTGGACCCGCAAGCCTTCGAAGCGGAAGGAGATTTTCTGGGCGACTATCTCGCTCTCGCAGCCTATGGAAACAAAGTCTTCGCCGCCTGGGCCCACCAGACTTCAGAAGCAGGCAAATCCGAACGCGGCAAAAAAACCCGCACCCTGCTGCGCGTAGGCGTAGCAGACTTTAATTAGTCTTTGGAGTTTTTTTATAGTTTATCCCGACCGGCAGGGAGGAAGCTCCTTCAGCCAAGAGTAAGACGGTTGTAAGAGGGGCTTAATGCCAGCCAAACAAGATCACCGTAAATCAGTCAAAATCAGCGTCATCAGTGGTAAGTTTTTTTGAGTTCTCGTTTCCATGCACGCTCCTGAGGATTGCCCAGGCCGTGCGCGGGGCTAATTGCAATACGGTTCACTTAAGGTGAACGATTAAAAAATGGTTCGTCATCCCGAGGGTTTACCCAACGCGTCAGCGGGGGTAAATCGGAGGGACCTTGCGTTTTTGCCATCGACTCAAAAGGTCCCAAGCTCTTCAAGTGAACAGTATTGGGGCTAACTGCCAATTGCTACCTGCTAATTGCTTCTTTACTTCCCCGCCACTTCCAGCCGAGTTTTAGCGCGCTCCAGGGCAGCCTGCGCATCCGCATCGCCGCTAGCTCCAGCCTTCCGCAGCTCTTCTTCTGCCTTTTGTTTCGCCGCTTGTGCTCGGGCTACATCAATCTCTTCTGCTTTCTCCGCCGTCTCAGCCAGGATAGTCACCTTGTGCGGTAGAACTTCGGCAAATCCCCAGGCCACTGCCAGCCGTTTGAGCTGGCCCTCCGCACGATAGCTGATCTCGCCTACCGCAAGCTCGGTGATCAGCGGTGCGTGTCTCGGCAGAATGCCCAGATAACCCGACTTGCCGGGAATCTGTATCTCACTGGCGGCCACGTTCACCAGCAGCCGCTCAGGCGTGACAATTTCGAGTTGGATCGTCTCTGCCATTGCCTTAGGCCGCCGCTCCGGCGGTCTTCATCTTCTCGGCCTCTTCCAGGACCTCCTCAATGCCGCCCCTCAAGTGGAATGCCTGCTCCGGCACGTCGTCATGCTTGCCTTCAATGATCTCTTTGAACCCGCGCACCGTGTCCTGCACCTTCATGTACTTTCCCGGACGTCCGGTAAACTGCGAGGCCACGAAGAATGGCTGTGAGAGGAACTTCTGCACCTTGCGCGCCCGTGAAACCGTAAGCCTGTCGTCCTCGCTCAATTCTTCAATGCCCAGAATGGCAATGATGTCTTGCAGGTCTTTATATCGTTGCAGAATGCGCTTCACGCCCTGCGCCACTTCATAGTGCTCCTGCCCCACAATGCGCGGATCGAGAATGCGCGAGGTGGAAGCCAGCGGGTCCACGGCGGGATAAATTCCAATCTCCGTTAGCGCGCGGGAAAGCACCGTGGTCGCGTCCAGATGAGCGAACGTGGTGGCGGGCGCTGGATCGGTCAAATCGTCCGCCGGAACGTAAATCGCCTGCACTGAGGTTACAGACCCTCGCTTGGTGGAGGTGATTCGCTCCTGCAATTCACCCATCTCGGTCGCCAGGTTCGGCTGGTAGCCCACGGCGGAAGGCATGCGGCCCAGCAATGCCGAGACCTCCGAGCCTGCCTGGGTAAAACGGAAAATGTTATCGATAAAGAGGAGCGTGTCCGCGCCTTCTTCATCGCGGAAATATTCCGCCACTGTAAGAGCGGTCAATGCCACCCGCAGGCGCGCGCCCGGCGGCTCAGTCATCTGGCCGTAGATCAATGCAGCTTTCGACTCTTCCGGAACGCCTGGCTTGATCACTCCGGATTCAGTCATTTCCAGCCAAAGGTCGTTTCCTTCGCGGGTGCGCTCGCCCACTCCGGCAAATACCGAATAGCCGCCGTGTTGTTTGGCCACGTTGTTGATCAATTCCTGAATAATGACCGTCTTGCCCACGCCTGCGCCGCCAAACAGCCCGATCTTTCCGCCCTTCACGAATGGCTGGATGAGATCAATGACCTTGACTCCGGTCTCAAACATCTCGGCCTTTGTGGACTGTTCATCAAACGCCGGCGCCGGGCGATGAATGGGCATCCTCTTTTTCGAAGCCACCGGGCCAAGCTGGTCCACAGGCTCGCCGATAACGTTCATCACGCGTCCCAACGTGCCTTTTCCGACGGGCACGGAGATCGGCCCACCCTGGTCCACGGCCTTCATTCCACGGACCATTCCTTCTGTAGCTTCCATGGCCACGCAGCGCACGCGGCCTTCGCCCAGGTGCTGCTGCACCTCCAAAATCACGCTTACAGGCTGCGGAACCTTAAAACCTTCACTGATCACCCGCAACGCCTGATAGATAGGCGGAAGGTGGCCCTCGCTGAATTGCACATCAACCGCGGGCCCCGCAATCTGAATCACTTTTCCAACATTTTCCGGCATGATTACCTCAATGAAACCAATATGCAGTATTTAGTTAGTACTTAGCTCAGAATGATTCCTCTGGTTCAGAGCGCATTCAAAATGTTCGTAACAGCGCATGACTTCAGTCGTGCCGAAAAAGCCAATAGAATCCCGGGCTTCAGCCCCTGGAGTTTAAGCTTACGAACCTGAAAGATATTCCTGAAACATACCCTGCACAACTACAACTTTCTTCCGATTCGCGATCATTCGCGCAAATTCGCGGCTAAAAAGGTTTCGCTCTTGCTAAGTACTAACTAACCAAGGCTTCGCCTTGATATCCATTGCAGATCAGGATTTTCGTCTTTGATTTTCAATTACTCAATTACCAAATTACCCGATTACCCAATTCTCGGAGACGACGATCCTGCCTTTGCCGTAACGAGTACAAAATTCTCGTAATCGCGTGCATAACGGCCTAAGTACTGCCGTGGCAAGGTTGTGCTAATTGCCAGCTGCTAACTGCCAACTACTGCCTACAGCGCCGCCGCCCCGCTGACAATCTCAATAATCTCCCTGGTGATCCTCGCCTGCCTGACCCGGTTCATATCCAGCGTGAGCGCATCAATCATGTCACCGGCATTGTTCGTGGCCGCGTCCATGGCCGTCATCCGGGCTGCATGTTCGGCGGCCTCTGACTCCAGCATGGCCCGATAAAGCTGGATGCCTACATACTTGGGCAGCAGCCCGGCAAACAACTCTGCCGGGTTTTGCTCGTAGATGTAATCCACCTGCGCCGTTCCAAACGCCGCCGCCTTCTCATCCTGGGCCTTGGTGTCTGCCGCGCGCACGCCTACGCCCGCATGCAGCGCAGCTTCAATACGGCGCTTGCGCTCTTCCTCGGCCGCTTCTTCCGTCACTTCGTGGACAACGTCGCCAATCTTCTCTACCGGCAGCACATGATCCACCACCAGCCGCTGCGAAATCACAGATTTAAATTCGTTGTACGCCAGGTAAACCGCGTCCGTGGTGGCTTCCGTATAGCTGCGGATCACGAAGTCCGCGATCTGGTTCGCGCTGGCAAACTGCACGCGATTGAGCAGCCCCACATATTCCCCGGCAATCTGGATTGGGCCCTTGCGCTTCTCGCCCTCCACAGCCACCGGATACCGCCGGCGGAAGTAATCGCGCGCCTTCCTGCCCACGGCCACAATGTCGATGTTCTTGCCCTGCCTGGCAGCCATAAAGTTCATGGCCGACCTCAGAATGTTCGAGTTAAAGGCCCCCGCCAGCCCTTTTTCGCCCGAAACCACAATCACCGTAATGCTGTTTTCCGGACGCCGCACCAGCAGCGGATGTCGCAATTCACCCGTCTTCGGATCGTAAACCTCAGCCCGCGCCACCAGTGACTTGAGCACATTGGTCAGCATCTGCGCATACGGACGCGCCGCCAGCGCGCGCTCCTGCGCGCGGCGCAGTTTGGCCGCCGAAACCATCTGCATGGCCTTGGTAATCTGCCGCGTATTCCGCACGCTGCGGATTCTCCGCCGGATATCAAGAAGGTTAGCCATAAATGTGCCGCCGTAAGCTCGCCGGTCTTCCTAAATACTAATTACTAAGTACTGCCTGTCTCCGGTGTCGGTCTTGATCTTCAATTACCCGATTACTAAATTACCCAATTACCCAATCTCAAAGTGAGCTTCCCTGCCAGAGGTCCGCCGTGGCGGATAACCTGTCCCCTACTTAGCTCTCGCTCCCTTGCCCGCAGGCTCATGCTCGCTCGCAAAACGCTGCTTGAACTCCTTCAATGTCTTCTCGATCTCCCCCTTCAGCGCATCATCGATGGTCTTCTTCTGCATGATGCTCTCCAGCAGTCCGGCATTCATGGATTCCACGTACTTATACAGCTCCGTCTCGAACACGCGGATCTGCTCCACCTCAAGATCATCCAGGAAGCCGTTGGTGCCGGCATAGATCATCAGAATCTGTTTGCTGAACGGAAGCGGCTGGTACTGGTCTTGTTTCAGCACCTCCACCAGCCGTTTGCCGCGATTGAGCTGCGCCTGCGTCGCCTTATCCAGATCGGAACCGAACTGCGCAAACGCCGCCATCTCCCGGTATTGGGCCAGGTCCAGCTTCAGGCTTCCGGCAACCTGCCGCATGGCCTTGATCTGTGCCGAACCACCCACGCGGCTCACAGAAATACCCACGTTCACCGCCGGACGGATTCCGGAGTTGAACAAGTCGGTCTCCAGAAAGATCTGCCCATCGGTAATCGAGATCACATTGGTCGGGATGTATGCCGAAACGTCGTTGGCCTGGGTCTCAATCACCGGCAGCGCGGTGAGTGATCCCCCGCCTTTTTTCTCTGACATCTTGGCCGCGCGTTCCAGCAGCCGCGAGTGGAGATAGAAGACGTCTCCCGGATAAGCCTCGCGCCCTGGTGGCCGCCGCAGCAAAAGCGAAATCTCACGATAGGCGGCCGCATGCTTGGAAAGATCGTCATAGAACACTACCGCGTGACCCCCGTTGTCGCGGAAGTACTCGCCCATGGCGCAGGCTGCATAGGGCGCAAGATAAAGCATAGGCGCGGGCTCTGAGGCCGAGGCCGCCACCACAATCGTGTACTCCATCGCGCCATAGTCTTCCAGCACTTTGACTACCTGCGCAATGGACGAGCGCTTTTGCCCGATCGCGCAATAAATGCAGATCAGCTTGTTGCCTTTGTTGTTGATGATCGTGTCCAGCACTACGGCAGTCTTGCCCGTCTGGCGGTCGCCGATAATCAGCTCGCGCTGGCCGCGGCCAATGGGAATCATCGAGTCGATGGCCTTGATGCCGGTGGCCATCGGCTCACGCACCGGCTGGCGGTCAATCACGCCGGGCGCGATGCGCTCGATCGGAATTTGGGTATCAGCGGTGATGGGTCCTTTATCGTCAATCGGCTGGCCCAGAGCGTTGACCACCCGGCCGATCAGGCCCTTGCCCGTAGGCACAGACATGATGTTCCCGGTGCGCTTGACCTCGCCGCCTTCTTTGATCTCGGTGTAATCGCCCAGCACCACCACGCCCACCTGGTCTTCTTCCAGGTTCATGGCTATGCCGGAAATGCCATGGCCAAAGTCGAGCAACTCGCCCGCCATCACCTTGTCCAGGCCATAAACACGGGCAATCCCGTCGCCCAGGGAGATGATGGTCCCTACTTCATCCACCGTAACCTTGGACTCGTAGTTCTCAATCTGTTCGCGAATTAATTTTGTAATTTCGTCTGCTTTAATTTGAGCCATAAAAGCCTTAAAGAAATTGAGTAGTTTGGTAATTAGGTAATTTGAGCCGCCTTGCAATTACCAAATTACCAACTTACCCAATTACCAGATTCTTCCTCACCCACTTACCAAATTCTCCTTGATCTTCCTCAGCTGCCCGCGCACCGAACCGTCATAGATAGTGCTGCCGATGCGCACCACAGCCCCGCCCAGCAGGGCTGCATCGCGTAAATATGTTGCCTGCACCACCTTGCCGGTAATCGCCGCCATCTGCTTTTCCAGCAACTGCTTCTCTTCCGGCCCTAGCTCGCGCGCCGAGCTTACCTGGGCCTCGGCAATGCCCAGCCGCTGGTTTAACTCGTGCCTGAACTGTTGTGCTATCTCGTCAATTTGTCCAATGCGCCGCTGATCAATCAATACCGCCACAAAATTACGCAACGCCCGCGACCCGCCCAACCGGGCAATAATCGCGTCTACCAGGGCAAGCTTCTGGGTGTGCTCAACAGAAGGATTTTGCAATACGGTGCGCAGCTCCGGGCTCGACGTCACCAGCGCCGCCACCGCGTTCAACTCCTGCAGCGCCTGGCCTGGCTCCATTCGCAGGTCGATCACCACCTCGGCAAACGCACGCGCATACCGGCTGGCAATGGCGGCCATCAGTTACCGTCCTTCCCCAGCCGCGCAGTGAAATCGCGGACCAGCTTTTGATCGGCTCCCTCGGTAATGCGAATTCTCGTCTCTGCCAGGCTTACTCCCAACTCCGCCGCATAGGCCCTGAGTTCGCGACGCGCCGCATTGGCGGCCCGGGCAATCTCCTGCTCAGCCGACTCCACAATCCTGCGGCGCTCTTCTTCGGCGGCCGCCATAACCCGTTCCTCTTCGCGGTGCCCGGAAGCTTCCGCCTCACGCCGCATCTGCTCAATCTCAACATCCAGCCGGGAGAGCCGCGTTTCCACCTCGCTCAGCCGCCGGCGCGCATCTTCACTGGCCTTGCGCGCCTCCTCCATCCGCCGCTGGATCGCCTCCGTACGGTTGCGGTACACCGCAGGCAAGGTTTTTCTAAGCAGCGCCCACAGGACGGCAATCACCACAATCAGGTTCAGCACCACGCACGCCCAATACGCTGCGTCCACGCTCAAGCCGGTTATCCGGGCAATCAGCTTCACCGCGGCCGAATGGCGAAACGCCACATTGGGGTCTTCCTCGCCGGCTAATTCTTTCTCTTTAGTAGCCTCTCTGGCTTCATGCCGTGATTCCCTCTCGGCAGAAGTTGTCGAGCTATTGGAGCCAGGCGTGGATCCTTGTGGTGGCGAAGCTTCCTGACCCGCCGCAATCACGGCGCTCCCGAGGAACGCCGGGAAGACCAGCACCAGAACCAGCACAAAAGCCGGAAGCATCTTGGCCGCGGACATTACCCTCTTGCACTGAAAATGTTGGATAAAACCAGTTCTATATTTCATTGTATTGCTTCGCCGTACTTGGTCCGTCTACCACGCATCTCTCACTCTAGTTGCCGATCATGGGATGAGTCCCGAGAATGTGAGCAAAACTCCCCTTTCCAGGCGATCTCACTTTTCTCCTTAGTCTTATCAGCGAAGATCATTCACATCACCGTCATCAGTGGTAAGGTTTTTTAAACGTTTCGCTTCCATGCCCACGACGCTGTATTCCTTCAGCCCAAGATGCTTCGCGGGCTGAATGCTGAATGCTGTTTCTACCCTCTGCTGACCGCAAATGGCTTCAAAATCGAATCAATGATCTGCGCCGCCAATGTCTCCGCTTGCTGTTGCAACGTACCTTGGGCTTCCCGGACGTCCCTCTCCAGATCAGTATGCGCTCGCTTGACCATCTCATCCGCCACGCGATGCGCTTCGGCCAGCGCCGTGCTGCGCTTTTCCATGATGTGCTTGCGGCGTCCCTCCTGCGTCTTGTAGATCTGTGACCGGGCTTCGCGGAGCCGCTGTTCATATTCGGCAGTGCGCGCCTCAGCTTTAGCAATCTGCGCCTGGGCCTCCTCGATCGCGCCCTCAGTCCGGGCGTGGCGCTCGCCCAGTACCCGCTGCAGCTTCTTCTGCACAAGGTTTCGGTACGCGCCCCACACAATCAGCAAACAGACGATGGTAGGGATGGCGGCAAGCAGTAATTCGCCTAGTTGTTTGAGAGTGTCCATTTAGTTAATTGTTGTGATATAGAAGTGGATCTCAGGCGACCAGCAAACCCTTTAAATTATCATCCGCTTAGCGCGAGTGTCAACGTGATGAGCGCCAAACATCAGCCTGCGAAGCAGGCGGCATACCACCAGCAAATACCTACTCCAAGTCTGGCGATCTACCTACGCTGAAACTTAGGGTTGCGCTGCCGCCAAAGGCCAATCCAGCAACTCCGGAAAGCTATTTTGGCCGACAAAAAAACCCCCATCAAACTCTTGACACCACCCGGCGGAAGCTTAAAATAAAAGTATCACCTCCGATCCAAGTCAGGATCGAATGGGCTTGTGACCAAGGAAAAGTCACCGCTTCTTGGTTTCAGGCCCATTTAATTTTTCCTAGAGTTTATCCCGACCTTGAGCTTGCCGAAGGGGAGGGAACCCTTCTTCATAAAGGAGTGCCCTTAGTCATAAAGGAGTGCCCTTAGTCGCATGCCTGAAACAGAATGCATGTGTGTCGGTTTTGTCCCGACTTCTGCAATGGCCGGTCCACGCCCGCCAACAAGTCACGGATTGTTTTTGCAGTTATCCCGAAGCACAGCGAGACTCTCCTCACCCAAGACCCGGCCGAGGCCGCCCATGCACGTGTGGCACCGCCGCCCCCGGCGGTGTCTTGCTGTTTCTTCGCGGCCTTCGCGGCAGCTTTTTCGTTGTCCAACTCTGCCACCCGTGTCATCTCGAGCGGAGCCCGCCCCGGCGGGTAACCTGGCCGCTAGCTTTTTGCGGTTTCTAGTTGGGAATCTGACTTGTTCATGAGGTCGGAAAATGAATGCGGCACGGCCAAGTACCAGCGCCGGAGGCGCGAAAGTAGTTAGCCCAGGCCGTGAGGCCTGGGTAAAGCATGAGTATATGGCTGAGCCCCAGCGGGGCGACACCAACACAAAACATTGAAGAGGGCGGTGTCTTGCCGTTTCCTCCCGACAGTCTTTATCGTTCGTCCATCTTTGCCACCCTGCCATCTTTATCGGAGCCCGCCCCGGCGGGCGTAGTCGAAAGACCCCGGGGCGCTGGCCCCGACCATGCTGCTCCAGGGAATTCTCACGAAAACCGTCCGAGCGATGAACGAGATTTTTGATTCTCACTCCTCGCCCAACACACCGCCGGTGCTGCCCATGCACGTGTGGCGCCGCCGCCCCCGGCGGTGTCTTGCCGTTTCCTCCCGGCAGTCTTTATCGTTCTTCCAACTCTGCCACCCTGTCATCTTGAGCGGAGCCCGCCCCGGCGGGCGTAGTCGAAAGACCCCGAGGCTGCTGAAACTGACCATGCTGCTCCAGGGAATTCTCACGAAAACCATGCGAGCGATGAACGAGATTTCTGGTTCTCACTCCCCGCCGAAGAACACCGCCGGTGCTGCCCATACACGTGTGGCACCGCCGCCCCCGGCGGTGTCTTGCCGTTTCTTCGCGGCCTTCGCGGCAGCTTTTTCGTTGTCCAACTCTGCCACCCTGTCATCTTGAGCGGAGCCCGCCCCGGCGGGCACAGTCGAAAGACCCCGAGGCTGCTCAACCCGACCACGCTGCTCCAGGGAATTCTAACGACGCCATTCGAGCAATGAACGAGATTTCTGATTCTCACGCCCCGCCGAAGAACACCGCCGGGTGCTGCCCATACACGTGTGGCGCCGCCGCCCCCGGCGGTGTCTTGCCGTTTCCTCCCGGCAGTCTTTATCGTTCTTCCAACTCTTCCACCCTGTCATCTTGAGCGGAGCCCGCCGCGGCGGGCATAGTCGAAAGACCCCGAAGCTGCTCACCCGACCATGCTGCTACAGGGAATTCTCACGAAAACCGTTCGAGCAATGAACGCGATTCCTGATTCTCACTCCCCGCCGAAGAACACCGCCGGTGCTGCCCATACACGTGTGGCGCCGCCGCCCCCGGCGGTGTCTTGCCGTTTCTTCGCGGCCTTCGCGGCAGCTTTTTCGTTGTCCAACTCTGCCACCGCTGTCATCTTGAGCGGAGCCCGCCGCGGCGGGCACAGTCGAAAGATCCCGAGGCTGCTCAACCCGACCACGCTGCTCCAGGGAATTCTAACGACGCCGTTCGGCGGTGTCTTGCCGTTGGTGGGTTAAGAAGTTTTGGGGTCGGTCTTCGTTCTGGGTCGTACCCTATAACCTGTCACCCGGTAACCTATCCCCTCCTTGAGCCGTCTCTCCCACTTGACGCGCAGTTTTTGAAACCGCACAGAGTCTTCCATTTCCTGCTCGTGGAGAACCAACAGCAGGTCTGCATTGGTTAAGGCCCGGATCTCCTCGGACGTGCTGCGATAGGCCCGCAAAGCTCGCAGGTCGTCGGCATCGAAGGTGCCGATTTTTTCCAGGCGGTTGAAGTTGAAGGCGGTAATGTTAAATCCGCGATTCAGGTGATAGAGGTCAAAGCTCCGGCATGGGAAGCAACCACAGGGCTATAATTTGGACTGCTATAAGCGACGCATCAATGAGGAAAAGAAAAGGCGCGAGCCACGGCCATGGCCTATTGCCTCGTACTTCTCTTTTGTTCGTTGATTTCCCAATGAGGAGAGATCGTGGAAGACTATTTTGTAAGCATTGAGCGATCGTTCGAAAATAAGCTCAGATCTCTCATCGGGCGAGACTATTCGGTTGGAATGGTCGTAATTTCTCTTGTTTCTCTTGTCGCTATCGTACTCGCCGCAATCGGTCGCAACTCCGGATCACGCCCTTTCGGCGAAACAAGATTCTGGGATTACATTTTGTTTCCAGCAATCTTCTTAATCAGTGTGAGCATGTTAGGTCTCTTCCTAGCATTGGAGCAGGACACTCGGAACTTAAAGAAAGGGCTCCCCCAGGCACAGATGCGGTTTGCCCTCTGTTACCGATTGGTCAGAGAACTCGAGTACTTTCGCAGCGATGAGTCGCCACCACACCTCGACGAGGCACTGAGGCTCTGGACAATTCTCTTCATGTATTTGTACTGGATGCTAAATCCCAGCCGCGAGCAACTAATGCTAAGTCGTAGGCAAAAGGACACCATTTCAGGACGCGAACAGCCACCCATTTCGCACCGTCGGCTGCCACGCAATGACTTTCCTATAGCACTGGAGCTAGAGCAAGTTAGGCGCTCGTATCCATGGTTGAAGATCAGCCCTGATTCTGAGGTAATAATTCAGGCGTTTGCTCAAACGCATGTCAAAATATCTGGACGGTTGCGGGACGGCGTCGAGGTTCCGCAGGTCACGGATGCTTTAGAGGCCATCTATCGGTGTTTTTGTTCAGCATCATTCCAGCTAAAGCGGTTACCCCCGAAGTTATTCAGCGAGGCTATACCGAAGTTTTGGCATTTGCGCAAGTCTTAGCTGGACTTCAGCCATATCCACAAACAACTAGTCCAAGTTTGTTCTCTAAAGTCGCGGCGAAGCTTTACTCGTGCAAGGATTGTTTGTTCATGAGAATGTCTTGGTTGTTCTCGTTGCGTGGTATTCGCTCCTGACGCTCATGTTTTCCGTGGCAATGGGCGTTGCCCTATGGCTTAAGCCTGACATTCAGTTTCAGGGCGCCGTGATTGGCTCTTGGATTGGCGTGCCGATTGCGGGAGCGGTGAGTGCCGCGATTGCCCTGTCACGGAAGAATAAGTAACACGAATCAAACCGGCGGCCATTTTGGTTTGCGCAACCCAGCGCCCGGATGGATGTGGAAACCGCAACCTTTCTGCATATTTGCGCGTCCGAGAGACTACCGCATAAGCCCACAACACCCTACCAAATGACTCCGTCGCATCCACTTCCGACTGCACAGCACTGCCAGGACAAGGGCGTTTCAGAATGGCGCAAAAATCAGCGTCCATCGGCGTAACCCTGTCCCGGCGCGCCGTGGATCTCCGGATTATTTTGCAGGCTCCTGCCGCACCCGACTGAAAATAAGAACGTTCCAGGTTGCAACCTTCGCAATCCCCAATGTTTTCGCGGTGAGAATTAGTACACCTAAAGTTGCAGCCGGAACCAATCCAAGGTATCCATAGGTCAGGAGAGTCACATGGACCCAACACTGACCATGCCAATCTTGCAAGCTGCGCCGCAAAATGCAGCCCCCGCTCAAACCTTCATCGCCCACCCAGCCCTGTACGGCGCCAGCCCCGCGCCGCCCCCCAACCCTCTGCCCATCGCCGCTCAGTACGAGAAACTGAAGGGCCTGGACCAACTTCTGGACTCCGAACTGGGGACCATGGCCGAAGCTAAAGAGCTCTATCAGCAAACCCTCCAGCAGTTCGCCACTCTCTGCCACCAGCTCTGGCAGCAGGAGAAAGCTCCGGGTAGCCGCCAGGGCAAGGGCTTCCGTCATCGTCTTGAAGACGCCGGTATCAACACGGCACGGGCCTACAGGGCGATGCGGAGATTCTTCCCTGCCGATTTTCCTGCCCGGCAGAAACGGAAAGCTTCAACCTTGATCGCAGCGACCAAGGTTGCTAACCGCCTGCCGATCCTTCGCTTTACCGGCAAACTGCGCCGCGGACGCCACACAACCGAAGCGCGGGAAGTCCTGGAATGCGTCTTCACCCTAACGCCGGCGGAAAAGGCCGAGTTCTCGGAATGCCTGAAGCTGGTCGATGCGCCGCAAGTGCAACGCTTGCTGCTGGACGCGGTGAAACACGCCGCTGACGCCCTGCGCAATTAGCATGCGCAGAACCATAGTTTCCGGTTAGCTGGCGGCCCGCAAATATCATATGCTGTCTCACGAAGCCCACCATCGCGGGGCAGGTGTGTATGCTCGCGCAGCAGCTCGGATTCCCGTTACCCAAGAAGCTGGCGTACGGGATCTGGAATTGGGAACAGCTGTGGAAAGAGTGTGGCTCGCCTCGTGGCCTCGGCTACGACTCCTAAGGAATCGCTTCTACCCCAACTCACTCCTCTGTAAAACGATAGCTGGCATGGCTGTCGTAGTCGATGCCGTGTTTCTTCTTCAGCTCTTGTATGTAGTGTAGGGTTGTTTTCGTGTGCGGCCCGACGCCGTCATTCGTATGCAGCAGCATCTCCTCCAGACAGCCGTCTACGCTCATGCGCTTGTGTTTGGCGAGATCTTGAAGAAGTGCCGCCAGACGTTTCTCCAAACGCACCGGCACGTCCACTCGTTCAATTCTGATCGGCGGGCCGGCGTTGAACAGGTGATGTCCAAACACCAGGTGATACCCATATAGGTCGCGCACGGTGTAGTCGCGGATGCCGTAGGGTCTGTCGTCAATTGCCTGCGCAATTTCGACGCCATTGGCGCGGTGGAATTCGTACAACTGGTCGGCGTCCCCGACAAGGAAATAGACCGCGCCCGTCTCGGGGCTGGGCGTGGGCGTGCCTTTCGCCAGGAACATCTGGACTCTACCCAGGTTCACGCCGGCGAAGGTCGGCGGCTCGCCCCAGGTGAACCCCGGCTGGAAGCCCAGCTTGTTTTTGTAAAATTCGATCGTGGTCGGAATGTCACTCACCGCCAAACCGGCGTGGATTTGTTCGCATTCGATGAACGGCAGGGCTAGGCTGGTCACAATCTTTGTTCCTTCTTGCCGCGTGATCCAGGGTGGCAGACTTTCGTCGGCCGTCCAGAAATCATCGGCGCCTTGGTTTAAAGGACAAATCTCCCCATCAAGCACAATAAAGGATGCACTTAATTATAGGAAGCCGCGCCCGCGAATAAATCCTCCTTATGGTCCCCATCAATTTTTTCGATTGGCGAGGCCCCCGCTCCTGCTATATCCTTGGGAGTTGAAACCCAGCCATTTCAACTCCCTGTATCAGTGATTTTTTGCCTGAACATTCCATCGGCCCGCGCCGAAGCGGAGACTAGAGGAGAACCATGTCCGACGAACTGCGCAGTTTCCTGGCACTTACTTATGACGAACTGGAAGAGATGAATCTCAAAGCGAAGGAGCAGCGCAAGAACCGCGTCGCCGCTCACAAGATTCAGGAGGAGCGGCTGAAATATCTCACCGACGAAAAGCGGATCAAGGCCGTGACCGTCCTCTTCAGCGACCTCGAAGGCCGCTTGCACATGCTCGACTACGACAAAAAGTTCCTGCTGAACAGTTTTGACAACCTCACCTTTGACGGTTCGTCCATTCGGGGCTTCACCGCGCAGCGTGAAAGCGATCTCCGTCTTGGCATCGACTGGTCCGCCTTCTACTGGGGACCGGCGGACGTCTTCGGGCCGGGCAAGGTGCTCGTGTTCGGCGAAGTCATTGATAAGAACGGTGAACCCTACAGCGCCGACATTCGTAGTGTGCTGAAGTTGTTCGCCACAGAGCAGCACAAGAAGCATGGCTACACCCTCAACGCGGCCAATGAAATCGAGGGCTTCCTCTTCCAGGGGCCGGAAGCCGAGCGTCGCTATCACGAGACTGGCAAGTTCGAATACGTCAACACCGGCGGTTACTATCACTCGCTGCCCGGCGATCCTTTGCGCACCTTTATCGATACTGCCGCCGAAGTGCAACGCTCCATGGGCTTCCAGAACGAAAAGGATCACCCCGAAGTTGCGCCCTCGCAATTTGAAATCAACTATAGCTATGCGGAAGTAGTAGCGGCCGCAGATCACATTCAACTTTACAAGCTCATCTGCCGCCAGGTCGCCCGCAAGATGGGCCTTACCGCCTCCTTCCTGCCCAAGCCCGTCGTGGGCGTCAACGGCAGCGGTATGCATACCAATGTCTCCATCAGCGGGGAAGGCAAGAACCTGTTCTGGGATCCCAAGGGCCAGGAGAAGCTCAGCAAGCTGGGCTACGAGTTCCTCGACCGTCTGCTCACCCACGGCAACGATCTTTGCCTGGTCTTTAATTCCAGCGTGAACGCCTATCGTCGCCTCGACCCGCACTTCGAGGCGCCCAACCAGCTCAAGGCCTCAGCCGTGGACCGTGGCTCCATGATCCGCATTCCCATCGGCAACGAACGCAGCATGCGCACGGAAATACGCTCCGTCGCTCCTGACGCCAACCCGTACCTTGTCATGCTCTCCATCTTCAAGACCGGACTCGAGGGCACAACGGCCAACATCAAGAACCTGCGCCAGGCCGAACGCTATCTGCCGGACAACATCTACACAGCGATCGAAAACTTCCGCAATGCCGAGTGGATAACCAGGCTGTTGGGCGAAGATGTGAAGGCCCGCTACGCTGACCTCAAGCAAGCCTCGGCCGATCGCTGCCCGCGCCTCTTGGGTTCTGTGGTAAAAGCCGCGGAGGTGCAGTTCCACCATGAGGTTTACAACCAGTTCCTGTGGAATCTGTTCTAGAGCGCGCGTCAAAAATAGGTTTGTGACGGGATGCGCCTCGCATCTCAAAAACACCGGAGGGGTGGCCCAATGTAGCCCAGAGCCTGTCCTCGAGGTGCAAGCCGAAGGAGTGAAGCATCGAAGGCGTAGCGTCGATGCGTAACCCTGGGGACAACAAAAGGGGATAGTCCCTTTTCCGATCTGCCGACCTGTCCCGGCTTGCCGTGGAAGGCCAGCGCGTAGCTCCCGGTGTTGGAGCGGAGCGCCTCCAAAAAATGCTTCTATACGCCATCGCACCGCGTATCGTCAGCCCTTAGATGTCCGATAGTGCCACATGCGGTGATTAGGCAAGTGCTGCCGGCAATTGGGAGTCGACGGGACGCTGCATCCCGTTTTCAAATCACAAATCAAAACTCAAAAATCATAAATTCTTCCGTGGCAGCTCGTACCGAATTGTCTGCATTCCATCCTCGATCGGTCCTTCGCCGGTAAACCTGAGTCCACACTTCTCCATCACACGAATCGACGGCGTCAGTCCCGGCAAAGTATGCGCAATCACCGTCTGCACTGCCTGGTCTTGAAAGGCCCAGGCAATGAGAGCTCGCACCGCTTCCGTGCAATACCCGTTGCGCTGATGCGCTTCCAGCACGCTGTATCCAATCTCCACAAATCCATCTTTCGGACGGCCCTTGAATGCCGCGTTCCCCACCAACCCCCGTGGCTCTCGGCGAATGCAGAACCATAAGTTCCAGCCCACCCGGCTCGGCTTTCTGCAGCGAGGCCAAAAAACTCAGCTGTGAATGTTCATCGTTTAGGGGCGGCGGCCAGCTTCCCGGTTGGGGGACATCGAGCAACTCCGCCAATGCGGAAAGATCGCTCATCTCCGCCTGCGCTAGCTCTAACGTAGCCGCGACAAGTTCCAGGCGAGTTGTGAATAGCCGAAGGCCTTGCATGGGTAGGGAGTTAGAAACTCTAGGTGTTACAAGCTATCCGCCGACGTCAGTACCCGCGTCCTAGTGCATATCTTCGGGAAGTTCACGTTTCAGCCTTTGACTCTCAATTACACAATTACCAGATTACCCGATTACCAAATTGTCGCCACCGCCAATACTGCCTTCGTTGAAACAGGAACCAACAGCTATTTGCGCGTTCGCGGAACGACTGCATACGGCCGCAGCACCCTCGCCAGCGACTCCGGCGCCTCCACGTCCATTTGCACAGCGCTGTCACGATAAGCGCGTTTCAGGATGTGCGCCCGCGCCTCGATCTGAGCCAGCAGTTTGCCTTCGCTTTGCGGCACGCGAATGCGCATGTGCTGGATCGCGTCAATCTGCAACCGATTGTCAATCACCTCCAGCAGATTGCTCAGTCCCAGGTCCGCCGTAGAAGAGACATAGACGGTATTTGCGGCGTCCGTGAGCGAACGTCGCTGCACTTCGGGCAGCAGATCGATCTTATTCATCACCCTGATTTGCGGCGTGCTCATCACATCCAGCTCGCTCAGTACCTCATCCACCTGCTTCTGCTGCTCGTGCGCTACCGGGCTGGTGACGTCAGAAACGTGCAAAAGAAGCGCGGCCCGCTGTACCTCCTCCAGGGTGGCGCGAAATGCGCTCACCAGGGTCGTAGGCAGGTTGCGGATGAAACCTACAGTATCGGAAAGCAGCACTTTGCGCTTGCTGGGCAGCATGATGGAGCGCACCGTTGGATCGAGCGTTGCGAACATCTTGGCGGAAGCCAGCACTCCCGCGTGGGTAAGCGCATTGAACAGCGTGGACTTCCCGGCGTTGGTGTAGCCAACCAGGGCGATCGTCGGCAAGGGCACAGATTCCCGCCTTTGTCGCTGCTGCCCGCGGATGCGCTTGACGTCCTCAAGCTGCCCTTTGATGTGCCGGATGCGCCGGTAAATTCTGCGGCGATCGGTCTCCAATTGCGTTTCGCCGGGTCCCCGCGTCCCAATTCCGCCGCCCAGCTGTGACATCTCCACCCCGCGCCCTGCAAGCCGGGGCAACAGATACTCGAGTTGCGCCAGCTCTACCTGAAGCTGGCCTTCCCGGCTCCGCGCGTGGCGCGCAAAGATGTCCAGAATAAGCTGGGTGCGGTCGATCACCCGCGCATCCACCTCAGCTTCGATGTTTCGCTGTTGGGAAGGTGAAAGCTCGTGGTCTACCAGGATCAGGTCTGCGTGGCTTGATGCGGCGGCCCCGGCAATTTCCTGGAGCTTGCCTTTGCCGATCAGCGTTGCCGGGTCCGGCTGGTCCCGGTGTTGCACGAATTCGCCGGCAATCTGCGCCCCTGCCGATCGGGCCAGTTCGCGGAACTCAACCAGCGATTCTTCCAACCCTTGCGCGGCGGAGACCGTGCGGCGCTGCTCCTCGGCAGCCGCATTGCGGGCAATCAGCGCGCTCGGGGGAATCTCCAGGTCTTTATCAACCCGCGAGCGGCGGCGGAACTGGACGGCCACAAGAAAGGCGCGCTCCGCCCCCTCATCCGGACCAGGGTTGCGGCGGGAACGTTGCCCAGAAATAAACTAGCCCTCCGACTTGGCCGGACTCGCCTCGCCTTCGGCGGCGGGCGGCTGGTGCGGGCGGTTCTCGAAGTGGTGACTGCCCTTGGACATCACCACCGTCGAAATAGCATGCTTGAAGATGAGCTGCTCCTGATTGTTGGTTTCCAGGACTACCGAATACTTGTCAAAGGACCGGATGCGGCCCGAAAGCTTCACCCCGCTGAGCAGATATATGGTGATCTGCATCTTGTCCTTGCGTGCGGTGTTGAGGAAGGAGTCCTGAATGTTTTGCGCCGGCTTGTTTTCCATCTGCCGATCTTTCTCTTGCATAGTTTCCATACTCTCTTGGACCTGGAGAACAGCTTTTCGTATACCTGGAACTTCATTGTAGCTTGTTCAACTCGCACCGATCAAAGAAGTTGTCGCTGTTCGCTACGGGGTCCTTTTTGCGGCAAAACCCCTGTCAGGGCCCGAGTTCAGCCGTGCCGCTGGAGTTTCTACATTTCGCAGATACGAGAATACGAAGATGCGAGAATTGAAGAGACGAGAATACAGGAAGCTCGGCAGTGCCATAAACTTACCCTTGTCATCTTGAGCGGAGCCCGCTGCGGCGGGCGTAGTCGAAAGACCCAGAAGCTGCTCAAACCTGCCCATACAGCCGTAGGGAGTTCTCACGAAACCGTTCCCGCAGGAATCTAGGCTGCACTTGAATCGACTGCCTCCTGAAAGACATTTCTTTTCTCCCTAAGGCCCTTCCACCCCGTCGACTTTGCGCATGTTGGGGTGGCGGGCGTTTTGTGCGAGATGGCGTCGTGAGAATGCTAGAATCTCACCAAGTGTGAAGAGTTCTGCCTCCAAGCTGGCCATGCAGGTTCCAATGCTGGATTTGTCCCGCCAGTATGCATCCATCCGCTCTGCAGTTCTTGCCGCTGTAAGCCGCGTCTGTGATTCCCAGCATTACATCCTGAGCAATGAAGTAAGGGCGTTTGAAAAGGAATTCGCTGCACTATGCGGAGTCTCGGAAGCTGTAGGCTGCGCCTCGGGCACGGATGCCCTGTGGCTGGCATTGGCCGCAGCCGGCATAGGTCCCGGACAGCAGGTGATTACCTCGCCCTTCAGTTTTTTCGCCAGCGCCAGTTGCATCGTTCGGACTGGAGCAAGGCCCGTATTCGCGGATGTGGATCCCGAAACTCTGAACCTCGATCCAGCGAGCGTCGAGCGGAAGCTCGAGACCTCGAACGCGAGTCTCCACGCCATCATCCCCGTCCATCTCTATGGACAATGTGCCCACATGGGGGCCCTGAATCGTATTGCCGCCGAACACAAATTGGCCATAATTGAAGATGCGGCCCAGGCAGTGGGCGCAAGTTGGGACGGCAAACCCGCCGGCTCCATGGGACAATCGGCGGCATTCAGCTTTTATCCCACAAAAAACCTGAGCGCCTTCGGTGATGCCGGGGCGCTCACCACCAACCGTCCGGACATCGCCGAACACGTGCGCCGGTTGCGCAATCACGGCGGGAAAGACCGCTACTACCACGAGGAAATTGGCGTCAACAGCCGGCTCGACTCCCTCCAGGCAGCCATTCTGCGGGCCAAAATGCCCCATCTACAGCAGTGGAACCAGGAACGCCGGGAACGTGCCCGGACCTACACCCGGTTGCTGGAAGCCTCAGGTCTTGCGACCGGCGGAAAGATCGCACTCCTGAAAACCCGGCCGCAAGCCCACCATGTCTATCACCAGTATGTAGTCCGCGCGCAAAAGCGTGACTCCCTGCGCGCTTTCCTCGCCGAACATTGCGTGAGCACGGAGATCTACTATCCTGTGCCACTGCATTTGCAGAAATGTTTTGCCTACCTGGGCTATGCTGCCGGGGATTTCCCTGAAGCCGAACGCGCCGCCGCTGAAGTCCTGGCCCTGCCAATGTTCGCCGAGCTCCGCGAAGAAGAGCAGCAGTACGTAGTGGACTGCATCTCAGACTTCTACTCGTAGCGCCCGAAACCCAAGATCACCAAACAAGCTGTCTACCCGATTTCTTATTAACGAGGTTTGCATTTCATCGAATCTTCAATTTGTCCTCGGATGCTCTTCGGGTCTCTCAAGTCTGATTTTGATCTTGCTTTTCAATTACCCAATTACCAGGGTCGAAAATCATCTCCTAAGGTCAACTGCATCTCAAGCCTTGTCATTCCGAGCGGTAGCGAGGAATCTGCTGTTGATTTTCATGAACTTTCGTGGCCGCAGGCCCTCATCGACAACTTACCCAATTCTTTTCCGTGGTAGGTGTTGATGTTCGTCTCGCCGATTCGCGTTCATTGGCGTGAATTCGCGGCTAAATCATCTCCGTATATCTGCGAAATCTACGGCAAACAATCTCGCCCTGTAACAATCCGCAGCTCGCTCCAGCCTCGCCTGCTCTTCCATTCCTTGCAGAGCATTCGCTGCCATCCGGCAATAGGCATAGCGAAAGACCGTGTAAGCCGTGATGTAACCCAGGACTCTTGTCTGGGCGTTGTCGCCGCTGGCGCGGCGGTACATCTCGAGAAAACTCTCGGCCTCCTCGGCATCCATCTGCCACTCGACAATCGCGCCGGCCAGGTCCCAGGCGATGTCGGTTGCTCCTGGAAAAAAGTGATCATCGCCATGGCTGCCGGAATCGCACTTCCGCATCTGGCCCTGGCGGGTAAGCAGCCATTCGTGTGGTTGCATCCGCCCGTCCGCGATGACTCCTCGCTCCAGGCGCAGCTCAAGTGGCACATCGATTTCTAGTTCCCGTAGGTTGTGCTGGGCCATCTGCTGCAACGCGGCCGGGGCCGCCACTTCGGCAGGAAAAGCTCCCGCCCGATAGGCGCAATATGCGGCCAAACGGGCCAGCACGCCCTCCGCTAAATCACTGGCGGCCATGGGCCGGCCATCCACAAACGGGTACGACATGTACCCATCGCTCGCAATTTCCGGCGCGGGACCAAAGCCGGCGGCCGCCACTTTTTCTTCACGCTGCCGGACCTCTTCCCCGTAACGGCCGTAACCCGCAAACTTGTAGAAGCGCGGGGCGATGCTTCGACCGGAAAAATATTTCAGTCGCTCAAAGCTCACCCAGGACGCAGGCCAGTCAGGCTCGTCCCGCAGGAGATAGCGTCGCCATTCACCGCCGCCAACCCACACCTGTGCATCCAAGGGTTGTCGCGGTTCTGTGGACACGGCTATGGACCGAAACTTCCGCCATCGCTTGGCAGCATTCTCCGCACACAGATGATCGGCGTCCACCGCATGGCTGCATACCAGCGTGATCTTCTCTGCCGCCACGCCGGCTTGCACCAGCGCCTCGGCAACGGAAAGAAACGACGAACCGCTGAGCCCCGGCCCTTCATCCACAACCAGGAAAATGCCGCTGGCAGAAATTTCTCTTCTCACAAACTCCAGCTGTTCCCCGGAAAATTCCATCCGCCGATTGTAAGGGTGCCCCGTGGGGCGTACCGTGGTTCGCGCTGCCTGAACGCCGCGTCTTTTCAATGCGGCCGCAGTTACCGCGCTCAGAGTTGTGCCAACGCTGCGAATGCCGATCACGGCAACTCTTGGCGGCAGAGCGGCAAATTGCTGCACCACCTCAGCGTAGGCCAATGGGTGTAGAGCATAAAACGCAAACCCTTCAGGGATGGAAACCGCGAGTCGTTCCGGCACCGGAGTGCTGTCAAGAATGGCCGGCAGGTTCTCCACATTGGGGACGGGGGCGCCGTTCACCAGTGCTTCAGCCATCGCATCGGTAATGGTTTCAAATTGTGCCGTGCCGGCTGCGGAGTCTGCCAGTGCGCACTCCAGTTCACCTGCCTGCAGCAGCGAACTTAAATTTTCGGCGGGATGAAAAGACCTCTGGGCAAGGCGGATGTGCTGGGACAGGGCAGTCTTCGCCGCACTCCCGCTCAGCACTTGTCGGCCATCGCGGAAAACAAGCAGGTTCAGGCCTTGCGCGGACATGGGTCCGGTCAGGCTGCTTCTTTCTTTCTGCGGACTGCGCGGGGAGAGCGCGCGATGTCCCCCTCTTTGTCGATGAAATAGAGATATTGGTTGTCGCGCTGGACCGCATTGGGAACCAGAATCTGGGTTTCACCCTCTCCTGATTTCGACTTCGCGCACACACTCCCATTGCCATCAATGAAGTACAGCTGCTTCTTGTAGTCGCGTTCCAGGCTTAGCTTTTTTACTTTCTCTGCCATACCCTCATTGGAGGGTACTTCTCCGCTTGTGGATGCCAGCGCTTTTTCTGTAGTCTATCCGGAGCGCAGCGAGGGGATCGCTACCCTCTCCCATCCCTGTCAGGGCGTATGCCCCCACGGGCTTCCCAGAAGCTCGATCTATCGCGAGTGACCTTTCCTGGCTTTGGCGGGTTTATGGTGAACTTTGGGCACAGGTTCCTCACCCGGAGCCAGCACCTGCCGCACGATTGGAGGATTGAATTTGTATTTTTGCGGGTGCAGCTTTCCGCTTTCGTCCGCCACTTGCAGGGTGAAGGTGCGCAAATCCCCTTCCTTCCCAAAGTTTTCCTTGCCCAGCGTGACTGGCAGGAATCCGGAGAGGCTCGCGCCTCGATAAGCCGTTTCATAGCGGTGACGGCGGAGATTCCATGTGAACACCCTCGCCTGGTCGTAATCGTAGGGCATCCCATCCTTGTTTTCTGACAGCAGCATCAGATATTCGGGCACGCTCTTATCTTCGTCCTGTACCCGGTCGAGAATGTAGAACGCGATAATGCGGTGCCCCTCTGCGTACACTGCAACCTCGATCGGGACATCAACATACAGCATCCTGCCCAATACCCAGCCCACGCGCTGCTGTGAATCGCGGACCAGCCACCAGTCTTCCAGAACCGGCTCCACCGAAGGCTTTCCGGGGGCTCGTTCTTCATCTGCTGGCGGCTCGGACTCGGCTTCCTTGTTCTCGGTTTTCTGCGCCTCAGCGCCCGGCGCAGCGTTCTTGTCTGCCACCTTGCGCTCCAGCAGATCAACCTTCTGGTTCTCATTCAGTTGATAGAGATGCTCGCTCTTGCGTCCTGGAGTCACATGGAGGTTCACCTGCCTCCGGACCTCGGCCACCGCCTGCGCGGGCGTGTTCTTGAACTGCTCGACCAGGCGCTGGAATTCATCGAAAGTCTGCTGGTCCGTGAGATAGCGTTCCTGTACCCATCCCTCTTCGCCGCGGGACGAGCGCACGCGCACAAATCGCCGGTTCTGCTGGCGTTCCAGCACCACCACCCGCTCGCCGTTGTGCAGCACACCGGTCTTGGCATAGGCAGCCGCCAGCCGGTCACGTAGCACCACTTCTGGTGCAGTTACATAGGAATAGTCTTGTTTGCTGCCGGAACCGTTGCACCCGCCCACGCCGGCGCACGCAATCACGGCAAAAAAAATGAAAATAAAAATCCGCGCGCAACGGACAGATTCCAGACTTATGACAGCGGAGTTTTGCATCGAATACACACAAATATAGCAGCGTTGCCGTTGGTTTCGCAGCGGAAGGCCGTATACTGCTGCTTTCTCCGGAGGACCCATTGAAAGCTCCCGCTAAATTCCTGGCCGCTGCGACCTTTTTTCTGGCCTGCATTGCTTCTGGCCAGCAGGCCGACAGATACAGACTCCTTGGCAACCACATCCGCGGCGAACTTGGGTTTCTCGCCAACGACGTCCTTCAAGGCCGCGGAAGCGGGACCCGCGACGAGTTGATTGCAGCCACCTACATCTCATCGGAGCTGTTGCAACTCGGCCTGAAGGGGGGCGGCGACGCCGGAGGATTCATCCAGAGCGTCTCGGGTGAGTTCCAGTTTCGTGCCGGAGCGAAGCAGTGGAATACGCGGAATGTAATTGCCATTCTTCCCGGCCGCGACTCCAAATTGAAAGACCAGGTCGTTCTGTTGAGCGCTCACATGGACCATCTGGGCATTGGAAAACCGGTCAACGGCGATGAAATCTACAACGGCGCCGACGACGATGCTTCCGGCTGCGTCGCCATCCTACAACTGGCGCGCGCGCTGGTTGAAGCCGGAGGCGCCAAACGCACAGTGCTCTTTGTCTTTTTCGGAAGTGAAGAAACCGGGGGACAGGGAGATGAGTATTTTCTGAAGCATCCAGCCGTGTCGTTGACGAGCATTGTCGCCAACCTGGAATTTGAGATGATTGGCCGGCCCGATCCCGCGGTCAAAGCAAATGAACTCTGGCTCACCGGTTACGAGCGCAGCAATCTTGGTCCTGAGCTGGCCCGCCATGGCGCTAAGCTGGTTGCCGATCCTCATCCGGACCAGCAGTTCTTTCAACGCTCCGATAACTTTGCCCTGGCCAAGCAAGGCATCATCGCCCACACCGTTTCCAGCTACGGCCTGCACAAGGACTACCACCGTCCCAGCGATGATCTCGCCCATATCGATTTCAGCCACATGCAGCAGGCCATAGAATCCATGATGAAGCCAGTCGAGTGGCTGGTGAACTCAGACTTTAAGCCCCAGTGGGTGGAAGGGAAGAAACCCTAGAAACTTGGCGATTGGGCAAGTTATGAAATGGTTTCAGTTTGGCTTTTCTCGCTGCTTGCCTCTGAGAATCCGCTCATCAATAGGCTTGCGTCCGCGGAAGCCTTCTTCCTGACCATGCCAGTATTGGATCGTCTCTTCTCCTAATTTCCAGCACAGCAGGACAATCCGGTCGTCCACCACGCAGGGAAAATCGAGCAAGCCAATATCCAGATCTTTTACCTGCACCCCAATGGCTTCAATTTCGGCCAGGGCGTCCTTGGTGCCCTGAATTGCCTTGTCGCGCTCTGCGCGCCGCCGCGCAACTTTGGGAACGTCGACGAAAAGACCACCGCTCAGGAGAATGCGATGATTCAGGTCTTGAAATTCCTTTTCTGTCTGCTCAATAAGCTTCTTGCCGTCGATCGATCGCTGCAGCAGGGACCGCAAAACCGGCAGCAGGGTTTGCGCCTCTTCAAGGGTGAAGGTCTTCTTGTTGGACATAGGCTTCTACCGGCGGGACACTCCAATTCTAATCAGTAATCCAGGCCTTGGAAAGATTACCGGCGTTCAGTTCTCCACCTTGAATCGCTTCCGACTCCCCCAAAAAGCCGCCGGCCCTTAAGAGGTCAGGATCTTTACCTTCGTTTGCTTAATACTTCAGTACCAAACTCTAAGTACTATCGCACTTCCAGCATCCGATCCAGCGCCACCCGCGACCAGTACTTGACGTCATCCGGCACCCGGATTTGGTTCACCACGTTATCTTGAATCAGGTTCTCCAGTGCCCAGCAGAGATGCTGCGGAGAGATGCGGAACATAGTGGTGCAGAGGCAGCCGGAATCATCCAGAGTGATGACCTGCTTGTTCTGGTGAGCAAATTCCTTGCCCATGCGATTCACCAGATGGATTTCCGTGCCCACGGCGAACTTGGCGCCAGTGGGCGCATCTTGAATAATCTTAATCAGGCGCTCAGTCGAGCCTGTGGCATCCGCCTTTTGGCAAACTTCCCAGCGACACTCCGGATGCACAATTACCTGGATTCGCGGATAGCGGCTCCGGACTTTGTCCACGTGCTCCGGCAAAAACCGCTGGTGGACGGAACAGTGCCCCTTCCACAAAATCACCCTGGCGCGTCGCAGGTGCTCAGGCGAGACTCCACCCATCATCATGTACGGGTCCCAGACCACGCAATCGCTCAAAGGAATTCCCAGTGCAAACGCGGTGTTACGACCCAGATGCTGGTCTGGCAAGAAAAGAATCTTTTCATTACGTTCAAACGCCCACTTAAACCCGCCAGTCGAGTTGGAAGAGGTGCACACCAGCCCGCCACGCTCGCCACAAAAAGCCTTGATCGCTGCCGTGGAGTTCATATAGGTCAACGGGGTAATGCCGCGGCCGGATTGATCCGTCAGCCCTATTTCCACAAGCTGGTCCCAGCAGCTCTCTACCTGCCCAATCTCCGCCATGTCCGCCATGGAGCATCCGGCATTCAGGTCCGGGAGAATCACCTGCTGGCCTTCATGGGCCAGGATGTCAGCGCTCTCGGCCATGAAGTGGACGCCACAGAAAATAATATATTGCGCGTCCGTTTGCGCTGCTACCTGGGAAAGTTTGTAGGAGTCGCCGCGAAAGTCGGCGAAACGGATGACCTCATCGCGCTGGTAGTGGTGGCCAAGAATAACCGCCCTTTCACCCAGTACACGTCTGGCGGCAGCGATGCGTTCATCCATGCTGCAATCAGGAAGGACAAGATAACTATCGAGTGAACAGCTCTGCGGCTGCTCAATCACTGGAGCAATAACAGTCGCCATTTTTCATTTCCGCCTTCAGTTCCGTAACGTTCTCCGCCCGGAACGGGGATGTTGAAAGCTTCGGCCGGCTCCAGCAGGTCCACTGCACAAGTTACGTGCCCGACCTGCGGGGTTGTTGAAGCCTGCGTCCTACCTGTTTTGATGCTGCCATCCGGATTCCGATTCAAAATACAAGCCGTAATCCGCCACCTCAGTCAGACATATTGTGCCACTCCGAAGGTACGGGAAGCAAACCATTGGCGCCGCCAGGGAAGAGAATTGTCTGCAGGCTGCTCTAAAATCCAATACCAAACGCAATTTTGGCTCGTGTGCAAATGATTGCAACAGGTCTCAGTTTGATACGCAGAAATTAGGTCGTTTGCGCTTGACATTTGCGCGCTCAACAGTCCAAACTCATGCGCTAAGACAGACAAGCTGGCTCCCCTGGCTACGAGGCTTCTCAGGCTCTGTCGGCGGTCCCCCCGGTTCAGACAAATTTTGTGGAGAGATCATGGAAAGAACTCCTGGTGAGTTCTCTGAAGGCACAGGCACGGCACGAGAGTGGATTGAGAGGGCGGAGCGCCGCACCCTGCAAATACCTTTGCGGTATCGCATTGAAGGCCAGGAAGATTGGTCTAAGGGTGAGACTGTCAATTTGAGCCAGTCCGGTATTCTTTTTTCGTCAGAGTCCCTGTTGGAGGTCGACACCAAGCTGGAAATTACCTTTCAAACATCCGGGGTTCCCCTCTTGAGTTCCAGCACCCGACTGGCGCGGGTAGTGCGTCGCATTCTCAGCAACTGGCCAGAGACTCGGCCCGCGGTCGGCGCAAGATTCCACTCCTAATTCCGGCAGCTTTGTCAGCGTGCCGGGCATCCCACCACAAGCGCCCTGAGATGGCAAATACGTCTATTCCGCGACGTTTCCCTTCACTCCGATTCAATTAACCGTTCCGGTACGGGGATTGACCGCCATACTTCGTGAGTTCCATAATCAAGACCTCTGGCCATCTAGGTTGGAACAATGAGGAAAAGGCATGGCTTTCGACAAAACGCCCTTCGAGGATTTAGGACGCAAACTGAACAACGAAATCGGAGAAGCGACGCAAAAGCTGGAACAAGAAGGAGAGAAGCTTATCACCTATCTCAACGACGAGGTGGTGCCGGCCATCCGCGGGAACTCCAGCAAGGCGCTGCGTGTTGCGGCCGAGAAGCTCTCCCAGCTTGCCAACTACATGGAACACAAAACGTCCAAATAGCAGCCCTTATTCTTCTCACAATCGCCTTGGTTGGCGGCTGCGCCTCTCACAGGAGATCCGAGGAGACCCATGTACCGGCGCCGCCTCTCCCTGTCATTGAGACTGAGAAGGCTCAGCCAGAGATTACGGTGCAACCCCCTGGCAAGGTCCTGTTCACGGAAACCGGATTGGCGAGCTGGTATGGGCCACACTACAACAAACGGCGGGGTTCTAATGGTGAAGTTTACGATATGAACGGTATGACGGCAGCCCACCTTACCATTCCCCTGAACTCCATGGTCCGCGTGACTAATGTCAAGACAGGCGACTCCGCCGTGGTACGCATTACCGATCGCGGGCCGTTTGTAAGTAACCGCATCATCGACCTCTCCCGGGCCGCTGCGGAAAAACTGAATGTTTATCGTCCCGGAACTGCCCTGGTAAGAATCGAAGTCATAGAATCGCCGGTGCCAGTGGACAGCGCCGGAAGATGGTGCGTCCAGATTGGCGCCTTTAAGAGCGCCAACCAAGCAGCGGACCTAAGGGAAAAGCTTTCCCGCCGGTATCAGACTGCGCACATTCTGCAATTCACCAGCCCAATCGGCGAAGAGTGGCTACGCATCCGCGTAGCCGAAGACGACAAAAAACGCGCCCAGGCAGTGATTCAAGAAACAATTACTGATGCAGGCGTTTATCTGGTAAGGCTGGACTGATTGTCGATTTTCCGTGGGTCAGTTTTGGTTCTGAGATCACCCAAGATCACCCGATTTCTCAACTGAGCGCGGGTGCCTGCCTTGAACTGAAGAGCCCGAACACGTTTGGTTTACCCATTCAGGGAAAAATGTGCCGTTTCCCTGAGAAGGCCGTCATGGACGCACCAAGATGACCATCGAGGACGATAGGGATCTCGCTGTGCTTCGAGGTAAACTAAAAAGGCTTAATTGATACTCACCATATGACCGACTGCCTCTTCTGCAAGATCATTGCCGGCAAGGTGCCATCCAAGAAAGTCTATGAAGACGAGAAGACCTTCGTCTTTGAAGATATCAATCCGCAGGCGCCGACGCACGTATTGATTATTCCCAAGAAGCACATCGTGGACATCAAAGAGGCGAAGGAATCGGACGCCGAACTGATCGGCTATTGCCAACTCGTGGCCGCCAAGCTTGCCCGGGAGCGCGGCATCGAAAGCGGCTATCGAACGGTCTACAACGTTGGCCCGGGCTCCGGCCAGTCAGTCTTTCATTTGCACCTGCACCTGTTGGGCGGACGAGCGCTCGCGTGGCCGCCAGGATAAGAAATCCGGTCATCGGAAAATGGCGTGAGCCAAAAGCCAACTGCTATTTAGCCAATTGCTCTTACGCCGCCCCGATCAGCCGCGACGCACTGGGAAAGGACCGATTCCATGCTGCGGTCAGCAACACGAACTGCGGCAGGTTGCGGGCAATGCTGTCCACCATCTGTTCAATCTCACGCCACTCAAGCGGATCCAACTCTTTGAGCAAAGACCGATGGTCCTTCACCGGCAACCCTGCCAGCAGAGCGCGTGCGCGGCGATCCAGGTCTTCATGTGCACTGATGAATGACCGATCAGCCAGCACCTTCTTGCTGTCCAGCCAGGCAGAAGCCAGGTAGCTGGGGAAGGGCGCAAGGGCGCGGTAAAGACTCAGGACGCTCCTCGCCCCGGTAGTTTTCTTGATGTCGGAATAGATTAACCAGACTCGCAGTCCAGCCTCCCGCTCATTCGGTATGTCGATGCGTACCATCTGTGCCAGCGCTGAGACTTGCCGTGAGCCGGTAACCCTTCCTCGCTGCCCACCCGAATACCCGCGCTGCATGAGCCGCACAAAGATCGCCAACTGGGACGCAGCGCGTGAAAACAAGTTAATCATTCCCCCGATCACCCGTATATCCGCATTGGAAAAATTGTCTGCCGCCAGCGCCTTAGGTTGGTCGGAGAAAGTCCACCCTCCGCTCACAGCCGCGGAATGAGCCAGCTCCTGCAAGGCCAGAGCTGCGCTTTGGAATTCCCTGGAGCAGACTACCGGATCCAGGTCACTCCACATTTTGCGCAGGTAGCGTGGGGCTCCGGCCAGGAGCTTGAAAACTGTCGGCACGAAAGGCAGATCGAAGCTGCTGCGGACGCTGCCGTACAACCGCCGCAACTCCGGAGTCACCTCATGCTCTTCATAGGCTCGCGTCAGGGCCATCCAGAGTTCCTCTAGAACTTGGACGTAAGGGGAAGCTGCACAGTTGTATAGAAAGAAGCCATTGGCCCCTGCCTCAAAGCTCTTTGCCGGGTGAGTGGCCGTACCTCTCCATAAAGATCGGTGCGATGAACCGATTCTTACACCGTATTAAAGTTCTCGTCCGGTTCTTCCTGCGCGCCATGGCGGCGCAGCAGGCTGGGCAAGGTCTGGGAGAAGGCGGAGCGCGGCATAACAACGTCGCAACCAGCCTCCTGGGCCTTGACCTTCAAGTCGCCCTGAACGTGGGAAACAAATCCCACAATTGAGGTGGTCTTCTTGAACTTTGATTTCAGCTTGGAAACAATCGAGATAGGTTTAATGCTGTTGCTGTTGAGGTCCACAATCACAAGGGAAGGCTTCTCTTCCGGGGTTTTTCCCACCTTTTCGTCAATTTCTTTCTCCGTCTTGACGAATTCCACCTTGACGTTCAGCTTACGCCCAACTTCCTGGATCTTGGCGAGAAAAAACAGGTCATCGACAAAGGCAAAAATCCTGGTTGGCGCATCTTCCCGAGGCGGCAACGGCTCCAGGTTTTCCCTGCCTCCACCGCCAAGTCCATTGCGGAAGCGGGACTGGCCGGACCCCGCTCCATTTCCCTGATTCAGATAACTGTGGTCCATAGGACCGACAAAAACACCGCCTCGCCGCTGGCCTCGATTGCGATTATTGCGGTTTCGGTTCGACCCTGCGCCAGGCCGTCCCTGATTGTTTTGTCCATTTTGCGATTGATTGCTGAAATTGCGCTTGCGTCGCCGCGGCTTCCGGTTGGCCGGGTTCTGCGGCTGATTGAATCCTTCATTCATCTGGTTACCTATGTATGAGTTTATGGGTCGCTTGCGAACGGTTTCCGCAACGGCGGGAAACCACTTCTTTTGGGAACCTCTTTTTAATGCAGCCTGGTTGGATGATTCCGGCTGAAAACCTGTTTCTCGTGAAATCTTCTTTGCTATCAGCGCTTTTGCTCAACGCGCCAGCTTTGCACAGAATGTGCAGCCTGATTGAAGACGTTTTGATCTTATCACGAATGAACCTCGGCGCAAGTGAAAAAACTCACCGTGTGACCATTGTAATACCTATCACCGAAGGAAGAACGTCCCCCCTTACAGCCAAACCAGGAACTCGATGGAGATGGTGGGCGCTATAGGATTCGAACCTATGACTTCCACCGTGTGAAGATGGCACTCTACCGCTGAGTTAAGCGCCCGTGCACGCTCAAGAACTTGCAGGTGGAAATTCATTCTAACAGAACACAGCGGCCATCTCCTCAAATTGGCATTCACGAAAGCGGCGGGCATGGAATAAACTCTCCCAGAGGCTAAATTCCGCCCTGCCCGTTTTCCGCAACTTTTAGCAACTGAAGGGGTTTGAGGGTGTGTGAGCAGCGTGGCCTTAAAATCGGGGTTGTTCATGCCCACAGTGACCGGTGAGGTTAAGGCTATTTCGAACATGGCGGCAGGCCAGGTGCTATACGATTCGCTCAGTGACGCTGAAGTCATGCTTCGCGCAGGGAGCGATGACAACGCTGCTTTCGAATATCTAGCGACCAAGTATCACCGGTCCATGATCGCTTTTATGTACCGCATGTGCCATAACCAAGCGCTTGCGGAAGAGTTGGCGCAAGAGGTTTTCCTTCGGGTTTACCGCTCGCGCAAAAGCTACGCGGCAGAAGCCAAATTTACGACCTGGCTTTACCGCATTGCCACTAACCTGGCTGTAAACCACGCACGGGACCACAAAGTGGAGCGCAGCGGGAAAGTGGTAAGCCTGGATGAACCGGACGAGGAGACCGGCACGACGCCTGATGTCGCCGATGCAACTCTGAACGCAGAACAACAAATTCTGCGCCGGGAGCGGCTGGCAGCCATCAAAAAACACGTATTGGCCTTGCCGGAGAAACAACGCGCGGCCGTCCTGATGCACAAGTACGACGCGATGGACTATCGTGAAATTGCAACGATATTGAAATTGAGTGAATCAGCCACTAAGTCACTGCTGTTTCGCGCGTACGAGACGTTGCGTGAGCGGCTGAAGGATTTTGTATGAACTGCAATGATGTACGGGAAAATTTGATTGAGTTGCTGGCCGAAGGTCAGGCCGACCCGTCGGTGGCAACTCACGTGAAGGAGTGCGCCAGCTGCGCCCGCGATCTGGAATCGCTGCGTCAGACTATGGCTGTGCTGGATGAATGGGAGACCCCGGAGCCTTCCCCTTATTTTCTTACGCGACTTCAGGCGCATGTAAGGGATGATCAGGGCAAACAACCTGAAGGGTGGCTCGTCTGGCTGCGCCAGCCTTGGCTGGCTGCCGCCCTAGCTACAGTTCTGGTGGTCGGGTCTGGTGTGTATCTGGTCGTTGGGCCGCACGAGAATCCTCCGGGATCCGAGGTCAGTGCGGTAAACGATCTGGAATCATTGGATAAGAACCATGACCTCTATGTGAACTCTGGCCTGCTGGATGAACTGAGTGGGGCCGCGCCGGATGATGTAACGGATTAGTTGAGGGACACAAAATCGTGATTGGGGCCAGGGCCGTTGGCATTCTGATTCTTTCGAGCTTGTTGACCCTTCCGCTTGCCGGGCAACGTCCGGCAAGCGGGGGTACGCCCCCTCATCCGCAACAGCAGAAGAATGTTGGTCAACAGGCTGCCCCCAAGCTTGGCGTCTGGCTTCGCACCCATAAAGACCTGCCGTTAGACCAGCAAGAAAAAGCCCTGGAAAGTGATCCTGCCTACAAACGACTGTCTCCGCAAAGCCAGGCACAACTCAAAGACCGTCTGCACAAATTCAATAATCTGCCGCCCCAGCAGAAAGACAAAGCGCTGCGGAACATGCAGTACTGGGAAAAGCTTACCGCCGTTCAGAAGGAACAGATAAGGCAGGCCCATCAGCACATGGAAACCCTGCCTGCCGAACGCAAAGTCATGGTCCGCCAGGCGCTACGCCATCTCCGGCAGATGTCCGCCAACGAGCGGCAACAGGAATTCCAGTCAGACAAATTCAAGAGCACGTTTTCTGATCAGGAACAGGCCATCCTGAAGAATCTGGCCGAAATCAACCCGTCTGCCACCGCCGAAAACCAGACACCGCGATAAAGAGACCTGGTAATTTGGTAACGGACAACTTAGTTCGATGACACGGGAAAACTACCAAATTAACAACTTGCCCAATTACCAACCTCCCTTCGTGCGCGGAAAGTTGTTCCTGACGGCAGCGCTGCTGTTGGCGTTTTTCCTTCCCCTGGCCGCCGAGGAGTTCCAACGCCCGACCCGGGTTCATCTCGATCATGATGGCGAGCGCTGGGCACAAAGGACGCTCAAGAAGCTTTCCCTGGAAGAAAAAATTGGGCAGATGCTCATGATCCGCGTGATGGGCCAATTCATGGATCTGGAGAGCCCCGAGTACCTGAGATTGCGTGACCAGATACAGCGCTATCACGTGGGTTCGCTGCTTTTCACCGTCCCCTCTGACGGTCCGTTTCTCTTGAAGACGGGCCCCTATGAAACCGCGATGCTGATTAACCAACTCCAGCGTGACTCCAAAGTGCCGTTGATTGTCGGGGCTGACTTCGAACGGGGGCTCTCCATGCGCCTGACGGGAGTCACCATATTTCCCCACGCCATGGCTTTCGGCGCAGCGGGAAAGCCGCAGTTTGCCGAGCAGTTTGGAAAAATTGTAGCTGAAGAATCGCGTGCCCTTGGGGTGGAATGGAATTTCTTTCCCGTAGCCGATGTCAACTCCAATCCTGATAACCCCATCATCAACACCCGCGCTTTCGGAGAGGATCCGGCGCACGTTTCCGAATTGGTTACCGCTTATATCCGTGGCGCGCGGCAGGAAGGCATGCTCACCACGGCCAAGCACTTTCCCGGGCACGGCGACACCGCCACGGATTCTCATTTGGGATTGGCCGCGGTGAATCGTACTCGCGAACAGATCGAGCAAATTGATCTCACGCCTTTTCGCGCTGCCATTGCCGCTCAAGTGGACTCGGTGATGGTGGCCCACGTAACTGCGCCGGCTCTGGAACCGGACGCAAACAAAGTCGCTACCACTTCACCGGCAATCGTGGACCAGCTCTTGAAACACCAGCTTGGTTTTACCGGCCTGGTGGTCACAGATGCCATGGAAATGGGCGCGCTCACCCGGCTGTATCCCCCGGGCGCGGCGGCCGCGGGACACGCGGCGGTGGATGCAATCAAAGCCGGTAATGACATGCTGTTGCTGCCTTCCGACCTGGAGGGAGCCTACAAAGGCCTGTTGAATGCGGTCCGCATGAGGGTGATACCGGAGAGCCGGATTGACGGCTCGGTCCTGAAGGTCCTGCGTGCCAAAGCCAGCGTCGGACTCAACAAGGCCCGGATGGTAGACGTGAACCGGATCTCATCCATAGTCTCCAGGCCCGAAAACCTGGCCGAAGCCCAGAGACTTGCTGAAGCCTCCATCACTCTGGTGCGCGAAAACGGCCGCGTCCTTCCCTTGAAAAAACATAGAACTTCCACGCCGTCTGCTGCGTATGAAGGGGTAGCAAGCGAAGGGAATGCTGCTCCGGGGAATACTGTGCTTTGCGTGATACTTACTGACGATATACGCACTGAATATGGCCGGCAGTTTGAGCGTGAACTGCGCCGACGCCTGCCGGATGCCAGGATCATCTACGTGGATAGCCGCATCGCCGCGGCCTTGGCGCCGGAGGTGCAGAATGCAGTTAGCGCGGCAGACAAGGTAGTCGTTGCCGTGTATGTGATCCCCACTGCGGGGAAAGCAGCTAAAAAAGAGGATGGCGTAGCGGTCAACAGCATCGCGTTGGCGCAAACCCCATCCGCGTTGCTGCAATCTATTCTCGACCAGGGCCGGGATAAGACTGTGGTGGTGGCTTTTGGCTCGCCTTATCTTGCAGCGGATTTTCCGCAGATAGAGAATTATGTGTGCGCCTATTCTCATGTACCCATTTCAGAAACCGCGGCGGCCCGGGCGCTGTTTGGCGAAATTTCCATACAAGGCCATCTGCCGGTCACCATACCCGGCTTTGGCCAGCTAGGGGCGGGCATTCAAAAGGCAGCGCTGCCTCAATAAGGAGTGTTTATGACAGTGAAAAGAAGTCGAAATCTTCTTCCGGTTCTGTGTAGCGTTCTTTGTGCTGTTCTACTGGCCGGCTGTTCCATCCATGCCAGCAAAAGCGGCGACGATAAAAACAAGGATGTGGACATTCGCAGTCCCTTTGGCTCAATCAGCGTTCATGAAGGCGGCGTTGACGCCAAGGACATTGGCTTGCCCTCCTATCCCGGCGCGCGTCCGACCAAAGGCCACGGCGACGATGACGACAATGCCAACGTCAACATTTCCAGCCCTCTTTTTGGAGTCAAGGTGGTTGTGCAAAAGTTTGAAACTGACGATTCACCTGACAAAGTGCTTGATTTCTATCAGAAGCCGCTGGGCAAGTATGGCAAAGTCATTCAATGCAGCGGCAGTTCCCATAGCAGTTACCATCATCACCAAAAGGACGCCCCGGTTTCCTGTGATGATGCTGGAAGCGGCAGCAACAAGGAACTCAAAGTAGGCACGGAGAACAACCAGCATGTGGTCGCGGTAAAGCCCCGGGGCAACGGCTCGGAGTTTACGCTGGTGTACGTCCGCGCAAAGGGGAGCGACGATAAGGACACGATATAGCCCGGTCATGAACTTCCTGGCCGGCCAAAGTCGCGCTTAGACCTGAAAGATGAAGGTCCTGGTCCGCAGTGAATTGCGGCACCTGTTTCGCCGGCTTGCGGATGGCGGAGTCATGGCCTTGATACCACCGGAGGAATACGGAAGCAGCGTCTTGCAAACAGATCGAACTCAGTTAAACTTTCTTCATGCTGGCTCCGTATGCGTTCCGACCGGAAGAGACCCGCGGACGGCGCTATCCTGAACCTCGGCATCCCTATCGGAATGATTTTCAGCGTGACCGCGACCGGATCGTCCATTCCCGGGCGTTCCGTCGCCTGGAAAACAAGACCCAGGTTTTCACCCGGCGCTATTCCGATCATTTTCGCAACCGCTTAACCCATACCATTGAGGTTTCTCAGATTTCCCGCACCATTGCCTGCGCGCTGGAACTTAACGAAGACTTTGTCGAAACCCTGGCCCTGGCGCACGATGTCGGCCATCCACCGTTTGGCCATTCCGGAGAGCAGATCTTGCATGCCGCCATGCAGGAGTATGGCGACATTTTTGACCACAATCTTCACGCCTTGTACATTGTGGAGGAATTTGAGCAGCGTTATGCTGATTTTCCCGGCCTGAATCTCACCTTTGAAGTGCGGGAAGGCATTGTCAAGCATTCCTGCGACTACGACGCCGCGAAATTCCCGCAACTGGCCGAATACTCTCTGGACCAGCGCCCGCCCCTTGAAGCCCAACTCATCGATTTGACTGACGAGATTGCCTACAACACGGCTGACCTTGATGACGGCCTGGAGGCCAGGATTCTGACTCTGGAGCAAATTCGGGCTGGGGTACCGGTTTTCGCGCGGTTGTTTGCCGGAATTGAAAGACGTTATCCCAACGCCTCCGAGAAGCTCAAGTTCAATGAAACCCTCAAGCGGGTTTTGGACCGCATGGTAAGCGACCTGATTGCCACAACCAGAAAACGCCTCAGCGCCGACGCCGTGTATTCCGTTGAAGCGGTGCGCAAGCATCCACAACGCCTGACGGGCTTCAGCGAGGAAGTGGAAGACGAGCGCCGGCAAATCAAGGCATTTCTTTATGAGAACCTCTACTACAGCTCCACTTTAAGAGCGGTCAAGAAGAGGGCCGAGCAAGTGGTGGCGGAGTTGTTTGCCTTCTTCATGAAGATGCCGGAGGAGCTTCCCACCACCTACCAGGAAAAGAGGCAGCACGAGCCTCTGCACCACATCGTCTGCGCTTACATAGCGGGAATGACGGACAACTACATCCAGGACCAGCACCGGCGGTTCTGCCCGGACCGAAAGAGCCAGGGTGCGGTAGACCGGGCGCAGGGTACAAGCAAAACAAAGGCGTCCATCATTGCACCCTGACCGGTACGCTCCGATTCCTTTTGGCCTTGGCGGTTGAGCAAAATTTACGTACTGGTGTTGATGGGCCAGATACCGTCTTCGTAAGTATTTGAAAACAAGCAACAAACTTCTGCCTTCCTGGATAACAGTTTGGCAATAGGAATGTACTAAGCCGAGGTGCAGCTTTATGCGCCGGAGGCGGCTTCTAAGCCCTGTCAAGCTTCCCCGATGTGAAAGAACGAACCCGGTCTGGAGGATTTTCCCAAATGAAGAAGGTATATTTATTGGCGCTCCCCCTGGCTGTGGCCTTGGCGATACCCGTGGCGGCACAGCAGAGTTCAAACAGCTCTAATGACCAGCAGCCCCAGGCAAGCCAGACGCAGCCCACACCCCCAAGCCAGCAGGCTCAAAGCTCTGATCAGCAGGCAGCCAGCGGCAAAGAACCTTTAAAGTATGAAAAGCACGAAGGCTTCTGGGGACACTTGAATCCCTTTGCCCGCAAAAAGTACGTGACCAGGCAGCTTGACCCGATTCGCGGACGGGTGAACGAGTTGGATGAACTCACAGCCAAGAATTCCAAGATGATTGCTGATGTGGACTCTCGCGCCACCGAAGGCATCCGGCAGGCGATGAGCAAGGCCAACGACGCGGACTCGCATGCGGTAGATGCCGGCAATCGCGCCAATCAGGCGCAGCAGACCGCTCAGCAAGCCACTGCCAGGATCGGCACTGTGGAGCAGGCAGTCACCAAAATCGACCAATACCAGCCGGTTACCGAGGCTGAAATTCACTTCCGTCCCGGCCAAGCAGTCCTGAGCAAGAAGGCCAAGGACGCCCTCGACGATATGGCAAACTCCCTAAAAAACCAGAGAGGATATGTAGTCGAAGTGCAGGGCTTCTCCTCCGGTCGCGGCGGAGCAGCCATTGAGAACTCTCGCCAGATGGCCCAGGCCGTGGTCCGCTATCTGGTTCTGAACCACGAAGTCCCCGTGTATCGCATCTACACCGTAGGCATGGGCAACGCCCCCATTAAGGCTGAAGGCAAGGCCGTCCGCACGCGCGGTGGCCGTGTTGAAATCAGCCTGTTGAAGAATGGCCTGGGCGATCTGGCTTCCGGCGCACCGGTTAGTACTGACATGCCGGCGCCGGCCACGAATGTAACGCCCGCTTCTCAGGAACCCCAAGGAAACACGGGAGCAACGACGGATAAACCCTCCCCCTCAGCACCGTCGAAACCCCCGAACCGGTAACTGACGAAGCGAACCAGCAGCCAAAGCCCCTCTTGTCCTAAAAGACAAGAGGGGTTTTGTTTTTTACTTGCAACGCTGGGCCGCAGGAGGAAATGAGTAAGATAGATGCATGGCCGACGCCTCCATTCTCGGCATTGAAAGCTCTTGCGATGAGACCGCTGCTGCCGTGGTCCGCTCCGGCGAGCGCCTGCTCTCGAATGTGGTGTCTTCACAAATCGCGGTCCACCAGCCCTATGGAGGCGTGGTACCGGAACTGGCCTCACGCGAACATCTGCGAGCCATAGTTCCCGTAGTCCGCAAGGCATTGGAGGAGTCTGGAGAGACTTATGAATCCATCGACGCCATCGCTGTGACCCAGGGGCCGGGCTTGGCCGGCGCGTTGTTGGTGGGCATCAGCTATGCCAAGGCGCTGGCCTTTGCGCTGGCAAAGCCACTGATTACCGTAAATCACCTGGAAGGACACATCCACGCTGTGCTGCTGGAAGAGCGGCAGAAGGGCAACTTTGAAATTGAATTTCCAGTTCTGGCGCTGGTAGTTTCCGGTGGCCATACTCATCTGTTCTTGGCGCGGCAACGGGCAAAGGGATGGGTTTACGAGAACATCGGGCGCACTCGAGATGATGCCGCTGGTGAAGCCTATGACAAGGTCGCCAAGCTGCTTGGACTTGGATATCCGGGAGGTCCGGTCATTGACGCTCTGGCCCGCCACGGTGACCCGCAGGCCGTGCGATTTGGCCATACGCAGATCAAGCACGGCAACCGGGGCGTCCCGAAAGAAAAACAGACTCCCCACGATTTCTCTTTCAGCGGAATCAAGACCGCAGTATTGCGTTATGTGGACCTTGAAAATATGCGTGGAAGCATTGCCGCCCGCCAGGAGGCTCTTGCTGGAGTGGCCAGCCCCAAAGTTGAAGATGTGTTGCCCTTATGCGACCAGAAGACCCTGGATCTGGTGGCATCATTTCAACGGGCTGTGGTGAGCGATCTGGTCGCCAAGACCCTGGAGGCCGCGCGGCTGAGCGAAGCGCGATCACTGTTTGTTACCGGCGGCGTGGCCGCTAACAGCGAGTTGCGGGAAAGGTTTGAACTGGAAGCGGCCAAGGAAGGCCTGGCGGTCTATTTTCCTTCCCGGAAGCTTTCCACCGACAATGCCGCCATGATTGCGGCCGCAGCCTTTCCCAAGTATCTGGCCGGAGACTTTGCCGCCCCCGAATTTTCTGCCGAGCCTTCTCTGGCACTCCGGTGAATCACCGTGCTCCCAGTGAAACAAGAGTCATTCTGAAAACGTTATGTTCGGGAATGCCGTCTTCAATACCTGCTGGAGCTGACCTTCGATGTCAATGGTCTTCAAGATAACGTAGTCCGCGAGTGTTCCCGCGGTGTTTGCCATGCTGGAACTGCTTCCGGCCAGCACTACGATGGGGATACGGGATGTCTCCGGGTTGGATTTGAGGACCTCGATAAGCCGGTGCCCATCGAGTTTGGGCATTTGAATATCCGTAACAATGATGTCGGGCCGAATGCTCTTGAGCATTTCCAGGGCTTCCAGGCCGTCCGTTGCGGATTCCACGCCTAAGCCACGGTCTTCAAGATAGCGGCAGACCGTGTGCCGAATCAGCATGGAATCGTCGACCACTAATGCAATAGGTCTCATTTTAGGAACTGCGCTGGGCTGGGCTGGAGGGTAAGCAAACAATAGCAGGCGCCCTGGGCGCGTTCAAGCAGGAATTACCCTGGGACAGGTACGGAAGTAATCAATTCGCCAAGTCTGGAAATGGGAAACTCAGGCGTCTTCCGGCGGGATAGTATCTTCGATTGCCATGTCCTTGAATTCACTGGAATCAAAAACGTCGCCGCATTCCTGGCACTCTACGAATTCTGAATCTTCTTCGCGTGCCACGACGCGTACGCGCGGATGTCTGCAGACTTTTTTCATAGCCGTGGTGTCGGAGGGTTGCTTCGCGGTTGGTGAACTATGCATTGTGCTCATATTCGTATTGAGACGCCGGCCTGACGGCGCCCAGAAGACGAATTTCCGGTATTTTTATGCGAGAAGCGCGTCTTGTCAAGGGCTTTTCCGGTTCCCGGGGAGGATACCGTTTTCCGGCATATCGGACACAATGGATGAAGGATTCCACAGCCGGGTTGCTGAAGCTTATGGCATGGGATAAATGCCGGCGTCCCGTGCCTGCTGAATGATCACGCGGGTCACGGAAGAGGCATCATATCGGGCCAAACCGCGTTGGGCGGAGGCCACGGCGGCTTCAAAGGTAGTACGGCCGGTCAGCGCAACATCAATGAAAAGAAACCTTTGCGAACCTCGCGCCACCCGCACACCGGCGTAGGCATGCCCGGGAACGATTACCACCGTCGGCTCCATTCCCAAGTTCTCAAAGAGCGAAGCGTACATGACAGCGGCGTCGATGCAATTGGCGCTGCTCTGCACCAGGCTGACGCGCGGCTTGCGCACGCGTTCACTTAAACTCTTGTTGCCGCCGAATGTATCGGAGCTCTTTACGTACGATAACCCTAGTCTTTTCAATGCCATAAAGATGGCCCGGGCTTCGAGATAGGTTTCTTGCTCCTGCTGGTCGGCGTTCTTCCAGTTTTCATACCCCGGCAGGCGATGGTCGGGCACATAGTATGTGGCGCGTCCCAGCATGGCTTCGAGCTTCAGGTCGTGGGGCGTAACCCAGGAAGCGATAAAAGGCGCATATTTGAAACCATCTCCCCAATAGATATCTTCCGCGGACCGGATGTGCACAGGAACGGTCGACTCGTAGACACTGCTGCCGGACATCTCGCTCACCGAGACTTCGGCGGTGGCGGCAACGATCTCGTGATTCTCGTAGAAGCGCGGCAGAAAAGTGGGTGCGAACAAATAAGTCCGGCTCGTCCCGGCCGGCAACTCTACAATCTGGATCTCCTGGTCGCTCCAACCCAGCACCTTGACCGCGACCCGCTGACGCAAGGCGGCCTCGCTTTTATTGGAAACAGTGACGGAGAGAACGCCCAAGCTTCGCTCGTTCTGCTTTTGCAGGGAAGCGTAATTCGCGAATACAGGATAGATTTCTCCATCCATGCTAGCAATGATCTTGTAGGTCGGTTCTGGATGGGCGGGCTGCTTGGGTGGGCGCAAGTCACCGCGATCAAGAGTGTTGTCGCCGCCAAAAGCCGGGGTGAGCAGTATGAGCCACGTGAAAAAAATGGCTATGAATGTTGATTTGATCGAACTGCGCATCCCACTTTGAAGCATAAAGATACTATCGGCCAGAAACAATGCTACTGACGTCTTAACCGCAAGTCGTTAGTGCTTAGTCCTTCGTAAGCGTGTTACCTGAGTAGAAAGCGGCCAATTCATGAAGCAGGGTGAACCCCGTGCCCGGCCATTACTGTCATCCGATCCAGATGACAGATGAAATGTTTTGTTGCAGATTGAGAGTGGCCGGTTGCCCGCGGCAGAGCAGCTAAGCCGAAACCAAGGGACATGCCCTGCCGTCCACGCGCAGCCTGCCCACGCGCGACATTTCTGGAGCGGATTTGGAACCCGGCGAGAATGATGAAATCCTTGCGAGGCCGAAAATTAAAGTCCAGAGACTTAGGTATCATCTTTACCCTTGCAACCGGTTTCCGGGTGTGCGACATAAAAGTTTGGGAATCATGCCCGGCGGGCTTCCCAATAATCCTCGAAGCGTCCATTCAGATGGCAGCAGCGTAACGCGATGATGGCATTGGCACCGCGGATGGTCCAGAACATACCCGATTGTTTGGTGCGCGAACCAACAATGGTCTTGCAGCCGGCTTCGATGACTCCTGAGCCGACGAAGAAGTGATGGCGTCGGAATCTGGGGTAGCGCATGCGCTCAGCATTCTTGGCGAAATAGTCGGCTTCGCTGTGAATCTTTTCCCTCAGTTCTGGCTGGGCCAGGCGGAGAGAACGTAGGAAACGGACCAGGTTTTCGACTTCTCCCTGATCGAGTTTGGGTTGGTGACGCAACATCCAGCGTTTTTGCTGAACCGAGTCGTTGGGGAAGAGGAGGCGTGCCACGGCCCAGAGATGTTGGCGTGCATGGTAGAGATCCACGATCTGAATCGCTCCTGGGAAGTGTAACTCGGCCAGGTTCCAGATCCATTCGGCACCATCGCCCAGAACGACCGTAGTTTGGGCATGGTTCCAGCCTCTCCTCCAGGCTTCCAGAAAAATGCGTTTTCCAAACTCTTCCGCACTTTCGATAGCACCGGTGTAGGTGGTCGAGTCCGGGTCGCGCAGAGGGTAGCCTTGCTGATCGCAGTGGGTTTGCGTGAATACGCACCCCAATTTGGCTTCGCGGGTGTGAGCGGGTTGGCCGGGAGTCTTGCCCACACGACCCTGGGCTTCTTTTTTCACCACGGGAACCCCGGTACCGTCCATTTCGATATAGAGGATGGGAATGTTTTTTTCTCCCCTAGCCGCAGGTAAGTGCAACTGGAATCCTCGCTGGATCTGCTGTTGTTCGCGCGCCCTCACATCTTCGCCAATGGCTTCGGCGGTGCGCTCGACCTCTTTGGCGGTCACTTCCAATCCCGCCAGAACTTTGATCTGTTGTTGGCCACGGGCAAAAGCCGATTCTTGTCCGACCAGGGCCAGCATGCGCCGCACACCTGGGGATTTCAGGGTTTGGCTCACATCCAGTTCGACATCCATGGGAAACTGCCCATTCCCACATTGAGGGCACAAATAATAAGGGCGGCTGAGCTTCACCGGGCCCACCACAGTGAGCACAGTCTTGCCACGTAGCTCCACATACAGGGCTTGGCTGCCGCAGGGGCAGAGCCGCGTGCGCTGCTCCTGGGTAGGTTCGTCGAACTGTAATAGCTGTTGCAGGGCCACCGAGCCTACTTGGTGGAGGGTAGCTCGCAGACCCATTTCGATGGCCTCCAGATCGATGCGGCCGTGATGGTGGCGCTCGAAAAAAATGCGGCTTAGCCAAGTGTTGATCTCTCGCGTGATTTCTTGATGGAGTGCAGCAGCCGTTTTTTTTCCTGGGGTGTCCACCCTTCGGCTGGTTCTTCTACGGGGCGCAGGGCACAGATTTTTTCGTTGAGAGCCACCAATTCTTGGCCGAGTTGCTGCCAACGCTGGAATTCCGCCACTTCCCGCTGGGCTTTCTGCAGAGTTGCGGGAGTGGGAAAACTCTCATTCACGGTCTTGCCTTCTACTTTCCGGCTCAGGCGGAACTGGGGCAGGTGTCCAGGATCATTGCGTCGGGCGCAGTGGCAAGTAGCTTTTCCACAACGGCGCACACTTACAGTGATGGAACCGGGTCGAAAATCGCCCAAGGTGAGGAACTGCTGGAGGAGCTTAGTCCGTTCTAACTCCAAGGCGGCAAGAGAGTCGGTCATGGTGGTTCTCCTATCTGAGAGCTTATATACTCTCAGATAGAAAGCCTAAAAAAAGAAAACTCTGCCGTCAACACTTTTATGTCGCGCACCCCCGGTTTCCCAGCAGATTGCACGGTAGACGGATTTCTGCCTAAAATTGCGGATGCAAGCCAAACGGAACAGCCACTCAGAAATCCTGAAGAGCATCGGGCGCGAAATTGGCGCATCCATCAGTCCCAGGTGGCAAAGAGTACCGGAATGAGCAGCAACTCCAATCCGCCTGCAGCCGTGAAGCTGCCCATTTATCTGGACAATCACGCCACTACTCCAATTGATCCCAGGGTGCTGGAAACGATGCTGCCCTACTTAACCAACAGGTTCGGGAACGCAGCAAGCCGCAATCACCAGTTTGGATGGGAAGCCGAGACCGCAGTAGAGACGGCGCGCGAGCAGATAGCGAAACTGATTGGGGCCAAGCCCAAAGAAATCATTCTTACTTCCGGCGCGACCGAAAGCAACAACCTCGCCATCAAAGGCGTGGCGGAGATGTACAAGCAAAAGGGCGACCACATTGTCACCGTTGTCACCGAGCACAAGGCGGTGCTGGATAGTTGCAAACGTCTGGAGAAATACGGATACAAGGTGACTTATCTGCCAGTCAAGCCGGATGGCCTGATTGATCTTGACCAGTTGCAGGGAGCTTTCACCGATAGGACCATTCTTGTCACGATTATGGCCGCCAACAACGAGATCGGCGTCCTGCAACCCATTGAAGAGATAGGCAAGATGTGCCGGCAGCGAGAAGTACTTTTCCACTCTGACACTGTTCAGGCGGTGGGCAAGGTACCGCTGGACGTGACCCGGATGAACCTTGATCTGGCTTCGCTCACTGCGCACAAGTTCTACGGGCCGAAGGGTTGTGGCGCGCTTTACGTTCGCAGCGAGAACCCGAGCGTGCAGGTTTCCGCAATGATCGATGGCGGCGGCCACGAGTACGGCATGCGTTCGGGCACGCTCAACGTTCCCGGCATTGCCGGCTTAGGCAAGGCGTGCGAGATTGCGCAACAGGAGATGCCGCAAGAGAGCCTGCGTATGGCCGCGTTGCGCGACCGGCTGCGCGACAAGCTTACCGCGCAGCTGGATGAGCTGCTCATCAACGGCAGCATGGAGCATCGATTGCCCGGAAACTTGAATATGAGCTTCTCGTACGTCGAAGGCGAGTCGCTGCTGATGGGCATCCAGGACGTGGCGGTTTCCAGCGGCGCGGCCTGCACATCGGCAAAGTTAGAACCGTCCTACGTGCTCAAGTCGCTCGGCTTGAGCGACGACGCGGCCCATAGCTCCATCCGCTTTGGCATTGGCCGCTTCAACACTGAGGCTGAGATTGATTATGTAGCTGAACGGCTGGTGGAAGTGGTGAGCAAGCTGCGCGAACTATCGCCAGGATAGAGACAGGTTACCCCAAATCCGCCTCGCACAGCAGGGTGTTATTGACTCGATTGGTGAAGTTGGCGACACACACGGTCAAGGCCAACTCAACAATTTGCTCTTCGGAAAAGTATTTTTCCAGTTCTTGCAACTGCTCATCGCGTATGGTAGCGGATGCGCGGGTCACCTGGTCCGCGAACCGGATGACGGCTTTCTCCTTATCGTCAAAAAGTTTGCTCCCGTGGTAGAAGACCAGGGCGCGAATCTGCTCATCAGTAATTCCGATCCGCTTCGCCGAAGCGGTGTGCGCCTTGGTTCAATATTCGCAGCCGTTGACCAGAGAGGTCTTGAGATAAGCGAGTTCTTTGTATTTCTGTTCCACGGCTCCGGGGCCGGTGATGGCGGAATAAAATGGCAGGAAATTCTTGAGCACTTCGGGTTTGTGAGCCATAACACCGAAAAAGTTCGGCATCCTCCCGAACCTCTGCTTCATGCCTTCATAAATGGGCTTCAAATCAGCCGAGGCTCTGTCTTCAGCAAGGGGCGTCACAACTGCCATGTTTTTTCTCCTTTAAGATCAGGCGACACATTATAAGTTACCAATAGAAGGGGTTATAGGGAACAGTGAAAGGGATTCCGTGTAATCCACTGTCCTTCAGTACCGATGACAATGGTGACAACGATCCAATCACGTCAAAGAAACCAGCAAAACATCAGCCCCTGACATATCCAGCCTGCTGCCGAGTTTCCTGCACCCTGTTCCCTACACCGGCTGCAATTCTTCAACGCTTGCCTCGCGCAGAAATTTGGCTGCCTCTTCCGGCGTAGTGGGATTGATGTAGAATCCCGTCCCCCACTCAAATCCGGCGGTCTTGGTGAGCTTGGGAATAATCTCCAGGTGCCAGTGATAGTACTCGTTGGTATTGTCCTGAATGGGCGAGGTGTGCAAGACCAGGTTGTACGCAGGATTATCCAGCACGTGTACCGCCCGAATAAGAATGCTCCGCAACATGCGGGCCAGATTCTCGTACAAGTGTGATGGAGAATTCTCAAACGCAGACTCATGCCGCTTAGGCAGGATCCAAGTCTCAAAGGGGAAACGCGGGGCATACGGACAGAGTGTGACAAAATCCTGGTTCTCGGCTGCAACGCGGATGCGCGCTTCCATCTCCTGGCCGATGATGTCACAGAAAATACAACGCTCTTTGTTGGCGAAGTAGCGCTTCGCTCCTTCCAATTCTTCCACTACCTGTTTGGGCAGGATGGGCATGGCAATCAACTGCGAATGCGGATGTTCCAATGAGGCTCCCGCCGCTTCTCCATAGTTCTTGAAGACCATGATGTATTTGAAGCGCCGGTCCTGCTTCAAATCCAGAATGCGATCGCGAAAGGCCCACAAAACATCTTCCACGCGCTTGACCGGCATAGAGGCGAGGGTCTCCGCGTGGTTGGGAGTTTCAATCACTACCTCATGTGCGCCGATGCCATTCATCTTGTCGAACATTCCATCGGCCTGGCGGTCCAGGTCGCCCTCAATGCCGAGCGCAGGAAATTTGTTGGGAACCACGCGCAGGTTCCAGCCGGGCGTGTTGCGGCCGTTTTCCCCCGGCCGGTAAGCCATGATCTCGGGCGGCGTTTTGCTTTCATTGCCGGGACAGAACGGGCAGAACTGGTTTCCCTTCAGCACCACGCTTTCACGGGAAAAATCGCTGGGACGTTTGGAACGGTCGGTAGAAATAATGACCCAACGGCCGGTTACGGGGTCTTTTCTCAATTCAGGCACAGCAATATCTTAAGCCATGCTGAACGCATTCTTAAAGAGCACGATATCTGCTTTGCGCCCCGGTTCCAGGTAAACGCTCACAACATCAAAACGACAGGGCGGCCGGCCTGGGACCTGGCGCAGAAACTCCCGCGCAACCCGGGAGAGGTCCCGCCGCTTGTCATAATCTACAGCAGATTCTGCCGGGAGAAAACCGCGCGAGGAGCGGGTCTTCACCTCCACGAAGCAAAGCGTTTCACCCTCCCATCCAACCATGTCCAGTTCGCTGTGGCTGCGCGCGGTGCGATAATTGCGGGCAATCATGACGTACCCCTGTCGCCGCAGATAGAAGTAGGCTTCTTCCTCGCCCCGGCTGCCGGTTCGGAGGTGGGCTGCGGTTGCGCCACGCCTGGGCAGGATCCTGCCGATTGAATCCAGTGCCCGGATTGTGAGTTGCGCGAAGCGGCCGGACATGCTTTTTAGCTTGCCTTTCTTAGCGTGTCCCAAGTCTGGGCGGAAACGCAGGCAAGGGAACCTTATATGACAACGAAAATCTTCGGTAGTTCGAGCTTCCGATGACCTGATGACAGGTAACCCGATCCTCAAAGAATTAGCGCGCGCCAGATAACTCAATGCTTGTGACGTTCTCGCTCCACGATCGACAAGCATTCTTCCAGCACGTCCAGGGCGATATCGGACTGCTCACGGGTAACAATGAGCGGCGGAGCAATGCGGATGGAATTGGGCCCAGCGCCCAGAAACAGGATGCCGCGCTCGAACGCCAGTTCGACGATGCGGTCCCGCTCCTCGCACGCCTGAGCTTTGGTCTTCTTGTCCTTGATGATCTCAATGCCGATCATCAGGCCAACTCCACGCACGTCGCCGATCATGGAATGCTTTTGCAGCCACGGCTTGATGCGTTCCATGATGTATTTGCCCACCACCTCGGCATTGCGGATGCCTTCGCGCTCCAGCACATTCATGGTTGCCAGCGCGGCCTCAATGCAAACTGGATTGCCGCCAAACGTGGAGGCATGCGATCCGGGTACCCAATCCATGATGGAGGCACGAGTCATGGTGATTCCCAGCGGCATCCCTGAAGCAATACCCTTGGCGATGGTAACGATGTCCGGCTCTACGCCGGTGTGCTCAATCGCCCACCATTTGCCTGTGCGTCCGGCTCCGCACTGCACTTCATCGGCAACCAACAGGATGCCGTGACGGTCACAGATCCGCCGCAACTCCGCCATGAACTCCGCGGGCGCAGGAACATAACCGCCTTCACCCTGGATGGGCTCGATGAAAATCGCAGCGCATTCTTCCGGCGGCATGATGGTCTTGAATACCTTGTCTTCAATGAACCAGGCGCAATCCAGCGCGAATTGCGACTCGGTCATGCCTTCCGGGCGGCGGTACACGTAAGGGAAAGGAACATGCGCCACGCCCGGCACCAGCGGGAAAAAGCGGCGGCGCTGCTGCACCTTGGAGGCGGTAAGGGAGAGCGCGCCCATGGTGCGTCCGTGGAATGCACCGTAGAAAGCAATGATCCCCTGGCGCTTGGTATGGTAGCGCGCCAGCTTCATGGCCGCCTCCACCGCTTCAGCGCCGGAATTGCCGTAGTAGACCTTTACTGGACCGGACATGGGAGCGATCTTCTCCAGACGCTCCGCCAGTGTGACCAGGCTTTCGTAGTAGAAATCCGTGCCCGACATATGGATCAACTCGCCCGCCTGTTTCTGGATGGCGGCGACAACTTCCGGATGGCAATGCCCGGTGGAGACCACGGCAATTCCAGAGGAGAAATCCAGAAACTCATTGCCGTCAACATCCTCCACTCTCACTCCGCGGCCGCGCGCGGCCACCAGCGGATAAGAACGGGTGTAGGAGGGCGAGACGTATTTTGTATCGCCCGCAAGAATTTTTTGCGCTTTAGGACCGGGGAGCTTGGTCAGGATTTTTGGACCTGCAGAATTCATCACTTCAGTTGCCATAAATCACCCTCTTGGTAAAAGTTGGGAAATGGATACTCAGCCGGTGTTCAGGCCAACGCAGAATGATTCAAGAGGATTAGTCGCCGGCAAACAGGTTGGCACGGGCATGCGACGGCAGGACCGCCAGATAGCGCCGGGGGCAGACCAGAAAGCCCACCCAACAAGCCGACGACCGTCGCGGTCGGAGTGCTCCGTACAAACTCATGCAACAATTATAATCCAAGCACTCTTTTCAATTAGAGCTTCTTTGCAGCTGTTGCCCGCATGCATGAATTTCCCGCCGCTCGGAGTTTTTTGCATCAACACAACGGCAGGCAAGGTCTTGATGGATAGGTTTTGCACGAGCTGGATTGCATGAGCTGGGTTCTATGAGTGAAGAAAAACGTCACCAGTTCCGGATCGCGCTAGCGTTTGCGGCGGTTTACGTCCTCTGGGGCGCCACGTATCTTGCTATGCGCGTGGCTGTTGGGCAGATTCCCGCCTACGTGCTGGGAGCCGTGCGCTATGGAATTGCAGGCCCGCTTATGCTTGCCTGGTGCGCCTTGGCCGGGAAAAAAGTGCGCATCACCCGGCGAGATGCTCTGCGCCTCCTGGCCATCGGCATTCTGCTGCTTTCAGTCGCAAATATGGGTGTGGCGGGAGCAGAGGAGTATGTTCCCAGCGGCCTGGCGGCCTTGATCGTGGCCGGTGTTCCCATCTGGGTGGCAATCGTTGAGGCCTGGATATTCCGGAGCAGGCGGCTTTCCACCATGGGACTGGCGGGGCTGGCGCTGGGAATCATCGGGCTTCTGGTGCTGTTGTGGCCCAAGATTTCCGGCGCGCATCTGGACCAGCTGGAGCTAATGGGGTTTGGCATTCTGGTAATGGCTTCAGTGAGCTGGGCCTTGGGGTCAGTGCTATCCGGGCGCTGGAGCCTGAGCGTTGATATCTTTACCGCCAGCGCCTGGGAGATGACTTTAGCCGGTGCAATCAACGGGCTGGTGGCTCTGGTGACGGGCCGCTTTCATCACGTGGTGTGGACCTCACATGGCGTTCTCGCCATTGTCTATCTCGTGATCGGCGGTTCCTGGATAGGCTTTACCGCCTACATCTGGCTGCTGGAGCATGTGCCTACTCCGAAAGTTGCAACCTACGCGTATGTAAATCCAGTGGTGGCGGTCTGCCTGGGATGGCTGTTTTTGAATGAAAAGGTTGACCTCTACATGCTGATTGGGACGGTGATCATCATTTCCGCCGTCGCACTGGTGAACCTGTCCAAGCTCCGGGCGCTAAAGGGCGGAGCAGGAGTTTTGTCAGCAGTCGAACCGGCAGGGGATGACTGAAAACCAGGAGTTAGCAGTTAATTAATATTTAGCAAAGCAAAACCAGTTTATCCGCAGTTTAGCCGCGAACCTCCGCGAGGGATATCCGGTTAGCGGGCGCAGGCGACGACCAGCGTCAAATCATCGCTCTGCTCCCCTGAAGCAAAGTCGTGTACGTCGGCCAGGATTGCGTCCAGGATGGCCTGCGAACACTGCTGACGATTCTTGCGCAGCGTCTGCAACAGGCCAGCTTCGCCAAACTCTTCGTCCAGCGCGTTCATGGCTTCCACCACGCCGTCCGTATAGATGGTGAGCAGGTCTCCGGGCGCCAACCGGGTCTCGGCCAGAGAACATTCCCATTGCTCAAACATGCCCAGCACGGTTGCCGTGCTTGTAAGCCGCTCTAGTGCATTTTCCCGCAGAAGCAGGGGCGGATGGTGCCCGCAATTGGCATAGCGCAGGCAGCGGGTGGCGTCTTCATATACGCCGATGAACAAGGTGGCGAACTTGTTGGGTTCGGTGGCCTCGCAGAACATCCGGTTCACTGACTGCAAGGATTTGGCCAGGTCCTGGGCCAAGACGGCGGAGAGGCTCCGTAGTTGGGCTTGCAGGTTCGCCATCAAGAGCGCCGCTGATATGCCCTTGCCCACAATATCGGCCAGCACAAAGCCAACCCGCCCCGCTCCCAGGTCGAGGAAGTCATAGTAGTCTCCACCCACCGCACGCGCCTGGATGCACGTGCCGGCATAATCCAGGGTGGCAAGCGCCGGTGGTTTTTGCGGCAGCAGCTTCATCTGGACCTGGCGCGCAATCTCCAATTCCTGCGTGGCCCGGCGCTCGGCTTCCATGCTTTCCACCATCTGCTTCGCCAGCTTGATATTCTCGATAGAGATTCCCGCCTGGCCGGCGACCGAAGCCAAAAGGCGCTTGTCTTCGCGCGAGTATGGCTCATCAGACAGCCTGGATCCCAGCACCAGCAGTCCCAAAAGCCGGCCTTCGCGTCCGAGGATCGGCACCAGACATTCGGGCTGAAGCGGCTGCAGCATAGCCACCATCTTCTCACCCTCCGGTCCTGGCGGAACCTCCCATGGGTGCCCCTGTTGCGCCAGCATACGCAATAGCGACGCATCTGGGGAAAGGCTCTGCAATTCCGGCGGTCCTTCCTGGGCGACCAGGTTCTCTTCCTCGCCAGCGAGATAAATAACGAGCCCAGATGGATGGAGGGCCTGGCGAATATGTCCGCTCAAGAGGGCCGCCAGGTCCGTGCGCGTGAAAGCTGTGCGGCTTTGGGCCGCCAGATCTTCAAGAATCAGGCGCGCATCGTAGGAGCTGCGAAAGAAGGCTCGATCCAGGCGGCGCGTTACCCGGGTTTGCACTTGTGTCCCGGTAAAGACGAGCAGAATTCCGAATCCCGCTCCCAGCGGCACGCCAAGCTCTGAATGCGAGGGGAAATAATGCCTGAGGGAACCGGCTAGCAGCAGCGTGGCCACCACGCCCGCCACCAGAATCAGCACCACAAAACCGCGTTGCACGAGCATATAGCGGGCGCTGCGCCTGAGCAGGAGGGGAATCTCCAGCACCCTGTGCTTGACCACAGCATAGGCAAAGGAAAGCGGCATCAGGAAAATCGCAAGGATCGACACAGACCAGACCCAGAAGGGAGACTGGTAGTAAGAACGCTGGAGATAGTCTGACCAAGCTGAAACCAGTAAGTACGGCGCCAGGCCCGCTACTGTACCCCACACCATGACGCGGGTCTTTCGGCGAGCCTCAATGGTAGGGGAGCGCAAGCTGCTCCACAGCAACGAAATCATGCCCAGCGCGAATGATCCGAAGATATAGGTCAGGACGATCGCGTTGGTGGGCTCGTGCGGCAACGCTTCGCCGAAGCGAATCACCGGGCGCAGACTACCGGCAACCAATGCGGCCACTGCCAGGGGGAGTGAAACTATCGCAGCCAAAATCAGCAGCCACCGCTTCAGCCACGGGATGCGGCGATCTATGGGCGAAGCCGTAGGAAAGGTGGCAAAGAAATAATAGAAAATAGCAGGATTGATGCCGTACAAGGCCAACTGGTAGGGAAAGGCAAACCGGCGCAGCCAGGGAAGCATCATCTGCTCGGCAAATGCCAGCGGCGCCGCGGCGATAATGCCGGCAAACATGAGTGCCAGCAGCCAGGCATTACGGTCGTCCGGCCGAAGCCATAAAACTGCCGAGCCCACAACCAGAAACATGAGCGGGAAACATTGGATCACCTGAATGGCTGCAGCTTGCGCCCACGTGAGTGCCGCCTGCTCACGAGGCGGCTCTAAGGTAGTGCTCACGGTGAAAGGAGCATCGACTCCGGGCCGTTGCACCAGAAGCGAAACTACGTCACCGGGATTGCCCCTGGCCACCGCCTCCGCGCCGGCCAAAGTAGTGACGGGGTGGTTATTGACGGCCAGAATTTCGTCGCCCAGATGCAAACCAGCCTGCTGGGCCGAGCCTCCGGGCTTTAAATGGGTGATGGTGATCCGGGTGGCCACTTCCGGCTTCCCTTCAATTCCGAGTGAGGCCATGGTATCGCGGCGAATGTAGTACATCCAAATGAAGGAGTAGGCTGTGGTAGCCAACAAAAACACTACGGCCAGAGACCGTACCAGCGGCCGCGGAATGGAGGAGAGGCTCATCTTGGCCAAGCTGAAAGAGGATTATATTGCAGTGGCGCTGGGTGGAACCTGGTCAACGGAACTAACGCAGGCCGACGGAGCCCAACCTAAAAAACCCTCCACGGAAGCATGGAGACGCTGAGACCACACGGAGACAAACAAAATCTTATACTTCAGTGCTTATTACTTGTCGCCAATCACAATCGTGTTATAAGCTTTGCTGAAATCCTAGAATATCTAAATCGGTAAGGGGCGTCCCTTGAAGAATTCAACACGATCAGCCCTGTTGCAGGTGGTCTGCTTTGTAACCAGTACTCTCTTCTTTGCCATTCCTCCGCTATCAGCCCTGGATGATTGGCAACCCATCACCCCGGACGAACTGAAGATGACCAGCGCCCAGGCAGGCAATGCCGACGCCATTATTCTCTACCATGAACTAACTTCGGACGATACCCGAAAACATCGCATCGAGTACAAGCGGATCAAAATTCTTACGGAAAAAGGCAGAAGGTATGCTGACGTAGAAGTTGCCTACAGCAAAGAAGGCCACTTTGGCACCCAGATTCTCGATTTGAAAGCCAGGACCATTTCTCCTGATGGCAAAATCACGCCTTTTTCCGGAGAGGTCTTTGACAAAACCATCGTAAAGGGCCATGGACTCAAGGTCCAGGTAAAGAGTTTTACCCTTCCGGACGTGCAGGTAGGCAGCATTATTGAATGGCGCTACACGGAAATCTGGACGGACAATTATGTTCTTGCCGCACGCTGGATCCTGCAGGAAGACCTTGCCCAGAAGCGGGCAAAATTCTCGTATACGTCAGTTCTCCTGGGCGACAACCACATTATAGACACGGGACATGGTGATACCGCGGACGACGTTTATCACATCGAGATAGGGCTGCCCAAGGACGCCGCGCTCAAGAACCCAAAGCCGGGAACCACGGAACTGGAGATGACGAACATTCCCGCTTACGAAGCGGAAGAGTTCTCTCCTCCCTCTGAGATGATGAAGATGCGGGTGTATTTCTATTATGGCAACCGCAACATGCTGAAGCCGCAAGAGTTCTGGAAGGAACAAGGCAAGTATTGGGACAAGGAAGCGGAAAAGTTCATGGGGCACTCTTCCGCTGTAGCCCAGGCGGCGCAGCAGGCGGTGAGCGCTTCCGATACTCCCGAACAAAAGGTGCGCAAGCTTTATGCTCTGGTGCAGAAGATGAACAATCTTTCCTACCAGGAGCGCAGTTTCATTGAAGTATTGGCAGACGATCGCAAAACGGCCACCACGGCCGAGCAGGTCTTGCAGCAAAAGAGCGGCACGCATACCGAGCTGACGCGCCTTTTCGTTGCCCTGGCGCGCTCCTTGAACATACCTGCGTACCTGATGCGCGTGGCGACGCGGGAGGAAGTATTCTTTCAGCCCAACGTTCCGGAATGGTCGCAGTTGACCTCTGAAGTCGCGATTGTGGGCATGGCGGACGGGAAAGAGCTTTTCCTGGATCCTGGCGCCCGCCTGTGCTCCTTTGGACTGTTGGAATGGAAGAGGACTGCCGTTCAGGGAATCCGCCAGCAAGCCGGCGGTGGCACATTACTGTCTGAAACGCCGACTCCCTCATATAAGGAGGCCATGACGCAGCGCATCGCCGACCTCAAGCTGGATCGGGACGGTAGCGTGAGAGGCAAAGTTGGCTTTTTCTGGATGGGACAGGAAGCACTCCAACGCCGCATTGACGGCGCCCAGACAGACGAAGCTGGACGCAAGAAGGCGGCAGAAGATGAACTCAAATCCCTATTGCCTGCTTCAACCATCGTCCACCTGGATTCCCTCACCGCCTGGGATGATCCGGACCAGCCGCTGAAGGCCGTATTCAGCCTGGAATTGCCGGGTTATGCGGTCAGCACCGGCAAACGGCTGCTCTTGCCGGGCGAGCTTTTCCAAGCCGGCAAGCGGCGGGCTTTTGTTGAAGCGGAACGCAAGACGCCGGTGTATTTTGAGTATCCGTATCGTGTGATTGATAGGGTGCAAATCACCCTGCCGCCTGAGGTTCAGGTGGAAAATCTGCCGCAAAGCCAGCCAGTGCAGTCAGATTTTGGAATTTGTAATGTACAGCGCACGGCCAAAGGAAACGTCCTGGAGTTGCAGCGTGACTTCGCCATTGGCGGGATCAGTTTTCCTTTGCCGGATTATCCCAAGCTGAAATCGTTTTTCGAAAAAGTACGCTCCAATGATGAAGAGCAGGTCACCCTGCGTACGTCGCCGGTGGCGGCTAGTAATTGAAAGGCGCTAACTTAGGGCGATAACAGAGTTGGTTCAGCGGGTCGCTTTTTCTGAGCAGCGATTGCCCGGCTGGTCAGTTCCTCCACAAACTCACTTTTTGCATTGTTGTATGCGGGCCGGTCTTTCCGGAACCGCTCGGCGAGCGCGACCTTCAGCTCGCCATAGATTTTGGCGTCCATGGGGTGCGCGCGGAGGTAATCTCGGAACGCCACGTGCCTCCGAAACTCGGCGCTGTCGGGTGGACAAACGTAAACGTGATGTGGAGGATCGTTGACCGGTGCAAAGAAGGCCTCGCGTTCCGGGATGCCCAGGTTTCCCCGATGGACATAGCGTAAGCGTGCAAGGCGCTCGATCGCCGTGCGAAGCACCGGTTCCGATGTCAAAAGCACATCGATATCGATGATTGGCTTTGCCGCCAGATCAGGAACAGCAGTGCTGCCCACGTGCTCAATGGCCGCCGCCATGTCACCGAGTGCATCGGCGATTCGCTTGCGAAGGGACTGAAAGAGCGCGGGCCAGTTAGAGTCGTAATCCAAAATGATAACGGGATTCGCCATGGCTGAATGAAGTATATGGAAGCCAAACTTGGTGCGCAGCTATTGGCCTTTAGGTTTATCAGTGCGGTCTGTCCCCGCCCACTTATTCGGTTTTTCCCGGCAGTTTTTCATAGCCTTCTTCCAACTGGACGCCTACAGAGTTCAGCGCCATGCAGACCAGCTTATACTGGCCCGCGGTAAAAACGAGATCGAGAAGCTGCTGAGTGTTATAGCGCTGGGCCAACAGATTCCAGGTGGAATCACTGATGAAAGAATCCGTGTTGAGTTCATCTAACGCGCGGAGCAGCGCGGCTTCGAACGGGCTCCAGCCCGGCGCATCCGGACCTTGCGCCACCCGCTTAACGTCTTCAGCAGTAAGGCCGGCTTGCTTGCCAATGGCCACATGGTGGCCCCATTCGTACCCGGCGCGGCACAACCACCCCATGCGCAGGATGGCGAGCTCACGCTCCCGCACCGGAAGCGTAGATTTGCTGAGGATATGGTTGGCAAACACCAGCCACCTGCGCAAGAGCCCAGGATGCCGCGCCAGAGTCGTGAAGATATTGAAGACTTGTCCATCGCGCTCGAGGCCGGCCAGCAGTTCCTGGGTTTCGCCATCCCATTCGGATTGCGGAAGGGGCAGGATTCGTGGATGATCTAAACGCATAAGTTCGGCTCCCTGAAAGCAGTATTTAGTACGAAGCAATATTTGGCACCTGGCACTTTAGCCAGGAGCAACATCATAACCTCTGGCCCTCACATCGCTTTACGGTCAAAGTGTCGCACAAAAGCGGTTCACGAAGCTTTTGGTTTTGATTTTCAATTACCCAATTACCAGATTGCGCAATTACCAATTTCTGCGGTAGGTCTTGGTTTCTCCGTGGTGTTATGCTTCTTGCTCAGTCCATGAGAGTCTTTGCTGTCTCAGACGTTCACGTTGACTACGCAGCCAATAAGCGATGGGTTGCGGATCTCTCTGCAAGCGATTATCGCGACGATGTGCTGATCCTTGCCGGAGATATATCCCACTCTACGCGGTTGCTCGCGTGGTGCCTGGACACTTTGGCGCCGCGATTTGCCAAGGTGCTCTACGTTCCCGGAAATCACGATCTGTGGGTGATCCGGGATGAAGGGGATCAAACTTCCATGGACAAGTTCCAACAGGTGCGCGAGATTGCTGAAAACTGTGGCGCGTCCATGAGGGCCTTTCATTGTGACGGCCTGTCGATTGTTCCCTTGCTGGGCTGGTACGACTACTCCTTTGGCGAGCCGACGAGCGAATTGCTGGATTCCTGGGTGGATTTTCGGGCCTGCCGCTGGCCAGATCGTTTTTCAATCAACGATGTTGCCAGGCACTTCCTGCAGTTCAATGAAAGAGTGCTTGATGTTAAGAACGAGACGGTGATCTCGTTCTCGCATTTCCTGCCGCGCATCGATCTTATGCCGAATTACATTCCCGGCAACAAGAGATTGCTCTATCCAGTCCTGGGATCGACCGGACTGGAGGCCCAGATCAGGCGGCTACGGCCGGGAATTCACGTCTACGGGCATAGCCACGTCAATCGCAACGTCACTGTTGATGGCGTATCGTATATCAATAACGCTTATGGCTATCCGCAGGAAGTTTCCATCACAGCTAAGCGGCTGGTGTGTATTGATGAGAGGTAGACGCGGCTTTCTCTATCCCACACGAAGACACGCGCGGCAGTCACCCGTCAGGCTATGGCACGGCGGCCTGGTTCCACTCGCCGTACTTTAACCTTCACTTCCACTCGAGAGCCGAGCCGATTGATGATTGACATGAGACGATCCACCGTGAATCGGCTGAGGTCGGCGTTGCGGATACGGGAGAAGTCAGCCGCCGCAATCCCGGTGCGGTCGTGCGCGGCGCGCACGCTCAGTTCTTCCCGATCAAGGGCTTTTACAATTTCGGCAGCCAGGATTGCCTTGAATTGTTCAACATCGGCGTTTGCGCGGCGCAGGTCCCGGAATACATTCCCGCTTCCTCGTGTCACTTCCAATCTTTCGCTCTTCACCGCAATACCTCGTTAATTTATCCTGTCGGTAGCAACGTTGTCATATTTGACAACGAGTTGTCAAGGAGCTCTCGTCGGCGATAATGTTGGCCTGACAAAGGAGGTTTTGCCCCATGAAGATCCGTGTAGCTATCGCTGTGTTTGCGCTTTTGACTGTTTGCTCAGTGGCTTCGATGAACACCGCGCCGGGAACCAGGCCGATGCTTGCAGGAGGAGGGTTGCCAATTCCATGCCTTCCACCACCTCCGCACGGCGCACTTTGTGGAGTCCAGAAATGAATTGCTGAGGCCGCACCAGTGATGTATTATTGACGACGGTTTTAAACGTCATTTCAATGCAGCACTTCCAACTAGTTGATTACATTCCCTGGATTGGCAGCGTAATTTCGGAACTGGTTCTGCTGGTGATCATGATGCGGCGCGGGCTGACGCGCCGGTTTCCCATTTTCTTCAGCTCGATTGTGTTCGACATGTTGCGGGAGATTACGCTGCCAGCCGTTGCCTACAACAGTGCAAGGGTCTATTCCTACTCCTATTGGATCTCCGCTCCTGTCGAGTACACCATTGGCTTTGCTGTGATACTAGAGGCGTTCCGATACTCCTTCGGGGCCGACGCTAGAATCCCACCCAAGACCTTACGGTGGTTGGCAATCCTCACTGTCCTCCTCGTCGGTCTTGCTGCGTTCCTTGTTCTGCACCCCGACATCCCCACCGGCACCCTAAGCGGGCTTGTTCTGACACTGGATCGAAGCATCGAACTGCTCCGGTGTGGCGTGCTGCTGCTCGTGTGGATATCTGCCTCTAAGCTCGGAATCACCTGGCGGCATCACGTTTGGGGTATCGTCTTCGGCCTCGGCATTCACTCCGGGATAAGCCTCATTGTAGCTGGAGTGCACGCGACTACGGGGACCATGTGCGGCGACTGGCTGGCCCGAGTTCAGCCCTTCAGTTATCTGGCGGCCACGATCGTCTGGACGGTCTACCTGTGGAGACCGGAACCGGAGCGCGGGCCGCTCACGCTGAATGAACTTTCCCTCATCCACTATTTGCTCGGCAGCTACCGCAAGGCGCTGGCCGAGATACGGAGGCTGTGGCTCAATGGCAATCCCGATTAGCATCTATATCTGCATCGGCATGGCGATGTTGACCATCGCCTATGGGATCATGCACGCGTTGGAGCTGCGCCGGATCGAGAGCGAGACATCGGGTGACGTTTTGGACAGGGCGCGGCAGATCTCTGAGGCGCTGCAGAAGCTCAAAGAGCTTGAGGGCAAGGAACGTGAGGCCTCCTGCAGGGCGATCGCCAGGGCCGTTCGGAACGATTGCGATTTTCTCTTGGACCTGGTTTGGCAACCCTACAGTGATGCGCCACCCAAGGACAAAGAACTGGAGCGCCTGACGAATGAGGCGCTATCGCAAATCCACCATGTGTACCGCATGGTCAATTGGATCCTCTTCCTGCTGCGCTTCAGGCCATCGCTGGTGCGGGACTGCCGCCGGGTCACTGAAGCCGTCCTGCGGAGCCGTCAGATGTGGATAGCCTATGCCCGGCTCCTGCGCGCCCAATACCCGGAGGAGTATGGGAGCCTGGCGCTGGAGGAATAGAACACGGCAGAGGCGGAGCCCTCCCCACACATTTGTCCGTCGGCCCTTTTGTTTTCTGAACTTCCCTGGTCCGAAGACTTTCGGGCTTTGCGAGGCATTGTGAGCGCTGGTGGGGGCACTGAGTGAGCATTCAACAGACAGGTGTCCCCCGGGTTTGAGGCTTCACCCGCAATTCGTGGGATTTTAAAGGATCGCAAAAAGCAGTGATGACCATCGACGAATGCAAGAGAAAAAATAAGGCAAGCCGGGTTCTGTTTAGTAGCAGAACATACAAATCTTTAGCTCTTCGGAGTCTCGTGATCGGTGCTCTTGGCCAGATAGGCGAGCGCTGCTTGGCTAAGGATTAACCCAAACTCGGAATCCTTATGCTCCACATGCGCAAGCTCGTGGCCTTGTACATGCCTTCCGAGTTGCAGAAAGCGACAGATGTAATCCATCAGAAACTTTAGCTTGTCTCTCGTGTCGCTGCTCTCCACAGTGCCCAACAACTTCTCAAATGCGTTCTGATCTGGATTTTTGCACTTTGCTTGCTTTGCAATGAATTCGAAGGCGCTGTAACAGCTGGCAAGGGTTTCGCGGTCGTTGCCGTGTTCGTAATGCTCCCAGGCCCGACTGAGGTGTTCCAGAGCCTTTGCCATCTGCTTCCCGCCTCGAACCCTTCGAAGCGGAACCTCGATTAAGAAATAATCACCATATCCGAGTTCCTGAAGAATCTTCATCCAATCAGATTGCGCGATCTTGAATGGACAGTAATTTGATGAGAACCCCGGTGCTCCCACTTCAACGGCACAAAATCTTAGCAGTTTTGTTAAGTCTGCCGTGTCGAATTCGGCGGCATTACACATGAATCTCATGGTCAGACAAAGGTCACCGCTCGCCCGAATTTCTTCAATTTTTTGCAACTGATAGGGAGTTAGGCTGATGCTCATAGTCCAGCTACTCTCGTGTCCCGGGTTAAGTTGGCCACCGCCGGACTCGAGTAGCGCGTGCCCAACAAAATATGTTGATTTCCTATAGTCGAATGTCTGAAGAGACGCAGCAGCACGTACCTCCGCAATCACGTGAAGAACGTTTAGCAATTGATTTGAGACGTTCTTGACGTCAAGATCGACATCGAGCTTTGGAACACCAAGGGAATATCCCCTGCAATGTCTCAACTTTGCTGAAACCTGCATCATATGTCTCCTCTTTGGATCCAGTGGGCACGTTACACTGCACCCGTTGAAGAATCAACCCCGCGAACTCACAAGCCAACCGTAATGGCGAATGTAAGCGAAAAAACACGAATTCAAGGATGAACAGCAGCCCCCGGCTGCGCCTTTGGTAGAATAACAATCACTCACTTGGGCGGTTAGCTCAGATGGCTAGAGCGCATGCTCGACACGCATGAGGTCGCAGGTTCAATTCCTGCACCGCCCACCATCTTTCATCGTACCAAGCGTCTATGTTGTGCAAAACGCAACCTCGGGAAGATTTTACATTGGCTTGACCTGAAGATTGTTCCAGAGAGCCTAGCCGGGTACGAGGGTCGCAGGTTCAATTCCTGCGCCGCCCACCGTGCTTCAGTCGTCCCGCTGAAGCGGGACTCAGCGCAACCTTGACTTTGAACCCGGCACTGGCGTACCGGGCTATTCTCATTCGTGCCTTCGACACTTAACGGCTGAGGATCTGCCATCACGCCAGTGCAGCAGCCGCTGCCGCGTTCGCTCCTACACCGCCCACCATCTATCAGTCGTCCCGCGGAAGAGGGACTCAGCGTCATATGGACTTTAAACCCGGCACTGGCGTGCCGGGTTATTTTCATTCGTGCCTTCGGCACTTAAGCCACGAGGACACGGCCGCGAGTCACCCCCCGCAGCCGAGGACGGCCGCGCTCCACTCTGCAATCTCTGCAATACGGTAAATTCGCGTTCTTCGCGTTGATTCGCGGCTAACCTGGGTTTTATCTGCGGCCCCCTGCGAAATGCTCCTGCGGGATCACATCGTGAGCACCACGCGAAATTCTGCCTTACCGCTCATCATCCGCGCATAGGCCTCGTTTGCCTTTTCCAGCGGGTAGCGCTCGATCATCGCGCGCACGCCGGACAGTTCAGCGAAGCGCAGCGTGTCCTCCGAATCTGCCGGGGTTCCGGAGGGCCATCCTTGAATGCTCTTTCTCCCGCCAATCAACTGGATGGGCGAAACCTCGATTGGCTCTGTCGTGGCGCCCACCACAATCATCTTCCCGTTCGCGCCCAGGCCATCAATCAGGGCGGTCATGGGCTTGGCTGCAGGGGCCGTGGCCAGAATCACCCGCGCCCCGCCCAGCTTCTGCAGCTCTTCCGCCGCATTGGCGGCCGCACTGTCAATGTAAATGTGTGCGCCCAACTTTTTTGCCAGGGACTCATTCTCTTTCCCCCGGCTGATGGCCGCCACGCGATAGCCGAATTTATTGGCGAACTGAACGCCCAGGTGGCCGAGCCCGCCGATGCCCTGAACCGCAACCAGATCGCCTGGGCGCGCGCCGCTGTGGCGCAGCGAGTTATAGGTAGTGATCCCGGCGCACAAAAGCGGTCCGGCTTCCGCCGCATCCAAGGTGGCGGGCATGAGCGCCAGGGCCTCGACGGGCGCAATCATGTACTCCTGGTATCCGCCATCAAAGCTGATGCCGGACACCTTGCCATTGGCGCACAGCCCATAGTCGCCGCGCCGGCACTGGGCGCAGGTTCCATCGTGCCAGCCGTGCCATCCCACTCCCACGGCCTGGCCCTTTTTCCAGGTGGTAACGCCTGCTCCCAGTTCGTCAATCACGCCCGCCACCTCATGCCCGGGCGCGCGCGGGTACTGGATGCCCGGCCACAATCCGTCCTTTGTATAGTGATCGCTGTAACAAATGCCACAGGCCCGCACGCGAATCCGCACCTGGCCGGCGACCGGCACTGGTACTTCGCGTTCCACGATCTCAAAGTCCGCGCCCGCCCTGGGTACGATTGCTGCCCTCATTTTTGCCATGGTTTTTCGAGTCCCTTTCGTCCCTTTGGATGTTCCATTCTCCGCCACGGATACCTTGAATCTCAAGAGTTCCGTAATCCGTCCGTAAGCTGTGTACTGACCATAAGTGCTGCAGATTTTGTGCGTGAGTGGGCCGAAAAGCGAGGGTGTCGGTTCGAGACAAGTGGTTGGTGGGCTCACAGTCGGATGGAGAGAGGGGAAGCAGAAACAG
>DATGJZ010000095.1:0-11280 GCA_035294925.1 Candidatus Angelobacter sp. | reverse complement strand
AACCGACGCCGTCCGCGTTCATCCAAAACAGGCGATAATTCCGCGTAACGCCGCCGAATGCCTGCCGCAGACATCACCATTCGCAAACGCTATCACATTGTAATTTTCAGTTGAAGTACTTATTTATGCACACCGCCTAAGGCTCTGAACCCAAAGGCCAAAGGGCCAACAGCGCTCTCCTGGGATATAATCTCCTCTACTTGCCCCCGAAGTTCAATGCCCATGCAGTCTGAACCGAATGCGAGCCAGCAGAAGACGGGATCCAGATCTGATTTCAGCCTGAAGCTCGTGATAGAAACCGAGCCATGGTTGCGGATATTCCTGCGCAACGTGGCTGACCTGTTCCGTCCTGCGCCTCCCAAGGTTTGGGTGACCGCCAAGCCCGTAGAATACTGGGCAGATGCGCTGGTCGACCGTCCCGCGCCGTGGTTGGGCATAGCCGAATCGTTCGCACTGCACACCGCGCTAGTGGCCGCAGTCTACTGGCTCACCTTGCTTTGGCTCAGTCAACCGCATGTTCTGCCGGACGAGCTTGCAGATTCCAGGCACATTGAGAACTATGCGATCTCAGAATATCTTCCTCCGGTAAATAAAGCGGAGAAGCCGGAACCGCCGAAGCGGCGCGTGGCGCAAAAAGCTGATCCGGCCTACGCGCCCCAGGAGATTGTCTCAATTCATGTAAACCACCAGAGCACCCGGCAGACAATTGTTAATCCGGTTAGTCCCAGACTGCTGAGTCAGGATGTTCCGCTGCCCAATATCGTGGTCTGGACACCTATACCTTCGGTTGCGCCTGTGGCCGCCAATCACCCTATGCGGCAGCTTCCTCTCACTACGCCACCCGTGGTTCCTCCGATGGAACAGCCGGCGCAGCGCAAGCTGGATGCGCTGGAGTTTCCTGCCCAACCGCAAGCGGTTGCGCCGCCAGAAGCGCCGGTGAATAGAAACCTGGCAGCGGTCCATTTGCCGGCAGAACCGCAAGCTGCTGTGCCTCCCAGTCAAAATGCCGTCCAACGCAGGCCGGGGGACATCAACCTGGCCATGAATGCCCCCAACGTTGAAGCACCACAGCTGCCGGTACCGGAACAGCAGGCTGCAAATGGCCAGCAGCCGCCACAATCCGGACAGACGCAAGCGCCCATTCCAGCCGCTGAACCGGTAGCGCAAGGCACAGGCAAATCCCAGGCGCAGGAAATGGGTCAACTGCTGGTAACGAATGTACAACCGGTAGCTCCCAGTGGCCCCATGACCATTCCGGAAGGCAACCGCCAGGGAGAGTTTGCGGCCGGCCCCACGGGACATCCCGGCGCCACAGCCCGGCCGGAAATAGCAGCCGACGGCAAGGATTCGCCCGGTGGGAATAAAGATGGGAGCAACTCTTCCAGCAATGTTTTTATCGCAGCACCACCCAACAAAGTTGCCGGCGGCGTGGTAGTTTCAGCCCCCAGCATGCCCGCAGGGCCTCCAGCAAAGGCTGACACGGGCCGGAATATGCCAGGGGCGGGAAAGATTGAGAACCAGGTTTTTGGCGATCGCAAATCTTACTCCATGGCATTAAGCATGCCGAACCTGACCTCGGCAGCCGGGAGCAGTTGGATCATCCGCTTTGCAGAGAGGAATCCGGAGCCAGGAGCCGCAGGTGATGACCTAAGCGCTCCCGTCGCTCTGAGTAAAGTAGACCCCGCGTACCCGCCCGCGTTAATGCGGGACCGTATTGAAGGCACAGTGATTCTCTACGCCGTGATTCATAGTGATGGCACGGTAGGCGAGGTGAAGGTGCTGCAAGGACTGGATGACACGCTTGACGGGAATGCGCGTGACGCACTGGAAAAATGGCATTTCCGCCCAGGAACCAAGAATGGCGCTCCGGTTGATCTCGAGGCAGTAATTAAAATTCCCTTCCGCGCGCCCAGGAGAGCCTTCTGAAGAACAGGGTCAGGTTAACAGTTATAGGGAAGAGCGAGACCCACGATCAGTTGGCAGCGAATCAGAAGGGGATTGCCAAAAATTGCCCAAAGCCTGGCTTAAGCCGTGTCATCCAGCTGTTGCAACGGAGACTTGAGCGTCTTCCAGGGCGCGATAGATTTTGGCATTGGTGCATATCTCGTAGTAGTGCCGTTCCGTGTAGCGCTTGAGCGCGAAGTCGCGGGCATCAATATGGGCCACCTGCCCTTCACGGATGGCAATCTTGTGAAACAATCCCTGCCCGATCGGAACAACGCCGCTGTAGAGGCGCACCTTGCGCCGGTCCCAGATCATGGGCACCTGCATATCGTAGGCTTGCAAGGAAATCTCGGTCCGCAGTTTCTGAAAGGCCTCTTCATTGATATGAATGCCGCCAATGTTGTAGCGCAGCAGAAACTCATCGGGATTGCCGCCGGTATCTTCATCTTCCACGGTCTTGAAGGCAAAGACGTTGAACAGCAACTCAAGATTTTCCAGCAGGCGGCGCATACCTTTATTGCAGGAAGAGAGCCGGTCACTCTCGTTGAGCGCGCGAGAGATCATGATGCGCTGAGTGCCGTCCATCAGGTATAGAGGCGCGGAGTCCTGGTAAGAGATCCCGATGCCAAGCTCCAGGATGGGCAGGCCAGCGGTGCGGGACCGCTCGTTATAAGCGGTCACAATCTCAATGATCTCTTTGGCCAGCACGCACGTTCGGGCCACTCCCAATCCGGGTTCGCCTTCGCGCTCAAAGACGGCCAGAATAACGGCGTCGCCTTCGATGAATACCTTGATGGCTTCATATTTGGGCAGCAGCTTGTTGATGGGATCGTAGAAATTCAAGCTGAAATAAGAAGCTGGATTCAACCCACGATCCAGCAGGGTGCGGGTTACGGTGGTGGATTCGCGAATGTCCGCCTTGAGCACCACATGATGAATGACCCGGTCCTCGGATGGCTTTTGTTCTTCCGGCAGCAGGAACTCGTAGAGCGTATTGTTGATGGCGGAGAGCTCGCGAAATTTTTCGTTGACGATCACATTCACATTGTCCAGCGCGGAAAGCACTGCTTCCATCCGCCGCAGGTCGCGATGGTAGCGGCTGAAGTCGCTGAAGAACCGGCCCGCAGTTTTCGCCCGCTCCGCTCCTTTGCAGGTCTCCACCTTTTTCACCGCCGAGTGCAGATGTTCCGGCGAGATCTTGCCTTGCTCTTCCAGAAGGGTCTCTACGCGTTTGCGTTCGGTGCGGGAAATGAGCGCATTCTTGAGCTGCTGAGGATTAATGGGCGGGGAATACTGGCTCAGCAGGGGCACCACTTCGTAGGCTGCAATCACGTTGTCAATCACATTCTCCCGCTCCAGCATGTCAACCCAGGCATGCAGAAGCGTTTTCTGAATTTTGCCTTTCGGGGTGGCATCGTCCGGAGTGCCGGCGGCCATGATTTCCTGAGCGTTCTCCGGAGCATTCAGCAGCGCCTGAATCTCCTCCTCTTCGTCGCCTACAACACTCAAGGACTTCAAAAACTGGCCGGCAATCTGCTGCAGTGTCTGGAAGCGGTCCGGATCGCGCTCATAGTTGCCCAACATCACGTAGTGCTCGGCATTGAGATAATCATCGCGGCCATCCTCGGTAAAGATCAGCCGGTTCAGGAAAAGATCGTAGGATGCCACGCCGGTATCTCCGAAGAGAGAGCGCCTGGTCCGCGATAGCGCTTCCTTCTCCACGTCACGGACGGTCAGGAACAAATCCTGCCCCACACGGCGCAGAACCGCCTTTTTGTTGATCTGGAAGCTGGCAAAACGCTCGCGCGCCTGCAAGCCCCTGGCAGGAGTGGCTTGCCGGGGAATTTCGTACTGCTTGATTCGCGCCCGGCAACGCTCGGCTGCGGCGTTGTACTGGTTGGTGAGCTCTGAGCGCAGAAACTTCAGCACTGCCAACCGAAACAACAAATCCAGGGAGGGATTGTCATCAATCTTGGCACGGTTCAGGGCAGCAATGTGCAATTCCCCAACCAGGCGTTTGAAGTCCGCAGGGTCAAAGCCTTTAGCAGGCTGCGGGCCGCCCACACGCCCATTCGGGCGGGCTATGCCCCTGGGCGAAGCCAGCGAATCTTCCTGGGCGAGATCTTCCACGTTTCCGTGTTTCACGATCAGCTTAAAAATGTGGGAACGCGTGATTTCGCTGAATTTGGGACTTATGAAGACGTCATGGCGGATGTTGTCGATTCCCGCAACCAGGTTCTCCAGAACGATGGAAGGTACGTAACTCGACAATGAGAGCTGCCGTGCAGACTCTGTCAGGCTTCCGCGTTGAAGAAATGGGAATGGCATGCAACAGACGACGGAGGTTTGGGGGAAACAGGCCCTTTATATCAGATTCCGGGCCGGGCCCCGCTTTACCTAAGTAATGTATCGGTCAAGGCCAGAGTGTGATTGAGGGGTAAACTCCACAACCGGGCAGGTTTAGTGGCCAGTCACCGGTCGGCCACCGCGTTTAGCCGGGATTGAATCGTCTGTCACCCAGGGCCTGCGGCCGAGAAAGCCTATGAAATCAACTTCGTTCGCGGCGGACGAAGTTGCGCCTCTGCCTAAGTTATTTGTTTTCAGCATGACTTGTGTTGCAAGCGAGGTGATTTTCAACCGTTGCGACCCTGCTGGAGGAGACAGGTGTTATTGCAGAAGTCAGAATAAAAAACGACACACATGCATTCGGTTTCAGGGCATAAGCCCCAGAGCAACTACGCAATGAAGCAGGGTTCCCTCCCCTTCGGCAAGCTCAGGGTTCGGGATAAACTACAAAAACTGTCACTTCTTGCGGGCTTTTTCAAACTCGTCACCTGGCTGCCAGGCCACCAGGCTTGGGAGATTAGCCACGCGCCAGCCAATGGCAAAGCCGAATTTCGCCATCTTGGCGTCGGCGGTAAAGTCCATCTCCGGACGGTACTCATCCGAAGGCTGGTGATAACGGTGGGCTACATAATCGCGGTCCTTTTCCTCTCCCCAGGCGAGGTCATGGCCCTTGAAGAGCACTCCTTCATTCACGCTGAAGGATGGGACACCCACCCGCGCCAGACTGAAGTGATCCGAACGATAGTAATGGCCGGCTTCAGGGAGGTTGTCCGGCTGGATGCTGAGATCAAAATCGTTGGCTACTTTCTGGACCAGAGGGTAGATCGTCGTCCTCTCAGAGCCGGAAACCACTACCTGCTGAGGTTCGCCAAAGGGCTGCACATCGTCATAGTTGAGATCCAGTGAGATGTTGCGCGCCGGAATGGGGGGATGTTCACCCAGATACTTTGAGCCTAACAGGCCCTGCTCTTCCGCGGTCACGGCGGCCAGCAGAATCGTGCGCTTCGGCTTTTCTTTTGCTCCGGCAAAGGCCCGCGCCAATTCCAGAAGAATGCCGCATCCGGTCGCGTTGTCAGCCGCGCCGTTGTAGATGTTGTCTCCGGGCTCATCCGGATGAATGCCGAGATGATCATAATGCGCGGTATAGATTACGGCCTGGTCCCGCAGCTTGGCGTCGGAGCCTTGAACCCTGGCGATTACATTGCGCGATGAAAACGGGCGCACATGACTCACGATCGTTTCTTTCACCGTAATGGGCAGCTCTACCGGCTTGAAGCTGCGGGAAGTTGCGTCCTTCATCATGGTGTCCAGGTCCATTCCCGCGGCCTTGGCCAGCTTTCGCGCAACATCAAGCTGTATCCATCCCGCCGACTTCAGCTTGGGCTCTTTCTCATCCTGCAGAAACGAACTTTCACCGCCCCATGAGTTATGCACAACCTCCCAACCGTAGCTGGCCATCTCTGTTTTGTGGATGAGGATGACGCCTACCGCGCCCCGCCGCGCAGCCTCTTCATACTTGTAAGTCCACCGTCCGTAATAGGTGAGGGCTTTGCCTTTGAAGAAGTTGGGATCGTCTGAAGGAGGCTCATTCACCAGCATGAGCAGGACTTTGCCCTTAAGGGCCGCGCCTTTGTAGTCATCCCAGCGGTACTCGGGGGCATTGATTCCATAGCCGACGTAAACCAACGGCGCGTCAATTTGCGATTGGCCAGAATGAGTTTCGTCGGTGGCAACGTAATCGTCCCCGAACTTCAATGTCATCGGCGCGCCTGACTTGGGAAGAAAGGCAAACTGCGTCTTCTGCTGGTCGGTCCTTATCCCATAGAACTTCACGTCCTGGAAGAAAGAGCCACTCTCGCCTGACGGTTGCAGACCGTAGTTTTTGAACTGATCCGCAATCCAGTCCGCGGCCCTGTCGCCGCCCTTTTGTCCCGTACCGCGTCCTTCCAGCGCGTCATCGGACAAATATTTAACCGTGGCGCGTATCTTCTCCGAATCAATGGCATTCATGGCCTGCTGCGCGGAGGCAGGCAAGCCAGCATCGGTTTGTGCCGCAAACAGCGAAGCAACGGCCAACAACAGAACAGCAACAACTGGTTTCATGTCTTCTCCGTAGCAATCAGCAGTGAACGCATAAAGTATTAGTATTTAGGCAAAGCAGGGCCTTCCCCGACCGCGGTAAAAACCTCTAAGGGATTGAAGTTGTGAATTGCTATTTCCGTTCCTCGCGAAGCAAGGAAAAAACTTTCTGCAAAGTACTGAATACTAAATACTGAAAACTAAATTGATTCTTTCCGCCACCTGGCGGATTAATTCCTGGACTCTCAACCGGGCTTGTAATCCGGCACCTGCTCGCCTGGCTTGAACAGCCGCGCGGGCGTCGAGCCGCTGATCTCAGCCAGCCTGCGATTGAGTTCTTCCATATCTTGTTTGGACCAGCCGACGCTGGACAACTCCACCTCGCCTTCAGGGGTTACAAGGAAAATCGAGGGGACGTTCGTGAGCCCGTAGGCGTTGGACGCCGGATATTTGCGCGCGTCGTCGAGCAGGGTGGGAAAAGTCACGCCGAACTGGCGATTGAACTCTTCCGTATCCGCAGCATCATTCTGGGAGACACAGACAAAGGTGAACCTGGCATTCCCGCTGTAAGTCTTATAAATGCGCTCTAAATAAGGAAAAGTAAACTGGCACACCGGGCAGTTGACCTTGAAAAACGCGATCACCACCGGTCCCCGTTTTCGCGCCTGACTCAGCGAAAATTCACGGCCGTCTACTAAGGGCAATTTGATCTCTGGTGCGGCAACTCCGGCTTCAATCGCAGCCATGGTCCCCTCCCAAGGGTCTATTCTAACAAGCCGGAAAAAAACGATCGGCCTAGGATAGGAGTTGCAACCGGCCCAGGATCTTGCGCGCCAATCCGGTAAGAGGCAAACGGTTGATGGAGCGCAGAGGCGTCCATGCGCCTTTTGGGCGCTTCTTGCCTCCATCTGATGAGAAAACCAGGATGCTGTAGTCCGTAGTGGTAATGGAATGGCGGAGCTTCAGGATCGGAATTTTGCCTTTGGTTTCAGGGCGCTTAAGCGAAGGCAATTCCCACATTCCCGGCATCAGTGAAAGGCTGGCGGAACGCTGCTGGAGCAGTACCGCCCCTGGTCTCTGGACGAGAAGATAGCTGAGGCTTGCTTTCTTTCGTGGGTTGCGGGTTCTGACATTGCCTGCTCCACGCGATGCACAGAAATCAACTACCGGACAGCGGCCACAAACAGGCTGCCCCGGAAGACAGAGAGTCGCGCCCAACTCCATCAAGGCTTGATTGAAGTCGCCGGGCCTGCGCTTCTCCAACAATTCCTGGGCCCACTGCCAGTAAGCATCGTTGGACAGGGAAAGAGAAAGCTCTTCGCCTGAAAGTCGTTGCAGGACGCGCTTCACGTTCCCATCCACCACCGCCACCGGCTCGCCAAAAGCAATGCTGGAGACGGCCGCAGCCGTATAACGTCCGATGCCCGGCAATTGGGCCAACTCGGCAGCAGCGCCGGGAAATGCGCCTTGATCGTGGATGTGCCTGGCAGCCGCACGGAGAGCGCGGGCACGGCGATAATAACCAAGACCGCTCCAGGCAGCCAGGACCGATTCCTCACTGGCCCGCGCAAGCCGGGAAACGCTCGGAAACTGTCGCAAAAATCCCTGATAGCGCTCCTTCACCACCACCACCCTGGTTTGCTGCAACATGATCTCAGAAACGAGGATGCGGTAGGGGTCGCTCTCACCCCGCCAGGGCAGGGTGCGCTTCTCGCGGTCATACCAGCGCAAGAGATGTTTGCGGAATCGGCGGCGAGAACCGGAATCCAGGAATGCGGCAGACACGCTGGAAAGGATTGTAGCTCACGACGCGCGGGAAGAAGCAAAACTGAATTCTGTCGATCACAGTAAATTCAGATTTCGATAGTCAGCAGGCAGGTTAAACGTCAATTTGCCGTCATGCATGGTGAATACCACTCCGGAAGTGCGATCATCGCCTCGGGTCGCCAGCAATAGTCCGTCACCATCGGCGTTGGCGGAGACGCCGTCTTTCCATGTTGCGCTTGCCATGCCGGAATGCGGCATGCGTGACGCAATAGCGATGCTCTGGTAGCGCTGGTCGTAGACCCGCAGACCCTGGCTGAACAGGACAACCCGCATCATTTGCGAACCATCGATCAGGATATAAGCCATATCGCGGTGCGTATTGTTGCCGGAAAGATCGACAGCGATCCGCCCGCTGGGCAACACGCCTTCCCCCCGCAGCCAATAAGCCGTCTCATGGCTAAAATCACTTTCCTCGGCGAGACGCCAGCCGGCAAGGTTGCCAATTTGGAGGGCATCGGCGGGTAGAATACCTGCCGGCGCCACCGGTGAGGAATGGAATCCGGCGGCTTGCTCCTTGACACTTCCACCCGGCCAGCGAATGGCAGCAACCAGGGCCAGGGCCAATGCAACAGCCATCACGGCACGCTCCACACGGTTGCCTTTTCTTTTATAAGACACGATCGTGATGGTGTCCGCACCCGGCATCTCGCCAAGTTTTCCGGCCAACGTCTCCATTGTATGAAGACGTCCGAGGATGAACCCGAAGATATCCGGGGCTCTAAAGGAGCTTTCCGCCACCTCCAGCCGGCCGTGAGAAATCCGCAAAGAGCTGGCCAAAGAAACACAGAGCTTCTTCGTCAGCTCCATGACCTCCGGCTCGCGAACAAACAAGCGGGCTTCCGTGGGGTTGTTGCTGGTGGCGGCAAACCTGGCGTCAAACCGGCTGTCTCGCGTGGAGATTCGGGTCTTGCCTTCCCGGACGGGCAGGGACCGGGCCTGAATCGACATCTGAAAGGTGGCCCGCGTCCCCATCTGGATGCTTACGATGTCAGTGGCCCTGGAGGAGAAGCGCACCAATACAGGCCATGTCTTGTGGCTGCCTCTTAGCGCAAGGTCCTGATGGTCACGAAGAACCTCCGCATCAAGGGCTTTGGCCAGCCGCAAGACATCTTCTCGAATTTCGCCGTAGCCGGAAAAAAGCGTACGGCGCTGAAAGACACGGAGGAAGAACGCCGTTCCCAGCACCAGCAACGCGCCTGCAATCGGAAGCAAATAGAACCAGAGCATCAAGTACCCCCACCGAAACAACGCCTGAGAGAAGAAACGAGATAGTGGTCAGCTATAACGGATTGTGGCGACCTGTTCAGACCATTCATTGAGATGGAATTTCCTCCCTCCGCCTCAGTAAGCAACATCTCTGAAGCTGATCATAGTGAGAGATCCGGCGGAGGAGGTGGTGGCGAGCTGGACGTTGCGGTCATAATGAAAGTTCACTCCGCCGCTGTCATCGATCGTCTTGCCGGCGATTGCGCCATAGATGTCCGAGCCGCCTTGAATGGTGATGGCGGCATTGGGCGCGTACACGACCACATAGCTGCTGGCCCCGCCGGAAACTTTCACCGTCCCCGTTCCGGAATAGTTGATTTGAAAATTGTTGGCGACCCGGCTGGTATTGGAGACGCTTCCACCGGTAAAGTCAACCGGCGTGGAGGCGCCTGACCCGGCTACATTCAGGACAACTTGCCCAGCCGGACTGATCACCACGGTCGAGCCTCCAGCCAGGGAAATACTATTGATGTTATAGACGCCCGGCGCCATAGTCAGGGTGACGCCGCCGGTCACTTTGATGTTGCCATAAGTTCCAGGCACCAGGCTGGCCGATTTGCTGCCACCGGAGAAGGAAAGATCAGTGGTAGGCGGCGTCGGATTGGGGGCCGGAGGCAGGGGCAGGGTAACGGCTGAAGTAAGGGTATTCAAAACATTGGCCGCATTTGAAACCATTCCGGCTCCGCCATTCGTCGTGTAGTTATTGAGAGGGCATGCTCCCTGGGCCGCCACCGTGGCGGGTGATACTGCGAGCACGCCGATCGCACCTCCTACCTGTACACCGCCGCTCATCCCCACATTTCCATTGCTGCCTATATCTCCGCCCGTACTGGTCTTGGTGGCGACGTAGGTTCCGCCGCTGGCGCTGGTAAAACTGTCCGTAGTTGCTCCGCCTGCAAGGTTGACAGCACTACAGGTAGTGCCTGTGGCAAACATGCCATAGATAAAGCCCTGGCTCGGCGCAAGCGCCACTTCCGCCTGGACGACTTTGCGCGCTCCATTCAGGCTGACTCCCAAAGCGGTGATCAGGTATACCGGAGTCATGGAGGGAGACATGGCCTGGCAGGTGGCCGCCGTGAGCAGCTTTTCATTTGCGCCGTTCCAGCAGACCTGCGTGGCCGCGGCCCCACCGCTATTGACCGGATAATCCTGTTCGGAGTTGTTGACCTTGACCGCGATCCGCACCCACTTGTACGCTACGGCTGCAGCGGTTCCGCTCCAGGGAGCGGTGCTGGCTGCAGTGGTATACCAGCCGGTGCTGCTGGGCACGGTAGTGCAGCGGACGTCCGGTTGCGTGCTCTGCAGCCCGCTTAGCGAGTAACCATCGTGGCAAAGCTCGTCATCCACGTAGGCGTTGCCGAGTGTCCATGGCTGTACTGTACCCGGCGCGCTACCTTCGTTCAACAGATACAGCACCCCACCCACTCCACCCGGCGGGGCGATGGGAATTGCACCGGCCCCAAAGTAGTTGGCGTTGGCCGGCATCATCCTGTCTCTGGCTTCCTCCACCCCTGCTTTGGCGGCAAAGTACGCCACCTGCTCATTACGGTAGTTGTAATTGACCATGGTTTCGGTATTGGCTAGATACACCAGACCTACCGCAATTGCAGAGAGCAGTACAAGGCCGAACAAGGCCGTCAAGAGAGCAATCCCGCCTTGAGAATTTTTGATATTAATTTTGATTCGTCAGAAGAAATCGTGGGTGAGTGTCGGTTCGGGCAGTTTACCAAGAACGTGATAGAGCGCGAGTTCGGTGATGCGGAAGGTGCGAAAACCGTAAGATTTTCTCATAGTGACTTTGACTTTGTTGTTGAGGCC
>DATGJZ010000094.1:0-74189 GCA_035294925.1 Candidatus Angelobacter sp. | reverse complement strand
AACCGACGCCGTCCGCGTTCATCCAAAACAGGCGATAATTCCGCGTAACGCCGCCGAATGCCTGCCGCAGACATCACCATTCGCAAACGCTATCACATTGTAATTTTCAGTTGAAGTACTTATTTATGCACACCGCCTTAGATGACTCAGGGTTTTCAAGAACCTGGGTCGCGGCCTTTCGGCTAACGGCCAAGCGCCAATAGCTAAGAGCTGCTTTTCTGTTTAAAATGACCGGGCGCCCCTACTGCAGCCTGCAAAGCAGAACTCTCGTTTATGAGCAAAATCTCCCGGCTCTCACCGCGCTTTTGCGTGCCCTCCACTTTGTCGTGCGTCTTTGCGGTCTGTTGCTTGCTTCTTTCAGGTATCTCACGGGCGCAACAACAGGAGGATTCAGCCCCTCTTCCTGCCGAACAAATTATTCAGATCCTCCAGGAGAATCCTGACCTGCTGGCCGACGCAAAGGCCCAGATCGTCACCTCGTTGCGCGACCGTGGTTACGCCGTCACTCAGGCTGACATCACTGACGACCGTCTCTTCTCCCAGATTCGCTCCGATGACCGCGTCCGGATCACGGTCAGTGATGAGCTGAAAAAACGTGGCTACGGTCCGGAGAATCCCGAGGAACAGGAAACCCCTTCGGTCCCAACCCCGCAGAAGCCGGCGACAGAACTCAAGAGTCCAACCCAACCCGCCCCACCGGATAAGACTGCTGCCACTGAAGAAAAACAGAAGAAACATGCGAATCCCGAGCAGAACAACTATCCCTACCACAACCTTCCGGTACTGAAGGACCTCTATACCCAATCCATAGCCGATCCGGCGAAGCTGGAGCGATTTGGCGCAGCACTCTTCCGCAACAGCACAGTTTCAGACAAGACCTCCATGGACATTCCCGTGAGTTCGGACTACGTGCTCGGTCCCGGAGATCAGCTGGTGATCGAGTACTGGGGAAGTTCTTCACAACGGTTGCAAGCTGTGGTGGACCGCGAGGGGCGTGTGGTGCTGCCAGAGGCGGGAGGAGTTCTGGTTGCGGGCCGCACGTTGGGTGAGGTCCAGGACCTGATTCAGAAGGCGCTGGTGCGGCAGTTTCGCGATGTCTCGGTGACGGTCTCTCTGGGCCGGCTCAAGACCGTGCGGGCCTATGTGGTTGGCGATGTAAAGAACCCCGGCGCCTATGACATCAGCTCGCTTTCCACCGCTTTGAGCGCGCTGCTGGCGGCAGGTGGCCCGACCGATACCGGCTCGCTGCGGACGGTGAAGCACTATCGCGGCAAGAAGCTAGTGGAAGAAATTGATCTCTATGAATTGATGCTGAAGGGTGTAACTTCCGGCCAGGATCGCATCGAATCCGGCGACAGCATCCTGGTCCCTCCTACCGGCCCGCAAGCAACCGTGGCCGGCATGGTGCGCCGCCCTGCGATCTACGAGATCCGCAGCCAGCAGACGCTCGACCAGGTGCTCGATCTGGCAGGAGGAGTGCTTGTCTCCGGCGAACTGGGAAAGATCAAGGTCGAGCGCATTCAGGCTCACGAACGCAAAGTAATGCTGAGCCTGGGGCTACCCAACACGGGCGACATGCAGGCGATGGGCAACGTCTTCAAGCAGTTTGTCGTTCAGGATGGCGACATTATTACCATCACTCCCATACTCCCCTATAGCGACAAGACTTTGTATCTTCAGGGCCACGTCTTCCGTCCCGGCAAGTATCCCTATCGCGACGGCATCAAGGTTACCGATATTATTGCTTCGTTCGATGATCTCCTGCCCGAGCCGGCCGACCGCGCGGAGATTGTCCGGCTGCGCCCGCCGGATTACCGTCCTTCAGTCATCGGCTTCAATCTGCGCGAGGTGCTGGAGAAGCACGCCGAAGCCCCAGGCCTGCAACCATTTGACACCATCCGCATCTTTGGCCGTTATGAAGCCGATGCTCCCAAGGTCTCCATCTACGGTGAGGTGCTGCGGCCTGGGGAATATCCACTCTCTGAACGCATGAGCGCTGCCGATCTGTTGAAGATGGCTGGCGGTTTCAAGCGCAGTGCTTATCTTGAGTCTGCCGATCTCTCCAGTTATGCAATCGTAAACGGCGACCGCGTCGAGCTGGAGCATCGCGAGGTGCCCATCGGTCGCGCCATCTCAGGCGAACCGGATACAGATGTGCTGCTCAAGCCTGGCGACGTCTTGACCATCCGCCAACTGGGTGGATGGAACAATATTGGCGGGGCAATCAATGTGACCGGCGAGGTTCTGCACCCAGGAAGGTATGGGATTCAGGAAGGTGAACGTCTCAGCTCAATCCTGAAGCGCGCCGGTGGGTTCCTGCCGGAGGCATATCCCTACGGCGCGGTACTGGAGCGGGACCAGGTTCGGCAACTCTCCGCCAAAAACCGGGATGAGCTGATCCAGAAGCTTCAGACCCAGTCGGTCTCCGGCGATGGCACAGGAAGGACGGAAAGCGCGGCCATTGCCCGGCAACGGCAACAACTCATTGACCGGTTGAAACAAATTCAACCCAGCGGTCGAATGGTGATTCATGTCACCACGCAGATCGAAAAGTGGGAGAACACGCCGGTGGATGTGGAAGTACGTTCCGGCGATACGCTCATCATTCCCCGCAGGCCCAACTTTGTTCTGGTGGCCGGACAGGTATACAACCCCACCGCCATTACCTATGCTGCCGGCAGGCATGCGGGCTGGTACCTGAGACAGGCAGGCGGGCCAACCACTCTTGGCAATCACAAGGAAGTGTTTGTGGTGCGCGCCAATGGCTCCGTGATTGGCAGGAATTCAGGTCAATGGTGGACAGGGAACGTGCTCAGTACGGTTCTCCAGCCCGGCGATACCATCTTTGTACCTGAGAAGATCTCCGCCGGTGACAAGCTGAAGCTCTTTTCAGAGAGCGCTCAAGTCCTTTCCGGCCTGGCCGTCGCAGCACGCGTGGCCATCAGCTTTTAGTCCTGATCCGTCATGAGGTGGAGAAGAAGCACAGACCCGCGAAGTACGCGCGCCGTAGGCGCAAAAGAAGTTAGCCCAGGCCGTAAGGCCTGGGTAGCGGTATCGAGCAACCCGGAGACCCGCAGGGCACGCATGCTCATCATTTGTTTGCTGTGGGCCGCATGCGCCTCCGGGCAGCAAACCGACAACCCTCATTCCGCCGGCCTTTCTCCTCCAACCTTCTTGCGTAATCTTGCCGAAGATCAAAAAGATATCTGGACCAGCCCGTTCAAAGTGCGGGTAGAAGACCTGAACTGGCTGCTCCCGGTTGCCGGGCTCACCGCCGGATTGATCAGCGCTGATAGCGAACTCTCGTCACGACTTTCGACCACCGGCAGATTGGCGAGACACTCATCCGCACTCTCTAACGCGGGGCTCGGAACCGCCGTAGGTGGCGCTGGCGGGCTTTATCTTTTGGGTCTATGGCATGGCGATGATCATCAGAAGGAAACCGGGATTTTGTCGGGTGAAGCCGCCATCAACGCTCTGCTGATCGACGAAGCTTTCAAAATCGCCACTCAGCGCGAGCGTCCCACAGACGGCACGGGCCAGGGAAGATTCTGGCATGGAAGCATCGTGAACTCATCCTTTCCATCCGATCATGCGATCGTCACCTGGGCCATCGCCAGCGTGGTTGCGCATGAGTATCCCGGTCCTCTGACTCAATTCCTGGCCTACGGCCTGGCCACCGGCGTGAGTGTCACCAGGGTGACAGGCAAGCAACACTTTCCTAGTGACGTGCTCGTGGGAAGCGCCCTGGGATGGATGATCGGCCGCGAAGTTTACGCCAAGCATCACGATCCGGAACTGGGTGGCGCGGGTTATGGAACGTTTCATTCGGACAAGGCGGCCGGTGAAGCTCGCTCCACTGAGAGTATCTCCTCCCCTTACGTTCCGCTGGATAGCTGGATCTACCCGGCGTTTGACCGGCTGGCCGCACTGGGTCTTGTACCCAGTGCCATGGAAGGAATGAAGCCGTGGACCCGGCGTGAATGCGCTCGTCTGCTGGAAGAGGCAGAAGCAGAAGCCGAAGCCGGCGCTGGGTCGTCCGAGCTGATGGACGATTCCAAGCCCAACGAAGCGGCGCGACTCTATGCCGTCCTCCGCAAGGAATTTGCACGGGAGTTGGGCGGTGACGAGAGAAACTATGCTGGAATCGATTCGGTTTATGCCCGCGTGACCGCCATCTCCGGCCAGCCGCTGACCGATGGCTACCATTTTGGCCAGACCATTGTGAATGATTACGGCCGCCCTTACCAGCGCGGGACCAACGGCATCGCCGGATTTTCCAGCAGCGCCTCGGCTGGAGCCTTGGGTTTTTACGTGCGCGGTGAATTTGAGCACGCGCCCACGGCTCCTGGATTTTCACAGCCCGTAGTCAACGCCATCGAGTTCGCGGATGCCAAACCGCAGGTGCAGCCGGCATCGCCGGTGGCCGCCTTCAACCAGTTTCGTCTGCTCGATAGCTATGTGATGTTAAACCTGAATGGATGGCAGGCATCTTTTGGAAAACAAAGCCTTTGGCTGGGGCCAACGCAGGATCCTTTTTTGTTCAGTGACAATGCTGAACCCATTTACATGTTCCGCGTCAGCCAGACATCTCCGCGCAAATTGCCGGGCTTTCTAAGCCTCTTCGGTCCGTACCGGGTGGAGCTATTTGCAGGCAAACTCACAGGCCAGCATTTTGTGAATACGCAGGATGGCAACATCGCAGTCTCCCTGGGCCGGAGTCTTACGCGGCAGCCCATGATCAACGGGCAGAAGGTCACCTTCAAGCCCACACCCAATTTTGAGTTTGGCATAGGCAAAACCGGATTGTGGGGCGGCCCCAATTTTCCTATTACATTGGGCACAACCAAAAATTCATTGCTCTCTGCCACCAATGGACAAGGCCGGAACAACGATCCGGGAGACAGGCGCTCTACCGTCGACTTCAGCTATCACATCCCCGGTTTACGCAAGTGGCTGGTGCTCTATGATGACTCGTTCACTGAAGACGAGATTTCCCCCCTTGGCTATCCTCAGCAGTCGGCTCACAATCCTGGTTTTTACATACCGCAACTGCCAAAGCTTCCCAAACTTGATTTCCGGGTGGAAGCGGCCTACACCAATGTCCAGGATTTCCTTCAACCCGTGGGCGGCGGATTTTTTTACTGGAACACGCGCTATCTGGACGGTTACACCAACAAAGGGAATATCATGGGGAACGCCACGGTGGGCCGTCAGGGGATTGCGGTCCGGGGAGCGAGCACATACTGGTTCGCCTCAGACAGGACTGTCCGGCTTGGATACCGCAGTGAGGAGACCGATTCGGACTTCCTGAAAGGGGGACATTTGAAGGATGTCTATGTGCAGTCCCAGTGGAGCTTCAACAAGGCCGTATCGCTCTCGAGCTTTGTGCAATATGAATGGTGGAATTGGCCCTTGCTGGGCAACAAGCAAAATGATTTCTCCGCATCTCTGCAACTCACGTACTGGCCACACTGGAGACTGAACGGTGGAAAGTAGAAGACCAGCCATAGCGCCGCCCTACGAGCCTTCTTTCCCTCGAGAGCTTGCGCCAGAACCGCCCGTCCAGCGGGGAATGGCAGCCTGGCTGGCGCTGTGGTGGCGGCATCGCCGGTTTCTGTGGCGCGTTTTCTGGGTCTCCGCGCTTCTATCAACGGCGGTGGCTTTCATAATCCCGGTGCGCTTCAAATCGACAGCCAAGCTGGTCGTTCCGGACAATCAGACCAGCAACTCGATGCTCTCGGGGTTGATGAGTCGAGCGACCGCTGGCGGCGGCTCCGGCTTGGGACTGGGCTTGGATCCCTCCAGCCTGCTGGGTCTGAAGACTCCAGGAGCCTTCTTTACGGCAGTACTGGAGAGCAGGACCGTCCAGGATCGTTTGGTGGAAAGATTCGATCTGCGCGCTCATTACAGGAAGAAGTACTACCAGGACGCGCGCAAGAAGCTGGATCGAAGCACGGACATAGAAGAGGAGAAGAAGAGCGGGGTCATCACCCTTTCGGTGACTGATTGGGACCCGAAATTCGCAGCCTTGCTGGCGCGTAGCTATATAGAGGAGATGAACCGGGTGGCGGCAGACTTGAATACCTCCGCGGCCCATCGTGAGCGTGAATTCCTGGAAGCTCGGTTGAAGTCAGCCAGGCAGGACCTGGATCAGGCCTCCCTGCAATTGAGCGAGTTCTCCAGCAAGCACACCATGATGGATGTTCAGCAGCAAAGCCGCACCATGATGGACGCAGCCGCCCGGCTGCAGGGTGAATTGATAGGCAGCGAGTCGGAACTGAAGGGGCTGGAGCAGATCTACTCTGCGGACAATGTTCGCGTGCGCACACTGAAGGCCCGGGTAGCCGAACTGCAGTCGCAGCTGAAAAAGATGGTGGGCAACTATACGACCCCCGGTGAAGCCAATGACGCGCCGGCCAGCGGCGATGCTCCTTCCATCCGCACCCTGCCGGCGCTCGGCTACCGTTATCAGGAACTCTATCGGCAAGCCAGGACCCAGGAGACGATTTATGACTTTTTGACCCAACAATACGAACTGGCAAGAGTCGAGGAAGCCAAAGAGCTTCCTGTAGTTCGAGTGATGGATGAAGCCAATGTTCCGGAAAAGAAGAGCAGCCCAATTCGCAGCCTGATCGTGGGACTCAGCGTTTTTGTCGCTCTCGTGCTGGGCTGCTGGTGGGTGGCAGAAAAAGAAAAATGGGACCAGCTTCCGCCGGATGATTCGCGCCGCTTGCTGCTGGCCGAAGTAAAGTCGGATTTGAGCGTAGTGATGAGAAAAATTGGCATAAGCCGGACGTTGTAAATCAGCATGCCGGCGACGCTGCATTTTTTCCGTCAGGGATGTTTCGCGCACTGAATGCTGATTTTTGAATGCTGATTGCTCAGGAGTGCAGTGGAAAACTGAAAGGACATCCGAAAGATGAAACGCGGAACCGAAAACGAGAGTTCCAGATTGGCAACTCCGGCGGAATTTTCAGTGCAGGCGTATTTCCAGACTCTCACCCGCATTATTCCGCAGCTTCCGTATGCGGCCCTCCAGCAGATTATTTCTGCGATCCTGCAGGCGTATGAGGAAGGCCGCATGATTTTTGTCTTTGGCAACGGTGGCAGCGCGGCCACTGCATCGCACGTGATGTGCGACCTGAATAAGGGAACCATTGTGAACGGGCAAGCCCGCCGGTTGAAGGTGATGGCATTCACAGACAATGTCCCGTTATTGACGGCTTGGGCGAACGATGCTGGTTATGAGCATGTTTTTTCCGAACAGCTCAAGAATTTTGTGCAGCCGGGGGACGTGGTTTTTGCCATTAGCGGGAGCGGCAACTCGCCGAGCATCCTTGAGGCCCTGAAAACTGCGCGGAAGGCCGGCGCGGTCACGGTGGGCATGGCTGGTTACGGTGGTGGAAAGATGAAAGCCCTTTGCGATATCTGTGCCGTGGTCCCGTGCGACAACATTCGGGTGGTGGAAGACGTGCACCACTCCATCGCCCATTCCATTGTCACGGCCGTACAGGCCAAATTGGCTGTCCACCCGCCAAAGGCAGCGGCTGCAGGCGGCTCAGCTGAATGAATTCCGGGATTCATGAAAATTGCCTTTGATCTCCGCAGAATCAAGAATCCTGGCATTGGCCGTTATATGCAATGTCTGGTTGACGCTGTGTTGGCGCAGGAATCCGAGCATGAATTCCTGCTCGTCCTGCCGCCTGATGCGCAGGACGCGGTTTCAATTGACGGGCGTCGCGCTCAAAAACGCTGTTGCTCCTCCAGGTACTATTCGCTTCGCGAACAGTTGGATTTGCCTCGAATTCTGCGTTTGCACAAGATTGACCTGCTCCACTCACCCCATTTCCTGCTCCCGTTAGTGCGGCCTTGCCCCGCCGTGGTCACCATTCATGATGTAATCTACCTCGCCTGTAAAGAAGACTTGGCTTCTTGGGCTGGACGCCTCTATTACCGGGGAATGATGGGTGCCGCTACCCGCATGGCCGCCCGCATCATCACCGACTCGGAGTATTCAAAAGCAGATATTGTGCGCCGTCTCCGAGTTGATCCGGCCAGGATAGAAGTGATCTATCCCGGCGTAAGCGCTGCATTTCAACAGGTTACAGATTCGTCGCGGCTTGGCCAGGTGCGCCGCAAATATTCGATCTGCGATGAATTCATTTTGTACGCCGGAATTTATAAGCCCCGAAAAAACCATGCGGGGCTGCTGCGAGCCTTTCGGAAACTGAGGTCGGGCTGTGTAGACGCGCAGTTGGTGATTGCTGGGCCAGTGAACGAAGGGAAAGCGGAATTACTGAAGCTCGCCTTGGAATTAGGCATTGCCGGACAGGTTGTGTTTACCGGCCACGTTGACGATTCGGAGCTGTCGGCGTTGTACTCCGCCGCCCGGGTGTATGCCTGTCCATCGCTCTACGAGGGATTTGGTTTTACCGTGCTGGAGGCCATGGCTTGCGGTACACCCGTAGTTTGCTCGCCCGAAACGTCCTTGCCGGAGGTGGCGGGCGATGCGGCGCTCTACGCAGACTCTCGCAATCCTGAAGAGTTCGCAGGCGCTCTGCTGCGAGTTTTCTCGGATGATGCTTTGCGAGGCGAGTTGATTCAGAAAGGGCGCCGGAATTGCCGGCGTTTTAACTGGGACAAGACTGCTGTGCAGACGCTGGCCGTGTACGAGCAATCGGCTGGAAACACGACGCCCAAGGCTGTATACGCATGAGCACCGCAATCGAGCAGCCCCAAGGCACAGCCGCGAACGGCTGCAAAAGGACAGCCATGACAATCGCGTTTGATACCTGGTGTTTGGGTTCACACGCGCGCAACCATGGCGTTCATGTCTATGCCAGCAAGCTGCTGCAGCATTTCAGGGAGCTGGCCCCATCGTTTGGGTTGGAGATCATCCCGTATGTGTCCGCCGAGGTAGACAATGATGCTAACGCGTTCGCACCAGCGCCAGGTTTTCGGCCCAGGCAGACCGGGTTATTGAAACATAGCCGTCTATGGCGGTTTGGCGGAGCTTGCACGCTGGCATCGTCACAAAGCCCGGATTTGGTCTTCAGCCCGCATTGCACCAGCTTGTACATTGGGAATCGTGCGCCGGCGGTGGTCACAATTCATGATGTGATTCCACTTTTATTTCCCTGGAAGCAACGCAGGATCAGCAACACCCTGCGGCTCTGCCTGTGGTGGTGCGCAAAATTCTCTCGCGCCATCATCACCGACTCTTTCTGCTCCAGAAAAGACCTGGTCCAAGCCTATGGCATTCCTGAATCCAAGGTGTCAGTGGTGCATCTCGCCCACAATTCGGAATATTTCAACGGTTCACCGCCCGATCTGCGGTTGCAGACGGCCGTCAAGCAGAAACTTGGGATTCAGCGCGCCTACATTCTCCACCACGGGGTGATCAAGCCAAACAAGAACCTGAAGCGGTTGATTCAGGCTTATGGCGCGCTCCTGCAGCGCAACCGCAGCCTGGAGATCGATCTTGTTCTAGCGGGGCCGCTTGGCTGGGAATACGAAGAGGTGCTCGCGGCGGCGAAGATGAGCGCAGGTAGGGTGATTCTGACTGGCGCGCTGAGCGATCAGGAACTGAGTGTGTTGCTGAAAGGTGCGTGGCTCGCAGTGTTTCCTTCATTGTATGAAGGCTTCTGTCTGCCGATGATTGAGGCCATGGCGTGCGGTGCGCCTACCATCGCGGCCAACAGCTCCTGTCTGCCGGAGATCTCCGGAGGAGTGCTCAGGTATTTCAATCCCGAGTCCGTTGAGGAGATGTCCGCCTGTATCGAACAAGCCGTGGAGAATGCTGATTTGAGAACGGAACTGGCGGAAGAAGGGCGAGCGCGAGCGAGCGATTTTGACTGGCGTCGCTGCGCCGAAGAAACCCTCGCAGTGCTAAAAGGGCAGATATCCGTAGGCAATGCCACGTGACCATACCGACGTCAATGTACACTCTCAACCTAAAATGTCTCGCGGACTGAATGCTGATTGCCGAGTGCTTAGATGAACGGAGCGCACGATTTGAAAATTGCCATCGATTCATGGGTTCTGGCCAGCCGGTTCCGGTATCAGGGCACTTATGTCTATGCGCAGAGCCTGATTGCTGAGTTCAAGAAGATTGCCCGGACAAGCCCCGAGGTGCAGTTCTGCCTTTTTACCTCGCCCAGAAATTCGAACGACGCAGGCCTGGTGGAAGTGAGCGAGCGCTTTCAGCTTGTCCAAACATCGCTGCTGGGTCACGACCGGCTATGGAGGCTCGGCGGCGCCAGCCGGGCAGCTGCGCGGGCCCAGGCAGATTTGATTTTCGCGCCTACTCTGAGCGTGTTGCCGGTAGGTAAGATTCCGCTGATTTGTACGATCCATGATGTCACCCCGGTTGTGATGCCCTCCCATTCAAAGAAGGTGACAATTCTCCAGCGTTCTTTATTGTGGTTTGCCAGCAGGATGGCACGGTCAATTATCACTGACTCCGAGTGTTCGAAAAATGATTTGCTCAAGCTTTATGGATTGGCTGAATCAAAGGTCAAAGTTGTTTATCTGGGGTATGACAAAGGTGTCTTCAACGACGTTGCTCCAGATCCAGAACTACAGAAAACCCTGCTCACAAAATTGGGCATTGAGAAACCGTACATTTTGCATCACGGGATGATCCAGCCCAGAAAAAATCTCAAGCGGCTGATTGAAGCCTATCGTCTCCTGCTTGACCGAAACAAGAATCTGGATTTTGATTTGCTCCTGGCCGGAGCGATGGGATGGGAGTACGAGGAAATATTGACTGCTGCTGCCAATGGTGCTGGGAAGCAGGGGCGTATCGTCTTTCCCGGAACGCTGGATGCTCCGGACCTGGCGTTGCTGATTAAGGGCGCAAGCATGGTAGTGATTCCTTCACTTTATGAAGGCTTTTGCCTGCCGATGGTTGAGGCCATGGCGTGCGGCGTGCCGGTCGTGGCTGCCAACACCTCATGTCTGCCGGAAGTCTCCGGAGGCGTGTTGAGATATTTCGATCCCCGCTCATTGGAGGAGATGGCAGCGCTCATGGAACAGATGCTGGAAGACGAGCAATTGAGAAAAACTCTGGCTGAAGAGGGAACGAAACGGGCTGCATTCTTTGACTGGCATCGTTGCGCCGAAGAAACGCTTGCAGTCTTTAGAGAAGAACTGTAATCCTGAATGCCGACACCTCAGAATGCCATCTTGAAGCCGGTTCGCTACGGTGAGCTGGCGATAGCGCTGCTGATCGCCGCCATCGCGGTGGCGAGCGTGACCCTCGTCACCTCTGATTCTGCCGCCCTGCTGGCCGCCTTCTGTATCGGGTTTGCCATGGTTGCGGTATTCCGCTTTGAATGGTTTCTCTACGCACAAATCTTTCTACTGCCCTGGTATCCCTTCCTGAACGCCAAAGTCGGGTTGCGCGATATTTCCCTGGTACTGCGCTTTGTCTTGCTTGTGGGTGTTTTCATTCTGCGCAAGCAAAGCGGCAAATCGCTGGCACAGTGGTTCGTGGGAAGCCGGATCAAGAAATGGATTTTGATTTTTGCCGGCCTGCTCACGGCAACTCTGCTGGTCTCATCTTTAGGCCCGAATGTGGATGCGTTGCGGTCATTGGCCCGAATGTTTTCCTATCTGGCGTTCTTTTATGCAATTTCCGGCTGGGTGGAGACTAGGGGGCAGATTGAGAATGTCATCAAGCTGATCTTGTTTTCTGGAATTCTGGTGGCGCTGTTTGGCTTTTATCAGGTATGGCAAAGAGGCTATACCGATTTGTACAACTACCTGTATCCGCTCCAGGAACAGGCATTGGAGGAGTGGAACGGGCGCATTACTTCTCTCTTGTTTCACTTTAACTCGCTGGCTGGATATCTGAATCTCATCTTGCCCTTCTCGCTCGCGAGCATGGTGCTGGCCCGTGAGCGCTGGCTGCGGTATGTGGCGGTTGCGTGTCACAGCATGGTCTGCGCGACGCTCTATTTCACCGGCAGCCGTGGCGGACTCATCGCGTACGCAGGCATGGTTTTGGTGAGCCTCCACTTTTTGAGGCCCCGGCGCGTTGCCATTTCACGAGTCCTGTTGGCCACTGTGTTGTCTGCCGTCATCGTTATTCCCCTGCAACCGGAAGCTGCGGCTGAATCCCGTTTGCAGGAGGTAGATGAATCCACCTCCGTCTCGCGCCTGGCGTTATGGGGTGCTGCTGGCGCCATGTTCCTGCAGCATCCTGTCCTGGGCGTAGGCTATGGCAACTATCGTTCCCTCTATAACGACTACATCCCCGGTATGGAGCCCAATCAACTTGATGCCCATAATCTCTACCTGCAATTTCTGGCGGAAACCGGGATCATTGGCTTTCTAACTTTCTGCATTTTGATCGTGAGCCTGATCAGGGCCGCCATAAATCTGGCTAGGAGTTCCGACCGACTCTATCGCGTGGTGGGCATAGGGATGGGCGGTGCGCTGGCGGCGACATTGATGCACGGGATGGTAGATTTTCTTTTTAACGTAAGCCCGCAATTTGGCGCCCTGTTTTGGCTGGTGATGGCATTGGGATTGGTTGCGCTGGAGCAATCGAGCAGGTCTCGTGAGGACCACGATGCGAATCGGCTTTGATGCACGCTGGTACAACGATTCAGGAGTGGGGACCTACGTGGCCGAACTGCTCAAGGCGATGGTTCCGCTTCAATCCCAGGGCGCAATGCAAAATTCGCTTGGGCAGGCCGATTTTGAACTGGCGATCTTTGAAGACCCGGAGAATCCCGTCCCAGGCCTCCCGGGGAATTCAGTTGCGCGAGTGCCGCTTCCGGCGGGCAAATACTCTCTCCTTGGTCAGATTGAGCTAATAGAGCTTTGCCGGCAGGAGCGCCTCGATGTGTTTCACAGCCCGTTCTACGCCATGCCGTTGCGCATCTCCTGTCCGGTTGTGGTTACGTTTCATGATTTAATCCCGTTTCTCTTTCGTACTGGCAATCTGCTCAAGCAGTTTCTCGTCAAGTCGGGATACAGAGTAGCGGCGGCACGCGCCCGAGAAATCATCGCAGTGTCCGGCCACACAGCGCAGGACATCGCGAGGATTCTCAAAGTGCCCTCGAAAAAGATCAGTGTCATCCACAATGCGGTGTCGCGTGAGCATTTTCACGCGCAACGGAGCACCGACGAGGCGGCTTTGCTGGCGCAACGGTACGGCATCCGTTCTCCTTATGTTGTGGTAGCCAGCGCCTGGAATTGGCGCACCAAGAATCTGGCAAGCGCTTTGCAAGTATTAACGCTGGCGCGGACGCAATCACCCGCTCAGTTTCAGACCGTAATCTATGGTCCGTCAGACGGTCTTCAGGCTGCGGGCGGTCCGGATGCCTGGAGAGAGTTGAACCTTGTCCAGACTGGCCATCTTCCAGCGGCGGACTTGGCCAGGCTGTTCCGTTACGCTTATGTCTTTTTGATGCCCTCGCTTTATGAAGGATTCGGTCTTCCACTCCTGGAGGCCATGGCGTGCGGTTGTGCGGTCATAACGTCGAATGCCGGCTCGCTGCCAGAGGTAGCCGGGACAGGCGCGCAGCTATTTGATCCACTCGATGTAAATGGGATGGCTGGCGTGGCTGCCCGCCTGCTGTGTAATCCTGCCGAGTTACAGCGGTGGAGGGAGCGGGCGCTCAAAAGGGCGGCCGATTTTTCCTGGACCAAGGCAGCGCAGGAAACAGTCTCGGTTTATCATCGAGCCATTGGGCAATAGCAATGCGATCAGAAATGCTGTTTCACGGCTTTCAGGTCGTCAATTTCTCTCTTCACGTACCCGCCAACTCTTCACGCCAGACTGATCGTGTTCGACTTGCTGCGAGTGATCAATTTTGAACAGATTTTTTATTGCCAGCAAGAGAGACTTCAACCTTGCGTCTACTCTTAAAGGAGAATCAAACAATGTCGAATGAAACTGTATCCAAGAATGTAACACCTGAAAAGATTAAACAATTGGCCAGCCGTTACGAAAACATCTGCAAGAGCTTGCCATTTGCGGATCATAAACGGATCTCGGATTCAGAATTTTTCAAGCTCATTCATAACCCCGGCTATACGACTTTGGCTGATGTCGCAGTTGCCACTAACTTCCTTGATGTCATGGAGCAGCAAGCCAAGGCGATCGAGACGCTGAATCACGGACTTATCACCAGCGCCAGCAACCTGCCTGTAACTAAGGCAGCATAACCTGCCAAGGGGACTCCCCGAATTGTTGGATCTGCTTACAGCGGCGCACACACCAGCAGAGGTGTATCAGATGCTTCCCGGTCTGATTGATCCAGCCACTGGAATCATCAGCCGTGTTGCTCATGGGACCGCAGATGGGACGCCGGACGGGTTACCCATCTGCGCCGTCGCCGCGTTGCGCCGGTCTGGACTGAGCGAAGTGGGGTTCGGCAAAGGCTTGGACCCAACTGAAGCGGTAATTAGTGCAATTGGTGAAGCTCTTGAGTTATATGCTGCTTCACACTACCAATTGGATGATCTCCGGCACGAAGCTCTAAATCGGCTGGCCGGCGACAGGTTGGATCCTCGCAGGCTAAGTCTTTACGAAGAAGCTCTCTACCGGGAATCTGACTTTCCGTTCGCCCGCTTCGATCCACGCCTTCCCATTCACTGGACACGCGGACTCTGGCTTGGCACAAACCAGCCTGTTTGGATGCCGGCGCTACCCACCTTTCGCAACTTTCCGGCGCCTCCGCATGAGCGCTTTTGTCAGGTCACCTCCAACGGCCTTGCCTCAGGTTCTAATCTGGTTGATGCAGCCTTCCGGGCCACCTTAGAACTGCTGGAGCGCGATGCTTTTATGCTGACCTGGTACTGTCGCCTTCCTGGACGAGAACTGATGGTCGAAGGAGCTTTGGAACCCGGCCTTAAATCCATTCACCGGCAGATTGAACGGAAAGGCGCATCTATTAAGTTCTACCTGCTAGACGCTGGGATCGGTGTTCCTACAGTCTTGTGCACGGCGCGCGGCGACGGGCAGAACTGGCCCGGCATGGCACTCGGTCTTGGCACGCACCTGAACCTGCGTATCGCATTGCGGAAGGCAATTCTCGAACTGGGCCAGACCGGACCCCATTTTTGTGCCCTGATGCAGAGCGGGAAGGAGCCTGTGCCGTCTTGTCCGCAAGAAGTTAAGACATTTCGCCAACATGCGCTCTATTACTTTCCCGCTGAACGGAACCGCGCATTTGATTTTCTGGGAGGCGCCGAAACTCCTCTGCAAATGAGCAGTGTTGCAGAGACGCATGATTTTTCAATGTCCCGTCTGCTTGGGTTGCTGAATGCCGCTCGCATTCGCATCGCCATTGCCGACGTAACCACCCCGGACTTGAACACCACGCCGTTTCGCGTCGCGCGGGCATTGGGAACTGACATTCAAGAGATTCACTGTGGCTTCCGTCGAGAGCGCACGAACAATCCGAGATTAAAGGCGTTACTTAAAGGGTCGCCGAATTCAGCCATTCATCCGCTCTGTTGATTCAAGTAATAATGCTATTGGCAAATAGAAGCTAAGAAAGTTCATGGCCGGAGAATCCCCCTCGCTTCGACACGGTAGTATGGTGTCTCAACTTAATTTAAGATATGCGCCAACGTCGCTTGCAGAAGTGGCAAGGTCGCAGGGGCCATGGCGGGTGACACGTCAATGTGATAGCAACACAGGCTGGTGCCGACATAGGGTCCGCTTATACTTGGCGGAGCGCGTAGTTCTCATCACTCGCGCTGGAGCTTACGCTGGTGGCAGCTACTACTGAACGCTCGCAACAGGAGTGCAACCCGGCACGGGATGCAAAGTTCCCCGCCCGGACCAATGCGGCGCGTGCTCTCAAGCGTGCTCTGGATCTGCTTGGCTCGGCTGTACTCCTGCTCCTGGTTTTGCCGGTCATAGCGGTAGTTGCGCTGTTGGTCAAATGGCAGGATGCAGGGCCTGTCATCTATCGCCGCAGAGTCGTGGGGCCCAGGGGGGAATTTGATGCTTTCAAGTTGCGCAGCATGCGTTTGGATGCAGATGAAGTTCTGCAGCGTGATCCGCAGCTGCGTGCGGAATTTGAGCAGAATTTCAAGTTGAAAACTGATCCCCGGATTACGCCCATAGGCCGGGTGATCCGTCGGCTCAGCCTGGATGAGCTGCCACAGCTTTTCAATGTACTGAAGGGGGAGATGAGCCTCGTTGGGCCGCGTATGATCACCCCCCTTGAACTGGAAAGATTTGCGGATGCCCGGTGGATATTTCATGATATGAGACCAGGCCTGACTGGATATTGGCAGGTCTATGGCCGCCAGGACGTTTCGTATGCCAAGCGTGTCCAGATGGAGCTTTATTACGTGCAGAACTGGTCTTTGCTGTTGGATTTCAAAATTCTGATGAAAACGCCCCTGGCAGTCGTGCGGGGCAAGGGAGCGTATTGATGGCGAATGTGCTGGTTACCGGTGGCGCCGGTTATGTAGGTTCGGTGTGCTGCGCTGAGTTGCTGCGCCTGGGCCACTCGGTGACCGTGATCGACGACCTTTCTACCGGATTCCGCGATGCGGTGCCGGCAGGCGCCGCTTTTTCCTCTTTGGACATCGCCAACCGTTCAGGATTGCAATCGCTGCTGAAAACCAAACCGATCGACGTCGTTTTTCACTTCGCCGCCAAGGCGCTGGTCGCCGAATCGGTGACCAACCCCGGAGTGTTCTTTGACCGCAACGTTGCCTCCTCCATCGTCATGTTGGAGGTGCTTCGCCAGGCCGAAATCAAGAACTTTGTCTTCTCGTCTTCAGCTGCCGTCTACGGCATGCCGAAGACAGTGCCGATTGACGAGGATGATCCGAAAAATCCGGTCAATTCGTATGGCGAGACCAAGCTGATGCTGGAGCATACTCTTGAATGGTATGTGCGCGCTTATGGCTGGAGCGTGACCGCGTTGCGCTATTTCAATGCTGCCGGAGCCACTGCGGAACTGGGCGAAAGGCACCATCCTGAAACCCACATAATTCCGCTATTGTTGCAGGTGGCTTCGGGCGAGCGAAAATTCTTCAGCATCTATGGTGACGACTACGACACTCCAGACGGGACCTGCCTGCGCGATTATGTCCACATTCTCGATATCGCGGCCGCGCACATTCGTGCCTTGAGCAAGATGAATCAGCCAGGAATGCGCTCCTACAACATCGGACTAGGAGAGAGTTATTCAGTCCGTCAGGTGTGTGAGGCGGTGGAAAAGATCGTAGGCCGCCCTGTTCCAACTCGCATGGAGAAGCGCAGAGCGGGAGACCCGGCCGTGCTGTGCGCCAGCCCGTCCCGTATTATGCACGAGCTGGGCTGGAGGCCGGAGCACTCTTCGCTGGAAGAGATCATCTCTTCTGCCTGGCAGTGGAAGCTCCGTCAAACCGGCAAGTAGAATGCTGCTTCGCGGTAATAAGGTATTTTTTCTTACCTGCTCCTTACGTTACGTACAGGATTTCATGCTATTTTCAGTGAGACCTGCCAACAATACTGAGGGAACCGGTAGAACTGCTTGTGCTGATCGCTCTCTACGAAAGGCGTCGAAGCTGACCGATGAAGGCATTCCTACTTGCAGCCGGGAACGGTACCCGTTTGCGTCCCCTGACCAATGAAGTCCCCAAATGCCTGCTGCCTATTCGTGGAGTTCCACTCCTCCAGATATGGCTGGAAAACTGCCGGGCGGCAGGAATCAGCGAAGTTCTCATCAACGTGCACGCGCATGCGCAAAAGGTCAGGGAGTTTGCCTCGATGCAGGACACTGGCGTGCAGACGATCGTTGCCGAGGAAAGGGAACTACTGGGCAGCGCCGGGACCCTCAAAGAGAATCGCGCTTTCGTGGCAGGAGAGGAAGCCTTCTTTGTGCTGTACGCCGACGTGCTTACCAATGTCAATCTGGGAGAGATGCTTGAGTTTCATTGCCGCAAACGCGCCTTAGCAACGCTTGGCATCTACAACGTATCGGACCCGGCTCGCTGCGGCATTGTGACCATGGACGAAGATGACACCATCCGCAGTTTTGTGGAGAAGCCCGCCAAACCGGAGAGCAATTGGGCTTTTTCGGGAGTGATGATTGCCCGTCCACAAGTGCTGGATCTTGTTCCGCAACACTGCGTGGCTGACATTGGCTTTCACCTGTTGCCCAAGCTCACGGGAAGAATGGCGGCCTACAGGATTCCGGGATATCTGCTGGACATAGGCACTCCCGATAACTACACTGCTGCCCAATCCACATGGCCCGGACTGCTGACTTCATCCGTAAGAACCGTTTGAGGCGGTCAAGGAAAATGAATGCTACGAGGAATTGTTTTTGATCTGGATGGAGTATTGGTGGATAGCCATCCGGCCCACAAGCGAGCATGGAAGAAGTTCTTCACGTCCGTGGGAAGACATGTATCGGACGAAGAGCTGGAGTTTGTCCTTGAAGGCCAGAAACGCGAAGACATTCTGCGTCACTTTCTGGGTAATCTCACCGAGGAGCAAGTCAAGGACTACGGCGCACAAAAAGAGGCGCTCTTCAAGAATTCCGTGTCCGAAATCAAGTTCGTCGATGGGCTGCCTGCGTTCCTGGCGCGGGCTGTCGCCACTGGCCTTACCATGGCGGTTGCAAGTTCCGCCAGCAGTGGCCGTGTGGAGTACCTTCTGCGGCAGCTTGGTTTCAAGGAACGGTTTCAGGCCGTTGTAACTGGCGATGACGTCACCAGAGGGAAGCCCGACCCCGCCATCTTCATCCTGGCCGCGGACCGCATGAACGTGCGCCCTGCTGATATTCTTGTCTGCGAAGATGCCGTGAACGGAGTGGAAGCCGCAAAACGTGCAGGAATGAAATGCCTGGCCATCGCCGCCAACGGTCGCGGACCACTCCTGGAAAAAGCAGGCGCGGACAAGGTGGTTTCTGATTTCAGCGGGGCCAACCTGGATGAATTACGCGGACTGTTTGCGTAGTGTTTTATATCCCGACCAAAGGGGAGGGAATCCTACCCGCTCCCGTTCGTCTTAGCGTGTACGCCCGAAGAAAGTATCGTGGCGGTAGCGATCCCTCGCGGTGCTCGGGATAAATTCTATTTATAAGGGATTAAACAATGGGAGCTGTCTGGCTCAACTTCCTAAAGCCCTCAAGACCCAGCTTGGTGAGTTCGGCGATCTCCGCGAAAAGCTTTTCATCCGGTTTGGAGAAGTTGAAACACGCCTTACCCTGCTTGCGCTTTTTCAATTCTGCCGAAATCTTGCTTTGCAACTGCGGGTTCATGTAAAGCGGCAACAGGTGGTAGCTCACATAGCCTTTGCCCCGGCGGACTGCGCCAAACATGACTGGCCCGCGGCCCATCACGGAAAATGCGGTTTCAATACAGTAATAATCTGGCTTGTCGTCTACGACCCGCATGTTTTTACCCACATACGGCGCAAGGATCGCCCGCAACGCCTTAAATATTGCTGGGAACTCGGTTTGTTTTTTTGCTGGAGCTTTCTTCTTCGCAGGTTGAGTGGGCATCGCCTCTCCCCTTTGGCAGACGCTATTCTACGGTAGGAACAAACTTTCCTGTACTATATTCGGCGGTCTTCAAATTATGAATCAGCATGATCTGGCGGGACAGGTTGGAGTAGTCACCGGCGCAGCCCGAGGCCTGGGACGCGCTTTTGCTCTGGGATTGGCGCAGGCCGGGATGTCGATCGCGGTAACAGATCTTCGGCAGGATGATCTGAATGAAACTCTGCGGCTGCTGCAGGCCAGTGGAGGCAAGGGCATGGCCACTGCGGCAGATGTATCGGATCCAGATCAGGTCGCCGCGTTGGTCAAGTCTGTGGAAGAAAAACTGGGCCCCATTGACTTGCTGGTGAATAACGCAGCCGTGGCCGGGCCTGCTGGTCCCACATGGGAAAGCGATCCGAAGGCTTGGTGGCGATGTCAGGAAGTCAACTTGCGTGGTCCGTTCCTGGGCTGCCACGCGGTGCTGCCGGGAATGATTGCCCGTCAAAAGGGTCGCATCATCAACGTGGCCAGCGCGTCCGGAACTGTAGCTGTTCCTTATCTATCTGCATATGTCACCAGCAAAGCGGCCCTGATCCGCTTTACGGAAACTTTGGCGTTCGAGGCGAGGCCCCATGGCGTCAGCATCTTCGCCGTGCATCCTGGCGCCGTGCAGACGCCCATGAATGAGGAGTTGCTGGCAAACGCGGGCCCACAATGGCGTCCCTGGCTGGAGCATATTTTTCAGCAAGGCCAGGACCAGACTACGGAGCCCGGGACCAGCCTGGTGCTCTTTCTCGCTTCAGGTAAAGCAGATTCCCTGAGCGGAAAGTTCTTCATGGTGCCGGAAGACCCGGAAGAACTTCTCACCCGCGCCGATGAAATCCGGCAGAAGGACCTGTATACTCTGCGCCTGCGCCATCCTAAGATTTAGCGCTCGTCACCGTCGCGACGTAGTAATGGCCTTCCGCGTGGCGGCATTCACAGCCTTGTCATCAAAAATCACCTCGCCATTTTTGAGCCCCACCCCCAGCTTCTTCCACAGTTGGTCCAGATCGACCTTGACCGGCTTGCTGCTCATGTCCCGATAGAGCTCCTGCAGGACCTTTGTGCCAGTGCCTTGATCCCCGATTGCCAGCGTCTTTTCGATGTCCCAATCTTCAGTGATCCGGCCGCCGTGATCTACGATGGCGCGCAGTGCGTCCTGCAGTCCTTTTCTGTTGTGGGTCCGCTCTCGAATCTGCACGTCTGCCGTGAGACAGAACAAAGCTCCTCCCCAGTACGTTCGTCCCCAGGTGTGGGTGTTGTCCAGTCCTTGATCTCCGGATTCCGGTTGTCCCTTGGGCATGTCTCGGATGAACTCTTTCCATACGTCCTTCGCAGACAGATTGCCGACCTGGGCCCTGGCAACCGGCTCCACGTAAGTTGAGATCCCTTCTTCGACCCAGTGTTGATCGTCCGGCACGTTAGGAAAGGCCAGGTGGATCATCTCGTGGGTCAAAGTCCAATCGGTCTTGAGGTCTTCGGCTGGAGTCTGTTGGCCAACGTTGATGAGAATCAGTCCGCCGAACCGGGGATAAGTGACGCCGTGGCGGACGCCGGAACCGTTACCGGCTCGAATCCGAAGGGTGACGTGCTCAACGGGGAAGTGGCCGTAATATTCGGAGACGGCAGCTGCGGCTCCTTTGACCCATCCCAGAAGCTCCTCAGCCGAGACTTTCATCTGCTCGTCGGGCAGAGTGACCTCGATTTCGCAACCTGCGATTCGCAAAGTGGTGATTTGCGGCGTAACTTGCCCCCCGCGGCCGGGCTGAAGAAATATCAACACCAGGAACAGGAGGAGGCTGCCTCGTATCAGTGATATTCGATGATTTGTGGCAGCCATCAGGAGGTAGATGCAGCCCCTGGCTTATTCGTTCGATACCGCTTAATGATTGTGTCGACTGAGAACAATCCTGGGCCAAAAATCAGGATGAGCAGCGAAGCAAGCAGGAAGGGAAATGCATCTGCTGCAAAAAACTTGTTGGAATCCGAAAAGAATGCCATGAATGCCTCCCGCTCGGCTGTAAGGTAGGCTACGGTCATACTGATCAGGAGCGGTACGGAGATGAGCCGCGATGCCAATCCCAGAATCAGCAGGACGCCTCCAATCGTTTCCAGTGTGGCGCTCAAGTGCGCGTTCAGTGCGGGAGCAGGGATTCCTAAGTCGGTGAAAAAAGCGACAGTCTTATCCATGTGTGAGAATTTGCCCAGGCCACTCTGGAAAAACTGCCATCCCCAGCAAAGCCTGACCGCAAGCAGGAATGGGGATTGGAGCAGGTTCGCAGCCTTCACGAACCAGCTGTACAGACGATCAACAAGTTGCACCAGAGAGTTCATCTTGCGTTCAACGCTTTCACGCCCGGCAGAACCATCCCAGCTTCGACCAGTTGGCGAACCAGCCATGCAGGTTCCCAGTCACATGGGTTACGTTACGATTGCTCCACTCAACGGATGCCTCGATTGCTTCAGACAGGTGCTTGCCCTGCTGCAGCGCACCTAACAATGCAAAAGCCTCGGGCTCCAGGCGCTTGAAATAGACATTCATCTCCTGCCGGTGGACAGCCAGATAGGTTTTTTTCGGCCTGGGCAGGGAAAAGCGCTTTCGACGGTTGTGAGGCTCGCGCTCCATCACCACATTGCTGGCAATATCTTTTTCTTGTTCTTCCTGTTGTTCTTGCTGTTCGCGAATTTTCAACAGCAGATCGTCCACGGGATAAGCAAGGTCCAGGAGGCGCAGGTAGGGCTGCAAATGAAATACGGGGTCGTCTCCCAGATTGCGCAACTCCGCTTCCGTCAGCTTCGGACGCTCATCGCTGTCAAACACGTCGATATCAGCCCATTCAAGCCGCACCATGTCCACGGCGATGCGGTGGCGGCGCGGGGCAAACTGCGGGCGGTCCCGCAGCCATACTTCCAGCCGTGATCCAAGATTTCTCAGGGTGAAAGATTCCGATGGACAATCGCGTAAATACGCTACCAGGAGTTTCTCGAAGTTCCGTCGCCCGATGACCGAGTGCAATCCCTGATAATCCTCAGCCAGCGAGGAAATAAGACGAAACCAATACACCCGGTTATAGATCTCCAGCCGCTCAAAAGAAGTCAGCCGGTCATTCGGTTTGATGATCGCATCTACAATCTTCTTGATCGGCTTGCCGTCCAGAGTGCGCTTCCGCATTCCTTCGGATGCTGTCAGCGGCTGTTGAATCACCCCGAGCACGGCACGCTGGATCTCTTCCAGGTTCATTAAATCCTAGCTTTCTCAGCTACGTAGGATCCACTCTTCGCGTATGGGCTGATCGGTGCGGCATCCCCGCTTTGCGCTGGCGGCTTGACCCTCTGAAACTTTTTGGCCTTCAAGGCCTCGTTGTGGACCTCGTCGAAGGAGGGAATGAGATCATCCCATTCGAGCAGCGTTGCCGTGGGTCCGATCAATTCAATGGTCTTCCCGTAGAGCTTCCAAACGGGATCAATGGGCGCATGATCGTGGGTATCGAGAATGTACTTCTCGAACTTGGAGTGCCCGGCAATGTGGATCTGCGCCACCCGCTCATGCGGCACATTATTGATATAGTCCATCGGATCAAAGCTGTGGTTGCGCGACGAAACATAAATATTGTTTACGTCCAGCAAAATGCCACAGTCCGCATCCTCAACTACCTCCGTCAGAAACTCCCACTCGGTCATCTCGGACGCATGAAACTCGGCATAGCTGCTCACGTTCTCAACGCAGATAGGCACTTCCAGGAAGTCGCGTGCCTCGCGGATTTTCTGGGCGGTCTTTTTCGCCGCCTCAAAGGTGTAGGGCATGGGAAGAAGGTCGTGCGAGTACCGCCCGTCCACGCTTCCCCAGCACAGATGGTCCGTGAGCCAGGGGGTCTTGGTGCGCTTAACCAGGGTCTTCAAGCGCCGCAGGTGTTCGCGGTTGAGCGGCTCTGCGGAGCCGAAATACATGGAGACTCCATGTTGGACCACGCGGTATCGGTCGAGAATCTGGTCAAGAACATAGAGCGGACGTCCGCCATCCACCATGAAGTTTTCGGAGATAATCTCGAACCAATCTACGACTGGCTTCTTCTCAAAGATGTGTTGGTAGTGAGGGATGCGGAGGCCGATACCAACGCCGTATTCGGAGTACCCATTAAAGCGATTCGCTGGCATATGAATTTATGTTATTAGAAGTGCGGAGAAAAATGGAGGACCAGAAGGGTATTTCCACCGGTCCTCCCACGACCGGGAAAACCCGAGTTATCCTTCTTTGGGCATCGGGTGCTTTGGATCGGTGGAGCATCCACCCTTGCCTTTGCAGTCATTCTTGCCTTTGTCGGCTCCGCAGCCGCCCTTGCCTTTACAGGAGTTCTGGCCCTTACAGGCGTGCTTTTCTTTCTTTACTTTGGTTGCTTTCTTGCCGGTGTCGCCGGTGTCCTGTGCCATACCGCTTACTGTGGTTCCAGCAACAAATCCAGACAGGGCCGCACCCATGAGCAGTGCTCGCATTGACTTTGTCATTTTGTACTACTCCTTTCCATAGTTGATTTACGTTGTACGATGAGTTTTTGGATTGCCCGTTGTGAGGACAAAATAGGCCGTCCTTGGACCCTTCGCAGGAAAAACTCTGGAACTGACTACAACAGACTACCAAATTGCTTGCGTTTTGAACGGATTACAAGCACCACCGGGAGTCAACTGATAACATGCGTCCCAGGGTGGTATGTTCGGACGTGCCACAAAATATAACACGAAAGCCCGCCACATGTCGCAGGAAGGCGGCAAATGGAAGGACGGGAGGACAAGGACGGAAAGTAACTTGCGGCCCGGCTTTCGGAATTTGACAGAGGTTGGCTTTCAAGATTCTGGTCAGTTGCCATATTTCCCGCTTTCAGCCGCAAGAGACCCTGAAGCCGCTCATCAGTGCCCGGTTCGCTTTCGTACGAGCGTAATCCCCCGAAAATTGAAGTGCAACCCTCAATTCATTTATGCTTAGCTCCATCTAGGCTGCGTGGAACTCACCCTCAATCTCGTGTGGCTGGTTATTTCAGCCGTGTTGCTGCTTCTTTGCGGCCGGCGCGAGAGTGCGTCCGTAGCCCCTCGGCATCGCGGACTGGTCGTGCTCGCGCTGGTATGCGTGATCTGCCTTCTATTCCCGGTCATCTCCATGACGGACGATCTCAACAGCAGCCCTGCGCTTCCGGAAGCGAGCAAGCTGAAAAAGATAGCCGTTTGTTCACAGATCGTCGTGGCCCTGGTGGACCGCGTTGTCTTGTGCGCTCCTGCTGAAAGCACGCGCGGGGCAATCGCTTTGCAACTCGATTTGCGTGCTCCTTCGTCGGAACCCATGCCTTTCTATCTGAACCGCCGTCCTCCCCCCGTTTCCGGCCAGATGTTCCAAAGTTAAGCCATTGGGTTATTGAATCTCTTCAATCAGGTCGGAACTATGAGCAAGTTATGGGTGTATCTCATCACGGGACTGTGTGCCGCGTGCGCGCTGGCTGGCTGTCAGGGCGGCGCGCCGGCTCAGTCCCAAAGCCAGCGGGCACAGACCATTGAAACTGCGGCAGTCAGCTTTCAAACCATCTCACCGGAATTGATGATTCCAGCTTCCGTGCAGCCCGATCCTGAGCGCGTCGTGCATGTCTTTGCGCCGGTAAGCGGCCGGCTAGTCTCATTGAAAGTGCGGGTTGGAGATCGTGTTCGGGCTGCCCAGGCGGTAGCCGTTCTGCAAAGTAGCGATGCTGCCCAGGCCCGGAGTGACTTTGAAAAAGCCAGGGCCCAGGCTGAGCGGTCACAGAGCGCGCTTCGGCGCGCCTCGCTCCTGTACGATCACCACGCAATTGCCGCCAAGGATTTGGAAGATGCGAAAGCCCAGTCTTCATCGGACCAGAGCGAACTCGATCGTTCCCGCGAACGCCTGCAGATGCTGGGACTCAGTGAGGGCCAGGCTTCAGATCAAGTCAACGTGATGGCTCCGCGCTCGGGAGTAGTGATCGAGACCACTTCCGCCCCTGGAGAATTCGCCAAATCCCTCGATGCCTCCAATCCCCTCCTGACCATTGCCGATCTTAGTTCGGTATGGGTCGTCGGCAACATTTATGAGAGAGATTTAGAAACAGTTCCACCCGGCGCCCCGGTACGCATTACCGCGGAAGCCTATCCCTCACAAAGCTGGCAAGGCAGGATTTCCAAAATTTCTGATGTCGTTGATCCGGCCACGCGCACCGTCAAAGTCCGCGTGGTGCTCAACAACAGCGAGCGCAAGCTGAAGCCGGACATGTTTGCCGCCATTCACGTAACCCGGCCGCCCGTACGCGTGGCCGTGGTTCCCTCGTCTGCGGTCCTTCGCCAGGGTAACGAATCTTTTGTAATTCTGAAGACCGGGCAGGAGAAATTCGAGAAGCGCGTGGTCGCAGTGGAGCAAACCGGCCCCAGTGAAACGCGAATCCGCTCGGGTCTTCAGCAAGGCGATACGGTTGTGACCTCCGGCGCCGAACTTCTGCGCGAGGAGGCGGCAAAGTGAAGTCGCTGGTGCTTGCATGCCTGCGGTATCGCGTGCTGGTGGTGATTGCCTTGCTCTCCATGCTCGCAGCGGGAGCCCTGGCCTTTCTCAACCTGGATATTGAGGCCTATCCCGATCCCTCGCCTCCGCTGGTTGAGATCATCACCCAGAATCCTTCATGGTCGGCGGAAGAGATGGAACAGCAGGTAACCGTTCCTCTGGAGACTGCGCTGAACGGAAGTCCGGAGCTGGACTACGTGCGTTCCATCAGTATCTTTGGCTTAAGCGACGTAAAGCTGTATTTCACGTTTAACAGCGACTACTTCCATGATCGCCAGGAAGTGTTGAACCGGCTGCAGAACGTGACCCTGCCGGGAGGGCTTCAGCCGCAGCTTTCACCGTGGTCCCCGGTTGGCGAGATTTATCGTTACCAGCTTCAGGGCCGGGGATCGAGCCTGAACGAGTTGAAGGCCACGCAAGATTGGTTGGTGCGTCGCGAGGTGAAGCAGGTGCCGGGCGTGATTGATGTAACTACCTTCGGCGGCACAACACGGCAATATCAGGTCGAGTTGGAACAGCAAAAGCTGTTGCAATACAACGTCCCCATCCAGCAGGTGCTCTCCGCGGTGAGCTCCAGCAATGCGAATTCCGGCGGGAACTACCTCACCATGGGCAGCCAGAGCGTGAACCTGCGCAGCCTGGGCCTACTGCGCAACCTGGAAGATATTGGCGATGTGGTCGTGGCTTCCCATGCTGGGGTCCCGGTATTGCTCAAGGAACTGGGCAGCATCCACGAAGGTTTCCAGCCGCGTTTGGGAAAAGTAGGGCGCAACGATCAGGACGATGTGGTTGAGGGAATCGTTCTGCTGAACCGCGGCGCCGAATCACTGCCGGCGCTGGACGCGCTGCGGACGAAAATAACCTTGCTAAACTCCGCCCTCCTGCCGCCCGGCATGAAGATCACGCCCATCTACGATCGTACGGATCTGATTAACATTACAACCGAGACCGTGCGCCATGTGATTTTTGCCGGCCTGGTGCTCGTTACCCTTCTGCTGGTGGTCATGCTCGGCGATTGGCGCCTCACCGCGGTCACGGCGCTCACGATTCCCTTTGCTGTGCTCTTCGCCTTCGGACTTATGGTCCTGACCGGACGCTCCGCCAATTTAATTTCCATCGGGGCAATTGATTTCGGCATTCTGGTGGATGCTTCCATCGTGGTGTTGGAGGCCGTCTATCGCGAGCTAAACAATCGGGTTATGGGAGAACCCATCCCAGGATTGATTGCCAACGCCACCTCGCTGGCCGCCAGACCGGTACTGTTTTCCACGGCCATCATTTTGGTGGCCTTCATTCCTCTCTTTACCATGCGGGGCGTTCCGGGAAGAATTTTCAGCCCCATGTCCGTGACTTATTGTTTTGCTCTGACTGGGGCGTTGATTTTCTCGCTGTGCTTTGCTCCGGTGCTGGCTTCTTACGGAGCGGGCCGGGTTTCAGGAGAGGAGACGCGCGTCAGCCGGATCTTGCGTGCCGGCTATGAGCGTGCCCTGAACTTTACCCTGCGCAGTCCTAAGATCATTTGGGGATGCGCGGCGTTGCTGCTGATCTCCACCGTGATTGCCTTTCACTTTGTGGGCGGCGAGTTCATGCCGGCGTTGGAGGAAGGTAATCTTTGGGTCCGCGCCACGCTTCCCCAGGACATCTCGTTTGAAGATTCCACTGCGCTGGCCACGCGCTTTCGCGATGACCTGCGGGCCTTTCCTGAAGTCACCCAGATAGTCTCCCAGACCGGACGGCCGGATGATGGCACTGACGTGACCACCTTCAATAATGTCGAGATGCTGGTTTCGCTCAAACCGGCGGACGACTGGCCAGGTCATGTCAGCAAAGAAGGACTGATCGATCAAATGCAGCGCACCCTGGATAAGTATCCTGGAGTCAGCTTCAACTTCTCCCAAAACATTCAGGACAACGTGGAAGAGGCCATGTCAGGAGTGAAGGGAGAAAATTCACTGAAAATTTTTGGCGATGATTTCAATCTCCTCACGTCGAAGGCAGATGAAATCGCCGGCATCATGTCCAAGGTTCCGGGAGTAGAGGATATCGGCGTCTTTCGCGTGAACGGCCAGCCCAACCTGATCATCGCCGTGGACCGCACCAGGGCCGCTCGCTATGGCGTTCTCCCCGGCGACGTGAATGCCGTGGTGCAAACCGCAATCGGCGGGAGTCCGGTCACGCAGGTCATTGAAGGCGACCGGCGCTTTGACTTGACGGTACGCTTCAAATCGGAACTCCGCCAGTCTCCAGAAACCATCCGCGCGCTGTTGCTCAACACTCCCGACGGCAACAGAGTGCCTCTGGGGCAGATCGCCGATGTCGGCTTTCAGGAAGGCGCGTTCATGATCTACCGCGAGAATGACCGGCGCTATATTCCGGTTAAGTTCAGCGTGCGCGGTCGGGACCTCGCTACCACCATGGAGGACCTGCAACATCGGGTCCAGGCCGTGCATCTTCCGCCCGGATACTCCTATGAATGGGCCGGTGAGTTTGACAGCTTGCGCAAGGAACAGCGCCGTTTGGCGCTGATCATTCCCGTCAGCCTGGCGGTGATTCTGGTCTTGCTCTTCATCCAGTTTCACAGTTGGCGGGATGCCCTGGTGGTCCTTGCAGCCCTGCCCTTTGCCGCTACCGGAGGAGTGTGGGTGCTGCTGATGAGCGGGACCCCATTCAGCATTTCCGCGGCTGTCGGATTCACGTCGTTGATTGGAGTGGCTACTCTAGGCGCCGTGGTCTTCCTGACAGGAGTCAGGCGTGCCCAGCGCGAAACTCATGCGCTGCACGGTCTCATTGCGGGAAGCATGGAGCAGGTGCGCCCTGTGCTCATGGCGTGCCTCGCCGCTGGACTAGGGCTTATGCCGGCAGCGCTCTCAAATCGAATTGGTGCTCAAGCCCAGCAGCCTCTGGCGCGCGTAGTTGTGGGGGGCATGGTAACCACCTTGCTCGCCATCCTCTTTCTTATGCCCCTTTTGGCAAGGAGTCGCAAGGACGAAGAGGCCTTGCCCGAAGCTGCTGAATCCGGCGGGGAGATGGAGTTTGCATAATGGGAGACGCCCGTTTGAGTCTTAAGAATTAAAGATTGGAAGTCTCGTAGCCAACCAATTGCCAGCAGATCTCCCGGTTTGGCGTCAGCGGCGAGAAAGGGTACTCACTGGCGGCGGGGTCTTTCGGTAGAACTCACACCGGCAGCACTCCGACCGGGGCTACAATAGGCCGTACGCGCGATTAAGCCTATACTGCGCCAACCTATACTGCGCCACCTTGATCGTTTGCGAGCGGAGTGGCAATCTGGAGCATGGCACGGATTTACCTGGTTCGACACGGCAAAGCAGCAACAACTTGGGATGATCGCAATCTCGATCCTGGGCTGAATGACGTTGGCCGCGCGCAAGCCGAAGCCAGAGCGATTGAATTTGCCGGGAAGGGGCCATTCTCTCTGGTGACCAGCCCTCTTCGCCGCACCCGCGAAACCGTGGCCCCGCTTGAGCGCCAGTGGAAGACAGTTGCGCAGGTTGATCCGCGAGTCGGCGAGATCTCAGCACCCTCCAATACCAGCACACAACGCGTTGAGTGGCTGAAGGACGTGCTTGCCCGCCGCTGGCATGAATTGGGCCAGCCGCTTGAGCTCTGGCGGAATCAGGTATTGCAGGCGCTTCTGGAGATCACCCGCGATACTGTCGTGGTTTCACATTTCGTCGCCATCAATGTGGCTGTGGGATACGCTTCGGGGGATGATCGCGTCACCTGTTTTCGTCCAGACAACTGCTCCTGTACCGTGCTTGATATCCAGGGAAGCAGACTTCACATCATCGAACTCGGCGCCGAAGGAACGGGTAGGATTCTCTAGTTATCAAGCTGATTGAATCCCTTCGGACCTATAAGAATCGGTTCATCAGAAGAAAGTCAAATTTTTCTTAACAAATCTTCAAAACATCAGGATTTGTCAACCCATTTGAGTGGATAAGCGCTTCTTGCTAACCGCTAGTGAGCGCTCCTCGTCTAAGTAGGTAAGTGACGCCGGCAGATTTTGTGAAACATTTCTTCTGCCGGGACGTCTTGAAAGTGACGAGATTGGAGAAGGTTCAAGGGGTTAAGGGCTGAATGTTCCTGCCTACGGTTTGGCGGCCCAGGCGAGAACAATCGTGCCTCAACCCCGCGTGGAGCATTCTAGGCGGTTTGCAGGAAATTGCAAATTGGCCATGGTGCTCTTGCACCCAGGACCTCGGCACGGGTCGCCCGCGCACTGCGGGCTCGTGACAGGGGTAAAAGCAGGGCCGCCCCCAAACGGTTCCCGATACATCGGGAAAGAAAGAAGGTTCTATGAAGTTGTCCCTGCGTTTCCAAGTCTTATTCCTGCTCATGCTGCTGGTGCCCGCAGCAGGCCTTTTTGCAGCCACGGATAGTCATAAGGGCTCTTTGAATCTCGGCGATTCGGTACAGGTCGCCGGCAAACAACTGGCAGCCGGCGATTACACGGTCAAGTGGAATGGGTCAGGCCCCGCGACTCAGTTGAACATCATCCAGAACGGCAAGGTTGTGGCCACTGTGCCGGCGAGAGTTGTGACTTTGGATCAGAAGTCGTCCAACGACATAGCAGAAGTGAAGACCGCCGGCAATGGCGACCGGACGCTAACCTCGATCCAGTTCGAAGGCAAGACCTATGCCCTGGAGATCGGCGGGGAAGTGGGCGGCGGTGATGCGGCATCCGGCAGCAGCGTGAAATAGCGCGGTTCAAGGCGGTGAGGCGAGGGGAGCAATGGGGAGCGCTCCCCCGTTTTAAGTTTTACAGCACTTTCCAGTGTCAGCCAAAAATTTAGAGTGGACCGCAGCCGCCACCGGCTGCGTCTTCGTCAACATGAGAGCAACGGAGAAGACTCGGGGATGCTGGAACGTCTGCCCCATTTTTGTGAAACACGCTCTCAACGCGACACCAGTTTTCTTGCCCGCACCGAAAAATGTACACTTTCGGGCATGAGCCATCATTTCCGTTATTACTTGCGCGTCCGCTACGGGGAATGCGATGCGCAGAAGGTCGTCTTCAATTCCCGCTACAGCGATTACGTAGACATCTCGACCTCCGAATTCCTGCGCGCCCTCGGCTTCGGAGAGGCCCTGGTGGACGGTACCCTCGATTTCCAGTTAGTTAAGCAGACTCTGGAGTGGAAAGCGCCGGCCCGCTTCGATCAAGTGCTGGAAATCTCCGTCTATGCCAAACATCTGGGCAATACCTCGTTCACATTTGCGACAGAATTTCGCATCGCCGGCCATGAACGAATCATTGCCACAGCCGAGACCGTCTATGTGCTGGTCGATGCTCACAGCTTGACCAAGATGCCATTGTCTGACGAGCTTCGGGCGGCGATGAGAGAAGGAGGACGAGGCAAGGTGATCGATCACGCTGGATACCAGACAGTTGGCAACTAGCAGTTGGCAAAGTCAAAAGCGCTTGGATCTACCCTGACTTTTCCCAAAGCCTTCCTTCGTATCCTCCACTTTTCCTCCATGACTTTTGTGGTGAGGTTTGAATCTGCTCCTGGTTCTCTCAGGGTCTTCGTGCCTATGTCGTAGGTTTTTGCTCGCCAATCAATCCCGACAGTTTCTCCAACGCAGGCTCCATTAGCTGCAAATTCTTCAGAACGCCTGCAAACAAATCTCCAGTGCGGTCAAACCGGCGGATGGCATTGCCAACGTGGAATTGAGTTGGAGTCAGGCCTGGCCTCACCTCGCTCCACGAAAGCGGGGTTGCCACCGGCGCTCCGGGATAAGCGCGCAGGACATACGGCGCGGAGATAGTTTTGCCGGAAGAAATTTGCAGGTAATCAAAATATACTTTGCCCTTTTCCCGCGCGGCCACGTTGCGCGGAGTGGTGAAAAGATCAGGGCGCTCCGAGGCAAGCCAGCGGGCCAGAATCTCTGCAAACGACCGCGCCTGCTGAAAGCTGTACACCGGCTCGAGCGGAATGTAGATGTGCATGCCATCGCCGCCTGTGGTTTTGGGGTAGCCCGTTAGGCCGATCTGGTCCAGCCTCTGGCGGACAAGCTGCGCTGTCTCAATGATGCGATCGTATCCGCAGTGGTACGGATCAAGATCGATCAGGATGAAGTCGGGGTTTTCCAGAGATCCCAGGCGGCTCATCCAGGGATTCTGGTCGATGCAGCCCAGGTTGGCCAGATAGAGAAGGGAAGCCTTATCATCGGCAATCACGAAGCGCGTTGACGACTCCTCATCCGTGGCGATCTTTTCCGTATGCAGCCAGTCGGGAATTCCAGCCGGCGCTTCTTTCTGGAAAAAGGACTCTCCATCAATCCCGTTGGGATAACGCCGCAGTGAGAGCGGACGTCCTTGCAGATGAGGCACAAGCAGATCGGCAACAGCGGCATAAAAGTTGATGAGGTCGCGCTTGGTGTAGCCCTCCTGTGGATAAAAAACTTTCTTGATGTTGGTGAATTTCAGGCGACGCTCTTCTATGGTCAGCACCACTTCATTCTGGCCTTCCGGCAGCATGGGCGGTCTCTGGGGAACCTCTTCTGCGGTTGTCGCAGCCAGGAGTCCGGTCTCGCGGACGCAGTCTTGCGCAGGTTGGTCCGCGCGCAGCCCCAGGAAAACAGGAGCACGCAGGCGGATGTCATCCGTCCACGAATTGAAGCGCACGGTACAAACCAGTTCCGGCTTGATCCATGTGATTTTGTCTTTGCTCACGCCCATGTCCTTAGGAACCACGCTCAATGGAGACCGGGGCGTGACCAGCGGCTGCATCTTCTCGTGGACGGACCTCAAGGACTCCTGGGTAAACCCTGAGCCCACGTTCCCGGCGTAGGTGAGCCGGCCATCTTCGTAATAGCCAAGCGCCAGAGCGCCAAAGTAATCGCGCTCACCTTCAAGCCATCCGCAGATTACAAAACCCTGCTGGTTCAGTACCTTGATCTTGACCCATTCGCGGCTGCGCTTGGAGTCATAGCGGCTGTACGCCTGCTTGGCTACGATTCCTTCCAACCCCTTTTCCCGCACTGCCTGCAGGAGCTCCGCGCCATTGCCGCTGAAGTGCTCGGAATAGCGAAAGGTTGTGTTTGCCTGCAGAATAGACGCCAGAATCTGTTTGCGTTCCACCAGCGGCGTGCGCCGCAGGTCATAGCCATCCAGGTACAGTAGATCGAAGGCAAAAAAGCTGGCCGGCTGGGCTTGCGCCAGCTTAGGCGCCGTTTTTGCCCCGGCGCCAATACGGTTCTGCAACAGTTGGAAGCTGGGCACGCCATTCTCGTCGAAACAGACAATCTCGCCATCCACAATGGCGCTTTCAGCCTCCAGAACTTCAGCAATCGGCTGCAACTCCGGATACTGTTGTTCGACTGCATTGCCCCGGCGCGAGAGTATTCGCACCTGGCCCTTCTCTATGAAAATGAGCGCCCTCACTCCATCCCACTTGACCTCATAGAGCCAATCCGGACCGGATGGCAGTGACTGGCCCAGCACCGCCAGCATGGGAGAAATGTTTTGCGGCATGGGTGCTTGCACTGCGCCTTCCACAGACGACAGCTCAGGACGTCCGGGCAGGATGCTGCGCGTGTCTTTCTCCGGGTCCCACCCTTCCTGCACGGCAAAGTCTTTCTTCTTGATCAGCAGCCAGTCTTTGCCTTGGCCTCGTTTGGTGCGCACCAGGGCAAATTCACCCATCAGGCGGCGGCCGTGGAAACGAATTTTCAAATCGCCCGCCTCCCACTGCTGGGGTGGCGTTTTGGGCCCAATCCACTCATAGGTGCCCCGATCCCAAACAGTCACCTTGCCTGCGCCATAGTTCCCGCTGGGGATGGTTCCTTCAAAATTGCCATATTCCAGCGGATGGTCTTCCACCAGCACGGCCAAACGTTTTATGCTTGGATCAAGCGTAGGACCATGTGGCAAGGCCCAGGATTTGAGCACGCCGTCCATCTCCAGCCGCAAGTCGTAGTGAAGGCGGCGGGCGCTGTGGCGCTGAATAAAGAAGCGGCTTCCCTGGTCCTTGGGTATGGAAGGTTCAGGCTCGGGCGTCTGCGTGAAAACCCGTTTTCGCCGATATTCATTGAGTGACATGGTTAGCCAGCTTGGTTCGCGGTAATATTGAAATGCACCTGTTTTTGTGCTATTTACATTAACTCGCCCACTAACTCTGGAGAAAACTCATGGCTAGCACCGTTTGGAAGGGATATTTGACCTTTGGTCTTCTGTCCCTTCCGGTCAAATTGTACAGCGCAGCCCGCAGTGAGACTGTCAGCTTCAACCAGTTGCACAAGGCGGACCACTCCCGCGTGAAGCAGGTTTTGTACTGCCAACTGGAAGACAAGCCCATTCAGCGCAGTGACATCGTCAAAGGCTACGAATACGAGAAAGATAAGTATGTCGTGGTTGAAGATGAGGAGATCAAGAAGGTTGCGCCCAAGACCGCCAAAACCATGGAGGTCCTGGAGTTTGTGCAGTCCTCTGAGGTTGACCCCATCTTCTTTGAGAGTTCGTACTATCTCGCCCCGGATGAAGCCGGCGAGAAGCCTTACGCGCTGCTGTTCGAGGCGTTGCGCAAAACCGGCTGCGTGGGCGTGGCCAAGATCGCCATGCACAATCGCGAGCACATCGTGATCCTGCGTCCGGGCCCGCATGGAATCCTGCTCCACACCATGTATTACCGCGATGAAATCCGCCAGGTCGAAGAGTTTCGCACCGACCGCAGCCTGGTGAAAGAAAAAGAGCTGGACCTGGCGACGATGCTGGTGAAATCCCTGGAAGCGGCCTTTGAGCCGGAAAAATACAAAGACGAATACCGGGAAAACCTGAAGGCCATGATTAAAGCCAAAGTGGAAGGAAGGGAAGTCGTAGAGACTGCTCCTGCCGTCCATAAGGCTCCAGTCATCGATATCATGGAAGCGCTTAAGATGAGCTTGGCCCAGGCCAAGAAGCCGGCGGGGTCGGTGGCTTCAAGCGATGACAGCAGCGAGAAAAGGAAGACCAGGAAAAGCGGCGGCGGAGATTGAGCCGGAATCAGGGTGGAAGCCCGGAACTTCAGTCCGGACGTCGTTTCCCTATAATGTGAACCACGAGATGACTTGGGACTATTGTGGAATGGAATTGTCACCGCTGAAGATTCGTGCTTGACGTTCAATGACTCAATTACCAAGTTACCCAATTACCAATGCTTGGCAGGTGAATTTATGCAGGAGCAGGAAAAAGTTGGCACAGCGCGATTGATGGGCTATGGAGTCGGTCTTGTTGCGGTTGTCGTGGTCATAGCGTGGAAGCTCATTTTCCGATAGGTTTGAGAACCTTTTCCTTCGGCTTTCAATTACGGCAATTCTGGCAATCTTGGCAATCCGCTTTGAAACATTGTCCACTTCTCGTTGCAATCATCCTGGCCCTGGCCCAACCAACGCCGCACGAGGTCACTTTTCAAAGCGGCAAACTGCAACTGCACGGCTTCATCTATAAGCCGGATGGCCCGGGGCCGTTTCCTGCTGTGTTATGGAACCACGGCAGTGAGAAGTTGCCCGGATCAAGGCCGGAGCTGGCCGCCTTCTATACCAGCCACTCCTTCGTCTTCTTTATTCCGCATCGGCGTGGCCAGGGCCGCTCACCAGGTGAATACATCCAGGACCTGGTGATGAAGGCGCCTCCATCGCAACGCGCTGAAAAGATGGTAGAGCTGCAGGAAGCAGAGGTTGAAGACGTGATTGCCGCTCTCACCTTCCTGAAGGCGCAGCCGTATGTTGATCCCCGCCGAATTGCCATCTCCGGCTGTTCGTATGGCGGAATCCAGACATTACTGGCTGGTGAGCGCGAACTGGGAGTAGGAGCGCTGGTGCCGTTTGCTCCGGCCGCGATGTCGTGGGCGCAGAATCAACCTCTGCATCAACTTTTACGAAAGGCGGTTGATAATGCCCAAGCGCCCGTATTCTTGATTCAGGCAGAGAACGACTATGATCTTGGCCCCAGCCATGAGCTCAGCAAGGAAGCAGAAAAGAAGCACAAGGATTTTCAATCCAAAATCTATCCCGCTTTTGGCCATACCCACCAGGAGGGTCACGGAGCGTTCTGCTCGACCGCAACCGATATCTGGGGCGCGGATGTGTTGAGCTTTCTGGCGGGGAAAATGAAGCAGTAGCCGTTGTCTTGGCGTCCATAGTGAAACCATTCTAAGGTCAGATATATCCGCTTCCCTTACGACGATGTGATTCCAAAACGCCCGTTAAGCGTGCGGGCGTTTTACCCGGGCTCCAATGCCGTTCACTTATGGGATCAGGTTGCGCTGCCACGGGTGTCGGCTTCGTCGTTATGCTCGATAACATCAACGCTCTGTCATCCCGACGCGCCCGTAAGCGCACGCGCGTTTTCTTCAGCGCGTGCGTAGGGCCGAGGGATCTGCTCCTGCTGGTCTTCAAGTTCCACGATAACGTTGGCATAACACTGCTGGTGTGACTATCCTGACGGCTTAGTCCGCGGCAGACCGATGTGTAGTGGATAATCGTTGGCACAGCCGACAACTCTAGGCTTGTCGTAAGTCGGCAGACGCATCGCCTGAGCTTTGTAGAATTCTGGATTTTGGAACGCTGCCAGGCGAATCAGCCGATTGCGTAGCGGTGGAGATAAGACGTCCTTCACGATGAATATCTCGTTTCCAAGAACTAGTTCCAGGCGCTCCGGCAATGGCCGATGATCGGTCTTCCTGCGACGTGACGCGAAGACGGCATCGCCCACGGCAGATTTGTATCTTCTTCCTCGACTGGCGCGAATCGCACTCCGACGACATGACCCTTCGCCTCAGCATGGCGAACAACCTCTTCAACCTCGCCCCGGCTCATTTTGCGGATTGAAGACAGGAAGGACCATTGGTCCTCATGCGGCTCAAGTTGCTCGTCCAGAAAGACGCTGTTTCCCAAGTCTCTGGGCCGCTTTTGAAGCGGTAAGGCAATCAAGTTGCCAAAGCCGGCTTGAGGCATCGTGTCCTGATTGGGAAAAAATCGGTCGTATGAATCCAGTCCAACGTCAGGGCGGCGCTCCATCGTTTCCGTTAGAACGTGTGCTCCGAGCTTGCGAGCTAAGTTGGCTGGAATAGGTTCGCCAAAGAACATCCAGATGTGGCCACCATTTCCAGAACGTGAACGCTCCAATGCCGCGGGAATATGTAGCCGGTCGCACGTTTCTAGAAATGCCTTCGCATCTTCCAGCCAGGTTGTCTTGTCAAAATCGGCCGCCAGGAAGAAACATGATTCGTCCAGGAGCATTGGATACACGCCCATGACGAAATCACGGCTGTTGTCATCTTGGCCCGAAAGATGCCATCGGATTACCTCGTCAGTAATGGGGAGAAATCGTTGGTGAGGGCAATCAGCGCACTTGATCCTGGGCTTTTCGCAAACCCCTCGTAGCCACTCATTGCCACACACCGGCGAATATCCGGCTTTGCCAGTCTTGCGACTCTCATACCGCCGCGGATAGACATCATCTCGTCCGCGAAAGAGCGAACGGAACAGTGCGATCTTGGCTTTCGGTGGGGAGAGGTGATTTACATCGGTTCTCTCCTTCGTCACTTGCTGTGTATGAGCCATGACTCACGCTAAGCTGCAACTGCTGCGCAAACGCGGTCCTGAAGCGCCCTGATCTCCGGACAGCGTGCGAGCAAGCCATTGTAGTTGTTGAGGGTCTCATACATGAGCAGGTCCCGCCCACCACCAGCCCGGCGCATGTCTCCATGCTGCGCCAGGAAAGGTAGGAAGACGCTTTCCTTTACATCCACATTGCTCCGTATCTCCTGCCATGGCTGGCCGAGCTTGTCGGTATGTCCAGCCAGGAGCCAGACCTCGACTTCCTGAACGGCGCATTCGCATATCAAGGTCAATCCGCGCTCCGTTGCACGTGCCTCAAGCGCCTTGAAGGCTGCCGATCGATCTTTTCCATCGGCATCCGGCAGAAAGAGGATAAGGTCCATGTGCGCGTACAGGTCAAGGAGTTTGCTTTCAAGCAGCGATTTTGCGTGATCGTATCCCTTGGCCCGGGGACTGCTTAAGACATCGATTCTTGCGCTGGGCTTTCCACATTCGCGGAGTACGCGCTCTACCAGGGGCTTTTAGAATATATCCATTGTGCGTGGGGTCTTCTGGAATTACGAGCACATTGAAGCTCACAGCACGCCCTCAAGCCATCCCTCAGCAAACAGGTCTCCCAAGGGCTGCCGTTTAACCGTGTCGATGAAGTGCGGAATAGCCGTAAGCGGTTTGATGATGGATTCTCCCGTTTCGTCGTCGCGCTTGCAGAAAAATGTCGTCTCGCAATCCTCATCGCTGAGCCACGCAAGCACCACCGGCGAATGGGTGGTGGCAATGATCTGCCGCCCCGTTTGGATCGCCTGCGTCTTCAACAACTCCACCAGCAGTCTTAACCTGGTGGGATGTATGCCATTTTCGATCTCCTCAATCGTCAGCAGTTCTGGCATGTCGGGTTGGAAGAAGGCTGCTGCAATGGCTGCAAATCGAAGCGTGCCGTCGGACAGCACAGGAGCGGGATATTCCACATTCCGTTCTTTCAATGCGAACATTGGCTCACCAAGCGCACCCTCAAGAACCAGGACGTCGTCTACCTCCGTTGGTGTCAGGTTTCGTAGCCAGGACAAGTATCCGGATTTAGCCGCCGGGTCGCTAATGATGTTCTTTACAAGCGCAGCAAAGTTCTCGCCGCGCTCACCCATCCGTCTCACAGCGTGAGGAACCGAGTATTGTCTGAGGACGGAGGGGAAGGGTTCGATCCGTTGGGTGTTGGTGAGGTTAGCAATCACTTTTTCAATCAGTTCTTTATGAGATTTTTCAGTGATAGCAGCGCGCAGAAGTTGATAAAGAACAGGCCTATTTCTCTCGAGCGCGACGCGAGATAGTTTTGAATAGCGGATGTAAATAAAGGGGGCTGCTGGCATATATGGGTGCGGACTTTCGTAGATGTTACCGGCAACTCCAGATAACGACTCATCACGTAGAGCACCGCGTTGGGCAGAAAAAGTGATCCGGTAGTCTAGACTCTGGAGTGCAGCCGTTTGGACCGTTACGCCAAATGAAATGAAGCGCTCTTCAGCACCATTGGATGCTGGACCAGAGTACGTCGCTTTCGCACTTCCGCCACGAATTGGTTCCCATACTTCAGTTGAAGCGCTGCGGGGCTTCCCGTCCAGAATCTCGTCGAAAGTAAAACCGTGTCCAATGCCTTGCAACACACGCAAGGCATCCAGAAAGTTGGACTTGCCGCTTGAGTTTGTGCCTATGAACAAATTCAAGGCGCCGAGCTTTAAATCCACCCGTCGTAATGACTTGAAATTTTCTATTTCGATGTTTTGAATCACGTTCCGGGCATCCTTCGATTGAAGGATGATTGTAGCGGAAGGCCTTGTTTCGATGCACCGCAGCTCCTAAGAGCTGACGGCGAGAGCATGGCGGCAAGTGCGATGCCTCCCCCTTATGCTGTCAAATACATAATCGCTAAAAAGGGACAGATATAGAAAAGTTCGTCGGCGCGGATTGTTTTCACTGCTGCAACGCCTGTTTCACCGTAGCATTCACATGGATAGCCTGAAGGCTCGAAGCATCCCACCCACCGCCCAGAGCCTTGACCAGCGAGACTGAGGTCACCAGACGTTGACCGAGAAGCTGGGTCGCGAGACGCTGGTTATCGAGCAGGGTCTCTTGCGCAGTGATTACGTCCAGGAAAGTGACTAGTCCGCCCACATAGCGATCATTGGCAATTTTGAGTGCGCGATCCGCGGCTTCCACGGCTTTCTGCTGCGTGGTGGCGGCTTGCGACAATACTGAGAGCCCTGAGAGCCCGTCTTCAACTTCCTGAAAAGCCGTCAACACAGTTTGGCGATAGTTGGCCACCGAGCCGCCGTAGGCGGACTTGGAAAAATCCAGCTGCGCGGTCAGGCGCCCACCATTGAAAACAGTCTGGGCCACATTAGCGCCCAGTGCCCAGAAGGTGCTTGGGACATTGAGAATCTGGCCCACGCCGCTGCTTTGCAGGCCACCGCCGCCGGCAATGCCGATGCTCGGATAGAACGCGCTCTTGGCCACGCCGATCTGGGCATTTTGCGCTGCCATCTGTCTTTCAGCAATGGCCACGTCAGGCCTGCGCTCCAGCACGTCCGATGGCACACCAATGGGAATAACGGGAGGCTCCATCGCCAGGGGTTTGACAGGTACGCTGAAACTGGAAGCGGGTGTGCCCACCAGACTGGCGACAGCGTGTTCAAATTGCGCTCGCTGCTGCCGTAGCAATGTTGCCTGGGTGCGCGTGGATTCCAGCAGCGTCTCCTGCTGTGCCACGTCCAGCCCGGAGGCCACTCCGCCATCGTGGCGGTTCTGCACCAATTTCAAGCCTTTCTGCTGGTAGTCAACTGCGGAATCCACCACGGCGATCTCAGCATCCAGTTCGCGCAGCGTAAAGTAGTCAACCGCAAGCTCCGCCGTAATGACCAGCCGGACATTCTCCAGATTGGCCGCCGAAGATTGATACAGCGCGTTGGATGATTCGACGCTGCGCCGAACGCCCCCAAACAGGTCCAACTCCCAATTCAAATTGAAGGGTAGAGTGAAGGTGTTTTGTGTGACCGGGGCCAGAACAAGCGTAGAGCCATTCGCCGGACGATTCCCGGAAAGCCGCGCCCGTTGCGCGGAGAAGCCGGCTGTCCCTTGCGGAAACAATCCTGACTGCGTGATGCGCGCCGTGGCGCGCGCCTGTTCCAACTGATAGCGTGCTACATCGATCGTTGGATTGGCCGTGAGCGCCTGGGCTTCATATTGGTTCAGCTCAGGATCAGCGAATATAGTCCACCAGGACCCTTTGGGAATGGAATCCTGCGGGGTGGCGGCGCGCCATGGTGGCTCTTCCTTCCATGCGGGTGCGGCGGGAACTGAGGGACGGTGATAGTTGGGCCCGACCGTGCATCCGGCCAACAGGAGAAGGAAGACTGTTGCGACCCAGGGCTTCAGAGCAACTCGTCTCACGAACGGTCCCCACCCTGTGCTTTCACGTGTACCTGTTGTCCATCCTCCAGCGAATCGGCTGGATTCACGACGATTTGGTCATTGGCATCCACGCCACCCAGAATTTCAACACTCGTTCCGAAGTCACGTCCGATGATTACGGTCCTGAGCTGCACCTTCTGGTTCGGCCCCACAACAGCTACCCGAGGGCCCTCGGCGCGAAAGAGCAGCGCATTGACCGGAACCGAGATGCGGACGGTCTGCACCGGAACCGCGAAATGCACCTGGGCAAAAGCGCCGGGCAGCAGACGGCCATCGTGGTTTTGCACATCGACTTCAGTGAGCAAAGTACGGGTTGCGGGATCGATCGCATCGGCAGTGCGCACCACCTTGCCGGCGAATTTCTGCCCCGGGTATTCATCCAGTTGAATGTAAGCGGCCATGCCTTGATGGATGTTTGGAGAATATGTCTGCGGAACGCTTACGTACACGCGCAGCGGGTCCACCTGTGCCACGTTGAACAATCCCTTTTGTGCGCTGCTGCCTGCGTTGATCAGAGCGCCCGTATCCGTGTTGCGCTGGGTGAGCACGCCGGAGAATGGCGCGTAAATATGCTTGAAGGCCTCCAATTGCTGGAGGCGGCGGACATTGGCATCGGCCGCCGCCAGATTGGCCTGGCTCTGCTTGTAGGCGTTGATCTCCTGGTCAGCTTCCTGTTGGGAGACGGAATCGGTCTTGCGCAGATTGATCCACCGGTCAGCCGAACTCTTTGCCAATTCAAGCTGGGCTGCGATCTGGTCGCGCGCGGCTTTGGCCTGGGATAGTTCCTGGTCTACTTCGGGAGTGTCAATGTCAGCCAGCAGTTCGCCCTTGGTTATGTGGCTGCCAATGTCTTTGTACCAGCGCAGCAGGTATCCGTTGGTGCGGGAGTAGATGGGAGATTCCACATAGGCCTGGAGCTGCGCCGGCAACACCAGATTATCCGCGGCCGGTTCGGTGGCCGGCTTAACTACAGACACGCTGGCCACAGCCAGCTCTTTGGTCGATGCAGCCAGCGCCTTGCGCTCCGAAAGGCGGCGCGCGATCGATAAAACGCCTCCCACCAGTAGCAACACCAGCACAACCACCAGGATCCGCAGCGGATGGGACTTGCCGGGCGGCGGAGTGCCGGTTCTCACCTCAGTCGTTGGAGGTTCCTGCTGCATAAGCTCAGTCATAGTTACTTGTGTCCCTCTACTCTAATCCTCTGTACAGCCCTGCGTAGAATCCTGGTTGTGCCATCGAGGCTCTGGCTGGTTTCTTCAGATGACCCGATGCACCGTTGACCCGATTGCGCCCATAATGAAATTACAGCCAAAAGTCATAGAACATTCAATCCAATCAACCAATTGCTGGGCTCTCCTCTGCTGCAAGCCCGCCGTGGCGGGTAACCTGTTCCCTGTAACCTGCCTTCTGTCCGTGCATCACACTGAAAACTACCGGTACGAAAAACAACGTAGCCACCGTAGCGAAGATCAGCCCGCCAATCACAGCCCGGCCCAGAGGAGCATTCTGTTCGCCGCCTTCTCCCAACCCCAGGGCCATCGGCACCATGCCGATGATCATCGCCAGCGCTGTCATGATCACAGGACGCATGCGCGTATGGCCGGCCTCAAGGGCTGCTTGAAAAGCGTTACGTCCAGCCTGCATGCGCTCGCGCGCGAACGAGATCATCAGGATACTGTTGGCAGTGGCCACTCCCATGCACATCACCGCGCCGGTTAGCGAAGGCACATTCAATGTAGTGTGCGTGAGTAAAAGCATCCAGCAGATGCCGGCAAGCGCGCCGGGGAGCGCTGTAATAATGATAAATGGGTCTAGCCAGGACTGGAAGTTCACTACGATCAGCAGGTAAACCAGGATAATGGACATCACCAGGCCGATTCCCAGTCCGATGAAAGAAGAAGTCATGGTTTCCACCTGGCCCCTGAGGACGACGTGGGTCCCGCGCGGCAATTTGCCTTCGATACTCTTGACAATGGCTCGCGTATCTCGAGCCAATCCGCCCAGGTCTCTGCCTTGCACGCTCGCATAAACGTCCACCACAGGCAGGATGTTGTAGTGAGAAATCAGGATCGGACTGGAGGTCGGCTTCACCGAAGCCAGATTCGCCAGCACTTGCGGCGCGGGAGCTCCCGGAGCATTCACCGGAGTATTCATCAGCGCCTGGAGTGAATCGATTCTGTATTCCGGCGTCTGCACCGCGACGTTGTAGCTGACCCCATTTTGCGGATTCAGCCAGAACGTTGGCGTAGTCTGAAAGCTGCCGCTCAAAGATACCAGCAGGTTCTGGGCGACATCTCTTTGCGAGAGCCCAACCTGCTGGGCCCGCGTGCGGTCCACATCCAGTTTGAGAGAAGGGCCGTTCATCAGTTGCTGAACGTGGACGTCCACTGCGCCGGGGACCTGCCGCAGCCGGTTGGCGATCTGCTGTCCTATCAGATAGTTCTGCTGCAGGTTTTGGCCAACCACTTGAACGTCAATCGGTGAGGGAAGGCCAAAGTTTAGAATCTGGCTCACAATGTCGGCTGGTTGAAAGAAAAACTCCGTTCCTGGAAAGAGCGCAGGCAATTCTTCGCGCAGGCGTTTTACATACTCGGCGGTTGGACGATGATGCTCCTGATTCAGTGATACCAGAATCTCCGCATCCGACGTGCCGATGGTTCCACTGGTGCTGTAAGAGTTATTGATCGAGCTGTAAGGCAAGCCGAGATTATCAAGAATCGTGACTAACTCTTTTTCGGGAATATCCTGCCGCACCTGCTGCTCCACCAGATCGCAGAGCCTGGCGGTTTCTTCAATCCTCAAGCCGGGCCGTCCCCGCACATGCATGCGAAACACGCCGGCATCCACTTCGGGAAAAAAATCCTGGCCCAGAAAAAAAACAATTCCAATCGACAGGATGCAAAAGCCCAGAAAGCAGCCAATTACCATTTGCCGGTGTTCCAGACACAATTCCAGCGTCTGCGTGTAGCTGTTGCGCAGCCGTTCAAAGCGGGTCTGGAAGCCCTGGCCGATGCTGCCAAAGAAGCCTCTCTTCTTCTTGCTGTTTTGGTCCCCATGGTCGTGCGCCCCGTGGTCATGAACCCCGTAGTCATGAACCCCGTAGTCATGAACATAGTTGCGCAACAGGTACATCACCAGCGTCGGAATGAGCGTGCGCGAAAGCAGGTAAGATGCCAGCATGGCAAAGACCACCGCTTCCGCCAACGGAACAAAAAGGTAGCGTGCCACCCCGGTCAGGAAAAACATCGGGACAAACACAATGCAGATGCACAGCGTGGAGACAAAGGCCGGGACTGCAATCTGCTGCGCTCCGTCCAGGATGGCCTGCCGCAACGGTTTGCCCATGCCAATGTTGCGCTCGATGTTCTCGATCTCGACTGTCGCATCATCCACCAGAATTCCCACAGCCAGTGCGAGACCGCCCAGGGTCATGATGTTGAACGTCTCACCCAGCGCGCTGAGCGTGATCACGGAACACAGGATCGAAAGGGGAATGGAGATGGCAATAATCAGTGTGCTGCGCCAATTTCCCAGGAACAGGAGAATCATGGCGGCCGTCAAACAGGCTGCTGTGAGCGCTTCCTTGAGCACACCCTGAATCGATGCTCGTACAAAGAGTGACTGGTCAAAGAGCGGCTTCATCACCACGTCCTGGGAGACCGTCTCTGCAACTCGCGGAAGCACTTCCTTGATGTGGTCAACTATGTCCAGGGTGGAAGCCTCGCCATTCTTCATGATGGTGAGCAGCGTGCCTCGGACTCCATCCTGACGAACGACGTTGGTCTGCGGCGAAAAGCCATCGCGCACCTGGGCCACATCGCGAATGTAAGTCGTGGCGCCATTTTGCGTCTTAACCGGCAGTGCGCCCAGTTCGGCCACCGTGTTGGTGCTCTCATTCATCTGCACGTTGTATTGCAGCGAGCCAATCTTGGCCGTGCCGCTTGGCAGAATCAGGTTCTGCAGGCTGATGGCCGTGACCACATCGCTTGGGGTCAATCCCTTGGCTTGCAATTTTGCCGTGTCGATATCAACCGCGATCACCCGCTGCTTGCCCCCGTAAGGGAACGGAATGGATGCCCCGGGAACGGTGGTCATCTGCGGGCGTAGAAAGTTCACGGAAATATCGAACAGGGCTTGTTCGGGCAGCGTTTTGCTGCTGATGCCCACCTGCATAATAGGGACGCTGGAGGCGGAATACACAATAATCAGCGGCGGAGTGGTTCCCACCGGTAATTGCCTTACGGCGGTTTGCGAAATGGCTGTCACCTGGGCGAGTGACAGCTCCAGATTTGTCTTCGGATGAAAGAACACCTTGGTAATCGCCCGGCCGTCCATGATCTGGGTTTCGGTGTGTTCAATGTCATTCACCGTCGTGGTAAGGCCGCGCTCGGTATTGCTCACGATGCGGTCTGCCATCTCCTGGGCGGAGAACCCCGTGAACTGCCAGATGATGCTGATGACGGGGATGTTAATGTCAGGGAAGATATCGACCGGCGTCCGCAGAACGACAAATGGCGTGAGGATCAGGACCAGCATGGAGGCCACAACAAACGTATAGGGGCGATTGAGTGCTAGCCGAACAATCCACATCTAGATTAAGGTCCTCGTGTTATCTCTTGTCTTTGCAGTGAGATCGCCTCCAGAACTAAGCCGCTGGCCGCCAGTCGGGGGTCTCAGATTGTCTGTCGGGGGATCTTTGGCTCTCTCGGCTATTATCATAGCGCGGCAGCCTGTTAAGAACGGTAAATTTGGGTCAATTCAAGTAGTCTCCAGTGATTCATTGCAGATGAGAACCTGCGGATATGTAACGCCGGATTTTATGCGTGGGTTTCCCGCATGTCTCGGGCGATCTGGTGGGACCGTTCTTGCTAATAACTAAATACTGCGCTCTTCTTCACTTCTTTCCTGTCGCTGCAAATCTCATGAACTGAAACGCCATGTAGAAGGCCGACAGCATGAGCACCCCTGGAATGAGGATGGCCATGGTCCCGGAAAGCAAGCTGGCTCGTTGGAAATCAACCTCTATGAAGCTGGCGGCCACCAGACCGGCGACAACCAACACCAGGCCAAAAAGAGCCGAAACTGAGCGGTGAAAGACCATGTCTCTTCCTATTACTCCGAGCCTAGCACGATCACGCGGAAACACCACCGTTACCGAGGTAAGAACTCATCCGTGAAGGCAGGAAAGTTCAGAGGCTTGGCATTCAGAAAAATGCCTCCGGGCTACTGTAAGAGTTTCCGAATATGTCGCGATGCGATGGCTCCTGAATAGTAAAAACTGCGCACAACTCCGCGCAGGGTTGCTGAATCACAATAGGCAACAGTAATAACAGTAATAGTTTTTAAAACCGAATAGTTTTTTCCCGGGCCCAGGAATCATGAATAATGCCGCCACTGTCTCGTCGCTTACTAGAAGTGTCTTCGTTTTCGGGTTTCTAGCGTTTTTCGGCACGCTCTGCCACGCGCAAGCTTCTACGCAGGGTCAATGGACCTCTCTGGAGACCTGGCCCACAAGGGCGGTCCACACAAGCCTCTTGCCCGACGGTCGCGTATTCTTTGTCTCCTATTATGCTGAATCTCTTCAGCCCAACATTTGGGACCCGGTAACGGACACGTTTGCCCCCGCGGCTGCCGCTCCGTACGCGCTCTTCTGCGCCGGCCACACCACCATGGCGGATGGCCGCATCTTCATTGCCGGCGGCCACATAGCCGACTACACCGGGTACTCTCACGCAGTCATCTACGATCCCTTCAAGAACTCCTTTACTCAGGCGCCGGACATGAACCAGGGACGCTGGTATCCAACCACAACCGTGCTGGCCAACGGTGACGTGCTGGTGGTTTCCGGTGACGTTAATTCCAACACAGTGGTCAATCCCTTGCCGCAGGTGTTTCAGGTGGCCAGCGGTACTTGGCGTAACCTCACCTCCGCGCAGTTGATGCAGGCGCTCTATCCCGTGATGTTCGTGGCCCCGAATGGAAAGGTCATCTATGCCGGGCCGGAGCCCGAGACCCGGTATCTCGATACTTCGGGTACCGGAGCCTGGACCACGGTTGGGTTTCGAAAGTTCACCGGATGGCGGGATTACGGTCCAGGCGTCATCTACGACGCAGGCAAGATCCTCGAGGTCGGCGGGAGTGATCCACCCACGGCGACAGCGGAAACCATTGATCTCAATGCGGCAACGCCTGCTTGGACCTTAACTGCCAACATGCACTTCCCGCGCCGCCAGGAGAATGCGGTGGTCCTGCCGGATGGCAAGGTATTCATTGTGGGCGGGAGCAGCGGCTCCGGTTTCGATGATTCCGCCCATCCTGTGCTCCCCACGGAAATGTGGGATCCGGTGACCGGTCAGTTTACCGTGATGGCCAGCATTGCCGTCTACCGTGGCTACCACTCCACCGCCCTGCTGCTGCCGGATGGACGCGTACTCTCGGCAGGCGGAAATATCGGCGGCGCCAACGCCCAGATATTCTCGCCGCCATATCTCTCTGCCGCAACGCGGCCCGCCATCTCGTCGGCGCCCACTGGGGTCGGCTACGGACAGACGGTTTTTATTGGCACACCTGATGCCGCCACGATCGCACAGGTGAGTTGGCTGCGCAATGGCTCTACTACCCACACTTTTGATGAGGGCGCGCGCTTCATGCGGTTGAGCTTCACCCAGGCGACTGGCGGATTGAACATAACCATGCCGGCCAATGGAAACCTTGCCCCGCCGGGCTATTACATGCTGTTTCTTCTCAACGCCTCCGGCGTGCCTTCTGTGGCCAGGATCATCCAGATCACGCAAAACGGCGGTGCCACAGGCACCCTGACCGGCACTGTAACCAACACTTTTGGCGCGCCTCTCGACAATGCTCAGGTGACGACCGGCAGCGTCTCCGCCAATACCGCGCCTGATGGCACTTTTACTCTCAACAGTGTCAATGCTGGCTCCACCACTGTAACGGCCTCGCTCTCCGGCTACCAAAACGCATCGCAGGATGTCACCGTCACCACCGGAAGCAGCACGAGCGTTCCTCCGCTTCAGCTTGCGCCTGCGAGTCCCGGCAACATCACCGGAACTGTCGTGGACGGTAGTGGGAATCCTATTGCAGGAGCTACCGTAGCCGGGGCCGGCCTGACTGCTGCGACAACCAGCACTGGCGCGTATTCACTCACCAACATTCCCGCCGGATCAATCGCTCTCACTGCTTCAGCAGCCGGCTATCAGCCTGTTTCCGAGACGGTCACTGTCACCGCCGGTAACACCACGCCGGCGCCGGCGATGACTCTGATTTCAAACAACGGGAATGTGACGGGAAGGGTGACTGATTCGTCCAACCATGCCATCAGCGGAGCCACCGTAAGTTTCGGCGGTGGCACGGCCACAACAGATGCCACCGGTACTTACAACTTCACTAACATTCCGGCGGGAACCATCCAACTGGTGGCCTCGGCTGCCGGATTTCAAAGTGTGACTCAGAACTTAACCGTAACTGCCGGGATCACGACAACAACGAATTTCGCTCTGACTCCTGCTTCTTCATCTCCGGGAACTGTGACGGGCAAAGTTACAAATATCTCAACCGGAGGAGTAATTTCAGGCGCAGCCGTCAAATGGAATACGACGTCAGCGGCTTCCAACAGCAGCGGCGTTTACACGCTGAATAATGTGGCCGGTGGCTCGCAGTCCGTTATCGCCAGTGCGAATGGCTACTTGCCTCTCAGCAGCACTGTGACGGTCTCCGGTGGAACTTCAACCCTGAATTTCCAGCTTTCAACTGCGGGCATCCTCAACGTGAAGGTGGTCACATCGAGCGGAGCTGCTGTGAACGGCGCAAGTGTGACTTTGAGCGGCGGCGTGATAGCCACCACCCTTACCGGGACCACCAATGCTTCCGGGTTGTACTCAAGCAATTGGATACCGATCGGCAGCTATACCATCAGCACCGAATCCGTGAGCGAGAGCGCAACCGTTAACACCGGACAAACCACAACCATCACCTTGACCCAGCAGAGCGGTGGAGCAACCACGGGTAGCATCTCAGGAACCGTAACAGATCCCTCCGGCGCGGCGTTATCAGGAGCTTCCGTTTCCACTGGCGTTGTTACAGCCACCAGTCAGGCCAACGGTGGTTACACGCTCGCAAATGTAAACGCAGGCGCCGCAACGGTCACTGCATCCCTGGCGGGATATCAAACCGCTACCCAGACCGTAACGGTAACGGCGGGCGCAACCACTACGGCCAACTTCTCGCTGACTCCTGTTACCACTTCTTCCGGGTCAGTCACCGGCAAAATAACCAATATTTCGAATGGCGCCGTGCTCGCGGGTGCAACCGTGAAGTGGAGCACCACCGCGGCATCTACAAATAGCGGCGGAATTTACACGCTCAACAACGTGAATAGCGGAACCGAGACGTTGACTGCGAGTGCAACCGGCTATCTGCCGCGTAGCGGCACGGTGGCGGTCACTGGTGGCGCGACTTCGACTTTGAATTTCCAGTTGTCCACCGCCGGCATCATCAAGGTTACGGCCGCGAATTCGGCCGGCGCGGCCGATCCTGGCGCTACCGTCACGATTCAAGGTGGGGTGATCAGCACCACTGTCACGGGAACCACCAACAGCTCCGGCGTGTTCAGCAGTAACTGGATTCCAGTGGGCTCGTACACGGTCACGATATCGGCAAGCGGCCATACCACCCAGAGCAAGAGTGCGGCTGTTTCCAGCGGAGCAACCACTGCGGTGAATTTTACCTTCTGAGAGGCGCAAGATGATTCGCGACAGACATGAGAAAGTGTTCTTCTTGGTGAGCGTATTGGCGCTCTTGTGCGTTCCTTTAGCGGAAGGGCAGACCTACGTTATTACTGATCTGGGCACACTGCGGCCGGGCAGCGCCCGCGTTCACGATATTAACTCGCTGGGCCAGGCCGTCGGCGCTTCCGGTCACCCGCACGGCTCGGATACGCACGCATTTTTCTGGTCGCAGAAAGGCGGCATCCGCGACTTGGGTTTCCTGCCCGGCGGCGATTACAGCGTGGCCTCTGCTATCAACGATTCCGGCCAGGTCGTGGGTACGTCCAATTCACAAGACGGCATGCACGCGTTCCTATGGACTGCGGGAACCGGCCTGCAGCAGTTGCCTCTGCTATCCGAAACTGATTCCAGCAGCGCCTACGCCATCAATGGAAGTGGCCAGATTGCAGGAGCATCCGGAAGTCATGCTGTAATTTGGAGTGGAAACGCGGTAGAAGACCTGGGCACTCTGGGTGGCTCCTGGAGCGAGGCGCACGGCATCAACAACGCGGGACAGGTGGTGGGCGTCTCCGATACCAAGGCTGGCCCTCACGCCTTTCTGTGGTCGGATGCCGCTCCCATGCAGGACCTTGGCACTCTGCCGGGCGATTCCAGCAGCCGCGCCAATCGCATCAGCGACCAGGGAGCCGTTGTCGGCGCGTCCGAAGGCATGGAGGGCGTGCGGGCATTCATCTGGACGAAGAACGCTGGCATGCAACAGATCGGTTCGCTCCAGGGGGGCGGCTATAGCGAGGCATTCGGAATCAATAATCTCGGCCAGGTCGTCGGTCAATCCGGCAGTTCACTCGGAACCAGAGCCTTTTTATGGACGAGCGGCGCCATTGCCGACCTGAATGACTTGGTTCCCGGGTTGCCCGTGGGCGTCATCCTGACAGGCGCTTTCTCCATCAATGACAAAGGTGAGATCGTCGCCTTCGGTGTGATCAATCCCAAGCTGAACAAGAACCGTCAGGCCAACATGGACGACCATCTTCATTCCGGTCCAACCCACGTTTTTCTTCTCACCCCGCAGACAGGATCATCGCTGGCAGCAGCTCTGTAACCTTAGTCCGCGCCTGGTCCTTCCTGTCTTCTTGGCATCTAACCGGGAATAATGAAATTGCGGTTCAACAAGCTTCCCGGCTCTCCTGCTGGATGTTTCCGTCGTCTACTCAGTGGTGCACTGTTTTGTTCGAAAATAGCAAAACACGGTCTGTCATCTCTCCTTGTCCTCACGCTGCTGACGCTCGCGTCAGCACAATCGCCGGGATCTCAATCCGAACCCTCCCGCGCGGTTGCTGCGGAGATGCGAAACGTCATGTATCACTTTACAGAGACCATTAGCGTTCACATCTTGCAACTCAACGGGAAACTGGTTCCTAAGCACGACATCCCGGTGTTTGATGATAAGCACTCATTCATTCTCGAACTTGATTCGGCCACCATCTCCATGAGCACGGATATGCTGGCGCACGTCCTCAATGATTACGTGTTCACCGGCAAGGACGCGCCACTGAAGGATTTGGTCATCAGCGCGGATGGAGACGAACTCAAGATCAAAGGCAAGCTGGCCCAGAAGGGAAACATATCCTTTGAAACCGTGGGCGAAATCCAGGCCACACCGGACGGAAAAATCCGCCTTCACGCCAAACACGTCAGGGCCGCCCATCTCCCGGTGAAGGGAACTATGGATCTGTTCGGAGTAGAGCTGGCGGACCTGATTAACACCAGGAAAGTGAAAGGTGTTTCCACAGAAAAAGACGACGTGATTCTCGACCCGGAAGAAATTCTTCCACCACCACAGATTCGCGGAAAAGTCACCAGCGTGAAGATTGAAAATGGCCAGATCGTTCAGGTCTTTGGCAAGGGCGGCGCTGGCGGCCATCCTGGCGAACCGCGCAATTTCATGGCGTATCGCGGGGCTGCTCTTCGATTCGGCAAACTGACCATGAACGATACTGATTTAGTCCTGATTGATGCCGACCCCAGAGATCCATTTGACTTCTTCTTGGACCACTACCGCGACCAGCTTGTCGCTGGATACACCAAAACGACGCCGCAGTTTGGACTGCGAGTGTATATGGTGGACTTTAACAAGCTGCGTAGAAAGAACGCGTCCCGTACGCAGGCAAGAACCCGCGGCCCGGAACGGACATTAAGCAAATCACAAATGAAAGTTCGTAAATTTTCGCAGTTAGGGCAATTTCCCGATCCCCCGATTTGAGGTACACTTTTTGGCCATGAAACGAACACTCCCTCTGATCCTCGTTTTCTTCGCGTGCCTCCTCCAGGCTTCGGCCCAGGAGTGGGCTAAACAATCTCTGGAGAAGTCCCCGCGTCACTCTGAATGGGTGACGCTAAAACACGATGGCCGCAGTGTGCAAGCTTTCGTTGTATTTCCGGAAGTAAAAGGCAAAGCCACCGCCGTCGTTGTGATTCATGAGATCTTCGGGCTTTCGGATTGGGCCAAGAGCCTTGCCGACGAACTGGCCGCCGCCGGTTACATCGCGATCGCGCCGGACCTGCTCTCCGGCTTCGGTCCCAAGGGCGGAGGCAGCAGCGATTTTTCCGGCAACCAGGATGCCATGAAAGCCGTCTCCGGACTCGACCAGGACGTGGTGACTGCCGATCTGAATGCGGCTGCTGACTACGTCAAGAAGCTGCCCGCGGCCAACGGCAAGGTTGCTGTAGCCGGATTCTGCTGGGGTGGAAGCCAGTCATTCCGCTTTGCCACCAATCGTCATGACCTGGGTGCGGCATTTGTCTTCTATGGGACTGCCCCCAAGGACGTCTCCAGCATCAACGCTCCGGTATACGGCTTTTACGGCGGAAGCGACGCTCGCGTTGACGCCACCATACCCGATACCACTACAGCGATGTCGGCAGCCGGCAAAAAATACGATCCTGTCACTTACGAGGGCGCTGGCCATGGCTTCATGCGCGCTGGAGAAGATCCCGGCAACACCAATCCAGCCAATGCAACCGGGCGCACACAAGCCTGGGAACGCTGGATGAAACTGCTGAAATCGATGTGACAAAGCAGGATCGAACCCTGGGGTCGCGAATCTCGTCGATTTTCGCGACCTCTCCGAGTTCCGCCAAGATGGCGTCTGCGCCCAGCGCCGACGCTACTCAGATCACTGTAACCATGCCCTTGGTTGGTCTTATCAGTGGAGATCAGTCAAATCACGGTCATCACTGGTAAGGTTTTTGAGGTTCTTGTTTCCATGCCGACGACAGCTCTTAAGGATTGCGAAACTGCCACGCGGACTGAATGCTGACTGCTGAGTGCTAATTGCTATCGCGCAAACACCTCCCGCAGCATAGTGCAGGTCTGCGCGATGGAAGCCCGTGCTGCCGATGAGCCGGAGAGGGCGTTGGCAACGTTAAAGCCGTGGAGTGTGCCTAAATAGCGCGTGCAGGTCACCGAGACGCCCGCCTGCTGCAGCTTGCGCGCGTAAGCCTCGCCTTCATCGCGCAGCACATCGCATTCGGCCGTAATAACTAATGCTGGTGGCAGTCCCGCCAGTTGCTCCGCGGTGGCGGAGAGCGGGCAGGCGGTGGGTTCACTCTCTACTGCGGCGCCACCGGTGTAATGCTGCCAAAACCATTTTCCCGTTTCGGCCGTCAGGTAATAGCCTGCTGCAAACTGCTGGCGTGACGGAGAATCAGGACTCACGCTGGTTGCGGGATAGAAGAGCACCTGCGCCGTTAGTTTCGGCCCTCCGCGCTGCTTGGCCAGCAAAGCAACCACGGTTGCCATGTTTCCTCCCGCGCTTTCGCCGGACACCACAATCCGTTCAGCATCAACGCCAATTTCCTTGCCATGCTCAGCCACCCATTTCGTGGCGGCGTATCCTTGCTCATTCGCTATCGGGTAACGAGCGTCCGGAGCGCACGTGTATTCCGGAAACACCACCGCAACTCCGGCTCCATTCACAATGTCCCGCACAATGCGCTCATGAGTCTCAAAGTTGCCCAGCACCCATCCGCCGCCGTGAAAATACATCACCACAGGTAGCGTGGCCTTATTTCCCACAGGACGCACAATGCGGATCTCCAAGCTGCCGGAAGGGCCTGCCGGTATGGTGCGCGTCTCGATATCCGCCGGTAACAGCGTGACCGGAACCACGGCTTGTCCCCGTATGAATAGGGCTCGCGCTTCGTCTACAGATAGCGTGTACATCTCCGGACGGCCCGATTCTTTCACATACTTAAGAAAAGCCTGTGACTCTCGGTCAAGCACCGGCCGGTTGAACAAATCCTGTTTGTATGAATCCATGTCGTTGCTGTTGCCTTTCAATTTTGGCAATTTTGGCATCTCCCTGTCACAGAGTGTTCAATCCGGTCAAGCGGTGGCAGGCTGTCTCCTGCTGCAAGCCCGCCGTGGCGGGTACCCTGTCACCTATAGCCTGGCTGCCATTTGCTCTTTCGCCCGCGCCAGTTCCGGACGCTCAGAGTGCATACCGTTATCGCAGTTTTTCAACAACTGCGCGTAGTAACTGGCGGCCTTCTGTGGCTCATGCAGCAGCTCAGCCGCGTGAGCGGCGCCGTAAAGGCCGTTGAATCGGTTTGGGTCTGTATGTAAAGACTTTTCGTATTCTGCCAATGCCTCTTGCGGACGTCCCATTTCCATCAGCATGTCAGCCAGCATCTCCCGTGCCGGAAGTTCTGTCTCGCCTTTGCCATGAGCATCCTGTTTTTGGGCCACCGATCTCAGAAGCTCCAGCGCCTTGTCATTCTTTCCCTCGGTAAAGGCCAGCCATGCATGAGCTTCATCACGGTCGGTGGTCATGCCGTCCGCCAAGTATGGCTTATCACTCTTTTTGGTGGCTTCAATCATCGCGTCGAATTGATCAACCGCTTTGCGCGTGGCAGCGGCGTCGTGCAAATGACCGGCAGCGATGGCCTGCGCCCAATAGGTGAAAGCTTTGCTGGTTGCCCCGATCCCGGAAGGGAACTGGAGGGCCAGAGCATCTTTCCATTGCCTTGTCTCCAGTGCGTAGCGGGCGGGAAAGCCGGTCAGCCTGTCGGCGAAGTATGTGCGGAACTCAGGCTCCACGTCGTCCTCCTTGATGGTTGCTAATTCATCAACCATGGCCTTGGCTTTCGTATCGTCTCCAATCTGCAAATAGGCATACTCCAGGAAATCCATGGAGTGCATGCGATGATGCATCGCATGGTGAAAGTTGGGAGACTGCTTCCGCGCCGCCTCAATCGCCGCCAGATTCGACTGAATATCGTCCTGCCAGAGTCCCAGGCGGGCAAAAATATGCGACGGCATATGCACGGCGTGCGGCGATGTGGGCGCAATGCCTGCGTACCGGCGCGCCGCAGCCAGTCCCTCTTGCGCGAATTGCGGATTGTCGCACGCATGAATCAGGTAGTGGGCCACGCCGGGATGGTCCGGCTGCGTTTCGAACAATGTGTTAAGGATGGAAATGGCTTTTCGGGCATTCTCCAGGCCGCTCTTGTCTGTACTTGACGCCAGTAGTGACAGCGCGTAGAAAACCGCAGCCTCGTGGTCCTTGGGGTTATTCTCATAGACACGCTTCATCGCAGCCGCGTACGCCGTCGCGCGCTGCTCGTGTTCCCCTTTGCCTGAGTCCTGGTAAAACGCCGCCAGCGCGTCAATGTAATCCCGCTCGCGTTGCGTCTTTGCCTTGATCCATTGCCCCTTTTGTATCAACTCCCATCCACGCTTCAGGTCCGCTGCCGTCGGACGGCTCCATAGCTGGTGATACAGGCTCATGGCCTCTCCCCAGTAAGCCATGGCGCAGTGGGGATCCTGTCCCGTAATCTCTTCAAATTGCCGCTCAGCTTCCTCATAGGCGAATGAGTGAAGCAGGGCAACGCCGCGCTCAAAGGACTTTTGCACGCTTCCGGCGCAGGAAGTGGGAAACGAAACCGTACCCAGCTTTTCGTTGGCGTCAAAATGATGGTGCTCGTCATCCGCTCTAAGAGACAAGGGCGAGAGAAAGAGAATAGTCGCGAGGAACAAAATCAGGGGTTTCATCTGGTGCTTCCACCTCTTCCGGAAGCTTACTGTTGGCGTTGTGGGCTGTCAATGCACGGTAGAAATTGGCCTTATCAGCGGAGATCCGTCAAATCACAGTCATCAGTGGTAAGGTCTTTTTGATGGTCAAGCTTCCATGCCGACGACCGTACTTAAGAATCGCCCAAGCCGTCCGCGGGCTGAATGCCGAATGCTGATTGCTGAGTACTGTTATCCAGGTGATATCTTCCGCTTCGCGGCAGCTTGCCCAGCCAGCCAAGCATGAAAAAAGCCGCCGCAACAATCAGGAACGTAAGCAGCCGGAGAGCATCGAGCGTTGACGCGGCAACCGCGAAATGGCGTCCCAGTCGCCACATCGCCCAACCGGCAATCTGCGTCGGCACAACCATCCACACAGCCAGGTAGAACCATCCTTTTTCCGCGCCTTCACCGCGGGTTGAGCGCCGTGCACGTGGCGTCAGGTCCAGCGCTGTCGCCAGGACGACTGCCCCAGCCAGCACATAGTAGAACTTCACATAGAGCGCGCCGATGATCCACCGGCCGGTAAAAAAATTGATCACCAGGCCGGCCAGATTCAGCGTGAATGGAACCAGCAGATCAATCCATGCCGCCGTATAGCAAATCACCCGATACCAGAGATTGGGCTTGTCTTCACCATAGTGCGTAATGTAAGGCCGCGGCTCCACGCCCGGCAATCGTCCGGCAAAGCCCCGCCAGGCACAAACCGTCACTACGATTGCCAGCCAGATCCAATGACGCCGGTCAGGGCCGTGCGCATAAAGGTCTGCCGTGAGGTTTCCCGGCAAAATCCAGAATACCCAGATCCAAAGAGGTAAATGCAGGACCCGGTAATAATCCTTGTTATGTTCCCGTTCAACAACTCGCTTCATGAATGTAGCCCGTCTTCCACATCGTAACGCTTGTTGTTAGCGTTGAAGTTTTGCTTTTGCCTCTGCTAAATCCTAAATACCAATCAAGGGCCTTTGACATCCCCGTTCGCGCCGGGAGGCTCCGCCTTTGACTTTCAATTACCAACTTACCAACTTCCCCAATTACCAAATTCTCTGCGGGGCCTTACTGCTGCACGCAACGGCGTGGATGGACCGTTGCCCCGATCTCCTCTCATTCTTCGTCCCCGGATTCCGCCTCAGCATTAGCATCCAGGTGAATCGCTGGCAGTCCCGCACGCTTAAGCTGCGTGTTGAGTGCCGGAACGTCCTGCGACTTGATTGCCTCCCAGCGCTGCATCAATGTCGGAATCTGCTGCTCCAGTTCCCCGACGGCGCTCGTCGCCTGCGAAGTTGGGGCCGCATCCACCTCCTGCAGTACTCCATGGAGCGTCAACAGGCGTGCACGCATGCCGCCCAGGCTTGGAGGCTCATTGCCCGGCCCCGGCCTGCGTCCCTGACCGCCGGCCATCGCCTGGAGTTTGTGGTCAAGGGCCTTTACAGCGGTAAGCACCTCACCCTGCGCTTGTTTTTGTAGATCGTCGAGCTGTTTGCGCAGTCCCGCAAGCTGGTTCGCCGCTGGTACCAAAGAAATCAGATGCCTGTAGAGCTTTTGCGAGAGTTGAAATTGCTTCTCCAGGTCCGCCGTCGGCGTCTTCACCCGCAGATCCATTTTCACCGTGAGCGGCTGCGAATAACTCTTGCCATTCACGGTCAGCACAACCGTGTACTGTCCCGGCATGGCCCATGGTGAGGTAGGCTGAGGCGCCGTATTGTGCGGCACGGCGGCGATAGGGTACTCCGGCCTGATGCCGCGCACCGGAGGGTAATGCATGTCCCACAGGAAGCGATGCATCCCTGCAGCGCTGGAAAGCCTCTGCGGTGGACGCACCCAGTAAGCAGGAATAGCCAGCATAGGATCAGTTGGCTCAATCGGATCAGCGCTGGAATAGCGCCGCACCACCTTGCCCGCGGCATCGCGAATCTCCAGCGTCACCGCGCTGGATGGCGTGGATTTCAGGTAGTAATCAATCACCGCGCCGTCCGGAGGATTGTCAGCGGCAGGGAAGTCAGGTGGCAGGGGCGTATCCGTATTCAAGTCCCAGCGGACGCGATATGCCATCTCCGGCTTGAACAGAAACGCCGACCCGGTCGTCACGTTGGCATCGAACTGCCGCAAAGGAGTGATGTCATCCAGAATCCAGAAGCCACGCCCATGCGTCGCTGCTACCAGATCGTCATTCTTGATGATTACATCGCGGACTGACGATGCCGGCATGTTCAGCCGCAACGACTGCCAGTGCTCGCCATCATCAAATGAGACGTAGACCGCATGCTCCGTCCCGGCAAAGAGCAATCCTTTGCGTTTCGGATCTTCGCGGACAGCGTCCACCGGCTCACCATTGGGAATGCCGTTGACAATCTCCGTCCAGCTCTTCCCTGAATCGCGTGTGCGCAGGATGTGCGCGTGCATGTCATCCAGCCGCAGCGTGTTGATGGCGGCGTAAGCCGTCTGCGCGTCAAAGTGGCTGGCCTCGATGATGGAAACCTTCTGAAACGGCGTCATGCCGGGCGGCGTGATGTTAGTCCAGTTTTTGCCGCCATCCGTGGTGAGATGGATCTGGCCATCGTCCGTCCCGGCCCATATACGGTTGATCTCCAGCGGAGACGCAGCCACCGCATAGATCACGCCGCGCTGCACGGCCTGGGCTGTTGGCTCGTTCCGGAATTTGCCCACCGTGGCCGGCACGTCAAAAGTCTTGCGCGTCAGGTCCGGACTGATCTGCTGCCAGCTTCGCCCGCCGTCATTGGTCTTCCACAGCACGTTGGAGGCAAAGTAGAGCGTGTGCGGATCGTGCGGCGAAAACAGAATTGGCTCCGTGCGGAGCACCCGAAAATCCTGCGAGCGAAACGGCTTAGGCATGATGTTCTGCGCCTGCGCCGTGCGCCGGTCGTAGCGCGTAAGCTTGCCGCCAAAGATAGTATCGGGATCAAGCGGATCAGGCACAACATATCCATACTCCTCCGCCGCCACCGGATGCCATTCGCGGATGGTCACCTGCCCGCCATCGCCCCGGCTGGAGATGCACGCCGAACCACTCTCCTGCTGCCCGCTGCACAGCCGGTAGGGAAAAGCGTTGTCGGCATTTACGTGATACATCTGCGCCGTGGGCTGGTTGTACCAGGAACTCCAACTCTGCCCGCCATTCACGGTGATAATGGCGCCCTGGTCGCTGGTCAGCAGAATAATTTCCGGATTGTTGGGATTGATCCACAGGTTCTGGTAGTCATCACCCCCGGGAGCCCCGCGAAACCCAGTCCAAGTCTTGCCCCCATCGGTGGACTTCCACGTAACCGTGCTGGCCACATAAACCGTGTCAGGATTCTTAGGATCAACTCGCGGGACAGACAAATCGCCCCCGCCAATCCGTCCCGCAGGACGCGGATCAGTAGTGGCCTGAACCCAGCTCTGGCCGCCATCGTCCGAGCGGTAGATCCCCACAGCAGTTTTGGTGGCCACGGACGAGTACAACCGGTTAGGATTGGCCGCGCAGATGGTGACGTTCGCCTGAACAATTCCCTCGGGCAAACCCTTGGTCAAAGGCTGCCAGTTCCGCCCGCCATCAGTAGATTTAAAGATGCCGCCACCAGTCCCATTCCACGCCCCATTCTCCCAGGGCCCTTCGCGTGCCTCCCACAAAGTGGCGTAGACAGTGTCCGGATTGGTGGGATCAATCTGGACGTCAGCCCCGCCAGTGTTCTCGTCTTTGTAGAGAACTTTCGAGAACGATTGCCCGCCATCGGTAGACCGAAAGATGCCGCGCTCTTCATTCGGTCCGTAAGGATGCCCGGCCACAGCCACCAGCAACTTGTTAGGATCACGCGGATCAATAGCAATCTGCGGAATCTGCTGCCCATCGCGCAGCCCAAGGTGCGTCCAGGTTTTGCCGCCATCGGTAGACTTGTAAATGCCATCGCCCACAGAAAGATCAGGCCGGTGCAACCCCTCCCCGCTGCCCACATAAACCACGTCAGGATCAGAAATCGAAACCGCCACCGCACCAATGGACCCGGTAGGCTGCGAGTCAAAAATAGGCGTCCAGGTCCGCCCAAAATCGTCCGTCTTCCACACCCCGCCATTCACCACGCCAACATAGAAAACGCTAGGCTTGCCAGGCACCCCGGCAGCAGCCTTGGTCCGCCCACCACGATAAGGCCCAATCCCCCGCCAGTGCAGGGACTGGAGGAGCGAAGGGTCGGGCTGCTGGGCGAGGCTCAGGGCAGACAAGAGCCAAACGAGACTTAAGGCACTCGTAATGCGAAGACAACGCAGGCAATGGCGCACGTGAAACCTCCAAGAGTGACAGAGGAGGATAACGCACAGGTAGTTCCTGCCGCAAAACGAGTGGCAGGGGTGGTAATTTAAGCCTATGGCGGTTTTAAGAAGCAATGCATCGGTCCACCCGGTGGAAGCCCCGGACTTTAGTCCGGGGGAGCGGGTTCTTTAGAACCCGCGGAAATTGTGGCTTCCCCTTGTGGCCTTTAGGCCCGGGCCTTTGACAGCCGCTAAATTTTGTCGATCGGACTATTCTTGAAATGCGCTTTAGCGCCGGTGCGAACCATCTGCGTCCCATCGGATGCAGTATTTCCTGAACAGCTCTAAACACGAGTCAAGCGACCGACATTCTTACTGTCTGACGTCTGGCCCTCGATCCTCCTAATCTCACTTTGAGCATCTGCGTGAGCCGAAACAAAGCGCTCTCGACGCCCTTCACGGTGAGCCCAACGTCAGGTTGGCGGGAAATGTCTTGTGCTGTCAGGCCATTCCGGTAATACAGCCAGAAGATCTTGCAATCGCGCTCAAAATTCGGCTCCGCGCACTCTCGCTCCAAGCATCGCTCTACCTGCCGCAAAACGATTTCTCGTTCCATGGATTCAACAGGACCGGCGAGCCAGTTCCTTGCTGGCACAGCATCGTCCAGATTGTCTTCTCCTTTACCGCTGCCGCGCTTTATAGAAAGCGCGCTCCGCAGATAATCCTGGGTAACGTTCGATGCCACTGTCTTGAGAAATCCTGCCAGGGCGTGCTCGTGCCGGCATTCAAAATCCCTCAGGGCCCTGAAGTCATTAACGCAAAGCTTCAAGTACGTTTCCTGCACCAGGTCGTCAACCAGGTTCGGCGTCGGATGGACGCACCGGCGCAGCGTCTTTACAACAACAGCCGCGATCAGAGGCTGGAACCGGTGAACGAATTCATGCCATGCGCCTTCCTGCCTCGCTGTGAGACACATCTGAAGCAATTCCGGCGAGGAGAGCGGTTGCGTACCAGTTTTAATTGGCTTGCGGCACCGGTGACTATCGGTGCTGGTCAAAGAAGGCCGCCGTGGTTGCGAAAGGGCAAGTGTTCCGGTCTGAGATATCTGGATTTTCATAGGCAAATTGTGGTTGTCCCAAATAGGGTGGCTACGCTCCTCCTAACAGGTAAAGCGAAGTCCGCGCCATAAAGGGGACAGCCATTTTGTGTCGTGGAGTTTTGCCGCTTTGGCCCGCAAAAGTGACGCTATTGACCGTTGCAAAAGAAGCGGTAGATTTGGGCTAACAAACTGGTTAAAATCCAGTCACTCCATTAGCCAGACGGGGAATTGACCATGCAAGCGCCCACAGGGGAAATTACCCGCTTACTCACAGAACTCACGAGCGGCGACAGCCGAGCAGTAGACCAACTGATGCCCTTGGTCTATTCCGAAATGCGCAAAATGGCGCGCCGCTACCTTCGTCAGGAAAGGTATGATCACACGCTGCAGCCCACGGCGTTGGTACATGAAGCCTATTTGAAATTGGTGGATCAATCGGGGCATGGTTGGCAGAATCGGGCGCACTTCTTTGCCATCGCAGCCCAAATCATGCGACGGATCCTCATCGACCATGCCCGAACCCACCGGGCGGAAAAGAGGGGCGGTGCCGCTGCCAAGCTCTCTCTGGATGTAGTGGATGTGATAGCGAAGGAACAGTATCCTCAGTTGATCGTTCTTGATGAAGTGCTGTCGAGACTCCAGGACTGCGATCCTCGGCAGGGAAGGATCGTCGAACTCAGGTTTTTTGGGGGCCTTACTGAAGAAGAAATCTCAGAGGTCATAGGCATCTCCGTACGCACCGTGAAACGAGATTGGAAGGTAGCCCGCGCATGGCTTTATCGCGAGATGACAAAGTAAGTCTCCGGCAATGGGAGCGGGCCAAGGAGATTTTTGACATCGCGGTCGACCTTGAGCCAGGCGCTCGGAGTTCATATTTGGCCGCGACTTGCGCCGATGACTCTTCGTTGCTGGATGAGGTTAAGGAACTTCTTGAATACTACGATCAGGCTGGTTCTTTCCTGCGGGATCCCATCAGGACTCAAACGAGTGAAGAACCCGCCACTCCCGTCTTTTCCACCGGCCAATTTGTGGCAAACAGATTCCGAATTATGAAATTAGTCGGAAGTGGTGGGATGGGTGAAGTCTATGTCGCCTACGATTTTGAATTAGGCGAACTCGTGGCCCTCAAAACTTTGCGGTCAATTATGTCGGCAGACGCACGGATGATCACTTCGTTTAAGCAGGAAGTGCACTTGGCCAGGCGGGTAACTCATCCCAACGTCTGTCGTATCTTTGATATGTTCTGGCACCACGGCATGGATGGGTCTCCGATAGCCGTTTTGACGATGGAATACCTGGCAGGGCAGACTTTATCGGATCGAATTCATTCTTCAGGACCGCTCTTTCCCTCAGAAGCACTCCCAATGATCCGCCAGATCGCTAAGGGACTGGACGCCGCACATAAATTCGGGATCATTCACCGTGACTTTAAGAGTTCCAATGTCATGCTGGTTCCACAGCCCGACGGTACGATGCGTGCCGTCATTACAGATTTTGGGCTTGCCAGCGAACAGTACGCCTCCGCGGATCAACCAAAGGAAGCAGAGGATATAGCCGGCACTCCAGCTTACATTGCTCCCGAGCAACTGCAGAACGTCACACTGACACCGTCTGTTGATATCTATGCTTTCGGGGTGGTTTTGTTTGAAATGCTGACTGGACGCCTGCCGTTTCGGGGTGGGCCCGGGACTTTGATAGCCATCAAGCGGCAGCAACTTGAGCCGCCTTCCCCTGGACAGTACACCGACAGCTTGGAGCCGCACTGGGAATCTACAATCTTGAAATGCCTCGCCTCGGAGCCAAGAAATCGTCCGTCGTCGGCAGCAGAAGTGTTGCAGTCGTTGTCATCTAAGCCTCCCTGGTCGTGGCGGAGAAAACTGACCATAGCAATTACCACGCTGATTCTGCTTGCGGCTACGTTCTTCTCATTCAGGCCACACGTGATCAATCCGGAGGCGCAGGCAGCACTGGATAGTGCGCGGGTCGCCCTTGAGAATGACTCAAAGGACGGTTTCACAAAAGCGATCGAAGACTATAAACTTGCTGTTCACTTAGACCCGAACTGGGCCCAGCCTTGGGCAGAACTGGCATATGCATACGCGACGGCGAGCAATTTCCGATACGATGGACCTGCGGCTTTGCAACAGGCACGGAACGCCGCCTTGAAAGCAATAAGTCTCGACTCCAACTTGGGCAAGGCGTATGGCGCTCTAGGTTGGACTCAGTCGTTAGACTTCGACGAGTGGCCCCGAGCCGAGCAATCCTTTCGAAGAGCCCTTCAACTGAGTCCGGATGACGGGCAAATTCACTACTGGTTTGGTGTCCATCTGCGAAAAAAAGGAAGGTTCAGAGAGGCTGAGGAGCAAGATAAGTCGGCTCTGAGCTTGACACACCAGCGCGATCCCAATGTTTGGTCTGAATTAGCCTTCCTATACTGGACTGCTAATCAGATCCAGAAGTTTCACCAGCACATGGCAGAGCAATTGAAGGCATACCCGAACTTTGCCCTTACGCGGTACTTGCATGCAAGGCTGCTGAAGCTCGAGCAGGGATTTGATCAAGCGGAAGAAGAACTTTCCTTTGCAGAGAAGCTGGGAATGAATCCCGTTACCGTGATGGTAGAGCGGGCATCGCTTGCAGAGCATCAAGAGAATATGTCCAGGGCACGCGATTATGTTAGTACGCTCGAAACCGCTGCACGGTTCCAGGAGGTGGACGGATTACTGCTGGCTGGCGTTTACGCCGGACTGCGTGACTACGACGCAGCTTTTGCCACCCTGGAGCGCGCCTACGAGCGAAAAGACAACACGCTACTCTCTCTTGCGACGAGTCCCGTCGTCGCGTCCTTGCGACCCGACTTGCGTTTCCAAGTCTTGCTTAAGAAATTGCACTTCAATGATCAAATCATGCAGCAAATGGAATTCAGTTCGTTTTCTTCCAATGGCCTCTCAAGCCAGCCAAGGCGGACCGGCACGTCGTAGAGGCGTCCGGGTGCTCGTCGGTTCCAAATATGGCGCAGGCCGGGAACAATCGCGCGGACTGTCTTAAGTACTACGTCAGAACGACTCAGGTCCGCCGCGTATGGATGCAGTCCCGCCACTCGAAGTCGGTCCACGACCAACCTGACCTGCTCAGTACTGCTCATCGGAAGGGGCTCCTGCGGTGCCTCGATTTCCTTGGTTGGATTGAGATACGACTGGGTGGCCGTTGTATTCGCGAACCAGCGGCTGATTTCGCTGTCTATACGTTTGGTGTGCATACCGGCGAACCAAACTTGACCTACCTCACTGGCCGCCTTCCACGCTGCGATCTTGGGCGATAGATGGGCCGCGCCAGCGAAAAGTGGTTCGGTGCCATCTAAACGTGCAGCAACCGACACATAAGCAGGCACACCGATGTCGGTCGTGCAATCCAGGAGAATTAACTCACGATCGATTCGGCGGAGATCGTGTTGGATCTTCTGCAATTCGGGCATTTCAAAAGACGCGATGCTAACGGATGGACGGTGCACTCGGTTGTACCACCAAATTGCCATGGCATCCCGCTCTATCCATTCGAACAGGGCGTGCGCCAGCGCATCCTCAAACGTCCAGCCGCTGCCACAGCCAATTGTGTCTGCACGGGTAAATTCGGGTTCCCCATCCTGAAACTGGTACCACATCAATACGCATGCCGCGGGCACAAAAGTCTCTCGGCCACCGAAAAGATCCATTGCAGGGAGCCAGTCAATCAGTTGTTCCGGATGGAATTTCTCTCCTACAAAATAACGTTCATCGGCCTCAGCATTCCACTGCTCTCGATTTTTGTACTGCTGCTCGCTATACAGCAGAATGTCGGCGGGAGCAATTCCGTTGATGTCACTCAGGCGCGCTCGCCGTAGGGGCTCGTCACCACGATAAATCAAGCTATAGCGCTCAAGCGCTTCGCCGATACAACTAAGTTCGGCCTGTTCCCGTGTCATGCCTCGTCCGTGCGAATCCTGTCTACTCAGCAATGGACGCTTGCCGGGCACGGGTAGAGGGCTGACCCAGGTCGCAGCTGCCCTGTAGGCGCCTGCCGTGGGATCGCTCGTGATCTCCATTTTTTGGACGATCCCGGTGAGCGAGTTACAGTGGATTCGAAGTCCTGGCCAGTTGGGTCTCGGAAGATTTCCACAGGTCGCACAGTCGCGTATCGGATAGATCGGGTGCACTGAATGTTGATTCGCAGACAGATCGACGGTATGCATGGCCGACCAGAGCTCGGGTATTTCGCCGTTGCCCACGTACCCCGCGGTGACGACTTGAAGCATTTGAGCAGCAACGCGGGCTTCTGCTTTTCCTGGAAGCGGTAACTGGCGAGGCTGGTCAAATCCGGCTGTTGCGATCCAGTGGTAAAGGCAGGAAAAGCACACAGACTTGCCGCGGACATGCACTGGCCCGATAGACACGAAGCCTTCGCTGGCATTGAGTAGCAAGATTGGAGACTCAAACCGGATTTCAGTTTGTTCTTTCAGGTGTCGCAGATTGAAAGTGATGAGAAGATCGGGCCCATTGGGAAGGGATGGAAGATGCTGCCAAAACGTCTCGTGAATGGTTGCAGGGACGGTAATGGGGCTCAGAAACCTTATTGTGTTCACTAAGGAATAGCACTCCCGCTTGAAACCAAATTAGCTCATTTCCTTGTCGTGCAAGCTCATTGTCCCACAAATGATCGGGTCGCAGTACACGAATTTCCTGGTCACTCATTAATATTTGGTCATAGCGAACCGTTAAAGGAGCATCTTGTCCCTATTTCCCTGTGTTTTCCGCTTATATGAGTGACCAACATTAGCGCTAATATGGGTCAACACAAAACAATTGATGAGGAGGAATGAGTATGGGTACTCTAGCGAGTGAGAATGGAGTAACTTTAAGAATTCTCGACAAGAACGGTGCAGAACAACGGCAAATCTTTGGTAAGTTCGCGCGTTTTTTTTCAAGAAAGCGGCCACTGAATCCTGGCAGTCCTGATCCCCTTCTTGGAAGCCAGGATTGGCTGACGGACGTCCTCGTAGCGGACAGCAAGCAGAAGTTGGATGCCATGAAGCCCACCCAGAACGAACTGGCGGCGACCTCACAGGGCAGCCGGCTAGTGCTGGTTCATTGGAGCGTTGCCAATGAGGACAACCAGATGGACAACTGCATTACATTGTGCAAAGGAACGATGCAGGGAAACCGTCTCGTGACAGACGAAGTTCAAGTACTGCCGAAGGATACGGTCATGGATCAAAAACACCCGCTCTTTCGTGAATTTGCTGCAGCAGCAAAGTTCTTTCAACCACCACAAAACGCAAGCCAACCACCGGCAGCAAGTGGCAGTAATTTGAATGCCGTCGGACCGGCAAGCCCGCAGCCGCAGACCCCGGCTTAGGTTGGAGTAGAATGAATTCGTGCAGCGCGGGTAGCCGGACAAACGTCTGCGTTAGGGCTATCCGCGCGATTTAGCGACAGATCTTTAGCGCGCAGTGCACGAATCCGACGAGCACCGCGATTTGCGATAGAGGAGGCTGATGCATGGGTGTCAAAGCCAGTCAGGACGGTGTCGACGTCGTATTTCTCGACGCCACAGGCACGCAATTGGAACGATTATTTTATGGCGAACATGTGTTTTTCTTTTCCGCGCCCCGGCCTATTGACAAGAGCCAAAGTGATCCGCTTTTTGGAAGCAAAGATTGGCTCACTGACATCGTTATTTTGGATAATCCATCGAAGTTGGGAGATCTACCGCCGAGCCAATCGCAGATCGCGGCAACTTCAGCTGCTAGCCCTCGAGTTCGGGTCCAATGGGATGTTGGCGGAGGTGAGCAAGGAACTCAGGATCTCAGTTTAACGATTTGCTATGGGGACAATTCCGGAGGTCATTTTTTTGTGGATGAAATCGCAGTATTGCCGCCCGGAACTGAAATGACCCGTGGACATAACCTATACCAAGACTGGGAAGCAGCGTCAAAACTCTTACTGTTTTCAAGCAATCAATCAGCTTCGTCGGCGAAGTCTGCTGGACGGCGCCACAGACGCTCCAAGAAACGCAAGAGTTTGATACCCGTATCGACGAAGCGGCAGAAACCGTCAGGGCTTTAGCCGGCTTGTGCAAGCTATCAGAAGCTGCCGCATTCTTGGAATGTGATCGCCGTGTCTTATGTGAGTTTAAACTCATGAGAAACTCCGCATCTCCGGACGGGGCTTTGAGTTCAGCTATGGGGCGAGTGGCTAGTGGAAGTCGCCACCAGAAGGTATGGCCGACCTTCTCTTCCTTGTAAAGCAGCCTTACCCACCTAAAAGCACGAAGACGATTTCATCAGAACCTTTGGCCTCAATCCGTTTCTTGCCGCGCAAGAAGGTTGCGATCTTAGCTAAGACAGTCCGGCAATCGCCAAGCTTACTCAAGGGTCTTAGATTGATTTTAAAAGGGACACCCTTCTTGATTTCGTTTTTAGTTGGTGGGAAATAAAGAAAATACTGTCTTGTAAATCACAATTTCCCCAATGGAGGTCTTCCGATGTCGTCAAGCGCAGTGAAGCATCACGCTATCAAGTCAACGTCAATAGGAGAAAGGTCAGCTGCGGTCCAGGATAATCCGGTCCCACCGCAGTGGCCCAGTTTTGGTAGGTCTCAATTCGTTGGTACCAGTCCCAGTGGCCGGGTGACGGTATTTGTTGATCCCACGTTGGGCCAACCGGCGCAACAAAACGCTCAGGATCTGGTGAACGACGCTGACCGGATCGTAAACGCCAACAACACCCTGTTTGCTTCGTTCGGCGGCCCGGTAAGCGTCATCGTCTTCGCGCTGGACGGTGCCACGGACGGCAGCGGCGGCGCTGACCACATGGGCTGCGATTTCGATACGGGAGCGGCGATTGAGGTCTGTGCCTCCTTTGGCAATTCTATGCGCGTATCGGCCCTGTTCGAGGCTGAGCTGAGCGAGTGTTCCATGGGCGGGAATCTCTGCGGTGTCAGTACGGGCGAAGCCCTTTCCCGCTGGTGCGCGGCTGTTATTGGCGAGAATGCGCTCTCCGACTTTGCCACTGCGCCGCGGTGGGCACAAGACAAAATGCCGGACTTCGTTAACCGCACTGACCCAACCGATGGCGACGCGGACAGCACAGGATGTGGGATGGCGTTCTTATCCTGGCTCATGAGCCAGGGCTATGGCTTGGCTCAAATCGCTCAAGAAATGGTAAACCTCGGTGACTCTGGTACCCTGGCGCAGCTCTATGCAAAGCTTACCTCGGACTCCATCGACAACGCGTTGCCTAAGTTCCTGGCGGCAGTAAAGGCTCTGCCGGGCGGCGTAACCACCGATGACCCTTTCGGCGCATTTCAGCTGCAGCATCTAGCAGTCGCTAAGGCGGCCCATGAGACGGTGACCGGCGCGAAAGCGATTTCTGTCGCTGCCCCCGCCGCCAAGACGGCCCGTTCAGTGGCCAATGTCTGCCTTCCCAAGTCACGACGACTGCGTCCGCCGCACAAGGCACAGCAGCCTTCGCAATCGCTCTGACGATGGTCAGCGGCGTACCGCAGTTCTGGAGAACACACGGCAGCCCAGAATCCAGAATCCTGGGCTGCTACTCTGTGTGCTCTCTGCAGGCGCACCACAACAAAGCCCCGCATCGCTGCGGGGCTTGAAGTTGCAACTAGAGGTGGCCGGGTCTTACCTGCGCATCAGCTCCGGCCGCCCACCAGAACCTGCTGGGGGCCAGGGCACACCCGTATTTGTCACGGTAACCATGCCCATCGTGCCTTGCACTGCTACCGGCGTAGCGACCACCTCCACGGTCGTGGATGTGGGCGCCACCTGCAGCTTTAATTGGAGATGTCCCACTTTTCGTGCCTGAATCTTCACATCCTGTCGCTTGGACTTGAACCCTGGAGCCTGGACTTCGGCCTGATAATCTCCCTCTGCCAGGCCGAGAAAATGCGCAACTCCAATGGAGTCAGTGCTTACGCTGGTGGTTGCGCGCCCTTTGCATTGGCACAGCAGGACCTTGGCGTTTGGGATTACCGAGCCCGACGGATCTACCACCGTGAAGTCAATTCCGGTGCTCGCCGGATCGTTTTGTGTTTGCGCAGTACTCTTGGCCGCGGCTGGAGAAAAAACCGTTCCCAGGCTCATTGCAGCCGTGAAAACTGCGCCAGCAATGCGCGACACCCGCCGGATCGCTGCCTTCAGACCGCGCGGGCAATTCTGCGTCAGGATGGTTCCATCGGCGCGGCGGTAGAAGCGGACGCACAGCCGTCCTTCATGGCTGCGAATAAGCCGCTCGGCCTCGCGCCGGGTCATCTCGGAAAGGTTATAGACATTCAAACTGCATTCGGCACAGTGCCGGACGCGGCTATCTCCTACCATCCGCTCCCAGTCCGAGGGGCACAGAGCAGCAACATGAACGTTCTCAAGTATCGGCAACGCTCTGGCATCCATACAGAATTCTCCAGCCATAGAACGGCAGGAAATCCGAAACTTGCAAGCAAATTGCCACGCTGCCAGGATCGCCAAGGATATTCCTCCGTGTTCCTCGGTTTCTCCGTAGCCTGTCCTCAAGACGAGTCCCGACGCCGAAGGATGCCTCCGTGGTAACTGTTCCTACGCGTCTCGCCGTTTTCCTTTAACGTTCAGTTTGCCGCCTCCCGCTTTTCCTGGTTTGCCTTTTCCGTCTCCTGTTCGATATCCGCCCTTAACCTATTCCTGATTTTCCTCTGCGTTGAAGGTCTTTGGTCTTGCTTGCGGCACTGCCGCGCGGACAAAAAAAGCCCCGCATCTCTGCGGGGCTTGAAGTGTCAGCTATTAAGTTGAACCTTATCCGTGGAAGTCGCCGCCACCGCCAGGCATGCCTGCCGGAGCTTTCTCTTCTTTCGGGATCTCGGAGATCAGGGCTTCCGTGGTCAGCATCAGCGCGGAAATCGAGCCTGCGTTTTGCAGCGCGGTGCGGGCCACTTTGGTCGGATCGATGACGCCGGCCTTGACCAGGTCTTCGAACTTTCCGGTTTGGGCGTTGTAGCCAAAGTTCGTCTCAGAAGATTCCTTAATCTTCCCTACGACGATTGCGCCTTCCTCGCCGGCATTGGCAACGATGTGACGCAACGGCTCTTCCAGGGCGCGGCGCACAATGTCTGCGCCAATCTGCTCATCGCCCTTCAGCTTCAGGGTATCCAGCGCAGCCTGGCAGCGCACCAGGGCCACACCACCGCCGGGCACAATGCCTTCCTCGACGGCAGCGCGGGTAGCATGCATCGCATCTTCCACCCGGGCTTTCTTCTCTTTCATTTCCGTCTCAGTTGCAGCGCCCACCTTGATCACGGCAACGCCGCCAACCAGCTTGGCCAGCCGCTCCTGCAGCTTTTCGCGATCATAGTCGCTCGTGGACTTGTCGATCTGGCTCCGGATCTCTTTCACCCGGCCTTCGATCTCAGCGCTCTTGCCTTTACCTTCCACGATCGTGGTGTTGTCTTTGTCGATGGTGATCTTCTTGGCGCGGCCAAGATCCTGTAGCTGAACGTTCTCCAGCTTAATGCCCAGATCCTCAGTGATGGCCTTGCCACCGGTCAGGATAGCAATGTCCTGCAGCATGGCCTTGCGGCGGTCGCCGAAGCCAGGCGCCTTGACGCCGCAAACCTGAAGCGTGCCGCGCAGCTTGTTCACCACCAGGGTAGCCAGCGCTTCGCCGTCCACTTCCTCGGCAATGATCAGCAGCGGCTTGCCGCTCTTGGCAATCTGCTCCAGCAGGGGGAGCAGGTCTTTCATGGTGCTGATTTTCTTTTCGTTGATGAGGATGTACGCATCGTCCAGAACCGCTTCCATGCGCTCCGGATCGGTTACGAAGTAAGGAGAGAGGTAACCGCGGTCAAACTGCATGCCCTCCACCACTTCCAGGCTGGTCTCCATGGTCTTGGACTCTTCCACAGTGATTACGCCGTCTTTGCCGACCTTCTTCATGGCTTCGGCAATGATCCGGCCAATGGTCTCATCGTTGTTGGCGGAGATGGTGCCGACCTGGGCAATCATCTCGCCGCTCACCGGCTTGGAAAGCGTATCCAGATGGCCTTTGGTCCGTTCGCCGTCTTTATCCACTGTGCCGCAGATCGCCGTGATGGCCTTCTCAATGCCGCGTTTCAGGGCCATCGGATTGGCGCCCGCGGCCACGGTCTTCACGCCATCGCGATAGATCGCCTGGGCCAGAACGGTAGCGGTGGTGGTGCCGTCGCCGGCCACGTCGCTGGTCTTGCTGGCAACTTCGCGCACCATCTGTGCGCCCATGTTTTCCAGGTTGTCAGCCAGTTCAATCTCTTTGGCCACCGTCACGCCGTCCTTGGTGATGGTGGGTGAACCAAACTTCTTGTCAATTACAACGTTGCGGCCCTTCGGGCCCAGCGTCACCTTAACTGCGTTGGCCAGGGTGTTGACGCCGCGCAGGATTGCCTGCCGCGACTCCTCACCGTGCACAATCTGTTTTGCCATAATCGAATCTCCTAAGAAAGTTTTCGTGCGGTACTACCGCAAATCTAGTTTTTGAATCTTGTGGGGCAAACATTCAAGCAGTGAGCAAACCTCGCAATGGCAAATCAGCAAAACCAGATGTAGCTAATTGCCAATTGCTAGCTGCTTATTTGCCAGTTGCTATTTCTTTCCCGCTCCGGCCTTTTCGTGCTTCTCGGCGGCCGGTTTGCTCGCGCCGCTCAAAATGCCCAGGATTTCTTCTTCACGCAGGATCAACAGCTCTTCGCCGTCAATCTTGATTTCCGTTCCTGCGTACTTGCCAAACAGGACGCGGTCGCCATCCTTCACCGCCAGAGGAATCGTCTGGCCTTTTTCATACTTTCCGGTGCCAACCGCAATGACGATGCCCTCCTGGGGCTTTTCCTTTGCAGTGTCGGGGATGATGATGCCGCCACGAACCGATTCAACCTCTTCTACACGGCGAAGCAGAACGCGATCATGCAGGGGAGTGAACTTCTGTGCCATTTGCTTTACTCCTTTCAAAGTGTGTTTCTTAAATTAAAGCGAATCTACGGATTGCTTGGTTTTGCGGGATATATGACAGGCTGCTAGCACTCTTGCCCATCGAGTGCCAATCATAACTAAAGTACCGACGCATTGTCAAGAGGCTGTAGAAGGAAAGTTGAGTGACTTAGGCTAACATTAGGATTTACTAATAATATCTTAAACAAAACAAACAGTTTATGAGTGCAATGAATATCTCTGGGAGAGATCTATTTGCCTAGCTTTCCTCTGTGCTCCTCCTGTGTCCTCCGTGGTTATGGTTTTGGATTTTCGGTTGTGGCCCCAGCGACAATTGCCGCAAAGGATTTTGCATCCAGGCTCGCCCCGCCCACCAGCGCGCCGTCAATCTCGATCTGCCCCATCAATGCTTTGGCATTCTCCGGCTTCACGCTGCCGCCATAGAGAATGCGCAGGCCTGCGGCCGTCTCTTCACCAAACGCCTTGGCCGCCTGTGCGCGAACTACGCGATGAGCGTCAGCGGCCATCTCCGGCGTAGCGGTCTTGCCGGTGCCGATCGCCCACACCGGCTCATAAGCCACGATCAAAGGCGCAGCCTCCACACCCGAAAGGTCGCTGAAAGCGATGTTGCATTGCCGGGTCAGCACTTCCTCCGTGAGTCCGGCTTCGCGTTCCTGCAAGACCTCGCCTACACAAACAATCGGCTGGAGGCCGGCATCCAGAGCAGCCTTGAGTTTGCGGTTTACAGACTCATCGGTTTCGCCGAAATACTGGCGGCGCTCCGAGTGTCCAATGATCACGTGCGAACAGCCCACACTGCGCAACATCGTGGCGGAAATCTCTCCAGTGTAGGCGCCTTCTTTTTCCCAGAACATATTCTGCCCGCCAACGCCAATCCTGGTTCCGCGAACCGCCTCCACTACCGCCGGCAAACAAACAAATGGCGGACAAAGGACGATCTCAGCCCCCGAGCGGTCGTCAACCAGCGGGAGAAATGCCGTGACAAACGCGCGCGCCTGCTCCGGCGTCTTGTACATCTTCCAATTCGCGGCAATCAATTTTTTTCGCATAAGCAAAATACTCGTTTTCTTGTTGCCAAATCGCTTTTCGTTCGCCTATTATAGCAAGGCCAGTTAACAGGAGCAGATAACAAGCGGCAGCTGGCAAACCCAACAGGAAGTCCAAACCCAAACGGGCAGCGCCCGGTGCTCGAAACACCGAGCGAGCCCTAACCCGTCACCTGTGGAGACAGGCAACATGGCTACTAAAGACGTTAAACGCTCTATCCCTGCGGCGCAACCGCGCCGTCGCTATAACCCACAACTGAAAATCCGCGCCTATGAAACGCTCTACCGCCTGAATCGCGGATTCAACATCACCGCCTTCCACTTTGAACGCCTGGAGGAACTCGACATCCTCGATGCCGACGACCTTCGCGCCCTGCGTGCCTACCACAGCACCTGCGAAGAGGTTCGCGCCTTAACCAACGCAGACCTGATGCTGCTCCTCGAATCGCAGGAACAGCAAGACGCCGTCCGCTTTCAGAACCAGCGTCTCAACTGGGAGAACCGGATCCGACAACCGCTCAAACTCCCCAAGCCGAAGAACAAGACACCATCCGCCAGGAAACCATAGAGTCAAATGTAGACCGAATCGCCGGGGCGAGCACGAGCCCCAACAATAAATTGGAGTGGACCGTAGCCGCCCCCGGTCCCCAACAGCGCAGGGTTTTGAGTTTTGCGCGTGTTGCGGTGGAGGCGGCCCGGCTTGTCTAAGCCAGAAACTCCACTCTTCGGCGATAACCTTTCCCCTTGTCATCCAATCAAAACGTAGTCCGGGTGACGTTAGCCCGCATTTCTCACGAAGATAATAGGCAAAGGCCGCGACCTGTGGCATAACTGTTTTGTCAAGAAGCAGTTAAATACACAACAGGAGCGGCCTTTGACTACTACAGAGTGTAATCAAACCAACTTTGGATTTGAAG
>DATGJZ010000093.1:0-172790 GCA_035294925.1 Candidatus Angelobacter sp. | reverse complement strand
TCCCCGTCGCATGCAACTCGTCGAGCCTCTCCTCCAGCTCGCCGATGAAGTCGCCGGCCCCTGGCCCGGCCACATCCGCCAGGCCGTGGACGTCATCTTCGATGAGGGCGACCACTTCCACCTCTATGCCAATCGCCAACTCCTCGAAGATATCTACCTTTGCTTCTCCAGCCAGGGCTATCCCGACCGCCTCTCCACTGCATTCCTGCTGGACTGGCTGCACAGTCAACAAGACCGTTCCTGGCAGGCGGAAGGCCTTATCAACGCCCACAGACTTGCGCAACTGCTCGGCGCATTTGAAATCACTCCCCGCGTGCAACGCACGGGCCCCCGGCAAACCGCCCGAGGCTACCGCTTGGCCGACTTCCAGCAACCCTGGCGCAGGCACATGGGCGTAGAAATTCGCCGCGACCCCGACGGCAACTTCTATCCCGTCAACCTGGCAAACGGCGCTTTGCCAACCCTCTTGGAATCTTCGACGTACCCTGAAACGGTCGCGGATCCGGCCATTAGCAGCGAACACGCCGTTACGCAGGAGCCGCTAAAAGTTACGCCCCAAAAATCAGAAATCGCCAGGAATGACGAGGCCGCTAGGCCTGCCGTGGCAGGTTACGGAGTTACGCCTAAGCCGGCCAAAGCTACGCAAGAAAAAGTTACGCAAGAATCGGCAATTGCCAATGGCGCTGCCGCTAGCCCTGCCGTGGCAGGTTACGGAGTTACGTCCTCTGATCTGGCCGCTGTTTCCTGCAACCCCAATGGCGTCGAGGCCGTCGTTGCGGAAGCGGGCAAGTCCGAAATATCCCCATGTCTGAAATAAGCCCATTACGCTCACAACGTTGTAATCGCCTGCTCTGGACAGTAATCATGAAAGGCGACACTCACCCTCCGGCCTGCCTGGTGGCCTATTTCTCTTCTTCGGTGCACTTGGCCCTGCTGCTAATTCGTTGGAACGTGCCGTTGGCGGTTACATTGTGGCCGAAGCCGCAGTCGACGTCGCTGCCCGTCTGTTTTACCTCCAGCTTGTCGCTGGAAAAGTGCATCGAGATGAGGCATTTGTTGTCGGAAAACTCCCGCGAGGTGTATTCGGCCTGACCGTCACGAAGCGGAAATCCCGAATATGCTCGCTTGGCAACGGTGCTGCTTGCATGAGCTGCTTGCGTGAACTGCCCGCCACGCCTACAACATATGTATGCAATACACGATCCGCAATGTGCCCGAGTTCCTGGATGAGGCCCTTCGCCGGTCTGCCCGCGAGCAAGGCGAGAGTCTGAACGAAGTGGCGATTGATGCCCTCGCCCGCGGCGCAGCTCTCAGCGAGCGGCGACTCCGCCGGCGCGATGTGAGCGACGTCGCGGGAACCTGGCGCAAAGATCCCGCCTTCGACGCTGCACTTGCAGCACAGGACACGATTGACACGGTAAAACGGTAAAGACCCGCTGATACCAGAAGCGCCTAGCGGTTGTAGACGACCAAAATCAAGATGATAATCGCGATAATCACCGCCGACAGGATTCCAATCTTCCATGGACTGTAGGGCCGCTCGCCCTCCACATCACCCGTGCGCGCGTTGACCACCACGTGGAAGACCTTACCCTGAAACTGGTAAGCGCCAATCCACACCGGCAGCAAAAGATGCAGGAAAAAGATGGTGGAGTAAGCGGTGTTGATGCTGATAACACGCTGCTCGTCGCCGCCGATGTCGCGTCGCACACGCCGGTCAATCTCGTGCGCGATCAAAGCCTTGGCTCTCTCAAAGCCCTCAGCCAACTCAATCTGGTAGCGCTGGGCGCGGAAGCCGGCGAGATAGGCCGGTTCATATCCACATAATGCATTCAAGTCCCATGGCTGGAGCTTGTTCAGCCTCTCCTCCGGTACGGCCTTGGTGGCCGGGACAAGCACATTGTTGAAATCTTCAGCCACCCTGCCGGACGCCGGATACCAGCGGGTATGCTGCACCTCGCGCGTCCGTTGAACCCCGTTTTCCGTGTACGTTTCAGTTGTGTAATAGTGCTGGCCGCGTTCACCGGTGTACGCGCTATCGGTGTGGAAGTAGTAGGTCCAGAAGGGAAGATACACGCCGTTGATCCCCTCAGGCCGTGACAGCCGCTGCAGCGCGTTGGGCGCAAACCAGCGCGAACTCAGCCATTTCTGCAGTTGGGTGAGCGCGCCTTGCTTGGGTATCTTCACCGGCAACACGCCGTCGGGGGCAATCAGCGGATCTGCGGCTTTGGGCTCGGCCACAATCGCCGTCCCGCAAAACGAGCAAATTCCGGCCACCTCCGGAGGTTCGAACGCCACAACGCTGCCACATCCAGTGCAGCTTACCTGCAGCGCTTTCTCGGTGATAGCCTGGAGCGGATGGCCGGCTACAGCGCCGGTAAACTCGTGCGCCTTCACCGCGGAACCGGCAATCAGCGCTTGCGTGTTTCCGCAATGCGGACACTTCAGTTGGCCCGCTTCCGGGTTGAACTGCATGCCCGCTCCGCAACCAGGACAGGCGAATTGTTCCTTCACGGCAGGTTCAGGCATAGGCAAGGTTCATTATATTTCGCGGTGCATCCGATCTTACCAGTTGAATCATTGTAGGCACCTACTGGCTTCGCAATCCGGTGACGTGAATGGGACGCCAGGCCTTACGCTTGAGCTGGTGGCCGGTCTTCCAGTCGAAATAATCCGCTTCCAGGGTGAAGCAAGTGTCAATCACGAGGTCCAGGCTGGTTTTGTCGCGGAAATTGAGGCTGATGGCGTGATAGTTGGGAAATTGGGTAAACTGGACGCTTTGCAGAACCTTGCCTTTGGCCTGGGGGAAGTTGAGAATTTTCCCTTGAGGGGCATTTTGTTTCTTGCCCATTGAAGAGCGTTTGCTGCGAGACTGCCCGGAAGCTTGCGATCGCACTGGATGGGTCTCCGTGGCTTAAAGTTATTGCTGCCTACAGCACTAATAATGTCGTTGCAGATGCCGATTGAAGAAACACTAAGGACGTTCGGAAATAAACGGCCGTGGCGGCGGTGTAATATATCTCTAGCGTGAAGAAAACCAAGCAGATGCGCACTAGGCGCAGAAGTGACAAACCCCTCAGCAAGAAGGTGTTTGCGTATTTTGAGCCTGGAGAATTCGCTCTCGTTAAGCGGGCGGCGACGGCTGAGCGAAGAAGCTTAAGCAGCTTTGTCGCTATGGGCGCCATCGATAAAGCCCGCGCCGTTCTGCCCGACACGTCCTCCTAAATCCAATCTGTGGCCCCAGACCTCCTCATTTCACTGACTGAATACCAAAACAGTATAATGGTAGCATTAAGGTGCGTTATTTGCAAAGAGATTTTTTACCCTTTGGTTGTTTTTTCTTTCAAGGGGCCTAAGAGTTTAGTGGTACTAATAGTATCGGTAATATCATTGCGGATGCCGACTGCAGAAGTATCGCATTGAGACCGATATGCAATCGAATTCCAAGCGCACCGTCCAGGTCAACGTGAAAATGAGCGACAAGGACTTGAGCACCCTGCAAAAGGCCGCAGATGCCTTACGGCCGGATGCGATCCTCACCAGGTCAGGCATTGTGCTTGGGTTGGCTAAGATGGCCGCCAGAGATGCGCTCGCAAAGAGCAAGAACACGGGGAAATAGCCATGCTATGGCTGATGAAATATCAAAGCCGCTTCACGCTGTGAGTTCTTCTGACCGAGGATGATAAAAACCGCATTCGGGGCAGAAGAGAAATTTCGCGCAGAATTGAGAGCGGAGTTTGCAAAATCTAAAGACCTCGCGGTGGTGGACGTTTCTCAACAGCGCGTTCGGGCTATGGTTTCTCGGAAGCGTTACATTAGCGGGCATTATAAAGCCGCCCCGCGGCCCGAATGATCCATTCACCGGGCCGCAGAGTAGTTTGGGAGAAATGGCCGACGCGACCTAAAGATCTAAGATCTAACTTCTAAGATCTAAGATCTAAAGATCGCACTTCTCATCGTCCGCTACATGGCGAATAACGCCACACGCAGTAATAAAGCAGGTGTTGGCGGCGCCTTGAATGCGGTCCAGTTCTTCGGCTGTCACCTCGCGTGCGCCCCAACGATTCAATACTCGGTTGGACATGGTTTGCTCCTTTAGAGTGAATATCCTTCCGCCTTATAAGTGGACCAATCAACGATACACCCGGGAGCGTATTTCAAAAAATGGGATGGCCCTCAGCGCGCTTGGGGCCGGGGGATCTGCCCCTATGCACCGCTCTCTTGTTGACATCCCTGGAAACGTCCTCATACGATTTGCATTCAACCATGATTGGGCAAACATTTGCGCACTACAAAATTCTTGGGCGGCTGGGCAGTGGCGGCATGGGTGTGGTGTTTGAAGCCGAGGACCTGAAACTCGGCCGTCATGTTGCCCTCAAGTTCTTGCCTCCGGAACTGGAGAGAGATGCGGGGGCGCTGGACCGCCTTCAGCGTGAAGCGCGAGCAGCTTCCGCGCTTAATCATCCCAATATCTGCACGATTTACGAGATCAATGAGCATGAGGGCCTTCATTTCATCGTGATGGAGCTATTAGAGGGGAGGCCTCTGGACCAGAGAATCGCCGGCCGGCCTTTGCCGTTGGGGCAGTTGCTGGAACTTGGAATCCAGATGGCGGACGCGCTGGAAGCCGCACATGCCAGGCACATCCTGCACCGGGACATTAAGTCCGGAAACATTTTCGTCACCGAGCGCGGGCAAGCCAAGATACTGGATTTCGGCTTAGCCAAGGTGGTGGCAGACCGGCGGGTGGCTGAGCCGGTTGGCGCGACTGCCGTCACTCTGGACAGCGCACATCTCACCAGCCCGGGATCTACGGTCGGCACGGTTGCGTATATGTCTCCAGAGCAGGCGCTTGGCGAAGAACTCGATGGCCGAACTGATCTCTTCTCTTTCGGCGTCGTGCTCTACGAGATGGCGAGCGGTACGCTGCCATTTACGGGCTCCACAACTGCAGCCCTATTTGATTCCATACTCCATAAAACGCCGGTTTCGCCGTTGCAGCTGAATCCTGATCTGCCCGTAGAACTTGAGCGGATCGTCTTGAAACTGCTGGAAAAAGACCGCGACCTGCGCTATCAGACAGCGGCTGAGGTTCGTGCTGATTTGAAACGGTTGAAACGCGATATCGATTCCAGCGGAGCGGTTAAGACTGCGGCAGTAACTTCCGCAGTGCCCGCTGCCGGCGCTGTGTCTCCTTCTTCGCGCAGCGTCTTGATTGCCGTAGGCGCGCGCCGGCACAGGCTCGGCCTCAGCCTGGTGCTGGTTATAGTTGCCCTGGTGCTGGCGGCCGCCGGCTATGGCGTCTTTGCCTTGCTGCATCGTCCAAGACCTGCTCCTTTTCAGGCCATGACCGTCAGCAAGCTTACTGACAGCGGCAAAGCGTTCATGGCCGCCATCTCTCCCGATGGCAAATATGTGGTCCATGTGGTCGAAGATGCAGGCCAGCAGAGTCTCTCGATGCGCCACATCCCCACGAACAGCGTCACCCAGATCGCGCCTCCCGCTGAAAGCCGCTATCGTGCTCTCACTTTTTCTCCAGACGGCAACTACATCTATTTCACCCGGACGGATAAGGAGCATCCCGGTTATTCTCAGCTCTACCAGATTCCGGTCCTCGGCGGAACACCGCGACCGATTCTCTCCGACGTGGACAGCCGCATCAGTTTTTCTCCCGATGGCCGCCGCTTTACTTTTGTTCGAAACTCCAGCCTCAAGAAGACCAGCGCAGTGCTGATCGCCGACGCAGACGGCAGCCATGAGCAGGCTGTGGCGGAGCAACCTTTCCCCAGGATCTTTGGAGGCACTCCTTCCTGGTCACCCGATGGAAAGGTGATCGCGATCATGGACTACTTTGGCCAGAAAACCGGGGAACTGGGCCAATACGTTGCGCTGGACGCGGCCACAGGAAGAAAAACTCAGATTGCCCCCTTCTCGCGCGTGGGCCAGGTTTTGGGTTCATCGTGGCTGCCCGACGGCTCCGGCCTCCTGACAACGGTCAGTGGCCCTGGCACGAACTGGTTTCTGCAAGTCGCTTTTATCAGCTATCCCGCGGGTGAATACCGCCGTATCACCAACGACCTGAACCGTTATTCGGATGCCATTAGCGTTACCAGCGACGGCCGGTCACTGGTTACTGTGGCCACGGAAATCGCAGACAATATCTGGGTCATGCCGGCGTCTGGACCGACGGAGCAAGCGGTTCAGATCACCTCCGGAAAAGCGTCAGGCGTGAGCGTGGATTGGACCATGGATGGCCAGATCCTTAGCGCCACCGCGGGGTTGCAGGGTTACGAATTCAATCTCCACAAAAGCGATGGCTCCGGCAAGACCACGATCCTATCAGAGCCGTTGCTGTCGTTTGGACCTTCAGCCTGCGGCGACGGACGCCACATCGTTTTTCCTTCGGTGCGGTCGCAAAACGGTCTCACAATCTGGCGAATAGACGCCGGCGGCGGTAACTTGAAGGAGCTCACCACTGGTCCGCAAAATCCAAATGCGGTCTGTTCGCCCGACGGACAATGGGTGGTCTACGACGCGCTCGACGCTACGGGAAACTCAGTGTGGAAGGTTCCCATCAATGGTGGGGCGCCCACCCGTCTGGTCCCGCAGAGTGCCTCCTCACCGGCCGTTTCGCCTGACGGGAAGATGATTGTTTTTACCAGTGTCGAAGGGGCTCTACCCAACTACCGCGCTCTGTGGGTTGTTGTTCCCAGCAGCGGTGGTGACCCGCTCTATACCATCAGCGCCGATCCCGGAGGCACGCAAAGGCTCCGCTTTACACCCGACGGAAAGTCTCTCGCCTACGAGCTGAACGAGCACGGTGTATCCAATCTATGGTCGGTACCGCTCAGCGGTGGCGATCCCAGGCAACTCACCAATTTCAAGTCCGATCTGATCTTCGACTTTGCCTGGTCCCGCGACGGCAGGCAGCTGGCCCTCTCTCGTGGCCAGATCAGCCGCGACGTTGTACTGCTGACGGACACCTTTAAGTAGGAATGGTTGAGTACCCTGCAAAAGGCCGCAGATGCCTTATGGCCGGATGCGATCCTCGCCAGGCCAGGCATTGTGCTGCGACTGGCTATATGGCCGCCGGAAATGCACTCGCAAAGAGAATCACCCATCACGCTGGTCACCCAGCCGCTACAATGCACGTGTGACGCACATCACAGCCCCACGCTCGACAAGCGGCACATAATTTATCCAGCCAGTCAGAGACCCTCCTGAGTCTGGAGGTTCTTGCCATGCGGCTTTTAGAAGTTGGAGAAACGATTAAAGGGTGCCGCCCATTGTCCTGCGGCTTTGCTCAAGATTCAGCCAATCGACGCTGCGAAGCACCTGAATGCAGCCGGTTGGGGCACCGCGCGATTGTGATCGAATCAACTGACAGCAAAAGGACGATCGTGCTTTGCGGACTGCACTTCCTGGAGGCTTGCCGCGACTGCAAAGAGTTGGAATGCCTCGAATGGAATACGCTTCCCAGGCCATCCGGTTTGCACCGAGCCATTTGAGTCCAGTACTAACCCCCCTTCCGTTGCTGTTCGATGATCGTCTTAGACGCAATAACTAATCTGAATGTCTGTCCCGAAGCGTTGCGCAGGCCGTACATGTGTGACGCAGGTCACAGCGTTGTGACCCTGGCGGGTACAGAATCCCGAAACGGTACGCAAAGGAGGAAGCTTTTATGTTGGAATCCACGCAGCAGCTTTTGCGCGCGCTCAAGGACGAACAGGACTTTTTTCAATCCGGCGGCTACGGTCAAACGTTTCGCAGCCAGTGGCGGCCAACCCTCCTCTTCCGCGACTCCCCCACGTGTCTCAACTTCAGCTCCCCGGGAGAGTTGAATCCTTGTCGGCAATGTCCTCTGCTCTTATTGGCTCCCATCCAGAAACGTACGGATGCGATTCCATGCCATCACATTGTTCTTGACCCCGCGGGAAATACGATTGCTGGGCTCTATCGAACCGGATCTCAGCAGGCCCTGGATCGTCACTACTGGGATTGGCTATCGGGAGTGATTGATGCGTTGGAGAAGGTCGCACTGGAAAAAGTCGCATTGGACAAAGTTGCATTGGAAAACACCCAGGAAGTCGCGTGATTTTCAAGGAGGCTGCAGACCGTCTGTGACCCTGGTCATATCCAGGAAGACTCTTGATGAATGGTCCATTGGTGTCTTCAGCACAGCGTGAGCAGCTCTACATTGCCGCTGTGAACAAATCTCACTGAGTCATGAAGATTCGGAAACGATTGACTGCGAATATCAGAGGGCTGTGACCTCTGGTGATGTGGAGCTATCAGCTTTACCAGCACTCCAATAGCCTGGGCGGGCGCCCCGATCACAGCCCTCAATGCGAACATTACGTTTGCAGTACCAATCCCACCGCCCCTCACAAAGCGGTTGCTTTGATTGCCTCTCTGTTTACCAGCGGAGGACTTGTCGAGGACCTTACTAGAGAGAGTATCCCCTATTCCGTGTGGAGAGGGACCTCCAATTCCTTTTCAGATCTCACGACGAGCATGATGGTACACCGCAGAAATATGTCCTGGTATGTGATGGCGGTCACGCATCCGTGTGACGGATGAATTCACGCACCATCACCGTTTCCCTCCATACACGAAAGTCCCGTTGCATTTGCCGGAACGTCACACTCACATGTGCGCTACGTCACAGCCAGAGAGCCTGCCCTGTGAGATGTTGTACCTGGAGTCGGGAGTGCGCGGAAGAGCTAAATATCATTCGCGTTCCGCCAGAACCAACTGAGCGGTTCAGCCCATGCTCGGCATTTGCATGCCAATAATCCGCGCACCCCGACACTGATCCGAATGCACCCCAATATGCTGTTATTTCTTTTGTTTGCGGCTTTGCCGCGGTTCTCATTTATTTCATTTAAATGAGGCGGGGTCGAATAGCAGCACTACTTTTCCTTTGGCGCCAGAGTCAACTTCCTTGTACGCGTCGATCGCCTTGTCAATCGTATACCTGCTCTGAACCGAGGCGGAGTGCAAGACTCCGGACTCGAAGCCGGGGGTTAGCTCCTTCAAGATGGTGGCGCTGGCGACGGTATCGTAGGCGCGGGTGTCAATGCCGTAGAGCGCGAGCTGGTGGTGATAGAAATCCAGCAGATCAAACGAAACCCGGCGCGTTCCCACTGAAGTGATGTTGACTTGGCGTCCGCGTTGTCCCAGGCATTTGAGGCAAGGTTCGAAGAGCGGGCCGCCGACGCAATCGAAAGCAATGGTCGCGCCCTGGCCGCCGGTGAACTCGCGCACCCGCTGGACCATCGCTTCGTAATCTCCTGAGCTGACATCGACCTGAAGATCGATGCCGAGCTCGCGGGCTTGTTCGGGAGAAAACGCCCGGCGGTCCACGGCGATGACGCGCGTGCCCTTCCACTTTGCCAACTGCATTACGGCTGTGCCGACGCCTCCGCCGGCCCCGGTTACCAGAACAGTTTCGCCTTCACGCACCGCAGCCGCCTGCACCAGGCCGAGATAAGCTGCCAGATAGTTCACGCCGGCGGATGCGGCCTCCTCCATGGAGAGCCGGTTGGGTTTGGGCGCTACACCCTGGGCAGGGACAGCGATGAATTCGGCATGACTGCCATCGCGGGTGAAACCTACGTCTCCACCGGTCCCCCAGACTTCCTTTCCTGTCCACTCGGCGGGACCGCTGACCACCACGCCGGCGAAATCGCGTCCGGGAGTGCGGGGCAGGGCTGTGCCCTCCATGTGGCCCTGGACATTCTTGACGTCACTGGGATTGATAGAGGCTGCGTGGACGCGCACGAGAACGTCACTATTCCCCATTTGCGGTGTGGGTATCTCTTGCACCTGCAGAACGGAAAGGTCGCCGAAGCGGTCAAAGCGGAGCGCTTTCATGATAAGTGACAGGTTACAGGATTTATGGGGCTGACGAGCGGCCGCGACGGTGGCCGTCTGCGAAGGCGCATGAGGAATTCACCGGGCACTCCGCACATTTCGGTTTGGTGCGCTTGCAGAGGTCCTGGCCGTGGCGCTTGAGGAGCAGGTAGGCGCGGGTGCGAGCGTCGAACTTCTCCGGGATGTCCGCCTCGATTGCCTGCTGCGCTTCGCGGTAGGTGACGCCGTAGTTCTCGCGCTCCTGTCCGCGCTGGATGCGCACCAGAACATGCGGGCAGTTGGAGGGAACGGCAGCTATAGGAGCAATCCCGGCAAAGAGCAGGATGCGGTCGGCGCCGGGATCGGCGATGTTGGGAAACTTTTTGAGCAGCTTACGCGCCTGAGCAATGGGTCCTACAAGCGCCGCGCGCAGGTCGCCTGCAAACTCATCTTGTACGCGAGCGGCGATTTCCTTCAGGCGCATGGCCCTGAGTTCCGGCACCATGCCGCCCGGTCGCAGCGCAGTGGCGAGTTTTGTGGGAAGGGCCGCCAGCAGCTGCTGCGGCTCAACCCCGATTTCCCGGTTCAGCGCCGCCCAGCCTTTGGCGCACGCGGCGTCGCTGGCCGGATATCCGCAGTGCCACCAGACAAGAAAGAGATAGGGATCGGTCGGCCAGCCCGGCTCCTGTTCTCCGTAAAAAGACTCCAATCGTCCCAGGAGTTCTCCGATGTTGCGTGCCGCTTTGCGCATCGTGAGCCGATACTAATACGCGGGCGCGTGGAGGACAACGAAAGAGTATTTGGCCTTCGATGATCTCCGTATAAACCTGGTGATCAAGCATAGTGACCCGCGCACGGGAGCCGTAACCATGACAGTTCACCAAGTCACGCGCACTGAGCCGGATCCCGCCCGTTTTGAGGTTCCACAGGGTTACACGCCAGCCGGAGCCGGAGTAGGACAGGAAAGGAAAGAGCAAGTTTCTTTCACCACAGCGCGACGGAGCCGCGACCAGGAGCCGATCGGGACAACCGCGGACGGCTCATTTCAAGATTCCCTTCGCTGTCTCGCTCATACCTCAGCACCACTATTGGATCCTCGTTCGTAGCGCCCTGGAATGTAACCGCCATCAGCAGCTCCTGTTGGATATCAAATGGAGCATGACGTTGTGGCCTTCAGGAACCCGGAATTGGGCCTATAATAATGGCTAAATTGTCTGGAGGTAAGCCGATGAAATTCCTCCGCAAGCCGTTACTTTTGGCGTGTTGCTTTGTAGTGGTCGCCTTCTCGCCGCTGTTGGCGCAAAAGGGTGGTAGCGGAGGCGGTGGCGCGCCCAAGGGTGGTCCGGCCCCATCTCCAGCCCCGGTTTCTGGTCCTTCCGGTAACGTGTACAGCGGCAATCCATATCCCGGCAATATATATTCGCCGTCTCCATGGCCCTATGGGCTGTGCGAGGGCAATTCCTCTTGTCCCACTTCGACGCCTCGTCCCATGCCGGCACAACCGACCCAGGACGATGCCACATGCTTCCTGCCGCCTGCCGCGGGAATCTATAGCGCCACCGTGAGCCTCACCCGGTTGGAAGTGCCGGAAAAAGCCAGGAATGAATACGAAAAGGCTTGCTCTGCCTTGCATCACAAGAATTTTGCCAAGGCACAGGAACACCTGGAAAAGGCAATCCAAAACTATTCGGCTTACGCGGCCGCCTGGGTGCTGCTCGGCCAGGTGCAGGAGCGGCAGAAAAAAGAGGGTGAGGCCACCGAATCCTGCACCCGGGGCCTGAGAATTGATTCCAGCTATTTGCCTTCTTACCTTTGCCTCGCTCATATCGCCGCGAGCGAGAAAAAATGGGACCGGGTAGCCGAACTGACCAACCACGTGCTTGAGTTTCATCCCATCCAGGGAGCCAATGCCTACTACTACAACGCCCTGGCATACTTGCATCTCAACCAGTTGTCATCAGCTGAAACCAGCGCGCGGCGGGGAGTTGAAGACACCAGAAAACATGAACAGCCGCTGCTGCACCTGTTGCTGGCCCAGATATATGAAAAAAAAGGCGATCGCAGCTCGGAAGTTGTTGAGCTTCGCGCATATCTAAAGCTCGCTCCGCATGGGGACGACGCAGCCGAGGTAAATGACGTTCTCAAAGCCATCAAAGAGGAGCCGGCAGGCCAACCGTAAACCGAGTCCGATGCTCCGAATGAACGCGTGCGCTGATCGCTTCATTCAAATGATTCAACCGCATTCGTGTCCGAAAGGTTTCAGTTTTTCCGGTCACCAGATCACGCCGTCACCGGAATGACCCGATATGCTGATGCTCTCACCAGCTCTTCGCCACCGCCGCGATGATCCGGGCCAGCGCGTCCAGGTCGCGGGTATCGATCACCTCGGCGGGCGAATGGGAATAGCGCAGGGGCCAGCCTAGCGCCACGTCGGTTGATCCGTACTGGAGAAAGGCTGAGCCGTCATTGCCGCCGCCGGTCACGCCGTATTGCACGGCAGTGTGATTGGCGCGCGCCAGGGAGACAATCTTCTCCACCAGCGCGGGCGGAACAACGTTGGAATTGTCCACGGCTCGCACCACAAAGCCCTGGCCCAGGGTGGCGTCGGCAAAGCGCTTGGACTCGAAGGGTGAATCCGCGCTGACGAAGGTATCCACGGCGAAAACATAGTCCGGCGCATGGCCTTCCGCGGCCAGTTGTTTGGCCACAGCCGCCGCGCCCACCAGGCCGATCTCCTCACTGGTGGACCAGACAAAGGAAACGTCGCGGCCTTTCAGCTCCGGACCTAAAGCCCAGACGGCCGAAACCAGGGCGGCGCATCCCATGCGGTCATCGAATGCGCGAGCCGTGGCACGCGTTCCCGCCAGCTTGTGGTACTTCTTGGGAATGGTCACAAAATCCCCGGCCTTGATGCCGAGTTGCGTGGCTTCTTCCGGGTTGCGCGTGCCCACATCCAGGCGGAACTGCGTACGCGGGCCGCGAGGCCATTTGAATTCGTCTTTATCCCAGCCTTCCGGAAGCTCCAGCACACCGGCATGGATTCCATTTGCGGAATGGACAAATGCGGCATGCCCCATGAAGTAAGCCAGCACGCCGCCGCCTTCCGTTTGCAGTTCCAGGCGACCATCGGGCAGGATGGAGCGCACCTCAAAGCCAATCTCATCCTGATGCGCAACCACCAGCACTCGCGGCTTGCCGGAGGGCGTTCCCCAGCGCAGAGTCAGGTTGCCCGAACTGTCGGTCTGCGGCTTGGCCCACGATGGCAGAAGATGGGCCACAGTCTCGCGCACAGCAGCTTCGTGGCCTCCGCTTACGCCATAGGCTTCAATCACAGACTTGAGAATGGCTTCATTACCGGGCGCAGTGGTTGGTCGTTGCGGCAGTCTGGGTTCTGCAATAGGTTGCGCCGCAGATATTTCGATCTTGCCCGCCTGACCCTGAAGATAACTCTCCAGTAATGCCGCCAGTTGCGCCAGATCGTGAGCGTCCACAAATTCAGCCGGCGTGGAGGGCCAAGCCGTACCTACCGCAAGATGCGCCCACCGGGCAGGCAAGGGAGCGCGCGGCAGCGAACCGCGCCTCGTTGCCGGTACGATGGGACCGGAAGAATCGTTGTGGAAGGGAATGCCATTCTGTCCCGCTAGCTGCTTCAATTCGGCAGCCAGTCCTGATAGCTCTGCTTGCGCGCCTGCGACGCCCAGCAGCACGCCGCTGCCCGGCTTCTGGCTGAAGCCGGAAGCAGGTGCGGTCTCGCTGGCTGCGCCTTCCACCCCCGCAGGGGAGGCAGAGCGTCGAATCAGCCTGCCCACATAGATCACCTCATCCGGCTTTAAGCTTTGCAGCATGCGGTCCAAGCCGCGAGAATCCGTCCATTGCTGGGCGACGAACGCGACTGTCAGCGTGCCGTGCAGCTTCTGCGGGTCCAGATTGCGCAGCATCTCCACCAGAACCGCGTCGCCAAAACGGTCGCCGATTGCAGGCGAGGTCCAGTTGCCATTGGCCATGGCATAAAAGTTCCGCTCAATGGCCATCGGGCTCAGGAGATCGGCGCCCGCGGCACGCGCCTGCTGCTCGTTGCCGGCCCCGATATCGATATACATGTTGTCCAGATCAGAGGGGCTGGGCGGATGTTGCACTTGTGGCTGTAAGTGAATGGACAGGCCGGCCACCGCGCCTGAGATCCACCGCTGCTGCCTGGCCCCGATGGTTACCGGCTGCGCCGAATACAATTCGTTGAACAGCGGCAAAGCGCCGCCCTGTGGGAGCCTTTGCACGCGCAGATACCCATCCGTGGTGATGGCGCTGACCACGTAACCCGGCTCATCCATGGGCGCAACCAGCAAACGATGCGGCGAGCCCGTTCCCAGCGTAACAACCACATTGGCCATCTCATCGGTGGTAGGCTTCAAGGCCTGAAGGCGAAGGGCGATCCTCGTCGCCAGCTCCTGCTCATAGCCGGGAATGGCCGGAATCTGCACAAACTCCCGCAGGTCCTGTTCCAGGCTTCCAGAAACTTTCTGCGCAGAAGCGGTGAGCGACAGCAACAACACACAGATGGACCAGCGAGGTAATCTCATTAGGGCTCCCCAAACGTAGCGTTAAAGGTAGAGTCTTCCCGCAGCCGACTCATTTAAGAGGACTTGATTCTCGCCGGATAAATTACACCATCTTGCAGATAGAAGCATCCAGTAAAGCAGAATAAGTGCCGAATTTCAGCAGGCCACGAGCGACCCATCTGTAGCTTCAAACAGGGTCGAGTTCATTCGCGACCCTAAAGGTCTTCGCCAATTGCTAATTGCCAACTGCTAATTGCCGATGCCTTCAGCGTCCCAAACGTATAGCCATGTTCCCCATGAATGCGCGAGCTCAAAAATGCTTCCGCCATTTCCGGCGAGCTATGACGAACCATCAAGCCTGCCTGCAAGGCCAGCGCCAGCTTTTCCGCCAGCCGCCGGGCTTGCGCCTGGGCTTCCGCATCACCGCCTCGTTGTGCATGGGTCAACTGCGTTTCCACATCTTGAGTGAAATTATCCAGACGCGGGTCCGCGCCCCGATTCTGCCCGATTTCATGCACCAGCGCATCTACCGCCGCCGGCTCTTTGGCCAGTGCGCGCAAGATGTCCAGGCAGATCACGTTCCCTGATCCTTCCCAGATGGAATTCAGCGGGGCTTCACGGTACAGGCGCGGCATGATCGATTCTTCCACATAACCATTGCCTCCCAGGCACTCCAGGGCCTCTCCCACCTGGGCGCATGCCCGCTTGGTGAGCCAGTACTTCCCAATGGCGGTGGCAATGCGGGCAAAGGCGCGCTCCTGCTGGTCGGATTCACGGGCATCAAAGGCGCGGGCCAGCCGGACCATGAGCAAAGTTGCCGCTTCAGACTCAATCAGCAGGTCAGCCAGCACATTGCGCATCAGTGGCTGGTCGATCAATAGCTTTCCAAAGGCTTTCCGGTGGCGGGCATGGTGGATGGCCTGCACTGCCGCCTGCCGCATCAGCCCGGCGCCGGCTATGGCGCAGTCCAGTCGCGTATGGTTCACCATCTCAATAATGGTGTTGACGCCTCGTCCTTCTTCGCCCACCAGCCGCGCCCAGGCGTTTGTGAACTCCACCTCGCTGGAGGCGTTGGAGCGGTTTCCCATCTTCTGCTTCAACCGCTGAATATAAAAGTGATTGCGCTCACCTTCGGGCGTCCAGCGGGGCAGCAGGAAGCACGACAGGCCCTTTGACGTCTGTGCCAGAATCAGGAAGGCGTCACACATGGGCGCCGAACAAAACCACTTGTGGCCGGTGATCAGATACTCGCGGGAATTTCCGATCCGTTCCGCACGCGTCGAGTTGCCGCGCACGTCCGAACCACCCTGCTTTTCCGTCATGCCCATGCCGAGCAGGACTCCGGTCTTTTCCTGTGCCGGGCGAAGGTGTGGATCGTACTCGCTGGAAAGAATCCGGGGCTCCCACTCATGCGCCAGTTCCGGCTCCGCCCGCAGCGCAGCTATGCCGGAAAAGGTCATGGAGACCGGGCAGGTATGTCCCGCCTCGTTCTGGGCCGTGATCATCATGAGCGCCGCCCGCGCCACGTGCGCTCCTTTGCGCCTTTCAATCCAAGGGAGGCTATGCAGCTGGTTCGCGATGGAGGTCCGCATCAGGCTGTGCCACGCAGGATGGAACACCACCTCATCCCGCCGATTTCCAAAGCGGTCATGGGTGTGTAGCACCGGCAGGTTCTCATTGGCATCAAACCCCCAGCGCTGTACCTCTTCCGTGCCTGACAATCGACCCAGGTCGCTCATTTGCTCCCGTGCCCACCCCGCTCCTTCGCGCTCCACCGCTTTTACCAGGGCCGCGTCTGTAAGAAACAGGTTGTAATTGGTGAGAAGCGGAACCTGGTTCAACGCCTCACCGGCAGGAGCTTCAATGGCGTGCGCAACAGGGTTCATGGGTGAATTATAGTCGCCGGCACCGAAAGGCGGACGATCAGGAATTCCTGTACCATGGTGCGGCAAATCATGGTGCGACCAAATCATGTTTGAGAAGAATCTACTCTCCGGAAAACGAGTGCTCATCACCGGCGGAGGAACCGGACTGGGCAAGACCATGGGCAAGCGCTTTCTTGAGCTGGGAGCCTCGCTCTGGATCTGTGGCCGCAGGGAGCAGGTGCTGGCGGACGCCGCCGGGGAATTACAAAAGGCAACCGGCGGAACGGTGAGGACATTTGTCTGCGACGTCCGTGATGCCGCCCGCGTGGAGGAGATGATTGAAAGCATCTGGCAGGATGGCCCGCTGGACATCCTGGTGAACAATGCCGCCGGCAATTTCCTGGCGCGGTCGGAAGAGCTCTCCAACGGCGCATTTGAGGCAGTGATTGGGATCGTGCTGATGGGCACGCTATACGCTACCCTGGCGTGCGGACGCCGCTGGCTCAAGCAAGGCCATAAGGCGACGGTGCTCAATATCTCCGCCACTTATGCCGAGAGCGGCTCTCCGTACGTAGTGCCATCGGCGATTGGCAAAGCCGGCGTGCTGGCCATGACCCGCAGCCTGGCGGTGGAGTGGGGGAAGCGCGGAATTCGCTTCAATGCCCTCGCCCCCGGCCCAGTTCCTACGGAAGGCGCATTTTCCCGGCTCATGCCGGTCAAGGAGCTCGAGGCGCTGGCCAAAAAACGCAATCCGCTGGGCCGCTTCGGGACGCACGAAGAACTAGCCAATTTGGCAGTTTTCCTGGTGAGCGACCAGTCCGGCTACATCAATGGGGATTTCATCATGATGGACGGCGGGGAGTGGCTGCAAGGCGCGTCAGAATTCAGCCACCTTGGCGACCTGCTAACGGAAGAGCAGTGGCAAGCCATGAAGCCGAAGAAGAAGGGTTAAGGGCGGGAAACAATCCAGGGAGAACGCTAAGGCACTCAGGCACGGAAACCGTAATACAGCTCCGCACCAACCGCCCTGCCGTGAGCATTTCTGCTTCTGCGGTTGGCGTGAGCTGCACTAACTGATAGCCACATCAATATCAGTGTTGATACCTGCCGTCCTAACGCCAAGATACGCCACTATAATTGCCTAATCAGCATGTGAGGCCGCAGGGGTGGTTTGTCCCGCTGCCGCGCATGGGGTTTTGCCCAAGGAATTGATTCTTAACGGCCATTCACTTGCCGATATGCATTACAGGCCTGGACTTCAAGGAAACATGTTCGCAGTCAGAGCTTGCTTGTAACTCCCTATTTCCGTGAAACGCGCTCTAGGAGCTAGGACCAAAATGAGACGACTCTTCGGCACGGATGGAATTCGAGGCATAGCGGGCACATACCCGCTGGACCCGCCAACGGTCTACGCGGTGGGCCGCGCGCTAGGGCATCATCTGCCGCACGGACCACGGCGCGTGGTGATTGGACAAGACACGCGCGAATCGAGCTCATGGATCGCAGATACCCTCTGCTGCGGGCTGCGCGATTCAGGCGCAGAGACGGAAAGCGCGGGAGTGCTCACTACTCCCGGAGTTGCTTATCTTACGCACACTCACAACTTCTCTGCCGGAGTGGTAGTCTCGGCGTCCCACAATCCGTGGCAGGACAATGGAATCAAGGTCTTTGGTCCGGACGGCTACAAGCTGGCTGACCAGACTGAACTGGAGATTGAGCAGGAAATCTTTGCCCAGTTGAATTCCGCCGGCCCTCTCGAAGCAAAGGGTTCCCCCGACCGCTCTCTCCCCGGCAATGCCCGGCTGCACCGGGACTATGTAGAGTGGATGGCCCACCTGACATCCTCCGCGGGCCAGGTGAAAGTGATGGTGGACTGCGCCAATGGCGCTGCCAGTGATCTAGCGCCGCAAATCTTCCGGCTGTGCGGGGTGCAGGCTGACTTCATCCATAACCGGCCGGATGGCCGAAACATCAACGAAAATTGCGGCGCGTTGTACCCGGAGGTGGTGGCGCGGGAAGTGCCTGCACGCCATGCCGCCCTTGGCATCTGTTTTGATGGCGATGCGGACCGTGCCCTGTTTGCCGATCATGAGGGCAAGGTGGTGAACGGCGACGCCGTGATGCTCCTGCTGGCGCGCGAACTGAAACAACAAGGCCACCTGGCCCATAACACGGTGGTGGCCACCACCATGTCCAACATGGGCCTGGAGGCGGTGCTGCGGCAATCCGGCATTGACATGCTGCGCGCGCCCGTAGGCGACAAATATGTATTGGAAGAGATGAAGAAGACCGGCGCAATCCTGGGCGGCGAGCAGTCCGGCCACATTATTCTTTCCGAAGTTGCCACCACCGGGGACGGTTTGCTCACGGCGCTCATGGTGCTGGAAACCATTGCCCGCTCGGGCAAGACCCTGGCCGAATTGGTGGCCGACCTGAAGGTCTTTCCCCAGATCATCAAGAACGTGCGCGTGCGCGAGAAGCAGCCGCTGGAACAAATTGCCGCCATACGGGGGGCAATTGAGCAGGCGCAACGCGAACTGGATGGCTCCGGCCGCGTGGTGGTTCGCTATTCCGGGACGGAGGCGCTGGCGCGGGTAATGATTGAGGCCGAATCAAAAGAGAAAATGGAAAAACACGCCAACGCCATTGCCCAAGCCATCCAGGAGACGTTAGGAAGCTAGAAGCAGATTGCCAAAATTGAAGGCCTGACAAAGCTACTTATTTCTTCTTTGGCGCCCGCCTCTTCGTGGCCGCCCGCCGCGCGGGCTTTTTTGCTGCCGCTTTCTTGCTCTTGACGGCTTTCTTGCTTCCACGAGCTTTCTTGGCCGCGGGTTTTTTGGCGGTCTTTTTGCGCGCGGCAGCCTTTTTCTTGGTCTTGGCGGGATGAGCTTTTTTCGTGGTACTGGCTTTTTTGCCGCCTTTGGTTTTCTTGCCGCCACCGGCTTTCTTGCCGCCCTCAGGTTTCCCACCACTGGGCTTTTTGCCCGCGCCGGATTTGGCCTTAGAGGGTGCCGGCGCGGACGCCGGTGTGGGTATTCCGGATGCTGTGGTGGCCCCTTTTGTCGCCGGCGCTGTTGTCGCCGCAGCTGCAGTACGCGCCGGACCAGCAGCCGCCTGCGCGGCTACCAGCGCCTCATGCCCCTGGCTGAAGAGAACGCGTTCGCTGAATTTGTTGTCAGTCTTGTCGTAATACGACGCCCACCACTTCTTGGCTTGGCCGGCTGCGCCGGGACCCTGAAGGGTGATAGGGTCGCTGCTGGGATGCTGACCCTCCATCATCCGGAAGTGGTAATGGTCCACCAGCCGGATGCCCTCGACCGCATAGCCGATGGCGATTGCCGGGTCATAGATGGCCAGCAAGCTATCTCCGTTGGCTTCTTCTCCGCCCTTGGCCAGGTTGGAAGAACCGGTGAATACGGCCGGATTGTCGCCATTGAAATCCACCACTACAAATTTGTTGTGGATCACAATTCCTGAGCCGCCGCTGTATTCCGCGTCAAAGGGTGGCGGAATCTTTCCCTTCAGGTAAGCAAAGGCGGCAAAGGCGCCGTGCTGCGCCGATCCGGGACTGAACAGCTTGACGCCGCCGGCAGCCTGGGTCATGCCGTAAGAAAAGATCTCCGGACGCTGGTTGAGGGTGTCGAGTTCCGTAAGCACATCACCGCTGCCGCCGAGTTGCATGACGGCAAAGATCACCGAACTCTTGGCGTTCTTAATTGCATCCGCAACCACGCTCAGAGAAACCGTCTCTGACGCGTGGGGCGAGAAGGCGACCTGAAACTTGGGCAGGCCAGGGCCGGAATAATCGAAATACTTGGAGGCAATGGGCGATTTCGCAAATGCCGAGGCGACCTTGCCTGAACTTTTAAGCTGCTGCTGCTGGGTAAAGGCCTCATCAAACGCCTGCCCGTAGCCGCCGGCGGCTTTGGGGTCGTTGATGACAAAGCAGTTGTTGGCCTGCACATATAGACCGCGAATGGAGAAGTTGGCCGATCCGGCAAAGACCTTGAACGGAACGCCATTCCGGCGCGCGACCATGACCTTGCAATGGGCAAAGCGCTTGAAACAGCCCTGCACTACGTTCTGCTCGCCGGCGGCCGCCAGGATCGCCTTGTGCGCGTCAATCTCGATTGCCCCTTTTTTGGTGTGCAGAGGCGCGTTATCCAGAAATGCCCGAAGGCGTCCTTCTTTGCCGAGCTGAATCATGCCCCGGATGAAATCCGGCTCATCGAGATCGTAAGCAAAGAGATCCACATGGATGGTCTTATCCTGCAAGCACTCGTTCAGGAAGTTAAAGACCAGCTTGCGCGCTGAATACCCCAACCACTCATACTGCGGCTGGTAGGGCTTGGTATCAAAGTCCATCGACTTGGTGGCCGGGCGGATGGGGGCATTCTTGAACTTGGTGGCGTAGGCCTGAGACGAAAGGTATCCGCGGGTGAAGCCGGGGGTGAAGTTCTGGTATTCCGCGCCGAAGCTGGTAAAGTCCGCGCTGGTGCGGGCCGAATCACCCTTCTTCAGCCCTCCACCACTCTGAAAATACATGGCCGTGACTTCATAGTCATACTGCTTGATCTGATCCACGGTCTCGGGAAAGTGCATCCAGTAGAACTTTTGAAAAGGAGCCTGGTCGGAAGTGGTCCAGGGGGTGGCGCCGGCTGCTGTATCCGTATGAACACCCTGCGTGAGACTCAGCCGGTTCTGCAGGAAATACGATGGCGCGCCTTTGGGCGTGCATTGAATGGCAAAGCCGGCAAAATCGTCGGTCGGTTGCGGCATATCGAACGCCAGCAATACCGATCCATCGCTTACGTAGCTCTTCACTGTGAGTGGCATGAGATAAAACTCCTAAAAAGTTCGCGTGGACCCAACGGCAGTAAGACTATCTTCAAATCCCAAATAAGCAAAGGCCCTTCTTGTAATAACGAACCAAGTAAGTGAATCCCTAAAGAAAACTGGGCGGTTGGACATAGATAGCACCGCCAGTTCGTGAGGTCAGCAAGCCACACGCGAGCGCTTCTTTATTCCACGTCACGCCAATTTGGGCCTACTCCCACTTCGACATCGAGAGGCACATTCAATGAATGGACATTTTCCATCTTGTCGCGGATCAGGCCGCGCATGGTCTCCAGCTCCGCCTGCGGGACTTCAAACAGCAACTCGTCATGCACCTGAAGCAGCATGCGCGATTTCATCCTGGCCGCGCGCAGCTCTTCATCGATGCGGATCATGGCCACCTTGATCAGGTCAGCCGCCGTTCCCTGGAGCGGGGTATTTACGGCGGTGCGCTCGGCAAAGCCGCGCATGTTGGCGTTTTTGCTGTTGATGTCCGGGATGGGACGTATGCGCCCAAACAGCGTCTTCACCCGTTGCTCAAGGCGGGTCTCTTCCAGTACACGATCAATGAACGTCCGGACGCCTTTGTACTTTTCAAAGTAGGCATCAATAAACTTCTTGGCTTCGCGCTGCTCAATCCCCAACTGCTGGGAAAGGCCGAATGGCGATAGCCCATAGACAATCCCGAAGTTCACCGCCTTGGCCCGGCGACGGTGCTCGGCATCCAGCAGCATGGGCGGCACGCCAAACACCTGCGAGGCGGTAAGCGAGTGGATATCATCGCCGCGACGAAAGGCCTCCACCAGCAGAGGATCTTCAGAAAAATGAGCCAGCAGCCGCAACTCAATCTGGGAATAGTCAGCAGAGAGCAGGAGGCATCCAGGTTCGGCAATGAAGGCCGCGCGAATCTCCCGGCCCAGTTCCGTGCGGATAGGGATGTTCTGCAGATTCGGATTGGTGGAAGAGAGCCGGCCCGTTGCCGTGCCGGTCTGGTTAAAGGTGGTGTGCAGGCGGTTGGTGCCGTGGTTCAGCAGCAAAGGCAGCGCGTCCACATAGGTGCTTTTGAGCTTGGAGAGCTGACGGTAGTCCAGGACTAGGCGCGGAACTTCATGTTCTGTTGAAAGTTCCTCAAGGACGTCCACCGCAGTGGAAATGGTCTTGCCTCTGCCGTACTTCACGGGCTTGCGCAGGTTCAATTTGTTGAAGAGAACATCGCCAAGCTGCTTGGGGGAGTTGATGTTGAACTCAACACCGGCTTTCAGGTGGATTTCTCGACCCTTGGCATCGCATTCCTTGTCCAGCCGGACAGAGAGCCCTTGCAGCAGGTTGCAATCAATCTTGACCCCGGCTGCTTCCATGCGCGCCAGCACCGGAACCAGCGGCAGATCAATTTCGTCATAGATCTTCTTGAGTCCCGCGTCTTCTACTTCTTGGCGCAGCACCGGGGTAATGCGTCCCGTTACGTCGGCGGCTTCGGCCAGTGAGTTGGACAGCTTCAGGTTGAAGCTGCGGACGGCGATCTCCGGCAAGGTGTGTTTGGCATAGGTTGGATTGATAAGGTAGGAGTAGAGCATAGGCTCATCACGCACTCCGGCCAGTTCCATGCCATGCGATTGCAGCTCACGCAGGGCGGCCTTATAGTCATGCACAACCTTGGGAATCTCAGGATTGCCGAGGATTGCCTTCATCTCTGCGCCGACTTCATCGCCATCTGAGCCAGCTGTGACTGTCCATGCCTTTCCGGGCTCTGCTGAAAGACCGACTTTAGTGACCGCGGGTCGGTTGCTGCTTGCTTCAGCCGCGGCCATCAGCGGCAGCATTCCGGATTCTGGTTCGCCCGTTTCTTCTTCCTCTTCCTCGCGGGCGGTTATTTGTTCTGAAGTCTCAACTGCAACGGCAAGGGATTTCGCCTTTCCCAGCGCTTGCAAGGCTTCTAGATCTTCGACCGACTTGGCCTCTCGATAGTCGGTATCGCGCACCTCCAGCGTGGGCACCAGCTCTTTGAGCAGGGTAGTAAATTCGAGTTCGGTGAACAGCGCGCGTAGCGCGTCCATGTCCGGCTCGCCCGCGACCATCTTGTCCAGATCAAGCTCAATGCTCACATTCTGATCAATGGTGACCAGTTGCTTGCTCCAGAGAATGGTTTCTTTGTTGTTCAGCAGCGATTCGCGGTAGGTCTTGCGCTCGACCTCCGCAGCATGGTCCAGGGCGTTCTCCAGGGTGCCAAAGCGCTTGATGATGTCCACGGAGCCTTTGTCTCCGATGCCTGGAGCCCCAGGAATGTTATCAATGGAATCACCACGGAGCGCCATCACGTCAATCACCTGGGCGGGACGAACGCCCAGAATTTCCTCAACTTTGGCCACATCGCAGATCAGGTTGTCCTTGGGAGGATTCAGCACGCAAATCTTGTCGTTCACAAGCTGCAGCATGTCCTTATCACTGGAGACAACAAATACCTGATAGGACTGCTCAGCCGCCTTGCGGGAGAGCGTGCCAATCACGTCGTCAGCCTCAAACCGTTGTTGCTCCAGGATAGGAATGCGGTAGGCCTCCAGCGCCCGGCGGATATAGGGAACCTGCTGCACAAGGTCCAGCGGCATCTCTGCGCGCTGTGCCTTGTATCCATGGTATGCAACGTCCTTGAAGGTCTGGGTCTTGATGTCAAACTTGCGGACGGAGGTAACGGCTTTGGCCTGCTCATCGCGGAATGTGGGCCCGGCCACATCAAAGACGGCAGCCAGATACTCAGGATGAAAGTCTTCGCGCAGCTTGCGCAGCATGTTGACGAAGACATAGGTCGCAGCCGTGGGGACACCGGTCTTGGTGGACATGGGCCGCTGCCGCGCCATGGCGTGGTAGGCGCGGAAGATAAAGGACATCGTGTCCATAAGGAAGACGCGACCCTTTTGTGCGGATTTGGAAGAGGGAGACAAAAGAAAATTCTAACAGCAGCCGTGCGTTGCGCTGCAGTCGATCGCTGCCGCGACTAGGGATGTCTTAATTCTCTACTCAATCCACATGCAATCCCCGTACGAGAAAAACCTGTATCGCTCCCGCACGGCGTATTCATAGGCCCGGAGAACATTTTCCCGTCCGGCAAAGGCTGAGACCAGCATTAGCAGGGTGGATTTGGGCAGATGGAAGTTGGTGAGCAGGGCGCCAACCACGCGGAACTCAAATCCCGGATAGATGAAGATATCGGCTTCGCCTGAACCGGCGGAAATGGTTCCGGCTGCGGCCTGTAGAGCAGCATGTTCCAGAGTGCGAACTGTGGTTGTGCCCACCGCCACCACCCGGCGTTTTTCAACCAGCGCACGGTTGATCTGTGCGGCGGCCTGGCCAGGGATGGTGAAGGCCTCGCGGTGCATCTTGTGTTCTTCAATCTTTTCGGCCCGCACCGGCTGAAATGTTCCCAGACCCACATGCAGTGTAATCTCCGCAATTTCGACTCCTCTTTGGCGGATTTGCGCCAACACCTCAGGAGTGAAATGAAGGCCGGCGGTGGGTGCGGCAACGCTACCCGGATCCGTGGCATAGACGGTTTGGTATCTCTCCCGGTCTTCAGGCTGGTCTGGACGGGCGATGTATGGAGGCAGAGGAACATGGCCATGGCGCTCCATCAGGGCAAAAAAGTCAGGTACCGGCTGGAAGCGCAGCGTACGCTCGCCATATTCTCCACGGCTAGTGACTTCCGCTTCAAGTCCAGAGCCAAAATGGACCTTCTCTCCCACCATGATTTTTCTGCCGGGGCGCACCAGGGCCTGCCACTCCCACTCCCCGAGCCGTCGGATAAGCAGGACTTCCACCTCACCGCTGAGGAACTCGCGTGCGGCCGGGTTTCTGGGGCTGAGCGGCTGGGAGCGCAATCCCATCCGTCTTCCAAGCAAACGGGCAGGAAAGACACGGCTATTGTTCAGGACCAGCAGGTCATCAGGCCGAAGCAGGGCGGGAAATTCCATGAACTTGCCGTCTTTGTATTCTCCAGCGTGGCGGCTCAAATGAAGCAGGCGGGAGGCGCTCCGGCGGGCCAGCGGCTGTTGGGCAATTAATTCTTCAGGAAGATCAAAATCAAAGGCGGAAATGAGCACTTTTTAGATTATATTTGGTGCAACTTCCCCCTACGATTTCCAGGCAAACTGCTGTATAGTTCACGAGCGCGCCGAGCACGCAGAGAGAGAAATGGGAGCTGAGAACGAGAGCTGTGTCCGCCAGGAGATTTGCCGCTTTGGCAAGATGCTTCATGGGCACGGCTATGTGGCAGGAACGGATGGGAACATCTCCGTGCGGCTCACCCATGATCTGGTGCTTTGTACGCCCACTTCTTTATCCAAGGGCATGATGGAACCGGACGACCTGGTGATTGTGGACCTGGACGGCCATCAGAGAAACGGCAGCCGGCACCCCTCATCCGAACTAGGAATGCACCTGCTGTTTTACTCCATGCGGCCGGATATCCGGGCCGTAGTCCACGCCCATCCGCCCACCGCAACCGGTTTTGCCGCCGCAGGAATCAGCCTGGAGGAGGCGCTGGTGGCCGAGGTGGTTACCGCCCTGGGAAAGATTCCGCTGGCCAGCTATGGCATGCCGGGGACCCACGAACTACCGGACGCGCTCCGCCCCCTGATTCCCAATCACGATGCCATTCTCATGGCCCATCATGGCGTGGTTACCTGCGGACACAACCTGCTTCGGGCCTACATGAACATGGAGTGCGTGGAACACTACGCCAGCGTGGCCCTGGTAGCGCGCCAACTTGGAGCTCAACCGCTCCCAGAGGAAGAAGTCCGGCGGCTGCTGGAAGCCCGCGAGAATTACGAGGCCAACCGTCCCGTACCGGTAAATTGGGAATAGCCGGAATCTAGAATTTCACTACATGCAAAAAGGGCGGCTTCTCAGCCGCCCTTCGCTAAACCCTCTAATTCACAGGACTTGTACGTTCTCTGCTTGCCAACCCTTAGGGCCTTTGACGACATTGAACTGCACTGGCTGGCCTTCCTTCAGGCTGCGAAATCCGTTCGCCTGAATTGCGGAGAAATGAACGAAAACATCCTCGCCATTTTCCCGGCTGATAAAGCCATAACCTTTCGCGTCATTGAACCACTTCACTGTTCCTTGTTCCATTGTGTTACACGCATTCCTTGTTTTTTAAGATTTGCGCTATTTGTCGGAAGGGTAGTGCAGGCAGGTTTGCAGATTATTGCAGTACCGCTGTACAACGCTTCGAACCAACGCAGGGTCATTATACCCAACATGTCCAGAGTTGTCCCCCTATTTTTTATGCGCTTCGCTCCACATCGCTTAAGGCGTTTCCCCACCAAAAATGGCTACCTGCTCTGTTGCGGTCTCTGTTGCGGTGGGCGCGGTAGGCGAGTCGTCCGCGCCCGCTGAAATGTAACCATTGGCTCTTTGGCCCTTTAGCTAAACCTGCCAAAACCGGCCAATCTACTGGAAAAACACAGGCGAGGCGGTGAGATTGGTTACTTATCATGCGATTCACCCAATTCCCACAAATTAGAAAGCACCGACCAACCGATTTTGTGGTGAAGGCTTTTTAGGTATCCGTACTGATTCTGAAGGACTTACTCCAAAGCATACCCGGCGACTGCGAACGTCACGTTGGGCCCAAAAACTTAAAATCGTCAGTCGCAATCCACCCCACAGACCGAAGTGCAAGACAAAGCCAAAGGCCAAAAGCCAAGGGCTGCCGTTGTGTTACCTTAGCCCTTCCCAGATGATTGTTGGCACTGGAGTTGATATCACCGAAGTCCCGCGGATCAGGCAAGCTCTTGACCGTCACGGAGAGCGCTTCCTGAAGCGGGTATTTACTCCCGAGGAAATCCGCTATTGCACCGGAAAAGTCAATGTCGCGGAGCGCCTGGCTGCCCGTTTTGCCGCCAAAGAGGCAGGGATGAAGGCGATTGGCACCGGTCTTAGAGGCGGGGTTACCTGGCAGGACGTGGAGGTCGTACGCCCTCCGGACCAACGTCCGCAATTGCGCTATAGTGGCAGAGCCGCCGAGATCGCCGCCGCTCTCGGCTGTAAGAAGACCCATCTTTCCCTGTCGCACACCGCTGAGCAGGCCATCGCTCAGGTGATTTTAGTTAGAATCCGAATGACCCAAGCCATCATTACCCCTGAAATTCAACAGAGTGCTCAACCTGGTCACCGCGCAGTCATGACAGCCGTGGCGCTGGTGAGTTTTGCCAGCCTGCTGCTGGAGTTGGCGATGACCCGGCTGTTTAGCGTAGTGCTCTTCTACCATTTCGCCTTTTTTGCCATCTCCGTTGCGCTGCTTGGTCTGGGTTCGGGAGGGGTATTCGCCCACATCCGGCGCGAGTGGCTTAACCGCTTTGGCGTTCGGAGCCTAGGAACGCGGATTTGCTGCCTTAATTCCATCTTCACTCTCCTGGCCCTGGAGGTTGTGCTGCACACGCCTGTGGCCCTGGATGTAAACGGCGGGAATTTCGCCAAGCTCACGCTCATCTATCTGGTGGTGGCCGTTCCTTTCTTCTTTACTGGAGTGCTGTTTTCAGTGTTGTTTGCGCGTTCCCCGGCAAGAATCTCATTTCTCTATGGCGCTGATCTGACGGGAGGAGCGTCCGCATGCCTGGCGGTGGTGCCAGTGCTGAACTTCATTGGGGCTCCCAACGCTTTGCTCTGTTCCGGGCTGGCCATGGCTTTGGCCGCGGCCATCTGGGCGGAAAATACCAAAATTCGCGTTGCGACCCTGGCGCTGGCCGGGGCTTTTGCGGTCCTGGTGGGAGGCAACTTCTCCGGGAAGTGGATTGACATTGTCTATGCCAAAGGAGTCTTCCGCGATCCCCAGTGGGTTGAGTTCGCCAAGTGGAATGCCATCTCCCGCATTGAGGTTGATAAACAGGGTGGGGCGCGCTATATCGTGATTGATGCCGACGCCACCAGCGCGATCATGAATGTCGATCCGGCGCTCTGGGACCGCGAGCAGGGTTCCACCCCTACTCCCGTGCATACCGGCTTGCTGGCCCAGTCTGGTTTCAACTGGAAAAAAAGTCTTATGTCTGCAGCGCCTTCCGTTGCCAATGCACTGCGGCCGCACGGTGATTTTGCCATTATCGGTCCCGGCGGCGGTGTGGACGTGCTGCGCGCCGTGGCCAACGGCAGCCCCAACGTCACCGGGATTGAGATCAACCCCACAATCGTGAGCCGTGTCATGCGCGGCCAATATGCTGACTACTCTTTTCATCTGTATGACCGTCCGCATGTCAACATCCACGTTCAAGATGGGCGCTCCTACATCCGCAGCTCCAGAGAGACCTATGATGTGGTGCAGATGACCCTGGTGGATACCTGGGCCTCCACCGCGGCTGGCGCTTTTGCCCTGAGCGAAAATAATCTCTACACCGTAGAGGCTTTTCGCGAGTACTTCGCGCACCTCAAGCCGGATGGATTCATCGCTGTTACCCGCTGGGAGTTCAAGCAGCCGCGCGAAGCTTTGCGCGTGGTTTCCCAGGCCATTGAAGCACTGCATCAAAGTGGAGTCGCCGATCCCCGGCAAAACTTCATCATCGTGGCCGACGGCGGCTTGAACGAAGACGGCCGTCCGGTGCTGGTGCTGGCCAGGAAGACCCCATTAACACAAGCGGATTATTCGGCGGTAGCCCAACATCTGAAAGAGAACTCAAATCTGGTGTGGCTCAATCCTCCGCCCGAGTACGCTGGGTTGCAGGTTTTGCCGCCCGCGGCAGCGGCATTTCAGGGATTGATCCAGTCAAATGATCCGCGCCGCTTTGCCCGAACCTATGCCTACAATGTTGCTCCAGTCACGGATGGCGATCCGTTTTTTTTCTTTACCCTCAAGACCGGCTACGTTCTCAGGAACATCATGGCTGGAACCGGGCGAGGCATGGACTGGCGCATTAATCTGGGCGTGGTGGTCCTGGGAATGTTGCTGATTATCTCAGCAAGCGCGGTGATGGCATTTCTAGTTCTGCCTCTGTTGTTGCATCGAGGAAAGAGCGGCAGACCCATGCGAGTTGGCGCGCTCCTCTATTTCGTGGCCATTGGACTGGGTTATATCCTGGTGGAGATCTCCCTGATTCAACGTTTTGTGCTGTTTCTAGGCCATCCCACCTACGCGCTCACGGTTGTAGTTTTTCTGCTGCTGCTGGCCAGTGGGGCGGGAAGTTTTGCATCTCGACGTGCCAGCGTGGGATTGTCGATCGGGGCGATCGTTGTCCTGGTCCTCCTCAACGTGTTGCTTCTGCCTTGGCTGATGTCTGCTGCGGTAGGCCTGGGGTTCGCCGTTAAGCTGATGATCAGCGCCATAGTTTTGATTCCGCTCGGGTTTCTCATGGGGATGCCGTTTCCCGCCGGGCTGCAGCTTCTCAGCCGGAGTGGGAATGCGACCGTGGAATGGGCCTGGGCCATGAATGCTGCCACCAGCGTGCTGGGATCAGTGGCGGCCATGGTGATTGCCATTCATTTCGGCTTAACGGTCACCTTGTCCTGCGCCGCTCTTGCCTACATGATGGCGGGAATGTGGTCCCCAAGATTGGCGAGTTAAGTTCGTTGTGCCGTCAGTTGGGTGGATTTTGATGTGGTTGGGGCGAGGGCAGCGTTCATTCCAGCAGCAAAGATGGCGTCTGGTCCAAGCCGTATAAATTGCCGTCCGACACCCTAAAACAGCAGCTAGCTGCTCTTCTTAGGACGGCTTGCGGCTTTCTGCTATATTTTTACTCGCAACTGAAAATACAGTGCCCAGTCAACAACAGCTTAAGTGGTCCCAAGTACGGGTGGGAATTACCGTAATTTTTGCCGCCATTACCCTGGCTGTTCTCATTTTCTTGATGAGTGGTGAAATTGGAATCTTCAGTTCCAAAATCAGCCTTCTGGCGTATTTTGACAACACGGAGGGCGTGAAGATAGGCGCCCCGGTTGCCCTTCAGGGAGTCACCATCGGCAACGTCAAAGACGTGCGCGTGGTTCCCGGCCGCAAACTCGACCCGGTGCAGGTCACTATGAAGGTCAATACGAAATACCAGTTCCTCTTGCGCAAGGACACTATTGCGTCCATCGAGACGGCCGGCGTGCTGGGCGAATCTTTCGTTGATCTGGACAGCAAGGATGCCAAGGGGCAGCAGGCGCAAGATGGCGACGTCTTGAAGTCGGGAAGTGCTCCGGGACTGCAAGATGTGGTCCGCGCCGGCCAAACAACGCTGGGAAATCTGGATATATTGGTCAAGAGTTTGAATCGCATCGTGCAGCAGATTGAGACGGGCCCGGGAACGCTCCACGATATCATCAGCGACTCAACGTTGGTTAACCGCGCCAATACGATTCTCGCGCAGATTCAATCTCTCATTAACGATGTGAATGGCGGGAAAGGCACCATCGGAGAGTTGCTGAAAGATAACACCACGGCTCGCAAGTTGAACGCCTCCCTCGACAAGCTCAACGCCATCATTGATGACATTAACGCCGGCAAGGGAAACGCAGGATTATTGCTCAAGGACAGGGCGTTATACGATAACGCCAGCCAGGTGGCGACCAAGGCCAACAAGCTCATGGATGACATTAATTCTGGTCGGGGCATGATCGGCAAACTTACCAAAGATGAGGTGTTCGCCAAGAAACTGGATGACATTGTTGACAAGCTTTCCCAAATCACGGCCAGGCTGAATGACACCAGTCATCCTGGGTCTCTGGGCCTTTTTATTCAGAACCCGTCGTTTTACAACAATACGGACCAGTTGCTGACGGAGACACGCAACCTGATCACGGCAATCCGTGAAAATCCCAAGAAGTATCTGACGATTCATCTCAAAGTCTTCTGATCTAAAAAAAAGCCGGCTGGCTTGCTCATCCGGGAAGACGATGCACGTCTAAACTTGCTTGGGCGGTTTTTTCAGCGCTGTCAAAATTCTTCAAAAGGACAAAATTGAATGTACATACGCGGTTTTTTGACCATTATTGTTCTGTTCAGCGGCCTCGCCGCGGCGCAGCCTGCCGGAACCACCAAAGCTCCCGAGGAACTGGGGCAGGTTCCCTCTTTTGATCCGGCTGCGCTGGACCGCAGCGCCGATCCTTGCGCTGATTTCTACCAGTTTTCCTGCGGAAACTGGATCAAAAACAATCCCATTCCCGCAGACCAATCCGCCTGGGGACGCTTCAACGAATTGGCGGAGCGGAACCGCGTGATTCTGCGGGGCATTCTGGAGAGCGCAGCCAAGGCCGCCAACCGCACTCCCAATGAACAGAAGATTGGTGACTACTATGCCTCCTGCATGGACGAAGCGGCCATCAATCAAAAAGGTGTTGCCGCACTCAAGCCCGAGTTCGACCGTATTGCGACGCTTAAGGACAAGGCTGATCTTCCCGCCGTGCTGGCGCATTTCCACCGCGAGCAGATTGGCGCTCTCTTTGAATTCGGCTCGGGTCCGGACTTCAAGAATGCCAAAGAAGTGATTGCGCAGGCTGATCAGGGCGGACTCTCATTGCCGGACCGCGATTATTACCTGAAGGACGACGCTAAATCCGTAGAACTGCGCAAAGGTTACCTCGAGCATGTGACCAATATGTTCAAGCTGCTGGGCGATTCGCCGGAAAAAGCTGCAGCTGAGGCCAACGCAGTAATGACAATCGAGACCGCACTGGCGAAAGGATCTATGGACCGGGTGGCGCGCCGGGAGCCGGCCAACATCTACCACAAGATGACGGAAAAAGAGTGGCAGTCGCTTTCTCCAGGGCTCTCCTGGCCTAAGTACCTCGCGGACGTTGGAGCGCCATCCCTGACCAGCCTGAACGTGGTGGCCCCGGATTTCTTTAAAGCGCTGGATGCCGAACTGAAAGACGTAACACTCGACGATCTAAAGACTTATCTCCGCTGGCACGTGGTTCATTTCGGCGCAAGCACCAATGTGCTTCCGGACGCTTTCATCAACGAAGATTTCGATTTCTTTGGCAAAGCGCTGCGCGGAGCCAAGGAGCTGCGGGCGCGCTGGAAACGATGCGTTGCCGCGGCGGATGGCGATATGGGCGAAGCCCTGGGACAAGCCTATGTGGCAAAGACCTACCCTCCAGAGGCCAAAGAGCGTACCTTGAAAATGGTGCATGCGCTGGAAGCTGCGCTGCGCCAGGATATTACAGCCTTGCCATGGATGACGGAAGCCACCAAGAAGCAGGCCCTGATTAAGCTCGAGGCCATTCAGAACAAAATCGGGTACCCCAATAAGTGGCGCGACTACAGCCCGCTCAAGATTGTCCGTGGAGATGCGCTCGGGAATTCACTGCGTGCCAACGAATTTGAGGTCCAGCGCGAGCTCAACAAAATCGGAAAGCCGCACGATATACAGGAATGGCAAATGACGCCGCCCACAGTCAACGCTTATTACGATCCCACGGAAAACGACATCAACTTCCCGGCGGGAATCCTGCAGCCGCCTTTCTTTGATTTCAAGGCAGACGATGGGCTGAATTTCGGCGGCATCGGGGCGGTGATTGGACACGAGTTGACTCATGGCTTTGACGATCAGGGGCGCCAGTTCGATAAAGGAGGCAACCTGAAAGACTGGTGGACCGCCGAAGATGCCAAGGCATTCGAAGAGCGCGCGCAGTGCCTGGTGGATGAGTACAACGGCTTTGTCGCGGTGGACGACGTTCACCTGAACGGCAAACTTACGCTGGGCGAGAACACTGCTGACAACGGCGGGTTGCGCATCGCAGATATGGCGCTGCAATCCGCCCAGGCCGGCAAGCAACCGGTAAAGATTGACGGGTTTACCGAAGAGCAACGCCTTTTCCTGGGTTGGGGGCAAATCTGGTGCCAGAACCAGACCGACCAGACTGCCCGGCTGCTGGCGCTGACCAACGAACACTCCGCGGGCAAATTCCGAGTGAATGGGGTAGTCCGCAACATGCCTGAATTCCAGAAAGCCTGGGGCTGCAAACCCGGAGCGCCTATGGCCCCGGTTAATGCATGCAGGGTGTGGTGACGAAAAGCAGTATTTAGTACTTAGCGATTGGCCGGTGGCCCTTGGCCTGTAGCGGTGAGCTTTACTGAATGCTCACACGGACCAATCCGGTCGACTCCGCCTGTTCGTGCGCGTGGTAGGAGGAGCGCACCAGGGGGCCGGATTCCACGTGGCGGAAGCCCATCCGAAGCGCCTCGCGCTTCATGAAGGCAAATTCATCCGGCGTGTAATAGCGGGTCATGGGCAGGTGGTCCCTGGACGGGCGCAGGTATTGTCCCACGGTGAGGATATCCACTTTGCGTTCGCCAAGATCATGGAAGACCTGGAGCAGCTCTTCCATGGTTTCCCCCAGACCTACCATGATGCCGGTTTTCGAGACCATGCCGGGAACAAAGAGCTTCACCTGGTCCAGGAGGCGCAAGGTTCGCTCGTAGCGGGCCCCCGAGCGCACGGCGCGATACAGGCGCGGAACCGTCTCAGTGTTGTGGTTCAGGATTTCCGGCTGCGCGTCCAGGACGATCTTCAGGCAGTCGTCGCGCCCTTGAAAGTCCGGTATCAGCACTTCCACCTGGCACCCAGGAGCCTGCTGCCTGATCTGGCGGATGGTCTCGGCAAAGATCCTCGCGCCGCCCACATTGTCATCATCGCGGTTCACGCTGGTGACGACCGCATGCTTCAATCTCAGGGTAGCAACGGCTTCTGCCACGCGGCGTGGCTCGTCCCAATCCAACGGCTCCGGTTTGCCTTTGGGTACAGCGCAGAAACCGCAGCGGCGGGTACATAGATTGCCCAAAAGCATGAAGGTGGCGGTGCCGTGGTTCCAGCACTCGCCGATGTTGGGACATTGCGCGGATTCGCAGACTGTATGCAGACCCAGAGTGCGCGCCAGCTTTTTAAGCTCGTGGTAGTTCTCGCCGATGGGCGCACGCGCCTTCAGCCACTGCGGTTTGGGCTGCGGACGCCGGGGCGCGAGGTCAATCTGAACGAGCTCTGGGGTGCTGGACATGTTTGGCTGTCAATATTGTACCCGTTCGCAGATTACCGCTGCATCAGCCGGATGGAACTCGCCTGCAAGCACTCAGCCGTCAGTCAATAAGGGCCTCACAACGTGTGCAAGTAGACGATCAAATCCTCAACCTGCTGCTGAGTCAGCGAGGTGCCGAGTTGCGGCATCATGTTGCGGCCCCGAACAATGGTTTGTTCCACGAACTGGTCATTAGCGATCAGACCGCTGGGCAGGTATTCCTTCTTGTACAGTCCTTTCATGCTGGGCCCTTTCAGGCCTTTGGAACTGTATGCACTGTGGCAGACGGCGCAGTAAAGGTGAAAGACGCGCCGTCCCTGGGCCTGCTGAGGCGTCAATCCCAGTTCAGCATCAGTCTGCTGCTCCGGATCTTTGCCGCAGCCGGCCAGCAGCACCAGAAAAACAACAGCAATCAGGATGGACGCTTTTTGCCTCAAGTGACTATTATGTTCTGTAGAACAGCTTTTTGAAAACCCTCAGGGCTTCCCTTTGCCGTCAGCAAGGCGCTGGATGCCGGGACCCCTGGTTTACGGACCTCAAATGCCGGTCGCAATCAAACGAGCCTACGACAAAGCTTCCACCTCGGACGGCCAGAGAGTACTGGTGGATCGGCTATGGCCGCGCGGAGTGAAAAAGACCGGCGCCAGAGTTCATCACTGGCTCAAGAATCTTGCCCCTTCTGACGCGTTGCGCAAATGGTTTCATTCCAGCGCGAACTGGCCGGTCTTTAAGAAACGCTATTTCAAAGAACTTTCCACCGCCGAAGCCTCCGCAGACCTGGAGACGCTGTACCGGTTGATCGGCGAGCACCCTCAGGTCACGTTGATCTATGCGTCGGCAGACGTGCAGCACAACAACGCAGTGGCCTTGAAAGAGCTGCTCGAAGGAATGAAGAAGCCGCCTTCCAGCAGCGGACCCGCCAAAGCCGCGGCGGCGTCTGGCCGCGTGGCCAAACGGCGCCCAACCTGATGATCCTCCGCCCTTTGGAACCGGCCGCCCCTGCTTCAGGAAAATTCCTGCCGGTGTGGGAGGTGGTGGAGCGCACGCAGACACAAACATACGAAAGCTGCTGGATGATTACTCAGCCGTCGCATGCGGCGCTCGCCGGCGAGTTGGCAGCGAATCTGAATGCTGCGCAATTTCCTACACCTGACGTCCAGATCTTGCAGGCAATCGCTTTACACGATGCGGGTTGGGGAATACCGGACGCGCAGGCAATCATGAGAAGCCGCTCCGTCCATCAGCACCAGCCGCAATCGTTTCTGGCAACGGCAGTGCCCCAATTTGTTGAGGCGTGGGAGAAATCCATCGAGACGAGTGAGTCCGTGTCCCCCGCAGGCGGATACATTGTAAGCAGGCATTTTTGGCGTCTAGCAGAGCAGCGGCTGGATTCCGATGAGAGCAAAGCCGACCGGAAAAAGTTGGAATCGTTCCTCCAAAATGAAGAACGAAGACAGAAAAAACTGGCTTCCCGGCAGTCACTGAGCACTGAGCAATTGGAAAAGCTCACGGATCTCTTGCAGTTCTGCGATTTGCTTTCGTTGTATATCTGTTGTGGCGCGGGGCAAGCTGTCATCTTTCCTGAATATTTTGGCGTCCGGTTGCGCGTGGCGAGGCAGGCAGAGGAGTACAAACTCGATCCGCCATTGATCAGGAGCGAAGCCATGTTTGCCGTGGCAGCGCTGCGGCATCCGGCCACCACGGAGGAATCCAGCAGGGAGATACAAATCAAGATTGAGTAATCGGGTAATTTGTAATTGAGTAATTTGAATACTCCTGGTCGCTGTTAGGCACTCTGGGGCTCCAAAGCACTTCAATCCCGCAGCTTTTGATTACCACTTACCAAATTTCCCAATTACCAGATCTCTCAGTGGTTCATCTCCATGCCATCATGGTGGTGATCCATATCAGCTTTCTTCATCTGCCGCTCTACTGACCAGATTGCTTCCGGCGTTTTTTCCCAGGGATATACGTGGACCATCCAGCCGAAAACATGAGGCATGAAGGCGCCTCCGGCGGCATCGCACTCTTCTTTCGTGGAAATAGAGCCGGCCAATCCAAAGACAGCGTTTTTGCGCAGCATCTCACCCTCCCGTCCCTTGGGAGGCTTGCACATGTTGACGTGTTGATGCCATTGGGCCATGCTCAAAGGAATACGATCATTGAGCTGGTCTTCGGTAAAGCGGTTGGGGGCCGTGTACATGGCGCCGACCAATTTGTAGTCGCTGCCTCTTTTCTCGTATAGCAATGATGTGGGTTTGGTAGGATCGAAACGGAAGGCCTCGCCAACGGCATATTGCCACTTGGTGAAGTGGTACATCTTTTGCGGAAGGTTAGGAAGAAAGATTTTGTAACCCTCAGCGAGGGCGACGTTGTAATCCTTGTATTTCTCCAGCGCCTGCCGGGCCTGCTCCGCGACTTCCTGGGCTTTCCGATCATCACCCGGCTGCGGATCCCGCAGGGCGCTCATGTGCATGTGCGGCCCCATCTCGTGATGGTGCTCGTGCGCCATGCTCTCAGTGGCGGCACTCAGGTCGCCTTGTGACTGCTGTGCCTCCTGCTCATGGCCATGAGTCAACGCTACCAACCCAACCAGGAGAAACAGACTTACTGCTACGGCTTTCCTCATTGCGGTACCCCACGTCTTCAGTTAATCATGACGCAGCGCATAGCCAATTCTTTCATTACCAACGTAATAATTCCGCCCTTGTCATTGAAGTTACTTTCGGTTCGCCTGGAGGAACTTGGGCACCCAGTCTGGGTTAGTATCAGCCGACGGGGGGAAATTCACTGATGACCGCGTTCTACAGACAGATTTTGCTCGCCGGCACCGCGGCATTCACGCTGTTGCCGTGGATGGCATCGGCCCAAGATAACGGCAACCAGCAGAATGACCGCCCGCCGCAGGCAAGGCAGCAGCAACAACAGCAACGGCGGCTGGCCATGTTGACCCAGAGATTGAATCTTAGCAGCGAGCAAAAGCAGCAGTGGCTGCAGATTCAGCGGCAAACCACGCAGAAAGTGCGCGCCGCACGCAAAGATGACTCCCTGACGGAAGAGCAGATGCAGGCCCAGTTAAAGGAAATCCACAAGCAGCAAAAAGAACAGATCATGGCCTTGCTCTCACCTGAGCAGCAGGATGCGCTGAAGGCATTCTGGGAAGAGCAGAGGCAAAAACAGCAGCAGGACAAGGCTTCCGATAACAACGGTTCCAATTCCTCACCTTCTACCCAGAACGGTGATGCCGGGAAAGACAAAGAAGACGATCTGTTTGCCGGCATGGTGTCCGACGATCCCGTCCCAGCTCAGCCTCCGCAGAACAAGAAGGCAGCGCACAAATAGGGGTCAGGTAACAGGGAGACAGTTTTGTTTATCCAACAGTGTTTCCCATGGGATGCGTCAATGAGATCGCTTCTGCGGAACCGCTGGCTTCTTCATGTGCCATTTCAATGCTATCTTGACGCCCCAACCCGGCCTTTCATTCCGCACCTGGCTTAAAGGCTCAACGGCTGTGCGCCGATGCGCGATAATACACCCGTCTACAATGGACGTGCTGCACCCGAATGGACGTGCTGCACCTGGGGGTTAGGATCATGGCGTCACATATTGACTGGGTACGCCAGGTCTGTCTTTCGCTTCCGCATGCCACAGAGGACATCCAGTGGGGAGACAATCTGCTGTTCCGAGTGGCCAAGAAGATCTTCTGCGTAGTTCCACTGGAACCACAGGCCGCGGCCAAGCTGTCCTTTAAGTGCACTTCTGAAAGATTTGCTGAACTGGTTGAGGTTGAGGGCATCATTCCTGCGCCTTACATGGCCCGGAACCATTGGGTTGCGCTTGTGGACTTGAACGCCCTGCGCCGGACCGAGATCGAGGATTTGATCGTGAATTCCTACCGGCTTGTCTTTGAAAAGCTGTCGAAGAAAGTGCAGGCGGAGCTGAGAAGCAAACGAGGACGGCCTTAATGCGACGTTCTGGAATGGCTTCTCCTTAGCGTTTGTGTCCCAGGTGCTTCTTGTGGCAGGATTTGTGTCGTTATGCAACGACTCTTCCTGGTAGGTTTCCTTTTGTTCCTGTCTTTTGCACGGGCCCAGACATCGTCCGGGCCTCAAACTTACACCCTGAAAGCCACGCCTAAGACCGTGGCTTGGGGTTATTACGACGCCGCTGCACCGCCCGTGCTTCGCATTCACTCTGGCGACACCGTGGTCATCGACACGCTGATCACGAACAGCCCTACAGGGCTGGAGAAGGCGGGAGTACCTCCGGAGCAGGTGCAGCAGAGCCTGCGCGACGTCTACAAGGAGGTCACCAACAAAGGTCCGGGCGGGCACATTCTCACAGGGCCGGTCTACGTTGAAGGCGCCGAGCCGGGGGACACGCTGGAGGTGCGAATTCAGAAGATCGAGTTGGCTATTCCTTACGCCTATAACGGGTTTCGAGCCGGGGCAGGCTTCCTGACGAATGACTTCCCTTATTCGCGTATCAAGATCATTCCCCTGGACCGGGAGCGCATGCTGGCCAAGTTCGCTCCGGGAATTGAGATTCCGCTGCATCCATTTTTCGGCAGCATTGGCGAAGCGCCACCGGAAGCCTATGGCCGCCTCAACAGTGCTCCTCCCTGGATCCAGGCGGGCAACATGGACAATAAGGAGCTGGTCGCCGGAACAACTCTGTATCTTCCCGTGCATGCTCCCGGAGCACTATTCCTGATCGGCGATGGTCACGCCGGACAGGGCAACGGCGAGGTGGACATAACTGCCCTGGAAACATCTTTGACTGGCACCATTCAATTCATCGTGCGCAAGGACTTGAAGATCAACTACCCGCGGGCCGAGACCCCTACCCACTACATCAGCATGGGATTTGACGACGATCTGAGCGAAGCCACGCGACTGGCGGTGCGCCACATGATTGACTTCCTGGTGAACGACAAGCATCTAAGCCGTGATGACGCCTATATGCTTACCAGCGTCGCCGGGGACGTGGATATAAGTGAGCTGGTGGACGGCAACAAGGGCGTCCATGTAATGATGCCCAAGGCAGTCTTTACGAAAGGCGATGGAAAATGAAGCTACTGGTGCGCTGGCTGATCAATGCCATCTCCCTGTGGGTTGTGACCTACCTGGTGCGCGGGATCTATGCGCGCAATTTCACTACAACTCTGGTGGCCGCCCTGGTCATAGGATTGTTAAACTCCACACTCGGCCTCTTCCTGAAGGTGATTACCTTTCCACTGACGATACTGACTTTCGGGATTTTCCTGATCGTCATCAACGCTCTTATGCTGGAACTGGCCGCTGCGTTTATCAAGGGATTCGAGGTCACCAGTTGGGGAGCTGCATTCATCGGAGCCCTGGTTTTGAGCGTTGTTTCAACCCTTCTGCACTGGCTGGTGGGAGATAAGCGAAGACGGAGAGACTACTAGATTTTTTCCTGTAATCCATGAATCTGGTTCTGCATATTACTTGCCTAAAAACCAACGATCTATTTGATCCCAAGAATTGACTATTTCCCACCGTCATGATCTCAAAGAACTAAACAAATCTTCACAATTTGGAATTAGTCACTTTTCGATAATACAGAAACTAGAAACACCAAAAGCGGATGTATATGCTAAGTTGCTGAACCTGCAAGAGCGTTCTTCTGGCCTGGTGATTGCTTCTTAATCTTGCTAACGATGTGGAAGAAATTGTCCCAGGAATCTACCATGTCGTCATTTCGTTAACAAAAAAGGACCCTCTCATGAATCTATTGCACGCGAAAAGGGTGTGCACTTTGGCACTATCTATGGTGCTTCTGGCCGCCTCAGCCTTGGTTGCACAGACAAGTAACGGCACGATTGCTGGCGTCGTAACTGATCCTACCGGAGCTGCGGTGGCAAATGCCAGCGTAGCCGCCACGAACAACGCCAATGGCGAGAAGCATACCGCCAATACCAACGGTTCCGGGGTTTATCGAATCGAATCGGCAACTTCAGGAATCTACACGATCGAGATAAAAGCCCCCAATTTTGCCGTATTAAAGTTGGACGATGTAGTGGTAAACGCATCCGTGGTGACCACCGCAGACGGCAAGCTTAAGGTCGGCTCGTCGGAAACGATAGTCGAGGTCAACGCTGTAGGTCTGGAACTGCAGACCGATAGCGGAGAAATCAGCCATAATCTCTCATCGGTTGAGATCAGCAGCCTGGTGGTCCCGGGGCTCAACCCGATCGAATTAGTGGTAACTGAGCCTGGCGTCTCGCGCCCGGGTCCCTATGGATTTTCCAATGGTTTCGACTTTTCTGTAAACGGTACTCGTCCCCGGGCTAACAACTTCTTGATCGAGGGTTCAGACAACAACGATGCTGCCATTCAGGGGCAGGCTTTCCAAGTTACAAATCTTGAAGCTACCAAAGAAGTCTCCATTTTGACAAACTCATACTCCGCTGAATTCGGTCATGGCGGCGGCTCAGTTACAAACGAGATTTATAAGAGCGGTACGAACACCTGGCACGGCTCGGCATTTGACTTGCTCCAGAATTCTTCCCTGGATAGCAACGATGCGTCCAACAAGATAAATGGCACTCCAAGGCCTATTTCGCGCGAAAACACGTATGGATTTACCATTGGTGGCCCCATCAAGCATGACAAGCTGTTCATCTTCGGATCGAGCCAGTGGGACCAGACCCGCCAAACTGCGGACTTGAACCAACTCACGCTCCCGAGCGCGGCCGGCTTTGCTACCTTGCAGGCTTTGCCCCAAACACCAAATCTTGCCGCTTATCTGCAGGCGATCGGAAGCCTGCGCGGGGTCTCCAACCTGCATACCATTGGCCTGGGGTCAGGCCGGCCCAACCTGGAAGTGGGCAACTTCCAGAGGATTGTAGGCAACCCCGCCAATGACACGCAATACGTGATCAAAGGCGATTACCTGCCTACCAGCAACGATACTCTCACCCTGCGCTATACGTATGACCTCAACAACCTCACCCCGGATACGGTCAATCTGGCGTCGCAATTGGCAGGGTTCGACACGCAACAAGGCGGTTCATCGCACAACGCGGGCATTACTGAAACGCACCTTTTCACTGCCCATGTAATCAATGAGCTGCGAGTGTCCTTCAGCCGCATCAGCTTTGCGTTTTCTGATACAGCGCAGACACTGGCGAACCCGCTGGCCAACGGGCCGACGTTTAACATATCGGGAGTCACTGGATTTGGCGCACCCGGCGGAATTCCGCAGGCCCGCACGCATGACACGATGCAATACCAGGACTCCGTTAGTTGGATCACTGGGCATCACAGCTTTAAGTTCGGCGCCGACATGGCCCAAATCCGCGTCCTGGACGCCATTCCTTTCAACAGCTTTGGGTCACTCACATTTTCTCCCGGCGGCAACTTTACCGGTTTTGGCAACTTTATTGACAATTTCACGGGCACCGGTGGATCAATATCCCGCGCATTTGGCAGCCCCTTGACCCGCCCTCACTACTTCTACCAGAACTATTTTGCCCAGGACACCTGGCGGCTAAAGTCCAACCTGAGTGTGGATATCGGACTCCGCTACGAATATGGCGGATCTCCGGAAAACAACCTGGCTTTCCCAGCTATAGTTCCCGTGCAAGGATTCAATGGCGCATCCAGCGTTAATTTTGTTCCCGAAGTCCCGAACAAGAACAATTGGGGGCCACGCGTAGGCTTTGCCTATACACCCCACTTTTTGCGCGGACTCTTCGGCCAGGACAAGACGGTCATTCGAGCTGGGTTTGGCGTTTTCTTTGATAGTTTCTTCACCAATATCATTGACAATAGCGCCGCCAGTTCTCCCAATGTTGTCTCACCCTTGCTTACCGGCCTTAAGAGCCAAAACGGCGGCCGCGGTCTGGCGGATGCTTCGGCCCAGTTTGCGGCTTTGAATTCGACACCAAGTCCCAGGACTGCTGTTACTACCATTGTCAACAATTTGAAGGCCCCAACTACCTTGCAGTGGAACTTTGATATCCAGAGAGAATTGGGAGCACAGTTTACATTGACGGCATCCTATGTGGGAACACGGGGGGAGCGCCTCTTTGCCAACGATCAATTCAACCCGGTGAATCCCCTCACTGGGCTCCGTATTGATCCGAACCTAGGGTCCTTTACCGTGCGAGACAACAGCGGTGATTCCATATACCACGCATTGGACCTTAAATTGGACCGCCGCTTCACCAAAGGTCTTTTGGTCCGCGGCGCCTATACGTTCTCCAAACTCATTGACGACGCGTCCGAGGTGTTCACTACCACGGGTTCAAGCAGCTTCCCGGCCAACGTAATCCTTGGCAACCGTAGTGTTGACCGGGGGCTTTCCGCGTATAATCACGCCCACGTGGTCGCCTTGACTTATATCTATGATATTCCCAAGCTAAAAAACAACAACGGTCTTCTTAAAGGTTTGGGATATGTAACCAATGGGTGGCAAACGTCTGGTGTATATACATACCAGACCGGCGCACCGAACACGGTGAGTGACGGTGGTTTCGATGCCAACGGTGACGGACAAACGAATGATCGCCCCACTCTCGGTAACCCAACCGCTCCGCTCACAGCGTATGCGCTGGATGGGGCCTTCTTCGGCCTCGCCCCTGGTACGACGCTGTGCGATGGTCCGAGCGCGTTCAACACCAACAAACCATGCCAAGTGGTATCGGCTTCCAGCGTTCACTGGATTATCCCTGCCAACGGCGTAGGCAACCTTGGCCGCAATACGATCGTCAATCCAGGACGGCAGGATACAACGTTTGCATTGCAGCGCAACTTCAACCTCCACTCGGAACGGCAGCAATTTACATTGCGCATGGAGATGATCAATCCATTCAATCATCCCAACACCGGAACTCCAAATTTTAACCTTACCGGAATTCCTCTCAGTGGAACCACAACCTTTGGCAACTATGCCTTAACTGAAGCGGGACAGCGCATCATCCGCTTCAAGCTGCGTTATTCGTTCTAAGTCAAGGCCTGAACCACTTGAGGGAGCGGCCTGAGCCGCTCCCTGATCTTCCTACAACAGCAAATGGCAGCCACTATGATCAAGAAATTTAAGTGCAAGCTGGAGTCAGCCAGCGGCCCTGGAGTCACGTTCATCAGGATGCCTTTTGATGTGAAAGAGGTCTTTGGAAAAGGACGGCTGCCGGTCAAGCTCACGGTGAATGACTACACCTACCGGACCACCATCTGCCACATGGGCGGCATCTATGCCGTGCCCTTGCGAAAGGAGAACCGGGAAAATGCCAAAGTGAGAGCGGGCGATTTAGTGCAAGTTACAGTCGAACCGGATACCGAGCCCCGCGTGGTAGACGTGCCCACCGACTTGAAGAAGTTTCTGCAGAAGAACAAAGTGTGGGAACTTTTTGACAAGCGGTCTTACACCCACAAGAAAGAGTATGTCCTGTGGATCACCGGGGCCAAGAAGGAAGAAACCCGCGAGGCACGCAAAGAAAAGATGGTGGAGATGCTGAAGAGAAAAGAGCATCTCTAGAGAAGGCAGCCATTAGCCTTTGGCCCTTGGCGTTGTTCTTATCAGCGTGAATCAGGGACCAAGAACGTGTTGCGTTAGCCCTCCTCTAACTGCCCATACTACTAACTAAGTGCCTTCACAATCCTTTCTATCTGTTCCAGGTGATTCAGATCATGCCCGGCGTACAACCGCACGATGTTGGCCACGGATTCCTTGCCGCGCTCCTGGTGCACCCCGTAGTTTTCCCACAGGTTTTTGGGCAGCGCCTTGAGCATGGCCAGATTCCTGGCGCGCAGCGCACGAAAGACTTCCAAAGACTCTTTGGGATCGCAGTGGGCATAGTCGAAGGCTTCTGACCAGACGTTCTGGTCGAAGGCCTGAATGGGAGCGCCACTATTGCCCGCAATGTGACGCAGCCGCCATGAGCCCACAATCTCCGTGTCGGCAAGGTGAGCCAGAATTTCGGCGATGGACCACTTGCCGGGCGCGGGTCTTCGCGCGAGCTGTTTCCGGGTGAGCCCGCGAATCAGGCCAGCCAGTTTTTTCGGGGTCCCGCGCTGCACCCGAAGAGGGTCTTTGCCTTGAGTGTGGCCCAGAATGCGTTGCGTGTATTGTTGTGGCGTTTCCTGCATGTACCGGCACCTTTGATTTGAGGAGGAATTTTGCTGCCATTATAGATTTGCCACGTCAAGGCCGGGATTCAGAGAAACTGTAGCTGGCGTAATTGTGCGACAATTTTGGCGGCGTCATTTTCCTGAAATATGCGGATGGCAGCAATGCCGTTGGCGCCTGCGGCGATGCATGGTTGCGCATTCTCCAGCGTAATTCCGCCCAGGGCCAGGACCGGCACGGCGCGTCCGGGCTTGCCGCAAGCTTGCTGCAGCCGCTCCAGGCCATCGCCGATTGTCCGGCCATCTTTTTCAAAGACCGGCGCAAAGACGGCCAAGTCTGCACCGTGAGCTTCCGCATACGAGAGTTCCTCCATCGAATGAGTGGAGACGGCAATCACGGGATGGATGCAACCGCACTGGCCCAGGATGGCGCGGGCCTCACTGGCGGGCAAATCATTTGCCGGCAGGTGAACTCCATGCGCTCCGCAGGCCAGGGTCACATCGGATCGCGAATTGATGAGCAGTTTGGCGCGCCCTTCCGGTGGCAGGAGCTTGACTGCAGCCGTGGCCAGTTCCTCCAAGGCGCGAATGCTCAGGTCTTTTTCACGCAACTGAATGTAATCGACGCCAGCAGCAGCGCACTCCGCAATTTTGTGCAGCAATTGCTCCTTCTGCGCGTCCGGGCTGCCGGGAAACTGCCGCCGGTCGCTTATGTAATAGAGCAGAATAGGGCCGGAGGGCCGTTGTAAATACCCGCTGTAGGGCAACTTCATGCGCTAAAAATCCTTCTCTTCAGTGGTGCAACTTGGAATTCAAATCGTCTGGCTCTTTGTGTTGGCCGTTCCCATCGCCTGCATTGCCTGGACTGTCACCCACGAAGAAGTTTTCCATGAGCCACGGAGGTACTGTGTCCAGCAAAGCGAATCAAATACCTGGCTGTTCTGGCGCAAGTTCTTCTTCCTTTTTACCTGCGAATTCTGCTTCAGCCACTATGTGACCATATTTTTTCTCTGGCTCACGCGCTATAAGTTACTGTTTGACGATTGGCGCGGTTACGTCATCGGCGGATTCGCCCTGGTCTGGGTGGCCAACCAGTATATGAGCTTATACGGTCATTTGCGCCTCGACATACGCAAAGAACGGGTAGAGATCAAGCAGGTGGAGCAGAAAGTGCATGCTGGGGAACAGAAGCCAAAAGCCGCGTGAAGAATCGGGGGTTCGCGGCGATAGGGTGATCTGACTGAATCAGTGCAAATCAACCCAATCACCGTCATCCCTGGCAAGGTTCATTTTTGCATAGATCACAAGCAAATCGATTAAGCACGAAGATGTTTCCTTGGCGGAATGGTGAGTGCTAATTGCCGAGTGCTTCTTTACGGCAGCGTCTTTGCGATCTCAGGGACTTCGGCTCCGGTTTTGGGGGCGCGGGCCTCAAGGTGATAGCGAATCAGGCCTTCCTTTAGAGTTTGAAATGCATCTTCCGGCGAATCGCAAAAGGAAAAGAGTTTTTCGTCTTCGGGGGCGATGGCGCCGGCATCGGCCAGAGCGGCCAGGTTAAGGACCCGGCTCCAGTACTCCTTGCCATAAACAATGACGATGATTTTCTTGGCCAGTTTCTGGGTTTGCGCGAGGGTGAGAATTTCGAACAGTTCGTCCAGCGTGCCGAAACCGCCGGGAAAGACGACCAGCGCTTTGGCCAGATAAGCAAACCAGTACTTACGCATGAAGAAGTAGTGAAATTCGAAATTGAGTTCGGGAGTAATATAGGGATTGGGCATCTGCTCAAAGGGCAAGCGAATGTTCAGCCCGATGGTTTTCCCGCCGGCGTCCCGCGCGCCGCGATTGGCAGCCTCCATAATTCCTGGCCCACCTCCGGAGGTCACAACAAAGCGATGCCGCTTGCCCGGCAAGGTGATGGTCCATTCCGTCAACATGCGGGCCAGCGTGCGGGCATCTTCATAGAAGCGGGCCATCTCGACCTTTGCATGGGCGCGCTTCAAAACTACCTGGAGAGCATCTTCGTCTTTGCCACCGGGCTGGTCCTCAGGGCCGGCGGGTGTTGCCGACCCGGGCTTTTCCAGAATGGTCAGCGCCTGCTCGGCTTGAGACAGACTGGCAAACCTTGCTGATCCGAAAAAAACCACCGTATCCTGAATTTTCTCCCGGCGAAAACGAGCCAGAGGTTCCGAGTACTCGGAAAGAATGCGAAACAGGCGTCCATCGGGGCTGTTCAGGAATTCGGTGTTGAGATAAGCGAGGGGGGCGATGCTGGATTTCATCGCAGTGGCAGGATTGTCGTTTTTGTCGTTTTTATCTTTAGGCATGAGAGTCTATCAGGAGTCAGCGGCGATCACGATAATGCACAGCTTCAGAAATACCGAGCCACAGGTCTAGAAAACCCAGGCCAGAGACCGCCCCGCGTACAAAGCCAAGCTGCGAAAAATGCCGGACGGCGGGCCAGTGCGCCAGAAAGTTGTTATTGAACCACAAAAAGCTCCAGGGCAGGGCCACCAGCACAACACCCAACTCGATGCAAAAGACCACATAGACAATCACAAACAGTCTTTGCAGCCAGACGGGCATCTCGGCGTGGGCTTCCACCGGCTGAGGAGCAGGAGGAGTTTCGAGATTGAGGGAGGTGGGTTTCAAAGAATATGCGCTGTTCGCGAGCTTATTACGATTTTAAGACTTTGATGCGGCTGGCCACGTCGCGGAAATCGATATTTGAACTATAAACCTCCATAAAGTTGGCCAGAGCAGACTTCTTGTCGCCGGAAGCCTCGTAAGCCGAGCCTAAATCGTAGTAGATCGAGCAACGGCTGTTATGGTCAAGGCCGGACAATTGCAGGGCTTTTTGGTACCAGCGCACCGCAGCTTCTGGAACTCCTTTATCCACCAGGCATTGGGCCAGCCAGGTGTAAGCCTGGACCGGCTGGGAGAAATCGATTCCTACTTCTACTGCATGACATACCTTTTGCAACTCGCCAATGGCTTCGTCCAGGAGTCCCATCTCCTTGAAGGCGATACCTAAATTGTAATGGGTTTCAGGGTCTTCCGCTTCGACCGTGTCTTCTCCCAGGTCGTGCTGCAGCTCAGAAAGAATGTTACTCAGGACGGAAGTGGACTCCGGGTCAAACATCCCGCCATTGGTTCCGACTGAGGGGGCAGCCTGCACGACTGGCGCAGTGATGGTGGATGGAGTTGCCGCAGCAGAAAAGGCCGAAGGCGTATGCACCGGCTCTGGTTGCCGGGGAGGCGCGCCAGCGGGAATGAAATCCCCCAGCGATTCTTCCAGATCCGCGACCAGTTCGCCCAGGACATCTTCTTCCGGCTCTGCTGTTTTTGTGGTGGATTCAGGCACCGGCGTGGCTGCCGGTTTGGCTGGGGCTATCGGAGTTGCAGGCACCGCCTTGGCTGCCGGGGGTGGAGGTGGTTCATCCTCCACCTCCAACACAATTTCTTCGTCCGGCAGTTGGAGGATCTCAATTGGAGGCGTGATCTCAGGCGCAATTGCGCTCGTGCTCTGCACGGGTCCATTGCCAGCCGTGACAGGTGGTGCGCTTGCAGCCGCGGCGGCGCGGGCTTCGCCGGCAGAGATTGCAGCCCTAAGTTCGCCTACCGCGGAACTTTCTGGAGCAATCTCGCTGAGGTCGTGGAGAGCCGCCTGCGCCATGTCCCAAAACTCTTGAGAAATGTAGAAGCGGATTTCCTGAATCTTGTCCTCGACCACCGCGGCAGGAGGGACGGCAACCACCGGTTCCGGCGGTGCAGTGATTGACTTGGGCGTCGCAACAAGCGGCACTGATGGTGAGGCCACAGCTTCCGGCTCAAGTGATTCGGAAGAAACCAAGTCAAGAACCAGTTCCGGCTCAACCATCACTTCAGGCACTTCAGGCTTAACCAGCACTGCGGGTTCAACCACGGGTTCGGGCTCGACCAGCAATTCGGGTTCGGCTATTAATTCAGATTCGACCAGTGATTCTGGCTTAGCTATTAATTCGGGCTTAGTCAGCACTTCAGGTTCAACCGCGGGTTCGGCCTTAATGACCGGTTCAGGCTCGATTACTAATTCGGGCTTGACTATTGATTCGAGCTTAACCGGTAATTCGGGCTTAATCAGCGGTTTCGCCTCAACCACCGTTTCATGCTCAACCACCGGTTCCGATTCAACCGTGAGCATGCTCTCCCATTCGTGGGAGACATCAATTTCAATTGCTGACGGTGGCACAACAGGAACTGAGGCCTGTGCCGGAACCTCCTCTGCGGGTTCCGCATGGAACTCACTGACCGCGGGTTCCGGCGTAACGGCTTCCACTTCTTTTTCTTCCTGCGCGGACGGAGCCGCCTCAACTACTGACGGTTCAAAGAATTCTTCTGGAACATCCAGAACAAACTCCTGGACGGTGGGAGCGGCAGGTTCCTGAACGGTGGGAAAGCGGGGCTCTGCAGCCGCAGGTTCGGGCGCCGGCTCAACCTCGGCTACCACTTCACGTGCGCTCGACGTCTGTTCCTCGGCGCCACGGGCGCTATATTTGCGTGCTTCTTCGGCATAACGTTCAGACTCAGCCGCATAGCCGAACTCCGCGTAGATGTCACTCAGGACCTTGCAGGTGCGGACCGCATCCGCATAGCGTCCGGCGCGGAGATAGAGTGAGGCCAGACGCTGATTCAAGCGCAAATCGCGGGGCGCTATGGGCAGAACGGTTTCAAGCGGGGCGACCGCCTTCATGGGAACGTTATAGGAGATAAAGAGTTCGGCATCGGTCAGAGCCGCCTCTATGGCTCTTTCCACGGTGGGCGTGTATTCCTGATGGACGATAGGCGCGCTGTGCTCAAGCTCCTCCACCATAAGCGCCTGGCCGCTTTCTTCCTCCGACATCGGACGGCTTATCGAGTCTTCACCCAGCTTGGCCAGCATCTGCTTATAGTTCTGGACGTGCAGCGGGTTTTCCGGTTCGAGTTCAGACAGTTCTTTATAGAAATCGCGGGCCAACGCAAATTCGCCGCTCTGCACCTTCGCATGCGCCAGCAGTTCCATGACTTCATTCAGGTGAGAGGTGTCACCCGCTTTCTGCAGCAGGCGCAGCATACGTTCCAGCGCCGGCGGGTTGTTGCGAATGCGAGAGATCAGCGGATAAAGCGTTCCCACCAATGAGGAGGGCCCATGCGAAAAGAACCGGTCCGCATATTGGTCATAGAGTGTGAGCGCCGCTTCTTCCTGGTGGTGCGTTGCCTGCCATTCCGCGAGCGCTGCGAGTCCGGTCAAATCCTGGTGGACGGTAAACAACTTGACGGCCAGCGGCTCCGTTCCTTCAGCCAGGCCGGACTGCAGCTTGGCGTGCAGCAGCGCGCGCAGCGCTTCCGGGCGGGAATCGATGTCCGGGACGTGCTCCAGATATTGAATCGATGCGGCGTTGTCGCCTGATTCAGAGGCGATCATCCCACGCAAGAGCATCGCCTTCTGGTTTTCGGGGTCGAGTGACATGACCCGGCTGAGAGCTTCATCGGCGGCATCAAAGGCTTTCCGCGCATACAGCGACTCAGCGGCGCTGTAGTAAATGTTGCGAGCCTCCTCTTTCTTCCCCAGCTTAATGTAGAGGTCGGCCAGTTTGGACTGAGTGGTAGTGTTTTCCGGATCCAGCTCCAGGATCTTCTGCAGAATTTTTGCGGCCTGGTTATTGTCCCCCGACTTGAGCAGTTGATCGGCAACCTGCATGTAGTGGGAGCGAGCGTCATTGAACAGACCCTGCTGGGTATACAGTTCAGCCAGCCGGATGACAGCATCACTGGCAGCGCCAAACCTAGTCACCTTCTTGTAGACGGCAATGGCTTTTACGGTGAAGCCATTCTGGGCATACTGATCGCCCACCTTCTTGAAATACTCGCAGGCCTTATCGTTCTGCCCTACACGGGCGTACAGGTCACCGATGGCGTTAAGGACGGTAAGGTCTTTGGGGTCTTCTTTGATGACTTTTTCGTATTCGTTAATGGCGTTTTGCAGCTTGCCCTGCTGGACAAACTTCTCCGCCGCACCGAGTACCTTAGTCTTGTTGAACCCAAAGCCAAGCGCCATATCAAGTTAAAAGGGAAATCAGTCCTACCACCGCATAAAATTCATCGGCAATTTTCGGCTAAAGTACCACATTAAAAGATTAAGACCCAAGCCGCAAGGCAGATTCCACTATGTTTTCAGTGGTTTACCTTACGGAAGTCGTACGCTCATCGGTACTGGGCCCGACTGCGGAACTCGCGCACGATGAGCTCCAGGAAGTTCTCGTTATCGGCAGGTCGAGAGCCGGGGTCAATACCCAGCTTGGAGCAGATCATGTCTGCAATGCGCGTGGCGCTTTGTTTGCGGACGTCAGGAGGAATATCCAGCCGGCGCGCCAGGAAAGTCTCAATCAACTCCACTTCAGGAACTCCGAGCCGTCCGGCCTGATACAAAGCGATTTCGGGTGTTTTTTGTGGGGTGTTGAAAAACAGATCGGATTCCTGGGCTTTCCGATCGTGTACCACCAGGGTACCGGCAACAAAATCGCCCAGCCGCCGGTTCTTGGGGTTAAGCAACATAGTAATAATACCTACCGCGTAAGGAGGAACGAGCGGCAAGAGGTCAATGATGCGAAGGAAGTTTCGGGCCAATGCCTCAAAAGCGTTGATAGGACGGCCGGTTTCCTTGATTACGCGGATTCCGGCCCAGCGCTTGCCCGGAGTCTGGCCGTTCCACAGAGCTTCAAAAGCCGCATAGTAGCCCCAGAAGATGCAGAAATTCAGAAAGATCACCGCCGCCTTGATCCAGAGCTGGTAGCCAGAAAGGCGGGAAAACATCGCGCCGCTCATGGCCGTCTCATCGACGATGACGAGTACAAGATAGGCCAGGATCTGGATTACCGTGTCGGCAAAGACGGCCATAAAGCGGCTGCCAATGTCCGCCAGCACAAATTCAAGGTGAACTTGCTCCGGCGTATCGATGGTAAGCTTGTCACTAGGCAAGATGATTTCTCTACTATGATTTCAACGTATTGGCTGGAAAAGAGAAAGAGCCACTGGCTTCGCCTGGAACACCTTCTGGACCAAAGCCACAAACAAGGCTTGAAGTCTTTGACCCGTTCGGAATTGCAGGAAATGGGATTGCTCTACCGGCAGGCAGCAGCTGACCTTTCCGCCCTGCGTGAAGATCCCACCGCGCAATACTACTCCCGCTCTCTGAATCTTCTCCTTGCCCGCGCTCACAATAGCATCTATTCCGGGGAAAAATCGAGTCCCTTGCACAACATTGTTCATTTCTATAGATACACTTATCCGCAAATTTTCCGGCGTCAACTGCCTTTGGTAACAACGGCGTTTCTCATCTTTGTGGCCGGCGCAATTGTTGGCCTGCTGTTGACCGTAACCAAGCCGGATTTCATGCGCATGTTTCTTGGCCCCGCGATGATGGACTCCCTGGAACGTCACGAGATGTGGACGCACTCCGTGGTAGCCGTGAAGCCTGCGGCGGCCAGCGGCATCATGACCAATAATATGACAGTCTCCTTCCTGGCTTTCGCCTTCGGCATTACCGCGGGCCTGGGCGGCGTTACCTGGTTGCTCTTTAATGTCCCGCTTCCGGATACAGTGACCCTGCTGTTTTTTAATGGCATGTTGATGGGAGTGATCGGCGCTGCCTGCTGGTTCTATGGGATGAGCCTCTCTTTGTGGAGCTTTGTGGCGCCACATGGAGTGCTGGAGTTGCCCGCAATCTTCATCGCCGGTGGAGCAGGGTTGATGATTGCCAAGGCTTTGCTCTTTCCCGGATTGCTCTCCCGCCGCGATTCTCTCGCCCGCAACGGAGTGGAAGCCGTCCGGCTGCTGGTGGGAACGATTCCCATTCTGATCATTGCCGGAACCATTGAAGGGTTTATTTCGCCTTCAGGAATTCGTCCGGCATGGAAATTTACTTTGGCGGCGGCCATTGCAACGATCTTCTTCTTGTATCTGTTTGTGCCGGCGGAGCGAACGAGCAGGAATGAGGCACCCGCACTGGCGGGAACGTAAGGGCATTCAAGGCCGGAAATTAGTCCCGCTCTACTTCTTTTTCGCCTTGTGGGCTTTCCTGGGGACGTCCGCATCCACGTGCAATATGTTGACCGCCAGGGTCTTATAAGACGCAAGGACTTGTTGCACTGTCCGGGCCTGAGCCTGATCCTGGTCCCGGCAGGGCTCGCAGGATTTCGCCCAGTACTTCACCATGGTTAAGTCCGCTTCAGGAAGCTTAACCAGTGGATGCCCGCTTCTATCTTCGAGCCTGCTGAGTTCCCAAGCCAGCGTTCTCTGGGACCCCACCGGTTCGGGGGACTGCAACACTGCCTTTAAACTCTCGCGGAAATGCTCATCGCCGGCCCCGCCAATTTCCCCCACTTGACGGCCTTGCCGGTCGTAGATACGCCAGCCGCCGAGAGTAAAGGTACTGGTCGCGACAATTTCGCCGACCAGGGCGGCGGCGGAGACCCTCACTTCAAATACCTTGTGTTTCGTACTGCCGGCTACAAGGGTCACGGACAACAAAAGGGTGAAAACAGCAATCCTATCTTTCATCCGTGGCTACGCGATTTACGACTGCGACTGGCGGGAAATATCCCGTCCCTTTGCTGCCTCTTTGGCCGAGTCAGGATTCATGCCGTTTGCGATCATCGCCATGCGTTCACGATGCTCTATGACAGAAGCAATGATCCACCAAACGATACCCAGGATAGGTATCAGCAGCGCTAAGACGGCGGGCTCAAAAAGCCTGTTCCAATTCATGGGTCCCCCCCAGATACTAGGACCGCATCATTATCCACTATCGTTTGCCACAAGTCATGACAAATGAGGAGCCCTTAAGATTTCCTGGTCCATCCGCGCCCTAATCGATGGGTTCTTACTGGCCATTGACAGAAACTGCATTACTTCCGGCCACAATAGGCGGCGTAGGGAGTCTTATCGGTTACGTTCACAGATGCACCCGAGCGAATCACATATTCGGACGCACCATACCGGTCTGCTCCCGGCTTCCAGTCATAGGTATATCCAAGCCGGGTCCAGGGATAGCTGTAAGCGCCGTTATGATCGGCTGACACGATGTAGGAGGTGAGCATCTGGTTGGCCACGAACGCTATGTGATCACTGCTCACCCAGCCGGGAAATAGCTCGCCGCAAGTTGCTTCCCGCGGATCGGCGCACGGCCACTCAGAAGTAACCAGAGGATTGGGGGCCGGCCTGAAGACATCCTTCCAGTTTATGGTCATGGTGACGAAGTTCCCGATCTTGGCGTTGGGCTGAAGGCCCAGCAATTGCCGCAGCCTCAGTTCCAGGTCAGGATCTGTAAAGGCCTGGCATTTTTGCTGCACTTCCGGCACCGCAGTCACCCAGATGTTACGGCTCAGACTCTGGCTTCCCATCGGATAGTCATATCCGGTCAGCGTAACCACCGTGGTGGTCATGGTGGCGGGATCAAACTTCAACGGATGGAGGTGGCGAACGTTTTCATGCCTGTAGGCGGCGGCATCGCTCACGGTTTCGTCGTAGTGTCTCCATAGATCGTCAGACCATTGGGCTGGGCCCGTCCGTCCTGAAGTGGCGCAGGTGAGAACCAGCAGCAGCACCAGGGTGAAACGCGCAGTAGCCGGAATAGTGCGAAAGGCGAATCGCATTTTAAGTTCTCCTGACAAAATGTTGTTTCAAAATGGTAAGAGCGACCGCAACGGCGAGAAATATATATCAACGGCCAGATGTTGTGCGGAGATATTTGCAAAAGTGCCCAGCATCAGGAAAAGGAATTAATGTTCCTTGACCAGCCCAAGGAGTTTCACCGCCACCATTGGAAGATCTTAAGCCTCGAAGCCGCATTCAGGCGGACAGCATTGCGGCCAGGCGGCTTACGTTCGCCGCGCTGTGCACGGTCTTCACGCAATCAATCACAGCGTCGGCCTTTTGCCGGGGCCATTTGGCAAAGCCGGCGCAACCGTGGAACTTATCGGCGACTTCGTCAAAGCTCATGGGATTGGCAGGGCTGCCTTTGGCGAACTGGGCTCGGCCGGAGACCACGCGGCCGTCTTTAAGGTGGACCTTGAGGATGCTGGTCATCTTGTCGAATCCGGCCTGCTCGGCCTCGGGATCGACGTAAAAGTTCACTCGAGAGATCATCTGCTGTATATCAGGGCGCTGAACCACTGCATCGCTGTACTCGGCCAGGCCTGCCTTGCGATCCAGCAGTAGGATGGCGATGCCAAACTCCATACTGAACTTTGCTTGCAGGCCGGTGGTGGGATGATGGTGCAAGAGTGTGGTGACCATTCTATTGTTGCCGCCGACGTCGACCTTCTCCACGTCGGCGGGATTGATGTCATGCTGGCGAATGAGGCGCATCATCTCGCCCATGGCCGGATGCGTGAGCGAGCCCGAGGGATAGGGCTTGATGGAAACGCCAGGGGAGGCGAACGTCCAGGGATTACCCAGGCGCTCCATGATCGCCGCTGGATCGAAGCTGCCACCAGCCGCATGGAAGAATCCGTATTGAGCTTCGAGGATGTTGGGAGCTGCCGTCCAGCCGAACGCGGCTAGATCGGCGGCCACCACGCCTCCTTCCGCGGCGTGCCCGGCGTGGAACGGCTTGGTCATAGAACCGAAGTTCTCCCTCAGCCCCCCTCCCTGGGCGGCCGCGATGCCGAGGGCATTCGTAGTTTTCGATGCGTCCAGCGCTCGCAGTTTGGCGCAAGCAGCTACGCTGCCGAACGGGCCGACGGTTCCGGTGGTATGGAAACCATCGTTGTAGTGCCGGGGCGAGATCGCTTCGGCGATCTTGCACTCGACCTCGACGCCCACATGATAAGCGGTAAGCAACTCCTTCCCAGAGCGCCCTTCCAACTCACAAAGCGCGAGCACCGGCGGCAACACAGGTACTGTGGGATGGGTGAGCAAGCCATAGACGCGGTCTTTAGCCACAGCAAGCTGGGTATCGTCGTAGTCGTCAGCGTGGATGAAGTTGCCGTTGGCAAAGGCGGCAAAACGCGGCGCAACTTTGAGCCCGGTTCCTATGACAGAGCTCTTCCCGGCACACGGCCCAAGGGACTCAATGTATCGCTTCATCAGCGGCGCCAGGGTTGAAACCGATCCGGCCAGCGCCAGGCCAAAGCCATCCAGAATGGATTTCCTGCCCAGCTCCATTACATCCTCGGGAATGTCCTCGTAACGGGTGTTGACAATGAATTCCGAGACGTAGCGGGTAAGCCCGGGCGCTTTGGGAAACTCGGCTGCCTGATTATTCTCTCCGGCTGATACTCTTGGGCCGCCGAGCGCCAGACCAGAAGCCAGGATTGAGCCTTTGCAGAAATCACGTCGCTTCATCGGGAGGAGCCTCCTGGCACTGCGAGATGGTAGCAGATGAGTATGGTGTGCTCACCGTGCCGGACCAGGCCGGGCAGGGTAAAGCCTGGCTGCATTCTCCCTTCCAATCTTCTGCCGCAGCTCAGGCGGAAGTTGGTTAAGCAGGAGCACCACGGCCTCCCATCGCTGCGGGCCCGGCAGTGGCTCAGGATAGTGCTGGTCGCTGCCTGCGACGAAGCGATCCGGAAAATCCTGAAAGAGCTGGAGCCATTCCGGCTTGACCGTCCCACTGGCGCCGTTGGCGAGGGGTGAATTTTTGCCGGGCTTTGCGGGATCAATCTTCACTTCCATGTAAAGGTTGGGATGCGCGGCGAGCAGACGCCGGCACAACTCAGGAGTGCGATAGCCGGTGTTATCTGAGCCGGCATGAGCCCAGACAATACGCGCCCGCGGATTATGCGCCAGCAGCCGTTCGAAAGCGGCAATATCCGCGCGAAGCTGCGGCGGGTTGGGCGGCGACTTAAGGTCTGCAGACAGCGGCATGATTTGTGGAACGGCTTCCATGTGCAAATCAATGGGCACGCCGTGCCCGGCAGCGATATCGGCGAGAAGCAGGAACAGCGGATGATCGGGCGGCGCAGATTGATAAGCGGTGGCGCCCTGGAAGTGCTCCGCCGCCATTTCTCCAAACCCTGCCACACCCTCATGCAGTAATTCCTCAGCCTGCCGCTTGAAGCGCCTTCGCATTTCAGGTCCTGCATCCCCGGACTGCACCGACTGATGGATCATGGCATTCAAGGTCCCGCCGCCTCCCAGGACTGCCAGCTTGTCCCCATGTCCTTTTAACTCCGGCAAAATAATGTCAGCGTCGTAGCGTACGGGATCATCGGCAGGGAACGGAGGCGGCATGAAGACGATCTTCGCGGCGTTCTCGCCAGCCATCGACTGTAACGCGCTCTTGATCGAATGTTGGATGTCGTTAGGGTCGAGGTGCGCGTGCACATCCACGAACGGGGCTGTGGCCTGGATAAGGCCTGTGCTCGACGCCTGATGGTCCTGTCCCCCTAAACCACCCGTAGGACGAACATAGTTACCCAGCGCGAGAGAGGCGGCAAAGCCCAGCAGCGCCAAGGTCATGGAAGCAGGTATTTTCGGAACTCGTTGCATGGGGTCAGCACGTCACTGGGAACTGCTGAGAAGATCCTCGCATCATTCCCTTTTGCGCTCCTGCGAAATTGTGCTCAAATCTTGTGCAGGCAACCGTAAGCCTCAAATCAAACTTCTCTCCTTCACCTGCAAATACTGATTGACCAGGATTGTCGTTAGTTTTCCAGGAGTAACCTCCAACGCCAGCGCGCCTTTTTCGCGGACGCGTGTGAGCAAAGCTTCGCGGCGCTGGACAATCTCTTGTGCCGCCGCCGTCTCGTACATCTGCTCTGCATCTTCAGGATATCTTCCGGCCATCATCGCCAAGTCACGCTGGGCTATCACGGTAAAGAGTAGAAGATGCTTGGAAAGGATCTGCGAAGCACTCTCGATCACTTCCGGCGTCATTGAGGTGTCGGCCAAATCCGTAATCCAGATGATGAGCGAGCGCTGCTTCTGCATGTGCAGCAGCGAGGCGGCAGCCAGCAGATGGTCGGCCTCAGCCACCTCCGCATGGGCGGCGGCCAGGGCGTCCATGATCACGCGCATGTGGGCCAGCCCTCTGCCCAGGGGTACGCGCTGCTGGATTTTACGGCCATAGACCACCAGGCCAACGCGGTCGCCTGAATAAAGAGCAATCTGCGCCAGAGAAAGAGCAGCGTTCGTGGAGAGGTCGAGCTTGCTCAACTCGCCCACACGGGCCCGCAAAAGACGTCCTGCATCGAGCACAATCCACACCGCCTGGCTGCGCTCCACCTGGTAGAGCTTGGTCACGTGCTTGCCGCGCCGGGCCGTTGCCGTCCAGCAGATATTCCGAAATTCATCTCCCGGCACATACTCACGCAGGCTTTCAAACTCACGGCCCATGCCGCGCTGCCGGACCAGCCGTTTTGCCAGTTCAATCTGGCGGGCACGGGTGAGATAAATATTGTGGCGGCGCGCCTCCTCCAGATCAGGAAAGACGCGGATGGTCTGGCTGAGATCCGCACGCGCCCAGCGTTCGGCAAATCCAGCGGTGCTGTGATAGCGAAAATAAACCTGACCCAGGCGGACGTCACCGCGCTCGCGTGGACGCACCGGATAAGATAGTGTGACCGAACCTTGCGCCGGCGCCCTGCCTTCCAGCAAGGCCGGTTCTCGCAGCGCCTCCGGCATATCGTCCAGCAACTGGCTGAGTTCCAGGTCAACTTTGCTTTGGTTTTCCACCTGCAACAAAACGTCCACGGGATTATTCAAGGATGCAGGGCCACTCCAGTTGCGTGCCAGCTTCAGGTATCCGGCGCGAGGCAAGCGCAGGAAATCCAGGACCCAGGCGATCACGGCGCATGCATCCCATGCCGCCATTACCAGCAGGAAGCGCAAGTCCCAGAATGCGGGAATGGCCCACAGAACTCCCAGCAACGTGAGGAGAAAGAAGCGGCGGCCAAAGCCGAAGCCAAAGCGCCCTGCCGGCTGGCAACTGGCGCTTACGGGTTCCGGTGCTAGGAGACGGGGTTTCATTTCGGGACCGCGACCGATCCAATCACTTCCGCCAGAACCTGGTCGGTTGCCAGTCCTTCAAGTTCCGCTTCCGGACGCAGGATGACGCGGTGCCGCAATACCGGCAAAGCGGCGGTTTTCACATCGTCTGGAATCATGTAGTCACGCTCTTCCACCGCGGCAAATCCCTTGGCCACCATCATGAGGCTGAGGGCGGCTCGCGGGCTGGCGCCGAGCGAAAAGGATGGCCAATCGCGTGTCCGGCGCACGATTTCTACGATGTACTGGAAGAGCGCAGGTTCCACGCGGACATTCTTGATTTCCACGCGTGCGTCGGCCAGGACCTGCGGCGCCAGTTCTTCAATGTGGACCGCAGCGAGGTCGTGAGGATCAAAACCCTGATGATGGTTTTTCAGGATCGTGATCTCCTGCTCCGCTTCGGGATAACTGACAAGGATCTTGAGCAGGAAGCGGTCCAGCTGTGCCTCCGGCAGAGGATAGGTCCCTTCGAACTCAATCGGATTCTGCGTGGCAAAAACTGTGAAGAACTCAGACAAGCGGTGGGTAACGCCGTCAATCGTGATCTGGCGTTCTTCCATGGACTCCAGCAGCGCCGCCTGGGTACGGGGAGGCATGCGATTGATTTCGTCTGCCAGCAGAAAGTCAGTAAACAGGGGGCCGCGATGCAAGGAAAAGGTGCTGGTAGCCATGCTCAGGACGTTGCTGCCAATCACGTCCGCCGGCATTAGGTCAGAGGTACACTGCACGCGCTTGAATTCCAGGGCAAACAGCCGGGCAAAAGACTTGATCACCAGCGTTTTGGCGATCCCCGGAACCCCTTCCAGCAAGGCATGGCCCTGGCAAAGTATGGTGAGCAGGCAGTGCGTGATCAGCTCTTCCTGGCCGACGATCACTTTGGCCAGCTCTGTGCGTCCGTGGGCCAGCACCCGGGAAACAGTCTGCATGGAACGGTTCTCCTATTCTTCCTGAGATATGATTTTCAAATTCTGCGTATGACGGTTCAGCTTCTGCACTAACTCCAGGACCTGTGCCTCTTTTATATCGGGGTTGTGAAGGCCGTTCAGAATCTGCTTTATGGTGTCCTCAAAATCCGGGTCGCGGTATCCGAGTTTCTTCCGGGCCGATTCCAACAGCTCCGCAGTAGAAACATCGTTGCGCAAGCCAAGCCGCCTGATCAGCAGGGCGCGAAATCGATTGTATGGAACTTCCAGCGCAGTGCGGGTCGCATCAGCGCGTCTATAGAGGTTGCCAAGGGTACGCACAAACTCCAGGGGAGAGAGCCGGGAAGGTTCGCTGAGCGGACGAATAGGCAGGTGGCGGCGCCCAAAGGTCAGAAACAATGCCAGGAACACCAGCAGACATTGCCAAAACCCGAACTTCAAAGCCGGCGCCCAGGTGGCGCTGGAATCGGACAGATGCGCCGAGTGAAAGTATTCGTCCCAGAGGATTCTTATGTCCTTGGAGTGGCCGAGCGAATTGAGCAGTAGGGTCAAGTTTCCGGTCTGGCTGATTCCTGCATTGCTAAGCGGCTGATTGGCTGCCCACCAGATCACTTCGCCATTGCCGATCCGGTAAGAAACCACGATCCCTTTGCCCTCATCGGCGTAATGCACGAGCTGGCCCGCAGCAGTTTGGCCCCAGTGGGCGCCCGGCGACATTGTGATGGTGCCGGCGCGTCCCAAAGGACTGAGAATCTGCGGCTCATATTTCTTCCACACCGCGCCGGGCAAAGGCTCGATGACGATATCGGTTTTGGGGAGAAACCGGGTTGCGGTCGAGCCCGTTGCCAGAATTCTTCCTCCACGGGTCAGATACAACTGGAGCGCGTTCTTTTCCGTGCTGCTGGGGAACCCGCCCGGAGAGGCCATGACCAGGATTGTATTGCGAGCTTCTTTGGGTAGTTCGTCAGGTGGATTCTCCCAGCGCTCAACGTTGTAGCCTTCCTCCTTCAAATAAAGGTAAGCCGCCTTGGCTCCGCTGGACATGGAGGAGTAGGTGCTGGGAATGCCGGAGTCTTCCTGATTATCGGAAAGCAAGGCCAGCAGCACAACCAGCGGTATCAAGATCGCACCGGTCCACGCCAGCAGCCGGCGATCGCTTTTGTCCAGCTTTATTTGCATCCTAGCTTCTCAAGCTGCTGAAGTGCTTCGCTAAAGTCCGCTGCTTGGGCCTCGCGCCGTCCATACCAGGTCACTTCGAACTTTCGCGTCAGCGCGGACAGAGTTGGATACTGCGGTTTACGTGTTCCCAGGATTCTCAGATATTCGCGTGGAGTTCTGGCGCGGTCCGGTTTCCACGCTCCGTGCTCTTCCAGAAAAGAGATTCCGGCCCAATAAGCCAGGTGAACGCCGTTGCGCCAATCGCCTTGCTGCGCCGCTGCCCGCGCCTCCGCCAGCCACGTTCCCCAACCCTTGGCTGAAGGAGCAAAGGGAATGATCTCCCGGGAAAAATCGTCCCGCGGCCGGTCGAGACGTCTCTTGATCCAGATGGCAAACATAATAAATGCCACACCAACGGCCCCATAAACCAGAATGTGGAGAACATCAGTGCCGCTGCGGCCATAGATAGGGTGCCTGGCGAAAAAATTGGAGATCCACCGCTCTACCTTTTCCAGGAAGATATCCCACCAAGTGGGACCGTGGGCCTTGCGGAACTCACGGCGGGAGAGAATCTGCTCCAGCTTTTGATGGTCAGAAACGGATTCCGGCTGCGACTTCTCATACGCCTGTTCTGCCTTGTTCAGGCCCTGAAGATGGTCTTGAATCTCCTGCAGGAATGCGGAACGCGTCTTAGGATCAGCCTGCTGAAACTGCTTCAGCTTCTCTTTCAGCCAACCGTAATTGAACGAATACTCGCGGGAATTATCGCTGACGGAAACATGATCTGGAAGATCGGCTGCGAATTGTTTTGCCTGTTCCGGATGCTCTTTGAGCTGTTCTACCCTTGCGCTCAAATCCTGAAGCTGCTGGCGGTATTCACCCGGAGAAAGGCCGCCGGCCCGCGCCGCAAGGGCAAGGGCCATTGTTGCCAGAAGGCCACAGCAAAAACGAAGGATTGCGCCTCTGATCTTCATCCAATGGGATTGGCAGCGGCCTGAGTGAGAGGAGCTTGTCCAATGGCTTCCATCATTAATTGCAAATCAAACGCTTCTTTACGCACTCGCTGATCGTAATACAGCAAGGAGATTGCGATGGTGCTGATCGGAAATGAGACTGAGAAGGCAACGAAGGTGGCCAGAAGCTGCCAAACCGTGGCTGCCAGAACATTCATTTTAACCAGGAACGTTGCCGGTAGTTGCAAAACAACGCTTAAAGCAACACCGATCACGCCCATGAGGAGGTAGACCAGAAAAATGCGCCCGAGAGAGCCCTTAGTGAGAAATGCGCTCCGCTTCAGCGATTGGACAGCGCCCGCTCTCTCCAGCACGCATGCCTGCACGGCAAGTGAATACTTGAAGTAGACGCGGAAGACGAAGAAATAACCCACGAAAACCACAAGCAGCACGAGAAGGGTTGCGATGCCGGCCATCGCGCCTGCCCCGGCGCGTCCGCCGGGGCCCACCCCAAGCGCACCCACAAGGCCGATAGTAATGGCAACTGCCGCGAGGTAAACGAGCAGAAATACGCCGAGCATTCGCAGCAGGATCGAGAGCACGATGCGAACGATACGCCCCAGCGAGGGAAAGACCTTGCTATAAGATTGACCAATGTTCACCGGCTGCCCCAGGTGGACCTTGGAAACAGCATAGATGGTGGCGCCGGTGGCCAATGACGCGCCTATGAGGTAGAAGAGCCCAACCACCAGGAAATATACCGCCAAACCGGTGAAGTCCGTGCGCGGATCGAACTGTGCGCCCGGCGTGGGCACGGTAAAACCCAAAACCAGCAGAAGCACTGTAGACGCAACCAGAATAAATGCGGCCAGAGCGGCCATTCCGGCAAACAGGGGAAAATTGTTTCTATAGATATTAAAGGTGCGGTCCAGCAGCTCGCCGGTGGTCATTGGACGCAACGCTGTCGTCATTGAGTTTTCTCCGCTGGTTTGTCGCATAGTAGCACACCGCGAGATGGGCTCATCGGGAAATCGGGTTGGCGGAAAACTATAAAGTTAAAACCGAAGAGAGCTATCCAACCGCGCTGGAAGCTTCGGCGGCTTGCGGGCTGGCGTTTTCCTCGATGGACAGCATCATCAGGTGCAAATCAAATGCCTCCTTGCGAATGCGCTGATCGATATAAAGCAGGGCAATGGCGATAGCAGCGATGGGTCCGGCAAGCACGGTGGAGAGGAACTGCGAGATATCGCTCCACAGTTGCAGCGGGACCTGCTGCCGGCGCTGATCAAAAATCATGTACGCGGGAATCCGCAGCGTCCAGGTAAAGACCAGCGCGAGAATCAGGGTGAGCAGGAGTACCAGGAAAATACGGCCACGGCTGCCTTTGGAGAGGCGATGGCTGCGCCGGAACGAGCGAAAGATTGAGTTCTTGTCCAGCAGCAGGGCGGGAATCACGAATGAGAGCCAGGCACTGATGTACATCCAAAGCGCAAAGAGAATCAGCGCGACCGCAATGACTGCAATACCGGTTATGATCCCTTCCTGGGGCGCGCCGAGTTTCATTCTGGCGAGCGGAACGAAGATGGCGGACGAAAGGCCTATCAGAGCCACCGCGGAAATCAGCAGAACCACCACGAACACCAGGACAGCCGCAACAATCACGCGCAGCCAGGCTGCCAGGACGTTCTTATAAGACCCGGCAACGGTTGCGGGCTTGCCCAGGTCTAGATGGTAAACAGCGTAAACACTGGCCCCGGTGGCAATCCCGCCTCCCACAATCGAGGCGATGAAGAAGACCAGAACCTCAAAAACCATAGACGTCAGTTGGGTTTCACCGGGTGATCTGCCTTGCGTGGGCACCGTGAGGTGAGTGGCGATTCCCACCACGTGCAGGGCCAGGGCCAGGGTGGCCGGAAGAATCGCAATGCCGGCAAACACTAAAAAGTTATTCTTGTAGAGGCTGAATGTCCTGTCCAGGATCTCGGAGGTAGACATCGGCCGCAAAACTGCATTCACAACAACCTTCTCCCAGTAAGCGTAGATCGGATGCTAGCACAGAAATCCTGCGCTATATGAGTGAGGAAACCGCTCCAGACTGTGCCAAACGTCCCTGCTCCAATGACTGCATCATCACCTGTAAGTCGAAGGCTTCCTTACGGATTCTCAGGTCGTAGCTCTATAAGGTAGTGATTTGAAAACTGTCTTCGTTTCATGCTTCATGCTTTTTTTTGACATTCTGCTAGGATTAACAGCTTCCTGCGAGGTGACTGATGAGGGCTGTTTCAACATTCGTCCTGACACTGGGGCTTTTGGCCGGCGCCGCATGCCAGGAGCCAAAATCGTCCCAGCCGGTAGTGCGTCTGCTGCGTTGCGGCACGCTGATCCAACCTGCCAATGGCCAGGTGCAACATAACGTGCTGGTTACAGTGGAAGGTGACCGCGTCAAGGAAGTCCGCGAGAACGCCGGGGTTGCCGGGGCACAGGTAATTGATCTTTCCGACCATACCTGCCTGCCGGGATTGATTGACGTCCATACACATGTTTTGCTCCAGGGCGACATTACGGCAGCGGACTACGACGAGCAGTTGTTGAAGCAATCAGTGGCTTACCGGACCATTCTGGCGACGCGTTCGGTGCGGCGGATGCTGGAGTATGGATTTACCACGATACGGGATTTGGAAACAGAGGGCGCGGGCTACGCTGATGTTGACCTGAAGAGAGCCATCAATCGCGGCATTATTCCCGGCCCAAGAATGCAGGTGGCCACGCGCGCCATGGACGTAACAGGGGCCTATCCGCTGCTGGGCTATGCGCCGGAAGTTCCCGTGCCCCACGGCGTCCAGGTAGTGGATGGCCCGGACAATGCGCGCAAAGCGGTGCGCGAGCAGATCAGCTATGGCGCTGACTGGATTAAGGTCTATTCCGACCGTAGTTACTTTGTGCGTCCGGATGGCGTGCTCGATGATGTTCCCACGTTCACTATGGAAGAATTGCGCGCGATTGTCGATGAGGCCCATCGCCAGCGGCACAAAGTGGCGTCTCATGCCATCGGCTTGAATGGCGTTCATAATTCAGTGGAGGCCGGTGTGGACTCGGTTGAGCACGGCAACTACATCTCCGATGCCGACCTGAAGGCCATGGTTCAGAAAGGCACCTACTACATTCCTACCCTGTACGTGGGCGAATACGTGGCCCAGGGCCGGGCCGCGGCAGGCGCGAAGGTCTGGATCGACATGATCAAGATCCATGCGGAGACCTTTCATCGCGCGCTGGCGGCCGGTGTAAAGATCGCATTTGGCACGGATGTTGGCGGCTTTGACTGGGGCATTGATCCGGCAATTCAATTTCCGCTGATGGTGAAGTATGGCATGACGCCGGCTCAGGCGATCCGGACCGCCACCACTTCCGCTGCTGAATTGCTCGGCATGCAGAATGATTTGGGCGGCATCGCTCCGGGGAAATATGCGGACATCGTGGCGGTCAAAGGCGACCCGCTCGCCGACATCAGCCTGCTGGAGAAGATTGATTTTGTGATGAAAGGCGGAGAGATCTTCAAGACCCCGGAACACTGAACCAGATCGAAATCGGGTGATCTGGCGTGACTTGAGGATTCTCGACACACGCAGCGAGGTGAGTGCTATGGACCAAGGAACCAAAGTAGCTAGAAACCACGACGATCAGAAGTTTGATGTATATAAATTACGAGCTGGTGAATTTCGCGACCGATATGAGAGGATGCGCGACACCGCATGGAAGGTTCTCTTTGAGACATATGTAGCCTATGGCCTTATCGCAGCCGCTTTCTTCAAAGTCAGTGACAAGTTTTTTCACTCGACGATTGCAGGCGTGGCATCAGGGGCTACCATATTATTTTTTGCGGTGAATCTGTTCCTATGGAAGCGTATAAACGAACGATTACGCTTTTTCAACGAGATGTACGAGGCCTACATGGAAGAATTGCACTCTCTGGCACAAGCTCCCAAGTTGCCGACGAAAAGGCTCAAATTTGAATTCCGATGGGCTTATTGGCCCCAGATCCTTCTCAATACTATTACCATGTTGTGTTTGGTGGCATACATATGGTTCACCAAAGCTAACTGAGTGTCCTGACTCTCAAAATCTCAAAACCACTCCACCGCCGGCAAAGATATTGTTGTGAAGGCTTAAGCTGGGAATGTTCAGGTTTGGCGCTCCGCTGAAGTATTCGCGGACTTCAACCCGAAACGTGAGTGGGAGGCCAGGAGCTTTGAAGTCCAGGCCGCCGCCCGCGTCACCCGCGCCCTTTAGCGCGCCGGTGGCCGGATTGGTCCCGCCCACCTGGCTGGTTGCACTGGGATTGAAGCGCGCAATTCCCACTCCCACGGCAACCCACGGGCTCACAGAGGCACTGGGCGCAAACCTTAACCTGATGCCGGGGGTAACATAGATTGAGCTATAGCTTTTGCTGGCAAAGAAATTGGAGCTATTGACGGTTGACTTGGGCGTGACCATCACCGGCAGCTCCACCTGCAGCGCGGCCAATGACATGCCCTTGATCTGATGGGCAAAGCTGCCTTCAAACCCGAGCGCCTTGTTCACGGTGGTTGTTCCGGACGTGCTGCTGGCGCTGGGTGTGATTTTCACGCCGACAACCCCTGCCAGGTCATTGCTCTGGCCTGCGGCTACAAGGGAAGCTCCACACAGAAGAACAAATAAAAAAACGGTTTTAGGCATTTTTCGATCCAGCTCCTGACTCTCATTTATGCCTTTTTAGTTTACCTCGAAGCGGTCGCCTCCAGTCTCGAATAGAATGTGTTTTCTATGCGCCTTTGGCATCGCGGAATCATTCTTGTAACGCTTGGGGCTTTCGCCCCGGCCATTCTCGCGCAGCAGAAGACGCACACCTCTCGAGCCGCGCGTCATCAGGTGATTGGCTATTTCACTGAGGACGGAGCCAAATCAGGCGCTTATACGGTTAAGAGTGTTGTGACCAGCGGGGCCGCAGCGCAGCTTACGGAACTTGACTACGCCTTTGGACGAGTTTCAGACGATCAATGCCAGATCGCTGATCGTGAAGCGGCATTGGACCACGCTTACGGCACTGCAGACAGCGTGGATGGCAGCGCTGACCCCCCTGGCGCCCAGCATCTTCGCGGAACGTTTCATCAGCTTCAGGAATTGAAGCGCCTCTATCCCAAGCTGAAAGTTGTGATCTCGTTTGGCGGCTGGGGTCAATCCGACGGTTTTTCCAGCGCCACCCAGCTTCGCCATCTCCAGGATTTTGTGCGCTCCTGCGTGGACACCTTCATCAAAGGGCACTTCGCTCCCGGAATTGACGCGCCGGGAATCTTTGATGGGATTGACGTCGATTGGGAGTATCCGGTGGAGGGCGGCGTAACGTCCGGACATCCCGAAGATACAGTGAATTTCACCGCTATGGCCGCGGAGTTCCGCCGCCAGTTGGACGCAGTCCATCCTGGGCTTCTGCTCACCGCCGCGTTGCCGGCTGAGGCGGAACTGTACAAGAATTTTGAGCTAAAGCAGATCAGCCGTTACATGGACGATCTTTCCATCATGGCCTACGACGAGCACTGGAGCAGCGAACCGCTGACCAACTTGCACAGCGCGCTCGTTCATGATCCCGCCGATCCTTCCAAGCCGCCGCTGGACAAGCACTATGGCGATTATGCTGTGCAAGGCTTTCTTGCCGCCGGAGTGCCGAAGGCGAAGATTGTGTTTGGAGTGCCGTTCTACGGCAAAGGATGGGCTGGCGTGAAGGACGTAAATCACGGCCTCTATCAGCCGGCCTCCGGTCCGGCGGACGCGATCGGCTATCGGACATTGAAGGCCATGCAAGGCGCTGACCGGCAGTTCTACCCAAAATTGGCGACTTGCACACTTTGGAACCAGGGTAATTTCTGGGGTTACGACTGTCCGGAGGCCATGCGCATGAAAATGAATTATGTCCGGCGGCACGGCCTTGGCGGCGTTATGTTCTGGGAGCTGAGTCACGACACCGCGGATGGAGAGTTGCTGCGAATCTTGGGAGATCAGCCCTGTACCCTTTCCCCTGTAACCTGTACCCTATCTGGTCATGCCCATTGAAAAACATAAGCTGGAAACAATCCTGTCTCTGCCAGAATTTGAAGCCCTGGCGCAACCCTGCATGTCCGCCATGGCCTTCGCTTACATCGTGGGTGGGGCAGCCGACGAACTCACGTTGAGTGCCAATTGTGAAGACTGGAGACGCATTCGTCTGGCGCCCAGAGTCCTGGTGGATGTTTCAGAGATTGATCTAAGCGTCGAACTGTTGGGTGAGAGATTTGAACTGCCAATCCTGCTTGCTCCTGCGGCCTTCCATCGTCTGTGCTGCGGGGATGGAGAGCTGGCCACAATCCAGGGGGCAAACCAGGCGGGCGCAAGCGTGGTGCTCAGCTCGTTTTCTACCGTGGCCGTAGAGGAAATCACTGCCGCAGCCAAACATCCATTGTGGTTTCAGCTGTATTTCCAGGAGGACCAGGGCCTGACGCAGGAGATGGTGCGGCGCGCGGAAGCGGCCGGATGCAAGGCCTTGTGCGTCACCGTCGATACTCCCGTGCTCGGCGCGCGCCATCGCGAGAGCCGCACGCAATTCACGCTGCCATCCGACTTCAGGTTGCCTAACCTGAACCTGGGCGCCATCAGCCATCGCCCGCCGCGAAGCGCCATCTACAGTGCCCTCCTGAATGCCAAACTGAGCTGGAAAGATATTGAATGGCTTTGCTCCATCAGCAAGCTCCCAATTTTATTGAAAGGCGTGTTGAATCCTGAAGATGCCGCTATTGCAGCAGGGGCGGGCGTCTCCGGACTGATTGTTTCCAATCACGGAGCACGCAACCTGGATACCCTGCCCAGCACGGCGGAGGCGCTGCCGCGGGTCGCGGAGCGGGTGAATGGAAAACTGCCTGTGCTGGTGGATGGCGGCATCCGTCGCGGCACAGATGTCCTTAAGGCGATTGCTTTGGGCGCCAAGGCTGTCCTGGTGGGCAGGCCCTATTTGTATGCGCTGGCCCTTGGCGGGGCTGCGGGAGTGGCGCGGGTGATCGAAATATTGCGCACTGAATTGATGATGGCGATGGCCCTCACCGGGCGCACCGCCATCAAGCAGATAGACCGTTCGGTGCTTTGGAACTCTGACTAACGCAATAGGACACCGTGCGGAACCACGCTCTGAAATATCCGCGCGTATAGCATCACGATGATTCCCACGATGAGAGCCAGGGCGACGGAGTGCCAGAACACCTTGCGGAAGATAGCCCCTTCCGTTCCGACGGTGTCGGTTGCGGCGGTGGCTACGGTGATGGACTGCGCGTCAATCATCTTGCCCATGACGCCCCCGGCGCTATTGGCCGCGCACATCAAAACAGGATTAATCCCCAGCGCCTTCGAGGTGATGTTTTGCAAGCTGCCGAATAAGGCGTTGGATGAGGTATCACTTCCGGTGAGCGCCACTCCCAACCATCCCAGATAGGTGCCGAATATTGGGAACAGCCACCCCGTTCGCGTAAAGGCCAACCCCAGTACCGCATCCATGCCGGAGTATCGCGTGAGATACCCCAGGCCCAACATGCAGCCAATGGCAATGATGGCAAAACGCAACTTGTGCAGGGTCCGTCCAAAGACCTGGAACATCTCCTTGATCGGCACTCCCAGGAGCAGTCCGGAGAGGATGGCGGCAAGGAAGCATGCGGTTCCGGTTGCCGTCAGCCAGTTGAAATCATATTTTGCGGGCTCCGGGGTGGGCTTGGCTACCACGGGTTGATCGCGGGAAATGGCCCGGTGCACCACCGGGAAATCCCAGCCGCCTTGAGGCACCCATTTCTTCGTCGTGTCGTTCCACGTGGCGAAGGCTGGCGTCGTGTGATTATTCAAGAAAGCCTTGACCGGAGGATAACCCCAGAGGAAGACGATCACAGACAGAACTGCAAACGGCATCCACGCCTTTGCGATTTGCCCGCCGGTGTAAGAGTGGCGGGTTATCGTGGCTCCCTGCTCGTGGGGGAATCTCCACACGTTCTTGGGCTTCCAGAACTTGAGGAAGATTACAGTCACCAACAGCGAAAAGGTTCCAGCCATAATGTCGACCAGATTGCTGTCGCGCACGATGTTGGACCAGGAGAACTGCATGGCGCCGAAGGAGCATCCCACCACCAATATCGCGGGCGTAACCTCGAATGTCTCCTTCCAACTCACCATCGCCTTCACCAGCCAGAAAGGCACGATGACGCAAGTGATGGGAAGTATGCGGCCAATCATGGCGTTGAGATCGCCTTCCGGGAGGCCGCTCACCCCGGCCAAAGTGTGCACCGGAGTTCCAATTGCGCCCCATGCCACCGGTGAGGTATTGGCGATCAGGTTAAGCACAGCGGCATGAAATGGCGAGAAGCCCAGCCCAACCATAAACGCGCTGCAAATGGCGACCGGGGTGCTGAATCCGGCGCAGCCTTCCAAAAAGGCGCCGAAACAGAAAGCTACCAGCAGCAGTTGCATCCGGCGGTCAGAGGTGTACCCGGCGAGTGACTCCTTCATGATCTCGAAGTGTCCGGTGTGTACCGTTAATTCGTACAAGTAGACAGCAGCCACTACGATCCAGACGATTTTCAGCAGGCCAAACGACAAGCCATAGACAAAGCTCATGGCGGAGAGCTGCCAGGGCATGCCAAAGACCAGGACGCTTACAAGCAACGCGGTCACGGCGCCTGCGATCGCCGCTAGGTGGGGCCGCACGCGAAATCCGGCGAGCAGGCCAAGCAGTACAACAATAGGCAACGCAGCGACGAGGGTGGAAAGCCACCAATGGCCCAACGGGTCGTAAACCTGTGTCCAATGCATATTGTCTCCTGGTGGAAAGCGCGGCGAATTATAACGTTCTTCCCACTCCCTGACTAGTGCAATGTAGGTTAGGTTCTTAACGTCGCAAAAGAAACAAGAAAATCAGGCTGGAGCCGTAGCCGCCACGGTTCCCGCGCCAGTGCCCCGAACATATGCAGCTTTTGCGGCATTTTGGGGTGGTAACGCGCGCCGGTTTTGCGCGTGGCGGGGCAGGAAGCGCCCTGCGCCACCTCGTTCCAACTGGGCTTACGAGTAGCCAATAATCACGCCTGCCGCAAAAACCAGGAGGCCGCCGATCACCACCTGCAAAGTGGCCGAGACCCAGGGGGAATCCATGTAACGGTGGCGCACCCAGGAGATGGAGCCCAGTTCAACCAGCACGACAATCACGGCAATGATCATGGCCAGATGGAACTGGGGAATCAGAAACGGGAAGGTATGTCCCAGGCCGCCAATGGTCGTCATCAGTCCACAAACCAGTCCCCTGATCCAGGGATGCCCCCGGCCGGTGAGGCTTCCATCGTCGGAGAGTGCCTCAGCAAAACCCATACTGATGCCTGCGCCGATGGATGCCGCGAGGCCGACGAGAAATGCTTTGTGGGTTTCCTGCGTGGCAAAGGCCGCGGCAAAAACCGGCGCCAGGGTGGAAACGGAGCCGTCCATAAGGCCGGCCAGACCCGGCTGTACGATCTGCAACACAAACAGGCGGCGGTTGGCCTCCTCCTCTTTCTCCAAACTCTCGGGAGGAAGTTCGCGTTTTTCCAATTGCGCTGCGCGATATTCGTGCGAGCGTTCTTCCTGCGCCAGATCATAGAGCAGCTGCCGGATGCTGGCATCTTGCGTTTTGGCGGCGGCCTTCTCATAGTAGTGGCGGGTCTCCACCTCCATGGTCGAAGCTTCCTTCCGTATCTTGTCTAACCGGAAGGGACGCGCCAGCCAAATTGGACTGCGGTTGATAAAGCCGCGCACGTCCTGACGGCGGATCAGCGGGATGTGCTCGCCAAACTTGCTGCGATACAGCTCCAGCAGCCGGCGCCGGTGGCCTGCTTCTTCCTCGCGCATGCCGGCAAATACGGCGGCCGAGGCGGGGAAGTCCTGGCCCAGGCCTTCGGCATAATCAGCGTAGATGCGTTCATCTTCCTCTTCCAACGAGATGGCTAGAGCAAGAATTTCGCGTTCTGTGAGGCTCTCAAAGCTTCGCATAAATTCTTCTACCCGGATCCAGGCATACCGCGTAACGAAAGATTGTAATTGAATTACCGGGAATTCTGGTCCGCTGCTCTAAGCCCGCAAGATTCTTGTTCTTGGGGCGCTCTAATCAGCGGTATGCAAAATTATAAGGAGCCGGCAAAGGCCAGGCTCCCTAAGGAATGTGGAACCCAACAGGTTTAAGAGGCGGCGTGTGCCATCGGAGCAGATTGAGGAGCCCGCTTGATCTCTGCCTGGATGGTCACAGCCGAGGCGGAAAAATAACTGCGGTACGAATAAAAGATCCCTGCCATCAGTGGCAGCAGCAGCACCGGAACTTGCCATCCTGCATGCGCTGAAGCTGTGAGTGCAATTCCGGCAACGCCGGCGCTGGCCAGATAATACGGATAGGAGAGTTGCAACATGGCGGCCCAGGCACGGAGCGCATTCTTGTTCTCGGTGAGGGCAATGACGATAGCCACGGGAAGGCTGTTCACGGCATAATACCCCGCCGCAGCCACGGCCAGCAGCAGCGACTGCGAGCTGATAGCTGACCCCAGCGCGGCGGAGGTGTACAGCAGACGAGTGACGCCGATCGCCAACGCCATGTTGGCGAAATTGAATATCCCGCGAGTCCAATTGAACTTCTTTCCCTCCGCCGGCAGACACTGCGCCAGGGCGGAAAGGCAGCCGATCAGCAGCGCTTCGGCGGTGTTCATCTCGGCCACGGCGACCAGAATGAACGGCAAGTTCACAGACATGCTTCCGGTCACGCCAGGCATCTTCACTTTCAGGCGCGATGCTACCAGCGCGGCTGCCAGCAACACCAGGAATCCGGTCCAGTTCGGGAATGTACATCGGGCAAGCGAACTGACCAGTACCGCCGCGCCGCATACCACCACCAGCGCGATGAAAGCCTTCGATTTGGATGACAGATTTCTCATGGCTTCAATAAAGAAAGTTCGCCTCTTATCGCCTAGTTGTTGTCGGAATCGCCCGATTCGGAGAAGGTATTAACATTGTCTCCCCACACAATCGAGTTTCCCCAAATAATGCTGAAACCGACGTTCTGGGAGTCGCCCCAGACGATGGAGTCACCCCAGATGATCGAGTTTCCTTGCAGAACATTGTCGCCCCAAACGATCGAGGTGCCCCAGATATTGGAGTTGGCCCATGCCGATGAAGGGTCTGCCTGCACCCGCACTTTGCCACTGACATCAAGCGCCGCTATGGGTGAAAGCGAGTTGCCGTTTGGCATTTCATTGCTGGCCACCGCCCCATAGACATTGACATAGCCCGTGCCCACGGTAAAAATATCGTTTTGCAGGCTGTAATAGCTTCCGTTGGATGCCGTGGCTCCGGCATAGGCGGAGTAGCTTTTGCTGGCGGTCTTCATGAGCCTGATCTTGATCTGATCGGGCGTGAGGTTCGGGATGCGCTGGAGCATCAACGCCACCGTGCCGCTGACAACTGGAGCGGCCATACTGGTGCCGCTCAGAACGAAATAGGACGCCTGCCTTGCGGAACTTCCGTACGCGCTGGGCGAGAGTTCATCGCCCGGAGACAACTTGTCCAGCGTACTGCCGTTGGCGAGGAGAGAGACGATGCGGTTCCCAGGCGCCACCAGATCAGGCTTGATCACGTGATCCAGAAGAGCCGGTCCCTTGGAGCTGTAGCTGGTTACAGTGTCGTCACTCGTTATGTCTGTGGCATGTGTGTTCGTGGCGCCTACCGTAATTACGTAAGGATCATTGCCGGGAACCGTAATGGTTCCATATCCGTTGGTATTCTGGCTGTTGTCCCGGCCATAGTTGCCGGCAGCCACCACCACTACGATTCCTGCCTTCCAGGCCTGCTCCACGGCTTGGCAAACCGGATCAAGAGTGTAGCTCTCAAAGACCCTGCGCCCTAGAGAGAGATTGATCACGTGAATGTTGTAAGTGTTCTTCAGCTGGATGGCGCGTTGAATAGCGGCGATCACCGCACTGTCAGTGCCTGCGCCATTGGCATCCAGAACACGCAGGTTGATGAGGTTTGCGTCCTGCGCAACACCGAACATCCCTCCGCCTGAAACCTGGCCATTTCCGGCCACCAGGCCGGCGACATGAGTTCCGTGTCCATATGCATCGCCCACACTGGTATCGCCGGCAACAAAACTCTGGCTGTAAACCACGCGGGATGCGCCAGTGCGGTCGTCCTGAAGATCAGGATGGTTAGCCTTGATTCCGCTGTCAATAATTGCAATCCCGATTCCTTCGCCATTGTAACCTGCTTGAATCACGGCGCCGGCTTGGCTGGCGTCCAGCATGTAGTCCCACCAGGATGTGTGCTTGACTGGCCGGTCGGGTGAAATATAAAGGACGTCGGGGTCCTGTGAAAGGACTGCAACCATGCTCACTGGGATTCGGAACAATCCGCCATGGACGACATCGAACGAGTTGCGAGTCTTGACGCCCAACCCAAGCATCTTCTGGATGTGACCTGAAAGAGGCTTGTCCTTGCGGAACTGAATAATCACGTCCACCATCTCAGCCGGGTTCTGGTTCTGGGAACCCGCCACCACACTGTCCATCTTGTCGTTCAATTCCGGGGCCAGTTTCTTCTCTCTGGCGACGGAAAAACTGGCCGTCAGCAGTAGCGCGAGAAGGATCACGAGGTTTCTTAGGGTCGTTTGTGTCGGTTTCATCATCGGTGCATTCACTTTCCTTTGTTTCTCCTCTCCCAGACTTCTCCACGAGGGCGCGATTCGTGGGCTGGAGCCCAGGAGGGTGCGTTCAGGAACCCCAAACTGCAGAGGCAACAGCGCCAACTGCATTGCCAACCTGCGGGGAAGTGAGAATGTATCCAACCAGGGTCAGCATCAAAACACCTACAACGACGATCACTTTAGTTCTGGCAGACATAGTTGCTTACCTCACTTGGGCTTAATTGCAATCCCTGAGCCACAGTGAATAACCATGTAACTTGATGTTTATAAATGGTTTACCTGATAACTCGAACCCTCTGGCCGGGTGACAGTTTGTCAGGAAGGCATTGATACTTAGCTGCGAAAACCCATCTAATTCTTGTATTTACTTAGGCTTACGGGCAAGTCGGCATGCAGTGACATTTTGTCGCACGCAGGCTTCGTCGCAAGGATGGCAGGCCCAGAGCCTGGTGATGGCAGAGCGGCCACAAGCCTGGCGGTAAAGGGATGGGCAGGGCGAAAGAAAACGTTATTCGGTGTATCGCACTCCACAATCTCGCCCTCACTGAGGATTGCGATACGGTGACAGAGGGAAGAGGCAAACAATAAATCGTGAGAAATAAAAAGAATTCCCATTCCCAGGTTTCGATTGAGATCGGCGAACAAGGTTCGGATTTCAGATTGGGTAATCGCGTCAAGGGCGCTCGTAGGCTCATCAGCAATGAGCAGTGAAGGCCGGTGCAGGATAGCCATGGCAATGAGCACTCTCTGGGCTTGCCCTACGCTGATCTCGGAAGGATAGCGGCGCAGGAACTCCTCAGTAGCCGGCAAGCTTACATTCTCCAGGCTGCGCAGCATCGCATTCTGGCAGTCCTGGCGGCTGCCTTTCTGGTGCAGCTTCCATGCCTCTGAGAGCTGTGTCCCGACGCGAAGCGCGGGATTCAGAGAAGACATGGCGCTTTGAGGAACAAAGGAAATCTCTTTGCCGCGCAATTGCCGCCACTCGCGCTCCTTGAGTCCGTGCAGTTCACGGCCATTCCACAGGATGGAGCCGTAAACGGCGCCACCCTTCACCTTCAGCAAACCAAGAATGGCCAGGGCAAGCGAACTCTTCCCGCAGCCGCTGTGGCCGACCAGACCCAGAATCTCGCCGGGCTCCAGGTCCAGTCGCAAGCCTTGCAGAACGGGTGGCTTGTCCTTGTAGGCGATGGTGAGTTGGAGGGAAAGAAGAAACATAGCTACTTTAGCTCCAACTCTTCCACATTCCAGTATGTCTGAGGGCGAAGCGGGCTGGGTTGGGCGTTCTTTACGCTGGAGGCAACTGCCACCAGGGCATCCTTGTTCACCAGATAAATGAACGGCTCCTGTTCCCAGGCAATCTCCTGAACGCGGTCCCAGTACTCTTTCCGCTTATGCTCGTCGCCGGAGGAGGCCTGGGCGTGCATCAGGGTGTCAATTTCGGCCTCCCATGCTGTCGCGGGCGACTTCTGGGCGGGATTCCACTGATGATTTTCCGCGGAGCTGATCCAGATGTTCATCTGTGAATTGGGGTCCAGATCGGCATTGACCCCGCCCAACAGGCAGGCTTCATAGTTGAATTTTTGCGTGATGCGCTCAATCACCGTTGGAAAATCCAGCGTGGCCACATTCACCTTGACTCCAATTTGTTTCAAATCCTGCTGGATCATGGTAGCCATGCTCTCCCGAGCAGGATTGCCGGCATTGGTAATGATGGAGAATTCCACTGGATTGCCGTTTTTGTCTCGCAAGATGTCATGATCCAGGTGGAAACCATCCTGCTGCAGCCGCGCCAGCGCCGAGGCCGTGTCGTAAGGATGCCGTTTCAATTTCTCGTTGAACCAGAACTTGTTCGCCGGGGAGATAATTCCCACGGCCGGGCGCGCGTGACCGCGAAAAACAATGCGGGCCAGGTCCTCACGATTGATGGCCTCCGAGATGGCGCGGCGAAAGGTAGAGGAGGTAAACCAGGCCAGCTTGTAAGCCGGGATTGGAGCGCCCGGCCTCTGGTTGAACCAAAGCTGCTCTGTATCCGCCGACGGGCCGGCATCGCGCACCAGCGCACGGTCCTGCGCCGAGAACTTATCGTAGATGGCCGGAGCCACCACGTTAATAAGATGGATTTCTCCCCGGCGGAACCGCAAGGCTTCAATTTCCTTGTTCTGTTCTATTTCCAGCCGGATGGAATCGAGATAAGGCAACCGGTGTCCGTTCGAATCTTTTTTCCAGTAATAAGGATTGCGCTTAAGCAGGATGTAAGAGCCGGGCCTGTGTTCAGCCACATAAAATGGACCCAATGCAGCCATTTCCTTCTGTGGGGAGGTGGCGGACACGATGGATACGGTATCGAACAGGTTCACCAGGTTGGCCACCGGAGCGGGAAAAGTGATCTCTACTACCGTGGGCGAAATGATCCGGGTGGAAATCTTTCCCTGTGTAGACCGGAACTGATCGCCGATGACGCTGTGCAGCGCCGGATCCATGAGCCGCTCCATGGTGTAAGCGACATCACTGGCTGAAAACGTGGCGCCATCAGAATAGCGCGCGCCGTCGCGCAATTTGAAGCGGATACGCTTGCCGGCATCCAGGACCTTCCATTCGGTTGCCAGTTCAGGCTGCGGCTTCTGGGTGACGCGATTGACGCGCAGCAGCACGCCGCCGGTCAGGTAGCGTATTGTTTCAGACTGGTCGTCCTGCGCCAGTAACGGATCAAATGTCTTGGGTTCAGCGTTGAGGCAGAAGCGCAGCTCGCCTCCGGTCTGCGCCAGCAGCGCAGACGAGGCCAGGAGCAACACCCATAGCGGCAAAAAACGGGACCCCCGGCTCACACCGCCCGCCGCGGGGCGCGTGACGGGGTGGAGAATTGGCTTCATGCGCGTACCTCATATTTGTTCAGCAAGGTTTGGAAGCTGCTTACAACCACAATGAGAACAATCAGTGGCACAAATTGCCAAGGTTCCGGACGTAACGTGACCACATGCTGCAATTCACCCAGGAGGCTGCCCATAGAAGGCAGCGGTTCCGATACGCCCAGGCCAAGAACGCCCAAATTAGCCTCAGCGATGATGAACACCGGCACTGAAATCCAGAACTGCGCCAGCAAGGTGCCACGAAGGTTGGGAAGCAGGTGCAGGCGGATCAGCTTGAATCCAAAAAAGCCGGCAGCGCGGGCCATCCAGACAAACTCTGACTTCATCATGTCTCTGATTCCCGCACAGATTACGCGCGCGGAGGCTGCCCAGCCCAGAAGGCCAAGGAGCGTAAAGGTAACCACCACGGAAGCTTCAGCGGAGATGTTCAAAGGCAGCACAGCGCGGACGGTAATCAGCAGGAAGAGCCAGGGAACGCACAAGAACAAATCCACCAGAACCATTAAGCAGCGCTCCACCCAGCCGCCGAAGTAGCCGGCGATGCCTCCCACCAGGGCAGCCAATGCCGTGGCCAGGGAGGCAGCGAGGGGAGCCAGCAGTAAGGAAACGCGCATGCCATATAGCAGGCGAGCGAAGCGGTCGCGCCCCAGATCATCCGTTCCCAGCGGGTGTTGCGCGGAGGGCGATGCAGCCGGTGATTCCCGGAACTGATGTTCGTAACCGGCGGGTGCGATGTAGTTTGCACCCAGAGCGGCCAGGGCCGCCACTATCAGCAGTATCGCTGCCAGGAGACGAAGGGACTTCATGCAGCACTCCGCGTAAAGCGACGGCGCGCTGCGTCAGAAAGCATGGTAGCGCAGGCGGTCACGAAAGCAACTACCAGAGTGAGGTTTACCAGCAAAGGCAAGTCACGCGATTGTGCGGCCTGCCATGCAAGCTGGCCGATGCCGGGCACATCGCAGATCACCTCAATAGGAAGCAGCACGCCAAGCACGATGCTGATGGAGACCCCCACCAGCGCGAGCAGTTGCGGGAGAGCGGTGGGCGCCACGTGCCAGGCGAGAATGCGCCACGAACCTGCGCCTTTCGCCAGTGCCGTGAGCACATGCGGAAGGTCATAGCTCTGGTGCAACAGGTTGTGGCAATAGCGATAGATTTTCGGAAAGACCAGCAATGCGGCCGCCAGCTCCGGAGGCAGACGCAGCAGCACGAAGAGCAGGGCCAGAACCGCGGCTGGAGTGGCGATAAAAGTGCCGCTCAGGCCATCACTCAAGAAAGTAACGGAGCTTGAGTTGGCAAGTTGCGCGGTGACGGCCAGGGCGAGTCCCAGAAACCATGCCAGGAGCAGCGCGACGAGGATACCGCGCAGGGTTACCGGAAGTCTTTCCCGCAAGAGGTCTCGCACCGGCTGGTTCAGAGACTGAGAGACTCCCAGATCCCCCCGAAGGAGCGAAGCTATGTATCCGGCGTAATACCGCGGGATATTTGCGTCTGCGAAATGGGCCTGGCGGATGGCGTGAATGCTCTGGGTGGAAAGGCCGCTATTGAGTTGTTCTTCATCCGAACCAAATCCGGGAGCGAGGCGCATGAGCGTAGCCCCAAACAAGCTGGCCAACAACATGATCACCAGCAGCCGGCCGATTCCGAGGAAAGCCGAGCGCAGCATCAGGGCACCAGTGTATTGAGCCGCAGCGGCAGGCCTTGTACCGGCGCGGAAGAGGGAGTCTTACGGTTTTGCTGTTGTTTCTGGATATACATGCGTCGGTCGGCCTCGGCCAGAAGCTTCTCCGCATCGGCCCCATCCTCGGGATAGAACGAACAGCCGACGCTCAGGGAAAGCAGGTCTTCACCGCAGATTTCGCGTCCGGCCAGGTTTGCCAGCTCATTGAGACAGATTCCACGAATCTGGGCCGCCGAACTGCTCAAGCCGGGCGCAACCAGCACAAATTCATCGCCGCCCATGCGAGCCACGTAATCGTATTCGCGGCAGGACCCCTGAAGGCTTTTCGAGAAGTGGCGTAGGATACGGTTGCCTTCCAAATGGCCAAAACGGTCATTGATCTGCTTGAATCCATCCAGATCGCACACCATGACGGTGAGCGCAGTGTTCAGGCGCTTGCATCGCGCAAGCTCGCGATCCAGATGTAGAAAGAGCGAACGCGCGTTGGGAAGCTCGGTCAAGTAGTCCGTCGTGGCGGAGCTCTCAGCCTGTTGGAAGGCAAGAGCGTTCTCCACCGAGAGTGCAACCTTGGAACTGATGGCCAACAGAATGCGACGATGATCAGTGTTGTACGCATCGCGCGCTGAGTGGTACAGAGTCAGCACGCCTACCACGCCTTGCAGTCCTTCCAGGGGAACGGAAATCGCTGAACGGAGAGGCGTGCACTTGGCGGGATCATTCACATAGCCGGGCTCGGCGCTCGGCAATCCATTGACTAAAGCTTTGCGGTTTTGTGCGACCCAGCCGGAGACTCCTTGTCCCATGGGGATGCGCAACGACGCAAGGAGACGGAAATTGTCACCACTGGCAAATTCCGGTACCAGTTCATCTCCACGCAGGATAAAGGTTGCGATGGAGTCATATGGAACCAGGCGTTTTAAACGGACGCTGAGCACGGAGAGTGTTTCGCTGAGGCTGAGGGAATTTCCCAGCTCATGGCTCAGCTCAAACAAAGTCTGGGCCTCCTGGCGCGCAGCGGCAATGGAGGTGAGGAAGGCTGTTGCGGTGTGAGCAACGGGTTCTGGCGCGGCCACATCGTACCCGGTGGCTGGGGCCGCCTCGCGTTTCACAGTGACAGCGGTGGTTAATTTTTCACGTTCCAGCGGGCGGGACTGGGCAATCCGTTCCAGCTCCCTGTAATGCGTCTGGAGCAACTCGATTACCTGCGGGTCAAAGGACTTGCCGGAGAGTTGGGCTATGCGGTCCATGGCTTCATCCAGGGGCAGGGCAGGACGATAGTGGCGGTCCGTTGCCAATGCGTCAAGGCAGTCCACGGCAGAAAGAATGCGCGCTCCTATAGGGATCGCCTCTCCCTTCAGGCCGTCAGGATATCCAGATCCATCCCACTTCTCGTGATGCGAGCGCACGATCGGCACGACCGGATACGGGAATTGCACGCGCTCCAGAATTTCTGCTCCCACAATCGGATGGATTTTCATCTTTTCAAATTCTTCCGGAGTTAAGCGGCCGGGCTTGGAGATGATGTGTTCCGGCACCGCCAGTTTTCCTATGTCGTGCAGCAGGGCGGCAGCGCGGAGAGCTTCCTGTTCAGAGGCCGATAGCTTGAGCCTCCTGGCCAGTTCGATGGCGTAGACGCGCACGCGACGCAGGTGATCGTGGGTGGTCTGGTCCTTGGCTTCGATGGCGAGCGCCAGGGCCTCAATGGTCCGCAGGTGAAGTCCGGCCATCTCTTCTACGTGACGTTTTTCATTTTGCAGTTTGCCCACGTACAACCGGTACGATCGGTAAATCACGAACATTGCCGGCAGGGCCAGCAACGTGGTCTGCCAATTGACTCTTTGGTTCACCCAGGCAACCAGACCGGCTACGGCTGCGCCCGCCAGGTAATACGGCAGAGACCAGAAATAACAGTCTGACCAAACCTTGCGCAGAGACTTGTTTTCGGTGAGGGAGATGATGGTGGCTACGGGGAGAGTATTCAATAGAAAGTAGGTGCTTCCGGACAACATCAGCAGCAACGCGGAATTCTGATGCAGCCTGGTGTGCAGGGGGCCATGATAGACAAAGTATGCACCCCAGATGGCGAACGCGGCGCTGCACACATTGAACAGTACCCGCTCCAGAGGTGGCCAGGCGTTGCGCTTGGCAAAGCACTGGACCACGATGGCCGCGCATCCCACAAACAAGGTCTCACTGAAGCTCAGCTCCACAATACAGATAAGAATGAACAGAAAGCTCACGGAGATGGTCCCGGTGATTTCCGGCAGGCTCACGCGCAGCCGCGACGCCAGAATAGCGATAAGCGAATAGGAAATGAACTTGGGTACATCATCCACTCGCCAAGTCCAACCGAAAGCAATGACGGCTGCGCCGAGCAGGCAGACGCACCACAGAAATACCCATGCCCGTCTGGACATAAGAATCCAACCCTCTCCAACCAGGAGTCACGGCAAGTGGCGGGCCAAATCCCAGGGACAGTGTACAAACGTAACGTATTCATTGGCCGTTACTTGGAGATAAGCTTTCTCTAATATTCAAGGCAGCTTTCCCCGGCTGCGACACTTTGTCACTTTGCCACGGTTTAAGATGAGTCAGATTGTCACAGCCGGAGTCGAGTTCTCCATTCATCTGCGGCGCGCAGGCACAGATCGAGCTGCCACGAGGAGCCGTGGCGCAGGGAAAACCTCGTACTCACATGACCAAAGTAATGGACCCTTTGTAACTCCGTGCTTGTTCCGGAGGTGGAGTTGCCCCATGATTAGCCAGTCCTGCATTAGCCAGTCCAGGTACCAGAATCTGGGGCTCTTTCAAGAGGGCCTTGCCAGGGAATCGAAGGAGTCAGGGTGCCAATAGCGTCCCAGAATCCGGGGGCCGATACCGGCTTTATTGCTCGCAGCGACACGCTCAAGAGAGTGCTGGCGCTGGTGGAGCAGGTGGCGCGTCATCCGGCTGCCGTCCTGATCGTGGGAGAGACCGGAACGGGCAAGGAGATGATTGCCCGCGCCATCCACTCGCATTCGCTCCGTTGCAACAATGCCTGGATTGACGTGAATTGTGCCGCCATTCCCGAGCACCTGGTGGAAAGCGAACTCTTTGGCTACGAAAAGGGCGCATTCAGCGGCGCCGATGTCATGAAGCCGGGGATGTTCGAGCTGGCGGACAAGGGAACTCTGCTTCTGGACGAAATCGGTGATCTCGATTTGAAGGTCCAGGTGAAGCTGCTGCGGGTGCTCGATGGCGTTCCCTACTACCGGCTCGGCGGCAGCAAAAAAGTGACCGTGGACGTGCGGGTTGTGGCAGCAACCAATCAGGACCTGGAAGAACTGGTTCGGGCAGGCCGCTTCCGGCGCGATCTTTATCATCGGCTGGCGCAATTCAGGCTGGAAATCCCGCCGCTGCGAGACAGGCCGGAAGACCTGCTGGCTATTGCCGAACACCTTTTGCATGCACACTATCAGGAATCACGTTTCAACGCGGATGCTATTAACGCGATGCTCACGTATTGCTGGCCGGGCAATGTGCGCGAGTTGAAGAACGCCATATTTCACGCAGCAATGTGCGCCAAAGAACCGAAAATCCAGATCACGGCCGCGGACCTGAATCTGCCGGAAGTGGCCGCCGGCAATGGGCATGCTCCGCTCGATGGCGACTTGAATCAGATTGAGCGCCAGATGATTTTCAGGACGCTGGAGAGATTCGATGGAAACCAGGGAAAGGCGGCCCAGGCGCTGGGAATCTCCCGCCGTACCTTGATCCGCAAGCTCAAGGGTTACCGCGAAAATGCTTCTGAAGCGGCTGGCCGCACCGCTGCTGCCGAACGGGAACGGTACTATCGCGCCCAGATGAAGCTTCCAGTGAAATTGAAATACGCGGGCGAGCAGCTTGAGGCCACTTTGTTGAACCTGAGCGTTGGCGGCGCTGCCATCGCGATCGAGAAGCCATTGAGTTTTGGAATGCCGGCGTCGATCTGTTTTGCCATGCCGGAGACTGAAGGTGAATCCGAGCTTTCCGGTCGCATCGCCTGGTCGAACAGTGAAGGCCAGCATGGAATCCAATTCAGCGACCTGCCCACGAACCTCCGCTCCAATCTGTTGCGCTGGCTTACTTCGCAAATGAAAAAAGAGAGTTGCAACGCCGCGATTTGAAGGCGGCTTTTTCATTCGCGCTTCTCAAAACAGTTCAGTGCCTGCGGTAGCTGCGTTCTTTCCGGAACATTCGCGGGTCGTAGCTGAGCGGCCCCACGTTGCTCACGGAAATCCTCTTGTAGTCGCCGTGGCCGGGATTGATCAGGCAGTTATTTTCATTGGGAGCGAGAACAGAAGGCGCCAGCAGCAGGCAATGCTCTCCTCGCTGCACGAATTCATCACCGAACCGGGCAAGCTCTGGTGGGGCTGCCGGGTCCCGCCAGTTTGCCGGCAGGCTGCCGGCCGTGACCATCTCGCGGGTCAAATCGTTAGGGACTTCTGCGACGGCTAATACCAGGTCGGGCGGAGGGTTGTCTTGATCGAGATGGACGAAATACTCGAGCATTGCGAGCGATTGGTGTTCCGACGCATAACTTAGGCGGACTCCCGGGCTGGACCAGCGTCCACCGTAGCGATATGCCCCCTCACCGTCAAAGGGAGTGCGGGCATATGCCTTGCGCAATACACGATAAATTCGGCTCAACTAATTCCGCCATAGGCGATGCGGCCCAGGATGTTTTCCACCTGGCGCGCCCCTGGCTCCGTGTCAATCGCCGCGACGGGCGCAAGGCCGCCCAGGGCACGGTTGGGATGCTTGAGCCACCGCATGGCGCGCTCGTGATCGCCAAGGTGCTCATTGGCGATAGCTACGATGCGGGCAAGCCGGTAAAGCCGGTCCGATTCGAAACGCGCCAGCCGTCCACTGCGCCGGCGGCGTTGCAAGCTCCGAGGAGAAAGATCAAGTGCGCTGGCCAGTTCTTTCAGGCTTAAGCCGGAGGCTCGCATCAGCCCCTCCACTACGGCCGGAGGAAACCCTTCTCGGATCGCCTCGCGCATGTCATGATCGCTGGAGAAATCGCGGCCCAGGACCTGTTCGCCCCCCAATTCCGCAACCACGGCTCTAAGCTCATTTGTCATTCTGTCGCTTATGATAGCGACAAATGGCGCCCATCGTCAATTCGTCTGGCGAGACATGCCCACGTCAATCACAGACCGCGAGCGGACATGAGCGAAACGGCAGGAAAACTACCGCAGCGCCGTACGCACTTCTGAGTCAGCGGAGCGCGGCTGGATGATCTCATATTGTTTGATTTTGTAGAGCAGCGCCTTATAGCTGATGTTCAGCCTCATGGCAGCCAGTTTGCGGTTCCAGTTGGTGGCGATGAGCGCTTCCTCAATGGCCTTCAACTCGGTCTTATCTTTCAAATTGCGGACCAGTGATTTCAGGCCAAACTCTGCTCCGTTGCCGGTGAGGCCATCCGCACCGGAGGCGAGAGACTGCCCTTTAGACTTGGACTCCAGCTCAGAGATGGCGAGACCCTCATCCTGTAGAACCATATAACGCTTCACAAAGTTACCCAGTTCGCGCAAGTTGCCTGGCCACCGGTATTGCATGCACGCCTGGATCAGCCGCTCGGAGTAGGAGATTGAAGGATGCGCGTACTTTTGCGAGAACTGGTTCATGAAGTGTTTGACCAGCAAAGGAATTTCTTCCCGCCGCTCCCGCAGAGGAGGAATAGTCACGGTAAAAGCATTCAGGCGGTAGTACAGATCTTCGCGGAATGTTTTTTCAGCGATTGCTTTCTGCACCTCGATATTGGTGGCAGCGAGCACGCGAAAATCCGCGGCGATGGTGGTGCGGCCGCCGAGGCGCGAAAACTGTCCATCCTGCAACACGTGCAGCAATTTGGCTTGCAGGACAGGACTCATTTCACCGATTTCGTCCAGCAGGATGGTGCCTTTGTTGCACAACTCAAACTTACCGGGCTTGGGACGGGTGGCCCCAGTGAAGGCGCCCGGCTCGTATCCAAACAGTTCGCTCTCCAGCAAGTCTACGGGCAGGGCTGCGCAATTAACCTTGAGCAGTGGATTACGCGCGCGGTGCGATAACTTATGGATCAACCGAGCCAGGATTTCTTTTCCCACGCCGCTTTCGCCCAACAGCAGGACGGGAACATCCACCTTGGCCACCAGAGAGATCTGCGCGCGAATCTGCTTCATGGCAGGGCTTGCAGCCAGAAAGAAAAGATCATTTTCCAGACTCTCAAAAAGCTCCTCGCCTTCGGGAGACTGCGCGGCCTCCTCGGGGCTGGGCGGGCCGGTGGCAAGCGAACGCTTCAAAACTGCATCCAACTCCGCCTTATAGAAGGGCTTGGTCATGTAGTCCAGCGCGCCCAGCTTGATTGCCTGGACTACGGTGCTGGTATCAGTCACGCAGGAGCACACCACAATTCGCTGTTCCGGACGCAGTTTCTTGCATGCCTCAATGGTCTGGAGCCCGTCCATTCTCGGCATCGCCATGTCCAGAAGGATGAGGTCCACAGCGTCCTTGGATTCAAGGCGTCTGACCGCCTCTTCTCCGCTGGTGGCCGTCTCGACTCCATAGTGGTCCATTTCCAGGAGGGTCCGGGTATAGGTGAGCATGCTTGGTTCATCATCAACAACAAGGATGTTCGGCCTCTTGGTCAAAACAGATTGAGTGCTCATATGCGTTCCTGTCTTTCTGTTATGGGTAAAAGCAGGGAGAATGTGCTGCCACGTCCCACTTCACTTTCCACCCAGATTTTTCCGCCATGCGCGTCAACCAGGCGCCGGGCGATAGCCAGCCCCAGACCCATCCCGTCGGATTTTTCCGGCTGCAAGCGCAAGAATTCGCTGAAAACCTCAAAGTGGTATTCGGCAGGGATTCCAGGACCGTTGTCTATCACGGAAATCTTGACGCAGTTGTACTTGCAATCCCGGTCGCGACGCCTTTCCTGGGGAAAGGCTGTGCTCTGCACAGGGCTGCGGCGCTCCCACAGGTGGGGCTCGGTTTTCACGACAATACAGCCACCAGCAGGGGTAAATTTCAAAGCATTTTCCAGAAGGTTGGAAATGATGTGCTGAACTTTCAAACAATCAAAGGGGAAATCGGGCAGCGTTTTATCGGGCACGAACCGGCAGATCATACCGCGCTGCTCGAATGGGATGGCCCAGTGCCCCAGGACTTCGGAGACGCACTCATTCACATCACCCATCTCCTTGGTCAACTCAAGTTTTCCCGATTCCAGGGCGCTGAAGGTCAAAAAGGTATGAATGAATTTCTGCAATCGGGCAGCATTCTGCTGCATTTCCCCCAGCACTGTTTTCTGGGCTTCATTGAGTGCTCCCAGACTCTCACCCAGCAGCAAGTCGGTATAGCCACACATAACCGCAAGGGGGGTCTTCAGCTCATGCGCGGCCGATGCGAGGGCGAGAGTACGGCGGAAGAGTTCTCTCTTCAGCCAATCGTCCAATAGGCGTGGAATGGCTTCCGGGTCGGCCTGAGGCAAATCAGGCGTAGCAACTGACGCGATTTTTTCCAAAGTGGCACCGTCCGGACGGGACCCAGACTGTCGCGGTTGTATTTCGGCCAGCGCGGCAGAATTGTGCCCGTCGACACAAATGGCAATATTGCTCAAACCCGGGGGAAGGGTCTGATCGATCAATTCGCAAAACTAATTGTAGAGCCTGGGGCGATTCTTCTTGACGTCGCCTTTGAAACTCAGCGACGTCTTTACGACCCCTCAAACATAAGGGGAGTCTGGTTAAATCCTTCTAGGTGTGCTTAAGATAGCACCTTTAACTAAGGCTTGTCGAGAAAATTCTTTGTTAAGAAATTCTTCATAAGTACGAATTACTATCAGTAAACACAGTATCTTAGGGAGTCTTGAGGAATCACGGCGGGCGGATTACTTGGTAAAGAAAAGTAAGGCAAATGCCAGGGTAGCGGGTTAGTGCGGATCTAACACCTGCTCGACAGGTTGATCCATAAAATTGTCGGCTTCGAGAAAGTCAAATCTCTGGATGGCAGCGGCCATCCCCTTTTGCCCGCTTAAGTCATCTTGTTCTACGCGAAGCACTCTAGCGCGGCAAGCCACTCGGACCGGAACCACGGCAAACTCATAGGGAAGGGTCATCAGCAGTTCGATTTCCTGATGTTCAACGACTGGTAGATTGGCGTAGAAAAATACGCCTCCAGAACTTATGTCCCGGGTTTTGCCACGAACTTTGAGACCTGTATCAGGGAGTACAAGGGTTATCGCCAACTGGAGCGCAAACCTATGCGAGATACGCCTATCTTGGGTCAAAGCTCCAGTTCCTCCTCAATAAAAGCGATCTTCGGAACCGGGCTCCTCCGCAAGGGCAGTGCTCAGGGGGAAGCCCTCCGTTGAAGATACTCTTACAGCATTTATTAGTCCCACTAGGCTAGCGCTCGTATCAACCTGATAACAAACGATATTTATTAAGAAAATCCCATATTTTCCATAGGTACAGTTGCATTTCTGTTCCTTCTAAGTGAATGAGATTGCAGCTCTACAGGAAATGAGAAGTCCGGTTCCTGGAATCCATGCCGAAAAATGGAAACAAGGAAAACATCTTCCTAATGTGAAAATGTTTTCCTATTCTCTTTGGCCTTTGGACAAGGGCAACATGACCCTCAGCAGGCATCAGGAAATCCGTATTTCATATTTTAGTCCTTTTAAATCAACCGCTTACGCCATTAAAAGGCGGCCATAAATGAGATTCTTCGTGCCGCTTGCGAGTTGGCGGCTGGAGTGCATTTGTATGCGGTGCCCACAGACAATCAAATGTTCGATACTCGCGTCAAACCCGGATTTTCTGTCTACGGCGGTTCACATGCGCCAGTCGACGGAGCAGCCTTTCCGCCAGATGAGGTGATCTTCGGTAAATCACCGGACATGGGAGCGGTCCGAAAGACCCTCTCCAAAGTTGCCGGGACGGGCATCCCCGTGTTGATGACCGGGGAGAGCGGAACCGGCAAGGAGATAATCGCCCGCCTGCTACATCGGGACTCGCTGGTTTCATCGAAGCCATTTGTTCAGGTCAACTGCGCAGCGATTCCGGCAACGCTTCTGGAAAGCGAACTGTTCGGCTTCGAAAAAGGGTCGTTTACTGGCGCGGTAGGGACCAAGCCAGGGCGAATTGAACTGGCCAATTCAGGAACACTTTTCCTGGACGAGATTGGTGAGTTGGAGCCGGGAACCCAGGCCAAGCTCCTGCAGGTCTTACAGGATGGCCAGTTCAGCCGCATCGGTGGCCAGGAAGATAAGCGGGTCAACGTACGGTTTGTCTTCGCGACCAATCGCGACCTGGAAGAAGAGATTGCCGTTGGAAATTTCCGCGAAGACCTGTTTTACAGGATCAACGTGGTCAACATGCACCTGCCGCCCCTCCGTGAACGCCTGGAGGATATTCCATTGCTCTGCGACTACTTCATCGCGCGGCACAACGAAAAATTCAATTGCCGCGCCGGCTCCCTTTCCGATGCTTGCATTGCCAGCCTTCAGGATTACCACTGGCCAGGCAATATCCGTCAGCTGGAAAACCTGACCAAACGGTACGTGATCCTGGGATCTGAGGAGGCAATTCTTTCCGAACTGCGCGACCGGGAGACGGACATCTTCAAATTCATCATTCCTCCGCAGGGTGAAGTATCGCTGAAGCAGATTACCCGGCAAGCCGTGCGGCAAGTGGAACGTAAGGTGATTCTGAAGATGGTGGAAGCCAGCAACTGGAATCGCAAGCGGGCAGCGAAGCGGCTGAACATAAGTTATCGCGCGCTGCTTTACAAACTGAAGGAAGCGGGAGTCCCCTCCGAGCGGAGGAAAGCACACGCAGCCAAGAAACTGCTGATGGAGAGCGCCGCAGCACTCCAGCCGGAACTAAGCAAAGTTGCAGGAGAATCCAGGTAAGGAAATTATGTCCAGCTCACCACAGCTCGTCTCCATCGTGGTACCCATCTTTAATGAAGAAGATGGCATAGGATTGCTGCGCGATAAGTTGCTGAAATTAAATGGGCTACTCGCAGATAACTGCCAGCTGGAATTCATTTTTGTGGATGATGGCAGCGCCGATCGCACGGTGGAAAGATTGAAGGAGCAGTTCGCCAGCGCTGGCGTGCCTTTCCAGATCGTCGAGCACGGCACAAACCGGGGTGTGGGCGCAGCCTTTCGCAGCGGCTTCCGTGTCTGTACCGGAAAACTGATATGCACCATCGATGCGGACTGCACGTATTCGCCGGAGGGACTGAAACTGCTGCTGGAAGCGCTGGCAGCGACCGGAGCAGATATCGCAGTGGCCTCTCCCTACCATCCGCAGGGCGGGGTTGAGGGTGTACCCTGGTGGCGGCTGGCCCTGAGCCGGAGATGTTCGGCGCTGTACCGCTGGGCTTCCCCGCTGAAGCTGTACACCTATACCAGCATCTTCCGAGCATATCGCAGTGAAGTCATCGCAAACGTAAGCTTCAGCTCGGATGGGTTTGTCTCCGCAGCAGAAATTCTGCTCGCAGCAGGACGCCAAGGCTACCGGGTGACGGAAGTGCCAATGGTTTTGCGGGCGCGCTCTATTGGCCGCAGCAAGATGAAGGTCCTGCGAACGATACTTTCTCACCTGCGAACACTCAGCGGGTTCGTTGCAGGCAAGTCGGGCTCCCCCTCCCGGAACGAAACACAATCAGATACGCAGTTGTCGCAAGCAAACCGGATTGGAGAGATATAAATGGTGAGGATGGGAACAGTTGGACTTGGAGCCTGGGGTTGGAACGTAACCAGGAATTTTGCGGAGCTGAAGGGCTGCAGGGTGTCTGTGTGCTTTGACCAGGATGCCCGCAAGCGCGATGCGGCAACTTCGAATTGGCCCGGCATTCATGCCGTGGACTCTTTCGAAAAACTGCTCCGCCACGATATTGACGCCGTTGCCATAGCTTCGCCGGCCGTCACCCACTATGAGTTCACGAAACTGGCGCTGCTTTCCGGGCGCGATGTTTTCGTGGAAAAACCGTTTACGCTGAATGTGCGCCACGCGGAAGAGCTTGCGGAGCTCGCGGAAAAGCACAATCGCGTCCTGATGGTAGGACACCTGCTCGAATATCATCCGGTCGTCCATCGCCTGAAGACCCTCATCAGTTCAGGCGAGCTGGGCCCGATTTATTACATCTATTCGCAGCGGGTGAACCTGGGGCGAATTCGCGGGGATGAAAACGCCCTGTGGAGCTTCGCCCCGCACGATATTTCGCAGATTCTTTTCATGCTCGGCAAGGAACCCATCAATGTAAGCGCGCGCGGGCAGAGTTACATCCAGGAAGGCATTGAGGATGTTGTCTTCCTGAGCCTGTTCTTCGATAACCGGATCATGGCCCACATCCACCTGAGCTGGCTCGACCCGCACAAAGTGCGCCGCACCACCATTGTGGGACAGAAGAAAATGGCGGTGTTCGATGATGCCGAGAGCACGGAAAAGCTGCGGATTTATGACAACCACGCAGAGATGCCGCCGGCCAAGAGCTATGGCGAAGCGATCCAGGTACGCTTTGGCGACATCCTGATCCCCCGCGTGGAGATGACGGAACCATTGAAGATCGAGTGTAAACATTTTGTGGAATGCGTGCGCGACCGCGCTACTCCCGTATCCGACGCCCAGGACGGATTGCGCGTGATTCGCATCATTGAAGCGGCACAACGCTCCATGGAACAGGACGGCGTGCCGATTGCCCTAGAGGAGAGTAATGACAACCTTCGTTCACCCATCAGCACAGATCGGCGCTGGTACGCAGTTGGGACATAATAGCGTCGTTCATGAGAATGCGCGGATCGGTGACAACTGCAGGATCGGAAGCGGAGTTGTCATTCATCCCGGCGCCATCATCGGCAACAACGTACGCATTGACGATCACACGGTGGTAGGCAAGCTGCCTATGAAGGCGGCCCTGAGCGCCGTAACCAGTGACCAGGCGCTTGATCCATGCGTAATCGGCGATGATTGCCTGATCGGCGCCATGACCGTGATCTATCGCGGCTGCGTCTTGCGCAACAAGGTAATGGTTGCCGACCTGGCATCCTTGCGGGAGAACGTAGAGATAGGCGAGCTCACGATTATTGGACGTGGCGTCACAGTGGAAAACAAAGTCCGGATTGGCAGCCGCTGCAAGGTGGAGACGGAAGCCTACGTTACCGCGCTCTCTGAGATCGGCGATAGCTGCTTCATCGCGCCCGAGGTCACTTTTACCAACGACAACTTTCTCGGACGCACTCGCGAGCGCTTCAGGTTTCACAAGGGAGTAACCATGAAGCGCGGCGCGCGGATCGGCGCCAATGTGACTGTCCTGCCAGGTCTCACCTTGGGCGAGGATGCCCTGGTGGCTGCCGGATCCGTCGTTACCCGCGATGTTCCCGCGCGCAAGATTGTGCTGGGTGCACCAGCCAAGGTCTGGCGTGATGTCCCCCCGGAACAGTTGCTGGAAAACCAATAGGCTGTGCAGATGAAAAAATTTATTTCCATTGCCGGTGTCCGGCCGCAGTTTGTGAAGGCGGCCATTGTCTGCGCTGCCGCGGAACGCTACAACCACGCTAGGCCCCGAGAAGAACAAGTGCAGCACCTGCTGCTGAATACCGGCCAACACTATGACTACGGCATGGCCGATGTTTTCTTTCAGCAACTGCCTCTGCCTCACCCCGACTATAACCTGGGCGTGGGTTCAGGCAGCCATGGCGCGCAGACCGCAGCCATGCTGGAACAAATCGAGAAGGTGCTCCAACACATGGAAGAGAAGCCGGACTGCGTGATCGTCTATGGGGACACTAACTCCACTCTGGCCGGCGCGCTGGCCGCGGTGAAACTTCATATTCCCGTGGCGCATGTCGAGTCCGGGTTGCGCAGCTTCAACCGGCGCATGCCGGAAGAGATCAACCGAATCGTTGCGGACCACCTGGCATCGGCGCTGCTCTGTCCTACCCATGGAGCGGTTGAGCAACTGCGGCGTGAAGGAATCACAGGCAACGTTTACTTCACGGGTGACGTGATGCTCGATGCGGTGCAGGTTTTTGCGGCACAGGCGGCCCAGACTTCAACCGTGCTGAGGGATCTGGGAGTCGCAGCCAAGAGATACATCCTGGTAACGATTCATCGGGCTGAAAACACGGATTCGCCCGAGCGTACCGCGGAATTGGTGGAAACACTATGCGGGCTCGACCAGCCAACCATCTTTTCCATGCATCCGCGCCTGCGCGCCAAGCTGAGTCAGGAACCCGAATACCAGCCTTTGGGGAGCAAGCTTGAGCATGCTGCCCACATCAGGATCACTCCGCCACTGGCTTATCTGGACATGCTGCACCTGGAGACCAACGCGCAGTTAGTCATGACCGATTCCGGAGGAGTCCAGAAGGAAGCCTATTTTGTCGGGACACCCTGCCTCACATTGCGGGATGAGACGGAGTGGACTGAGACATTGCAAGGTGGCTGGAACCAGGTGGTGGGGACTTCTCCTGCCAAAATCCTTCCAGTAGTAAGTAGTTTATGGTCCCACAACGGCGCTTCACCAGCCGGTAAGCCTGCGCTTTCGGCATTTGGCGATGGCCGCGCGGGTGACAACATCCTGCAAATTTTGGCGGAAAAGGATTTAACTGCGAATGCCTGAATCAAAAACAAAAATTGTACTGGTAACCGGGGCGGCGGGGTTCCTGGGCTCTCATCTTTGCGACGCGCTGCTTTCGCATGGGCACCGGGTCATTGGCGTGGACGATCTATCGCATGGAAACCGTGACAATCTCGTCCTGGCCGCTAAGAATTCACGCTTCAGTTTCCACGTGCTGGATATCAGCGATGGGGAAAGATTACGCGCGGTGAGCGATGGGATCGAGGTCTTTGCCCACCTGGCCGCCTTCAAGATTCCGCGCTATGGGAACCGGCTGAAGACGCTGATGGTGAACTCGCAAGGCACAATCAATGTCCTGCAGCTTGCCACGGAGCGGAACGCGAAGTTTATTTTTACCTCCACATCCGATGTTTATGGCAGAAATCCGGCTGTGCCTTTCAGCGAAACCAGCGAGAGCGTACTGGGGCCTTCCACGGTGGCGCGCTGGGCCTACGCAGCCTCAAAGCTTTTTGATGAGCACCTGGCCCTGGGGTTCCATGAGAGCCACGGCATTCCTGTCACGATCCTGCGCATCTTCGGCTCGTATGGGCCGCGCCAGCATTTGAGCTGGTGGGGCGGGCCCCAATCCGTGTTCATTGACAGCATTCTCAACGGCGAGGCCATTCCAATTCACGGAGACGGATTGCAGACGCGGAGCTTCACCTTCGTAGCGGACACGGTGGCTGGAATCCTGGCAGCCCTGGAGAGCGACGCCGCCAATAACCAGATTATCAACGTCGGCAGCACCCATGAAATTTCGATCGTCGATCTGGCCAAGCTCATCCACGGTCTTTCCGGAAAAACTGAGCCGTTACGTTTGGAGTTTGTGCCCTACAAAAAAATCAGCGGACAGGACTATGAAGACGTCCGCAGACGCATTCCGGATGTAAGCAAGGCGGAAAACCTGCTGGGGTTCAAAGCCCACGTTTCCCTGGAAGATGGGCTCCGCCGCACTATCGAGTGGCAAACTGCGGTGCGCAGCGCCGAGCAGGTTGTGGTGGCTTCATGAATGCCGGTCTGGTGGCAGAAAAGCCGGAGCTGATTCTGGAACACGCTGAGGCGGAACGCGTGAAAGACTCTGCGCTCTGGCAATGGGCGGCCCTCGGCGCAATCGTGCTGGCATCGTGCGGCCATTTGCTGATCAAGGTTGGCGTGACTGCGGCAGCCCATGGCGCCCCGGCTTCCGGCCTTGTTGCGCGCATCGCTCATTACTTCCTGCAACCGGCGGCCGTCAGCGGACTGGCCATCTATGGAGCGGGAACGCTGCTTTGGATCTACGCAGTATCGCAGCGCAATATCAGCTTGCTTTATCCGCTCACGGCACTCACTTATGTGATCGTGACCCTGGGTGGCAGGTTCCTGTTCGGAGAAGGTATTCCACCCGCGCGGTGGCTGGGGATTGGTGTGGTGGTGCTGGGCGTTGCCATGTTGCAGCTTTCGGCGAGGGGAGAAAAAGCATGACTCCGCTAGCGGCATTGTGGGTGAGCATTCTGCTGGGGGCTTGTGCCCAGGTTTTCCTGAGGCGTGGAGTTGCCGGACACAACGGTTCCTACATCCTGCTGTTACGTTCAGGCTGGGTGTGGGCGTGGGGCTTGTGCTTTGTTGTGGCGACGGCGCTGTGGATGACCGCCATTTCCGCCCTGCAGATCTCTTATGCATTTCCTTTGTTGAGCATTGGGTTTCCGTTTGTCGCCGTGCTCTCAGTCTTTTTCCTCAAAGAGCGCATTCCCGCTTCAAGGTGGGCGGCAATCGCAGTGATCACGTTTGGCGTCGCACTGATTTTCAGGAGTTCTTGAGCGATATGGCCATGGAAGCAAGACGCAACGCACATGTCGGGATTCTGGGTGGCGGAATCACCGGGTTGACGGCCGCATTTTATCTCTTGCGGGCCGGATGCCAGGTGACGGTGCTCGAAGCCCGTCCGCAACTCGGCGGCCTGGCAACTTACTTTGATTTTGGACCGTTCTTTTGGGACAAGTTTTACCACTGCATTCTTACTTCAGATGGTCCTCTGCTTCAGTTGATCAAGGATCTGGGATTAGCCGGCGAGATGCGCTGGACTGAGACCAAAGTCGGGTTCTTCACCAACGGCCGTCTCCATTCTATGACTACCAGCCTGGATTTTCTCCGCTTTCCCGCTATTTCATTGTGGGAGAAGTTTCGCCTGGGATTGGGCATCCTGTCCGTGGCGCGCATTGCAGATGGACTTGCCCTGGAACAGGAGCCTATCGGTCCCTGGCTTACGCGAAAATTCGGCAAGGGCAATTATCAAAAGCTGTGGGAGCCGCTGCTCAAGTGCAAGCTCGGCGCCGCGCGTGAACAGGCCTCAGCCAGCTTTATATGGGCGACCATCCGGAGGCTCTACTCTACCCGCGAGAAGGATGCCAGCAAGAAAGAACGGTTGGGTTATGTCCGCGGTGGCTACCATACAGTTTTTACCCGCCTGGCCGAACAAATTAAGAGCATGGGCGGAAAGATTATCACCAGCGCGCAGGTACAGCAGGTCAAGGCGTCCGCTGCCGGCCAGGTAACCGTGGCAACCGGGGCCGGCAATCTCGACTTTGATTCCGTCGTGGCCACCATGCCGAGCAGCGCATTCCGGCAAGTGGCGCTTGACGCCGACTATCAGGCAAAGCTCGACAAGATGCAGTACATGGGTATGGTCTGCGGAGTCATGCTGCTAAAACGCAAATTGACGCCCTACTATTGCACCAATCTGACGGACGACTTGCCATTTACCGGAATCATTGAGATGACCAACCTGATTTCTCTGGAAGAAACGCAGGGACGTCACCTGGTTTATCTGCCGAAATATACCTCGCCCGGTGATCCTCTGTTTAATGCGAGTGAGGAAGACGTATGGAAGCTGTTCGACCCCAGTCTTCAGAGGGTGATTCCTGACTTGAGAGAGGAAGAGATTGAGCGGCGTTTTGTATTCCGGGAGCGTCTGGTTCAGCCGATTCCGGTCCTCAATTATTCGGCCATGGTGCCGGCGATGGAAACCACCATCCCCAATGTGCTGCTCGCCAATACTACACAGATCGTTAATTCAACGTTGAACAACAACGAGATGGTGAGGATTGCCGGCAAGGCCGTGGAATCGGTGCTGGAGAAGACGCGGAATCGGACTGGAGACTCTCGTCTGGAGCAGCCGGTCGAGGTGTACCAATAAACGAACGAGCGACAACCATGAATGGAGAGTAACGATCTTGACATGTTTAACGCTTTTTTCTGTGGGCTCTGCCGGATGGTCGGCGCTGGCCCTCAGTCTTAGCCACAACGCCGCAGCTCTGGCTGGCCCTTTCCAGAGCGGCATGGAGATTTTGGCGGGATTTTTTTCTGGGATGACGGAACCGGTTCGCCTGGTTCTCATGGGAGTAGGTCTGATTGCGCTTTCAGTAATGGTGCGCCGGCGCAAGCGGTAATCGAAATATATGACAAGTTTGATCAATGCCTCTGCGGAAAAGCCAGTCCACATCCTCACAGTGGATCTCGAAGACTATTTTCACGTAGAGGCGTTTGCCGGAACAGTATCGCGCAGTTCCTGGGACCAATATCCATGCCGTGTGGTGGAGAACTGCCATCGATTGCTGGATATCTTCGACCGCCATCAGGTGAAAGCTACTTTCTTTGTATTGGGATGGATCGCAGACCGTTTTCCCGCTTTGATCCGGGAAGTCCACGATCGTGGCCATGAATTGGCGTGCCACAGCTTCTGGCATCGTAAGGTTGATTCCCTCACTCCAGCGCAGTTTCGCGCCGACACTCGCGAGGCGTGCGACGCAATTGAGCAGGCCGCCTCAGTGCGCGTGTCAGGATATCGTGCCCCTACGTGGTCCATCACGCGGCGCTCGCTCTGGGCCCTGGACATTCTGGAAGAAGAAGGTTTTGAGTACGATTCCAGTATCTACCCCATTCACCACGACCTATATGGAATACCCGGCGCGAATCGTTATGCGTACGCGCACGTTTGCGAGAATGGGGAGAGCTTACTTGAGTTCCCGCCGGCAACTGCCAGAATCGCGGGAATGAACTTTCCCGCCGCAGGCGGCGGCTATCTGCGGATTTTCCCGTCGGCCTACACTTCCTGGGTCTTTAAGCAGTTCGAAAGCGCAGGACGATCCCTGGTGCTCTATCTCCATCCGTGGGAAATAGACCCCGAGCAGCCCCGGATTCGCGGACCGCTGAAATCAAGATTTCGCCACTATACCAACTTGCACCGGACAGAGGAGCGGCTGGAGCGCGTATTGAAAAGCTATCGTTTTGCTCCTTTCCGCTACCATCTGCCGGTCGAGGAGGTCGGACTCGCGAGTTCGGGCGATGTAATGATCCGCTCTCAGCAGGAGGCCCGCGGCTGATCGGCCGGATTTATGTGTGGAATCTATGGAGAAATTTCGGATCGTCCCGCCGCTTCTGAATGCGGGCGCGTTATACGCCATCGCGGACCCGATGATGCCGGTGAGCAGGTGTTTGCCCTGCGCGAATCGAACCTCTTTGTCTCGCTAGTCCACCGCAGACTTTCCATCATCGATCTCTCCGCGGCGGGACGCCAGCCCATGACGAATGAAGATGGAAGTGTGTGGCTGGTGTTCAATGGCGAGATTTATAACTTCCAGGAATTGCGCGAGCAACTCATCGCGGCAGGCCACTGCTTCCAGTCCAAAACCGATACTGAAACCATCATTCACGGTTATGAACAGTGGGGCGAGGGCGTTATCCCGCGGCTGCATGGAATGTTTGCCCTGGCAATCTGGGACGCGAGAGAGCGCCGGTTATTGCTGGCGCGGGACCGGATTGGCAAGAAGCCGCTGTTTTACTACAGCGATGGCAATAAATTCCTTTTTGGGTCGGAGATCAAATCGTTACTGGCTTCGGGAGAAGTGCCGGTGCGGCCGGATGCGGAAGGGCTGCATGACTATTTGACCTACCTGTATTTTCCCGCCCCGCGCACGGCATTTCAGGGAATCTGCAAGCTTCCTCCAGCCACGACGATGACGGTTCAGGTTTGCCCGGACGGAAAACTCACGCAGCAGCAGAAGACATTTTGGGACCCCGTTGAGGCTGCAGGATCGGTCCGCGAAATATCTCTGCAAGATGCGGTGGAGCGGACCCGTGAACTGATCAGCGACGCAGTGCGCGTTCGCCTTATCAGTGACGTGCCGCTGGGAGTCTTTCTGAGTGGAGGACTGGATTCAGGCAGCATCGCGGCATTTGCCGCGCAGAACAGCCACGAGCCCATTAAGACCTTCACCATCGGATTCCAGGACAGCAAGCTCTTTGATGAGAGCAGGAATGCGGCTGAAGTCGCGCGGAAATTCGGCACGGACCACCACCTTTTGCAGGTTGACGCACACTGCGCGGAGCACATGGCTACCGTGGTCCGGCATTTTGATGAGCCTTTTGGAAATCCCACAGCGGTGCTGGAATATCTCTTAACCCGCCGGATGCGGGAAAGCGTTACCGTCGCGCTCTCCGGCGATGGCGGTGACGAAGCCTTTGGCGGCTATGCGCGATACGCGGGCGCATCGATGGCGCAAAAATACAGAAAGCTGCCTTCCGTGTTCACCGCCGGTTTCATGGTGCGCTTGTCCCGCCTGTTGCGCGATGATACCCGCGGGCGCCACGGATACCGGCGCGTCCGGGAGTTTCTTGAATCAGCATGGATGCCGCAGGAGGAGATGTATCTGCAATGGGTCGGCTATTTCTCTGAAAACGAGAAGCGGTCTATGTACACTCCCGAATTCTCGCGGCAGGTTGGGGCACGCGATTCCGGAGATTTTCTGCGTGAAGCGTTTCGCCGTGGAGATTCCCTCGACCCCCTCAGTCGCCTTGGATACGTGGATATCGCTTCTTTTCTCTCCGGAAATTGCCTGGAATATGCGGACCGCATGTCGATGGCGAATTCGCTTGAACTGCGCTGTCCGTTTGCCGACCATCGCATTCAGGAATTTGGGCTTTCGCTTCCCTTTGCCTGGAAGTACCGCCGTGGAAAGACGAAATGGATCCTCCGCGAAGCCATGAAGGGCATCCTTCCTGCGAGTATCCTGGGGGGAAAGAAAATCGGCTTCAATCCACCCGTCCCGCAATGGCTCAACCACGAATTGAGGCCATTGATCGCTGACCTGTTGTCTCGCCAGGCAATAGAACAACGCGGCATGTTTCGTCCTGACGCAGTTTCGGCCCTGCTACAAGACCACTTTGATGGAAAGCGTGACAATGCTTTGAAAATCTGGGGCTTGCTGATGCTGGAGCTATGGTTCCGGATGTATATCGACCGAAGCTGGAATTCTGAAGTTGTCGGCTTGCCCGGCGTTGACCACCGGCTGGCAAATTCCTACACCGCGGCCAGCTACAAGGTGGAAACGCTATGATTCATTTCGGCCTTGAAGGTGCGGCTCCGCTTCTGCTGTACATAGCCATGTTTGTTACGTTCCTTGCCTCAGTGTTTTGGCGGCCCAGCCTTGGGATTTATCTTCTGGTCTTGACTCTGCCCCTGCAAACGGGAAGGTACAAACTGCAGGACTTTCCTCTGGGATCTCAGTTTATTGACATTCTTCTTCTAGGTACGATCCTGGGGCTGCTGATTCAAGGAAAGTCCTTTATTCCCAAGACCAACTTCAACCGGTTCCTGTTGCTGTTTACAATCTTTTGCTACTTCTCGCTGTGGGAAGGGTCGTTTTTCATCAATGCTCCACTTCCCCTCTGGATCGGCGACGAGAGGTTCTCCGCCTGGAAGAACTATGTGGAGATGTTTCTTTTCGCGCTGGTGGTGGCGAGTAGCATCAGGGAGAAGAACCAGATACGGCTCCTGCTGGTTGTCATGGCCATCTCGGTTTTGCTGGTCAATCGCAGTTATTACTCTACCCTGAGCAGCCGTGACCTGTCACACTTTTCTTATGACGTTCGGGATGCCGGCCCACTCGGTTATGCGGGCGTGAACGGCCTGGCAGCCTTTGAAGCGATGTTCGCTTCGTTCCTGTTAGGGACGTTTGCGTTCACCAAAAAGATCTACGCCAAAGTGGGAATCCTGCTGATCCTGGCAACGTGTTGCTACTGCCTGCTGTATTCCTTCTCGCGCGGCGGATATCTCGGTCTTCTGGTGGGCCTGGCTACGGTTGGCCTGTTCAAGACCAGGTGGTTTTTGGTTCTGGCGGCAGTGATCGTGCTTGGATGGCAAGTCTTTTTGCCCGTATCCGTGCAGGAAAGAATCGCCATGACCACTGAGGACGCGGCTGAAGGCCAGCAGTTCGATTCCTCGGCGCAGCAGCGGATCGTTCTGTGGGAAGACGCCATGGACCTGTTCAAGCGCAATCCCATAACCGGCACTGGATTCCAAACCTATGGGTATATGGGGCGCGTGGGCGGATTTCGCGATACGCACAACTACTACGTGAAGGTTTTGGCCGAGATGGGGGTTGTGGGGTTTGCCTTGTACCTTTTTCTGTTGTGGAAACTTGCCCGCGCCGGCTTAAGCTTGTTTTATGGAACAGAGGATCCATTCTGGCGCTCCATAGGCCTCGGCTTCATCGCCCTGATGGCGAGCATAACTATCATGAACTTCTTTGGTGACCGGTGGACCTATCAACAGGCCGATGGCTTCCTCTGGATCCTCCTCGGCTGCGTGATTCGTGGATTGATTGTGATGCGCGAAGCTCCCACGACGATTGATGCCGAGACCGTTCAACAGGTGTCGCTGCAAGAGGAGGCGTGCACTGCCGTATGACTCTTATCGCGAAAGCATCCATCTCGAGCCCGGCGCCCAGGCCGACTGTGGCAACGCCCATTCCTGCACCCCTGGCCCTTCGGCGTGCGGCGCGCCGCACAGTGCTGGCTTATCATGAGCTTTCGTCTGACGCTGTGAGCTACTGCTACGCTCTGACTTGCCGCCAGTTTGAAGATCACCTGAGGCTTGCGGTCCAGCTGGATAGCAATTCATCCGGAAGTAAGCCGCCACTCGTGCTTTCTTTTGACGATGGTCATATTTCCAACTACTTTTCTGCGCTGCCGCTTCTGGAGAAGTACTCCTGCAAGGCCATTTTCTTTGTGATTGTTGGGCGCATGGGCGAGCATAAGGAGTTCATGACCTGGACGCATTTGCGGGAGCTTGTTGCCCTCGGCCATCGAGTCGAGGCCCATAGCTGGTCGCATAAGTTTCTTCCCGACTGCTCTGACGCCGACCTCCGCGAGGAGTTAACGCGATCCAAAGAGACGCTCGAAAACCGCCTGGGCACTCCGGTTGAGGCTTTTTCGGCTCCCCATGGACGGTGGGACCGGCGAGTCCTGAGAGCGTGCGCGGATGCGGGCTATCGCTCCTTATACACATCAGATCCGTGGCGCCGCTCGCGATCGCTGGAACACATGGAAGTAATCGGACGGCTGGTGATGGTTCAATCCATGGATACGACCCGGCTCTTGAACTGGCTCACCATGGGCCCTGCTGAAGCCGGCCGTCGCCGCGCGCAACATGCTCTCAAGCGATCGGCGCAACGCCTGCTGGGAAACAGACTCTACTATCAACTGTGGACGCGGCTCTCCGGCTGGAGGGGCGGGAACGATACGTTGCTGAAGAGCAATCCATGAAGATCCTTCAACTCATCAGCAGCGAAGGCTTTTACGGTGCGGAAAACGTGGTGGCCGCGCTCACGCGCGACCTGGAGCAGGCCGGAAACTCCGTTCTGGTGGGCGTATTCGAGAATATTCATGCCTCGCCCAACAATGTTGCTGCCCAGTTCGAGTCACGGGGCCTTCAGGTAGTCCGCATCCCGTGCCGCAGCCGTTTTGACCGGGCAGCCATAAAAAATATCCGCGAGATCATTCGCAGTTACGGCACCGGTCTGGTGCACTCGCACGGATATAAATCAGATATTTACGCCTATTTCGCAGCCCGCCGCTTGGGATTGCCATTGCTCGCCACTTCTCACCTGTGGACCCGGCAGACCGCTGCAGTTCGCTTCTACGAGTTCCTGGATGCCCAGGTTCTTCGCAGATTTGACGCTGTAGTCGCGGTTTCAGACCGGATCGCGGCCGAACTGCGCCAGGCAGGCGTGCCTGCCGGCAAGATCACCATCATCGACAACGGGATTGATTTGCGCCCATTTCAGTCCGCCGTTCCTACCCTGGCTTCTGAACTGAATAAGGGAGACCAGCTTCTCATTGGAACTGTGGGACGGCTCGTGGAGCAAAAGGGCCTGACATTTTTTCTCATGGCAGCCCAACAGTTGCTGAAGGAATTTCCCAACCTGCTGTTTGCCATCTTTGGAGACGGCCCCGACCGGGGCAAACTGGAGCAAATGGCGAAGGACCTGCAGATCGCGGAGAAAGTTTGGTTTGCCGGAGCCCGCCGCGATATGCCCAACGTCTACGCTTCTCTGGATGTTTTTACGCTTGCGTCTGTGGGAGAAGGACTGCCCATGGCGCTGCTGGAAGCGATGGCCTCCGGGGTGCCTGTAGTGGCGACCGAAGTGGGCGCAGTGCCCAAGGTGATTGTTTCGGGAAGAAGTGGCATGCTGGTGCGCCCGGGAGACACCACGCAATTGGCCCAGGCTATCGCGTGTTTGTTGCGCGATCCCGTGCTTCGGGGGCATCTGGCCGGTAACGGGAAACAAACAGTCCACGAGCAGTTCTCTTCACGCGTGATGACGCAAAACTATTGCAGAATCTATGGACAACTGCTCGGTGAGAAGACAGGAGCTGATTCGGTGGAGCAGGTCTTCAAACCTGCGTGAAGCGCCAAAGAGTCTCTGGCCTTTAGGCCCTCAGGTTTACGATCCACCCAAACCGCTCCCGCCCCACAATGATCAAATGCCGGCCTTGAACCAAACCGAAACGGATGCACCTCCAACTGCCCATCAGGAAGTCTCCAAGGGCAGGAAGCAACAAGAGATTCGCGTGTACCTGATGGACCTGTGGTGCTTTATCCCTTATTACATAGCGCGCCTGTGTGGATCGTTGAGGGCGGAATCCGTCGATGTGAAGCTGGAATCGGTACGGTATCACCTGGACAGAGAATATTTCCACAAGTGTGGCCTCGCTCCTGACAGATTTCTTCTCGATATTGGTGGGAATGTCCAATCCAGCCTCTGGCGGCGCCTGGTTAAGTCCTGTGAGTACGTTGCTAACTTGAAGATGCTCAGCGTGCGGCTCGCGATTTCCAGGCCGGAAGTTCTCCACGTCCAGTTTCTGCCGTTTCTGGAGCGAGGGCTGCCTTTTGAGATCTGGTTTTTGAAATGGGCACGCCACCTTGGCATTCGCGTTGTGTACACGGTCCACAACGTCACGCGGCAGGATGCGCCCGGCCAGGGGATACCGCTGTTTCGCCGGGCCTACCACGCGGCAGACGCGCTGATCTGCCACGGAGAAGAAGCAAGGACAGAGTTGGTTGGGAATTTTGGCATCGCCGCCGAAAAGATTCGGGTGATACCGCACGGTCCTCTATTCGAGGATGGCCCGCGACTTTCACCGCAGGAAGCGCGCTCCAGGCTCGGTCTGGCCTGTGAAGAGCCTCTAGTCCTTTGCCTGGGCGTAATCAGCCAATACAAGGGTATCCCTTTTCTTCTTGACGCATGGAAGCAGATGAAGCAAGCAGGTGTAGAAGGCAGGCTGCTGATCGCTGGCACCGGCGACCAGATGGTCTTGTCAGAGATAAAGGAAAAGGTAGCAGAAGAGGGGCTCGGTACCTCTGTGGATCTCTGGCTGCGATTCATTCCGGTCGAGCAACTTCCGTTGCTCTATCAGGCAGCCGACATATTGGTCTATCCCTACAAAGCCGGCACAACCAGCGGAGCACTCCTGACCGGATTGAACTATGGCAAGGCCATCGTCGCAACCAGGCTGCCTTTTTTTCAGGAATATTTAAAGACTGGAGAAAACGCTCTGCTCGTAGACTATGGCGCTACAGAAGACATGGCCTCCGCATTGCAGAGTCTCATTCAGCAGCCGCAACAGCGCTCGAAACTCGGAGCGTCCCTGCTCCGTCAGGCGTCGCAAGGCATTGGATGGGAAGAGATTGCCAGAAAAACCCGGGAGTGCTATGAGGCTGTTCTGGGAGGTTAGTTCGTCGGTTCTTTTCGCGATCACTCGTCTCGGCCACCTTCAGGAAACCGATTTTTCTCATAGAGCCCGGCCTCGAACGCATCACGAGAGAGCCTATTGAGGGCGGCTTGACGCTCTTGGAAAGATGCACCATCAACTGAAAAGCCCCGGATTCGATTCCGGGGCTTCCCATTTACCTTGTTAGTGAGATCCAAAAATCAATGCACCACCACACTCAGGCCAGTGGGCGGGTTGGGCCGCTGGTCGCTGCCGGTAAAGAATTCGTAAGCGCCGATATCGTAAGCGGATCCCTGAGGTCGCACCACACCTTCGTGGTCCGAGGGATTTCCATTCCACGGCAGGAAGTTGTTGAATGTGTTGCTGGAACTGATGGTGATTCCGGCGTCTTTGGCCGGGCTGCTGGACTGCAAATGGAAATTGTTTAAGGAGAGATCCAAGAACAGGGGATCGGATGTAATACTGCCCGTCAGGAAGGCGGGCGCGCCTTGACTGCCCGTGCTATGCATCACATTGTTGGAGCCGCTTGTTAAGGTGGCATTCCACCCGCCGCCGCTGCCAAATGGTTCGCCCCCCAGTTGGTACATCACGTTGTTGCGGATTTTCACGTTCAGGGTCGGCTCGCCGCCGTTGATCATGAAGCTGCCGTTATTGGCGAAGCTGGCTACATGCGCGCCGCAGTCATAGAGCGTGTTGTTATAGACTTCCACCGTCCCGCCGCCCACCGGGCCGGTGTTGGTAATGTAAGCCATGTAAATGCAGCTATAGTCACCGGAATCACCATCCTGCGGCGACGGCCCGATGCCCGTGTGATAGATCACGTTGTTGTAAGCCTCCACCCGGCCCTGCGATGGATCTACGGTGGCAAAATTGATTCCATCGCACGGATCGTCGTGGATCAGGTTGTCGTGGACGGAAAGATCAAACATATTGTGGCCGGTGGGATCGTTGGCGCCTCCGCCGCCCAGCGGCGAGGAATGGAACTGGATGGCGCGGCAGCTGCGGTTATCGTGAACGTAGTTCCATGCTGCCTCCACGTGATTGGTGTCACTGGAAAAATAATCGGCATGCTGCTGCTTGCTGGCCGCCACCACGCCGACATTCGTGGTCTCATTGCCCAAGAATTTGACCGAGCTGAGTTCATGGGTGGTGAAGCATCCGTTCTGGCCGTTAGCGTTGGGGCACTGGAAGTTGTTGCCCACGATTCGCCAATTCGTCGAATTGGCGGCATCCATACCCTGGTCGCTGGGGCTGAAAAACAGACCGGCTATGGTTACAAAGTTGGCTGAGACGTTGATGTTGGGAACACGCAGGCCGTAGGTAATACCGGCATTGCCCAGAGTAACCGTGGCCCCGGGATAGGCGGCAAAGGCGACTGGATTGCCCGCCGTTCCTCCGCTTTCAAGCTCCAGCGTGGCGTCAAAGTTGTCCACCGTGGTGGCTTTCACTCCGACCTCGATATAACAAACGTCGCCCGCTTTCATGACGCCTTTGCAATGCGGAATGCTGGCGAAGGGGCTGGCGAAGGTACCGGTGTTGCTATCGCTGCCCTTGGTGGAGACAAAGCGCAGAGTGCCGGTCGAGCGCACAGCAAAGGCAATGCCGTTGGAGGCGGCGCCATTCACGGTCACGACAAAGTTACCGCTGCCTGGAGTGCAGCCGGAACCCAACTGGACAATGATTTTCTGGTACCAGAAATAAGACATGCCCCATCCGGTATAGGTGCCCGACGGACCGACCACGCGCAAGCAGTTCTGGCCGTTCCAGGTGACTGTGGAAGAGCCCTGCGAGGCGCCGAAGAAATCTCCATAGAGGGTGACGTACGCCCCGGAGAATCCGCCTACGCTCTCGCCGCCCGAGTTGGGCGCGCTATCCAGGTCAGTAAAAAAGATTTGTGGTGGTTGCGTCTGCGCCTGCAGGCGCCCCGCTCCACCCAGCATGACGATGACGAGCATCAGGAAGAAAATCGCCGCTACGGCTGGCGTGCCGGCCATCCGCGTTCCGAAACCCGCCCTGCTAAGCCGTTTCTCTTGTCCTGGTCCGATTCTTACGTTCAACTTTCTCATTCAAAAGCTCCTGTGCTTGATCTCTTGGTGGCTTGATTTGCTGATGTACTGCCAGGGCCGGTTCAGGACGAAGGTATAGTGGCGGACACCGGTGCTGACTCTGAACTCTCCACATTCGCGCTATCGACTGCGGTCACGGTATAGAAGTACGTTTGGCCAGTTTGCACGGATGAATCCGTGAAATTTGTTGCCGTGGCGCTGCCGATTTTCGTAAATGGGCCAGAGGATGCTGCTGACCGGTAGACGTTGTAGCTTATCACTCCGGATGAAGAACTTGCAGCCCACGAAAGAGCAACGGAATGCGATGTCGGGGTCGGAGTCGGCGACGGACTCGGCGTAGGTGTCGGCGTGGGTGATGGGCCCGGCCCTGGCGTCGGCGTGGGTGTTGCTGTAGGCGTTGGCGTCGGTCCCGGCGTCGTGGTAGAGGACGCGCCGCCGGCGCAACCCGCGAGCGAGAAACAGATTAAACCGAAGCACAGAACAGCAATGCAGCGGCCCGTAGTGAACACTTTCAAAAACCACCTCCGCGCCACGTCACCGTTGAATCGCTGCGGCCTGAATGAACCAGAGCGCTTCCTTCGTGCGTGAGCAAAATTTCTGATTTGCTACATCAACCGCAACTTCTTCCACTGTTTTGGAAGAACCAGTGTGCCGACCGCGTTGTTCACTCAGCAAGTAGCGCTGGTCGCTGAACAACTGGGCGTACATGTACACCGGGCCGCATCTGCTAAGGCAACCCGCGGCGGCAACCCCAGCAAAACTGCGCTTGATCACAAGTGCTTTATCGACGCAGAGCAAGGATGGGTTCAGGTGATTTCCGAATTGGGAGTGATCTCAAGGTCTACGTCTTTAGAAACACTCATGGGCATAAAAACCGCGGCTGGTTAGAGAAGCCGGGGGAGAGAGGGCAGAAGGGCCGAAAGGAACGGGGGGAGGGGGAAAGAAAGGATGGACGCCAAATGTGCAAAACGCTGCACATCAGGGGCCCGCCAGAAACCTTCTCCTCAAAGATGAACTCGGCGGTCCGGGAAGGTTACGCGTATTCGATAGAAAACAAACGAGATACTATATTTAAAACGATAGTTCTCTTGACCGGAAAGGGGCCAGATGGCAGCCTAGCTGCATTACCAAAGAACGATGACCTTCCTGGTAAATTTGCCGTCTGGGAGAAGAACGGATATGTCGAAATTCAAGAGATCGTACTTCGCATCTTTGATGATCGCAGGGGCCATGCTGTTGATTCAGAGCCCCGCGTTTGGCCAGCAGCAGTTGGCTTACGTCGATGCGCCTGAACCCAAGCCGATGCCGGCTGCGGCACGTCCGCTTTTGATCCACCCGAAACCTGTAACGCACGACTTTTTTGATCATCGGAACATCATTGCGTTTACCACAGCGGTAGCCATGCGCACGGCCGACTCGGCATACACCTGCGCCGTGGGCGTTGGAACCACCAGGCACAATGCGGATGGCAGCATCACCGTGAGTCGGGAAGACTTTATGCCCGTCAACAGTTGCCATGGCGTTGCCCTGATGAATGCGGCATTCACCGGAGCAGGCCTGGGCGGCTCCTATATATTGCACAAAATGGGATGGCATAAACTGGAGCGCATTCCCAATTGGATTGTGGCCTCTGTTCCGGCATATGGGATCGCATACACGGCAACCCACCAGCACTAGAAAGCTTCCAGCAGCTACGGTGTGGGCACGGTGGCTTTTATCTCGCTGGAAATCGTGCTCTCCACGTTCGAGGTTGTCACTGAGGTGATTACATAAAAATAGGTAGCGCCAGGCTGGACAGCCGTGTCATTGTAGGCTGCGCCGCTCACCCGCCAGCCCACCCGCGTATAAGGACCGCCGGATACGTTGGAGCGGTAGATGTTATAAAACCCCACCCCCGCCGAAGAACTCGCCTGCCAGGAAATAGCAACGGAGTGGGCCGGAGTCGGAGTCGGTGTGGGCGGCGCCGGGGTCGGGGTCGGGCTGCCGCCGGAGGATGATGTCATCGCAGACGAGCCACCGCCACAGCCGGCCATTAATCCGCACAACATGCCAAAGCACAACAAAACGCTAAAGCGGTGACGCAAGAACATTGATTAAGTCCTCAAATCTCCAGCCATGCAACAGGCATCCCCTATGGGCGGCAAGCATTTGCTCTTTGATTTTTTAACTACCCGAGTACCAAGTTACCTAATTACCAATTCTCTGGCAGATTGAACGTTGCCATCGCCCCAACGGGATCAAAATCCTGATCGCCATCAATGCGGCGACCCAAGTCTACTCCCGATAAAACTTGAGTGCCACTCAAAGCATAAAATTCGTGAACCTTGGCGGGAGCCGGATTGGGTGATGAGTTTGCTGGAGCCGTTGCCGCAAATGCTCCCAGGTCAGAAGGGCTGTTTTGCGGCCGCGGAACGCCATCAAAATCCGCCGGAATCACCGTGCTGACACCCGCATGGATCGCTGGACTCCGCGGCGAAAGATGAAAATCAAATTTGGCCAGGTCCACGAATTTAGGGTCGGCATTCAGATTCGCCGAGGTCCGCGCAGGCGCATTGCCGGCGCCGAACCACAGGTTATTGCTTCCTGAAATGTGTGCCACGTTACCCGCGGGCTCCAGATAGTTCTCTCCCTGAATGGCATAGACAATGTTGTTGCGCAGCCGGACCTGGGGTGAACCGGCCCCCACGTTGAACGCGCCGGAATTTGCGCCTCCCCGAGGTCCGCAGTCATAGAGGGTGTTATTGAACCACTCTGCTGTGCCGGAACCGGGACTCCCGCGATTGGTAATGCCGGGCGAACTGATGCAGGCATAGTTGGAAAGCTCGCCCTGGGGATCAGGACCGGCCCCTACGTGATAAATCACATTGTTGTAGGCCTGTACCGGCCCTTTGGATGGATCAATGGTGGCAAAATTGATTCCATCGCAGACCTGGCCGTGCACAACATTGTCATGGACGATCAGGTCGTATTGATTGAATCCGGAGTTGTTGTCCAGCGGCGACGAATGAAATTGAATTCCACGGCAGGAATGATTGTTGGCAATCACGTTCCAGCCGACTTCGATATGGTTGCTGTCCGTTGTGAAATACAGGGAATGGTATTGCTTGCTGGCATTGGCCCGGCCAGAATCATGAATAGAATTTCCCAGGATTTTCAGGTTTTCACTGCCGGCCGCTTCCAGGCATGCGGCCTGGCCATCTCCGTTGGGACAGGACATATCATTGGCAACCACGCGCCAGTTGGACGCCAACACCAGTTTCAGGCCCTCGTTGCCTCCCCGGATCGTGAATCCGGCAATCGTCCAATAGTTGAAGCGCTGCCCAATCGCCGGCGTGCGCATCCCAAACTCCGGACCGGAAGCCGAACCAATCAGAACGGTTGCTCCCGGATACGCTACTAGCGCCTTAGGGCGGCCCTCTGCCCCGGCGGAGGCGATGGGAAGTGACGCACCAAAATCGTCCAAACCGGTCTGGCTGACTCCATTCATCACATAAACAATGTCTCCCGGACCAATGGCATTGGCCGCCTTGGGAATTGTCCGCCACGGGGTCTTGAAGCTGCCATTGCCATGGTCATTTCCGGACGTGGAAACAAAGTAGATATTCCCGGACCGCACGCTGAAAGGAATGCCATTCGAGGATGCTGTGCCCGAATGGACCACGATATCTCCAGAGCGTCCGGCGGCGCCGAGTTGAAAAGCAATTTTCCCGTCTGACCAGAGTGGATAGTTATCCGCCGTGCCACCGCCAATGGAAACGGTTGAGGAGCCACGCGCGCTGCCAAAACCTTTTCCATAAATCGTAACGAACGCGCCCTTGTTGTCCTGTCCACCGCTGTTCGGCCCGCTGTCAAGATCAGAATAAAAAACATGCGGGCCTGGCTGCGCCCAGGAAACGATCGCGAAAAGAGGTAAGAACCTGAAAAAAAGCTTGAGCATAGCCATCAATCCCGGGAAGCCCGATATGCTTTCCAAAAAATAGCATATTCCGTCGTGATCTTGGAGAAACGTCCACCGGCTCCGGTCAGGCTGCCTTCCCAAATATTGATCCGCGGAATGGACAACGGATTCGTTTTCGGCCCCCAGACACCGGGAGAGTTTGTAAAAGCATGCCGGTATCCGGTCTGCGATACAAGGTCGCGCACAGATTCCGACCAATCGCCATGAGGATAAGCTAACCAGGGGCAGGTCTTCAGTTCAGCCTCGATCGCCTTCCTGGATTCAGCCAGTTCTTTGATCGCATCGCTTCGCGCAATCCTGGTAAGGACCTGGTGAGTGTTGGTGTGTGAACCAAACGATACCCCCGCCCCGCCCATCTCTTTCACTTGAGACCAGCTTAGAAGGTGTTCCGGGCTGGCCGGCGCATCAGCGGTATAAGGCTTTAGAGCAGATTGCAACTCGGCAATGAATACCTCCCGGTCTTCAGGACTGATTTGCTTGAGTCTCTCAATCAAGGAGTCCACCGAACCGTTCACGAAACTTCCAGATAGTGAGCGGACCAGCGTGAGTTTCCCCGCGCGACGGGCAGCCCACCACAATGCAGTCACGGTGGCCGACCACGCGGATCCATTTCCGGAAATCATCTGCGGGCAAAGAAAAACGGTAAAGGGCAACTGGTAGCTCCGGGATATCGGAAACGCGGTCTCAAAGTTGTCCCTCCACCCATCATCGAACGTGAGCGCCACCCGAGGGCGCGAACCGCCGCCCTGCTCTACCACACCGGGGCCTGCGCTATCCAGGAGAACGCACCGGCATCGGCGGCGGAGGTATTGAAGCAAGCGCTCAAAGGTGCGCGCGCGTACGACCATGCCGCGTTGCGAACCAGCCGAATCATACTCCGCGTCGGGAAGCACGCGATGCAAGGTGAGCACCACGGTTCCACGCTTCGCCACTCGATACCTGGCCCACCTAAGCAAGCCGGTAAAAAACAGCAGGCGAATGTAGACTGCCCTGGCCATGCGTCGAATGGCTTGCCCGAAATGTCTCAAAAGTCTCACAAAAAAATCTTTGGCTTCAGATTGCGCGGAAGCCCCGCCGGCGAAATTCCTTCATCTCAGCTGGCGTGGGAAACGTGAAATAGCTGCCCGGCTGGCTCGCCAGTGACAGAGTCGTTTGCGTTTGCCGCGCAATCTGCTGTAACACTCCGAGCATGCAGTGCGCGCCATGGCGTTTGGTCCGCCGGATCAGAGAATCAAGGGACTCGTTCTCGCCAATGGGCAACTGTTCCTGAAGCAAGGCGGTTCCTTCGTCCACACGCGCAGCCATGGTGTGGATGGTGACTCCGACTTTCTTTTCTCCGTGATACATCTGCCAGAAAGTCGGCATCATGCCCTTATACCGGGGCAGAGGAGCGTGGTGGACATTGATGCATCCGAGCGGCGGCAGGCCCAGCAGCTTGTCTTTCAAAATATAGGGGCAGGCAACGGAGACCAGCAGGTCCGGCGCCAGGGCGGCGATCCGGCTTCTGTTTTCCTCCTGGTTGGGATTGCCGATGAATCCATGGGGCACGCCGAATGCGCGGCAGATCTGGGCGACCGAATGAAACCGTTTGGAACTCCTTCTAGCCGGCAGCCCGCCCAGAATTTTGCCGGTGGCGGCCCTGAAGAGCAGCCGCGTTAAGCCGAATCCCCCGTAGAGATGAAACAGTTCACGCAGCAGCTTCGCGCGTCCGCGGTCGCCCATGGTCTTGCAGCTGAAGATTCCCAGCACCTCAATCTCTCCCAGTTCCTGCCGGAAGAATTCATCGAAAAACGGCAGAATATAGAGAGGATCATCCTGGGTTAGAAACACTATTTTCATGAGTTATCCTTTACTCCGCACGGGCTGCCAGATCACGTGCTTCCTTCCTCGCAGAAGTTCGATCACGCCCAGGAAAGCGGCTGCATTCAGCGTGCAGAAATAGAGCGGAATCCCCAACGGCTTCCAGCGGCGGTGCATGGGGACGATCACCTGCAACAACGCCACGGCATAAAAACACAGCTGTAGAACCAGGAGAATCCGGAAATACGGCTGGCCCGCCAACGCAGCATTGCCGGCCAGCAACAGCAAGAGAAAGAGCGGAACCATCCAGCGCAGAATCTTGTGAGAAAAAAGCTGGAACGCGATCCAGGGATATTTCCATGGCTTGAGCAGTTCACGCACGCTGAGCAGGCCGCGCATGCCGCGGGTAATCACCCGGACCCGCATGGCGAATTCTTCACGCGTGGATTCCGTGGTCTGCTCGTAAGCCAGCGCGCGGTCCTCAAATACTACTCTGCCGCCTTTTTGAATGGCCCAGAGCGGCTGCACCAGGTCGCTGATCACATCCGGAGCGAGTTCTGTGTACATGCTCTTGCGGACGGAGTAAATGCAGCCGCAGCATCCGGTCAGAGTACTGATTCTCGATTGCTTAACTTTGATGTTGTTTTCGTAATTCCAGAAAGCGATCGTGCCCATCCCGGTGGGAGAGTTCTTCTCCGGATCAAAATACTGGTAGCGCCCGCTCACCGCGCCCACCGCCGGGTCCTGATAGTTGGCCGCCAGGTACATGAGCGCCTGAGGATGATAGATGGTGGTGGCATCGGAAAAAATCAGCACCTCGCCTTTTGCCTGCTTGACTCCCTCATTCTGCGCGTTCGTTTTTCCCCGGCGTTGTGGAATGCGAACCAGGCGGACTCGTGGATCGGGAAACTGGGTTACGATTTCGTCGGTGCGGTCCTGCGACCCATCGGACAAAACCAACACCTCGATCTTGTCGGGCGGATACTCCAACTGGAGTGTCTGCTCCAGCTTCTGCCGGATGTTTGCCTCTTCATTGCAGGCAGCAATCAACACCGAGATGATGGGTGTGTATCCCAAACCTGGTTTGCGCTGTCGTCGCAAAGGCGCAAAGAGAACCAGCAGCGCCGGATAGCCCAGGTAAACGTACAACAGCGCCAGAGCCGCTCCCCAGAAGATGATCTGCGCCCAAAGCATCAATTTCGCTCCTTGGCCGCGAGCAACTCCTGGTACACGCGCACCAGGTTCTTCATCATCGCCTGGGCAGTGAAACCGCTTTGGATTACCTCTTCGCCCCGCAACCCCATCTCGGTCGCCAGGCTGGGATCATCCAATAAATAAATCAGGCGTTGGGCCAGGTCCTGACTGTCCTCGCTGGCGACGATGAATCCAGTTTCGCCCTGCCGCAACACTTCCCGGTTTCCACCCACGTCTGTAGCTACGCAGGGCAGGCGGCAAGCCATGGCTTCCATGAGAGCGTTGGAAAAGCCCTCACTGCGCGAAGGGAGGCAAAAGACATCGCTCATGCGCAAAATCGAGAACACATCCTCGCAACTCCCCAGGAACCTGAAATTCTCCGTCAGCCGCAAGGAGGCAACTTTCTCTTCCAGTTCCCGGCAATGCTTTTCGTCAGACTTCCTGCCGGCCACCAGAAAGAAGGCGTTAGGGTGCTTGCGGCAGACCAAAGCGGCTGCTTCCACCAGAACGTCAATTCCCTTGACTCTTCTGATGTTGCCGACGGTGGTAATTACTGGAACGGCTTCTGCAATATCCATGCGCCGTCGCATAATGGTCCGGCCAGTGGCATTGGCAACCCGTTCCATCTCCAGTCCGCCGAACAGTGTTTGCACCTTGGCCGGGTTCAAGCCATCCTCCCGGATACAAAACTCCCGGACCTGCGGAGATACGGCCAGCACAGAGTCATAGAGACCGCGCAAAAGTTTGTAGCCGACGCGGTGCTTGAAAGAACGCAGGATTCCCAGGTCACGCCGGCTGGAGATCAAGACCGGGCATCCGCTGAGCTTGGCAATTGGCCCCGCCCAGAGATCGGATGTCTCAAAAAATGTATGAACGATTGAGACCTTCTCCTGCCGGATGAACCTGCGAATCTGCCTGGCTACTTTCAAGGCATTCCAGTCATAGGTCTTCTTAAGCGGGAGAACGTAAGCCGGGCATGAAATGTTCTTTACCTCCTCCGCTTCGGGATTGATCCTGAAAGTGATGAGCGAGCAGCGAAAGAGGTCCTCAGGAAGCAGCCGGATCATCTTGAACAGCACCCGCTCGGCCCCACCCATTTCACAAAGCTCGTCAATGATAAACAGCACGTGGGGGCGGCTGTCCGGGGCCGTGCGGCCGGTGTGCAAAGTTTTGCACTCCACTGGAGCGGCTTCTTCCAAAGTCGCCGAAACAGCCTCCGGGTACTCCGTTAAATCATTGAATCTATTGGACATGTGTGCGTCAGCTTTATGCAACCGATACCTGGGTAAAGCTTAAGCAAAGAGATTGCAAATAGCTCTCCAAAGCAACCCGATGAGAAGAAGGAATAACCCCAAAAATTGACCCGAAAACTACTCAGATGACGACGAAGGCGTCCCTTGCTTTTGCGCTTTGTCGTGGCATACTAGGCAGGTGATGGAACGGGTGATAGTCCTTTTCCTGGCAGCAGTGGTATCGTTGTGCGCCACTCAGGAGGCGCCGGTCCGCACCACCAAGTCCTCGGAAATACCCGCTGTTATCCAGTTAGTGGAAGCCCGCAGCAGCCAAATCCTCAAGAACAAGACTGAAATATCACAACAAGCCTCAGCTTCTTCTGCCGCCCGTTTTTCTGAGGTATCTTTACTTGCCCTGCAAGATCTTCCAGATGCCCTTTCGCCTCGCGCTCCCCCTGTTTAGCCAACATAGGTGGCATAACTAAAAAACAGGAGGGGTGCAATGCACCGTCTTTTTCGCGCTTTGTTTGGCGTCAGGAGTTCGCTTCAATCCGCTATTGGACGAATCAACAAAATCCGTGCTGATCTGGTTTCCCTGAATGACAACGAGCTTCGCCATTTCGCACAGAGCAGTACAGGCCGTTTGGAAACCATGGCGGCTGCAGCCGTAGTTGCACATCGTTTGCTGGGTCTGGAAATGTTCGATGTGCAGCTTCACGGGGCGCTGGCGATGACCGAGGGCCGGATCGCAGAAATGCAGACGGGCGAAGGAAAAACCCTGGCCGCAGTGCCGGCCGTAGCGTGCTACGCCAGGGCGGGAAAAGGCGTCCACGTAATGACAGTGAACGATTACCTTGCCCGCCGCGATGCCCAATGGATGGGCGGAATCTACGAGTTCTTCGGATTCTCTGTTGGTTATATCCAACGGGAGATGAGCACAGATGAGCGCAAACGTGCTTACTCCTCCGATATCACCTATGCCACAGCCAACGAGGTTGGATTTGACTACCTGCGCGACCAGTTGGCGCTTCATCCCGCCGAACAGGTCCATCGGCCGTTTGCTGTGGCCCTGATCGATGAAGCGGACTCCATCCTGATAGATGAAGCCCGAATCCCGCTGATCATTGCCGGTGGCCACGGGGACCTGGAAACGCTGCCTTATCGGGTGGACCGCGTCACGCGGCAATTCCAGAAGTTCGCGGATTACACGCTGGATGAGCACGGCAGGAATGTTGCTTTGACGGACGCCGGAATCCATGCGGTGGAGCGCGCATTCCGCTGCGGTAACTTGTTTGCGGAAAAAAATCTTTCTCTTCTGACCGCGATCCAGGATTCGATTCATGCTCACGCGCTGCTGCGGCGGGATGTGGACTATCTGGTCAAGGACGGCTCCATCGAGTCAGTGGACGAATTCAAAGGCCGCGTGGTGCAGGACAGGCGCTGGCCGGCGGGACTGCACAGCGCCATTGAAGCCAAGGAGGGTGTTGCCCTCAAGAAACAAGGGGAGGTTCTGGGTTCCGTTACTCTGCAGAATCTGGTTGCGCTCTACCCCAACGTATGTGGCATGACTGGAACGGCCGCCACCCAGGCGCGGGAATTGCGTGAAATTTATGGCCTGGCCGTGGAGGTCGTGCCAACGAACCGGCCAGTGATCCGCGTGGACCATCCCGACGTAATTTTTCGCACCAGGCAGGAGAAAGAAGATGCAGTCATCAAAGAAATCACGGCTTCCCATGAAACACGGCAGCCGATTCTGGTGGGCACAACCAGCGTAGAGGAGTCCGAGCGGCTGAGCCGGCGTTTGCAATCGCAAGGCGTCAGGCACCAGGTGCTGAATGCGCGTCATGAAGACCAGGAGGCCGCGATTGTTGCCCGTGCCGGCGAGCTGAACGCCGTGACCATCTCCACCAACATGGCGGGACGCGGCACTGACATCAAGCTGGGCGAAGGTGTTGCCGCGTTGGGTGGGCTTTATGTGATCGGCGCCAACCGCCACGAGAGCCGCCGCATTGATAACCAGCTGCGGGGCCGAGCCGGACGGCAGGGTGATCCCGGCAGTTCTCGCTTCTTTATCTCGCTGGAGGATGATCTGCTCGTTCGTTACGGCATCGACGATCCTTTGTTCCGGCAGGAGCCCGATAGCATTCAGCGCGTGGTGGAAGGGCAGAACCTGGAAATCCGGCGGTTCCTTCACAAATATGAATCAGTGATTGAGGGCCAGCGGCTGGAAATTCAACGCCATCGCCAGGACATCCTCACCGGCGCCATGCCTTGCTCATCCGAGAGTGAAAAACTTGTGCGGCTCACGACCATCGACGACTTGTGGGCGGAGTATCTCGCCGCGATTGCCGAATTGCGCTCCGGCATTCACTGGGTTTCCTTCGGTGGTCGCGATCCGCTGCACGAATATCTCACCGCCGTCCACCAGATGTTCCAGGAACTGGAGTTGAAAATCGAAGAAGAAACGGCCAAACGTCTGGCTGAAGCGGATGCGAACGGTGTCAAATATAAAGAACGCGGAGCTACGTGGACGTATTTAACCACGGACCAGCCATTTGGCTCGCAGAGTGAACGTTTTCTGCGTGGAATGATGAAAAAGATGCTGAAAAGCTCGTCTTAAAGAAGGATGGCGTTGTGACGCTGCATAAAATAAAATAACCATAACTGGTTCAAGGTATAAGCATGGAAACCTCGCGCCCTATTCGCAGTCTCATCCGGCAATCGGGATGGCTGTTGCGGATTGCGAGTCTGCTGGTCCCTAAAGACCGCCGCAAAGCCTGGCATGAGAAATGGTCTGCGGACGTCTGGCATTGGGCCCATTTCCTCCATGAATCAGGACGATTGAATTCCGCGACAAGGCTGGACCTGACCAAGCATGTGTGCGGGGCGTTCCGTGAAGCCTTCTGGCTCAGGTTTGATCGCGACAAAGTATTGAAGCTGGTGCGCGACGTTCCGCGTACCCCGCGATTCTGCCTGCTGACCATTGCTGGATTCTTTTTGATTGCGGTCATAGGCAGTGGCTTCGCCCCTACTGTTCGCTCCTCGCTGTCTCCGCTTCCTTACCGCGCTCCCGAGCGCCTGGCACACTTCTCGTTCAACAACAACTTCATCCGCTATCACCTGGATTCGTTGTTTCTTGCGGTGTCCCGCTGGGCGGAGCAAAGCAAGACTGCGGAAGCGGTTGCCGGCTATTCCTGGGAGTCGTCCACAGTTTCTGCTGCCGGCGGTCCTGTGGAGGTGATCAGCGCCCGCGTTTCGCCTGATTTTTTTGATGTCCTGGGAATCGGCGCCGGTATGGGGCGGTTGTTCCACGGTGGCGATGAAAAGCAGTGCGCCAACTGCATCGTCATCTCCAACCATTTATGGCAGTACGGATTTCACCATGATCCCACAATCGTAGGAAAACAAATTGTCTTCTCGGGAAGCTCGTCTACGGTGGTGGGCGTGCTGCCCAGCCGGTTCTGGTTCATCTCGCCGGAGATTTCCGTGTGGACCGTGAGCCCGTCCCGCCCCGACTCGTTCAACTCCGCTGAGCGAACCGGGGTGGTGCTGCGGTTGCGTCCGGGCTCATCCATCAGCCAGGCTACTGTGGAGTTCTCCAGATTCGTGGGGTCCGCTTCCGGTATTGACCTCACGTCCATCAAGGCCCGTGTGCGGCAAGGTACAGAGATTTTTCTGGTATTCACCATGCTCGCCTTCTTCGGCAGTCTGGTCCTGCTCGCCTATCGACTGGTGAACTCCAGTGGCCCCAAGGTCCATTTGATGTTTCGCGAGAACTACCGCTGGTGGATGTTCTTTGCCGCCAAGACGGTGCTCCTCCTTGCTACCTGTTTTCTGGTTTCTCTGGAAGGCACACGCCGCGCTTTTCTAGTGTTCACAGGCGTTATTCCGCCATTTGCCGGCCCAGTCAGCGCCTGGCTGTTCCTGGTGACTACAATTTTGGCGCTAACCTGGACGCTGCACGACCAGTGCCGCCGCTGCCGCCTCTGCCTGAAGCGGCTCGGCCAAGAAGCTTATGTTGGCGTACCCGCCCGCCTGCTGTTGGATTGGTGGGGAACTGAACTGGTCTGCTCCCAGGGCCACGGCATCCTGCATGTCGCAGAAATGCATGCCTCCTGGCTGGAGATGGAACACTGGACCCCACTGGATGATTCCTGGAAACCGCTATTCGAGTCTGAGGACGTCAAAGTCTCCTGACGATCCCGCCTCGCCCGCTGCGCATGGAATCTTGAAGATGGGCGCATTCCCTGCCTCCCAACTGAGCGAGGCAGAGAAGGAGTCGCTGCTCTTACTGTGTTCTCGCTTTGGCCTGAAGCGCGAAGGAGCAAGTAGGGCAAATCGGATGTGTGGTTCCGGGTATCGGCTGTGTGGTTCCGTTGGGTATCGGATGCGGTTGGTCCTGAGTAAGAATCCTCAGGGTTTCCTGGGAAAGCGTGAGTCTTTGCTTTGTGTTTTTCATGGCTTGTAAGACAAGTCCTCCTTATTGGGCATATCTGCATGAGACGAGTGGCTGGCTTACCTCGAGCGGGTGATCTCGGTCACACCTGCGCGTGACTCGAGTCACACTCATTGGGAATCATCGGCATTCAGAGAGTGTTCCCTGCGCCGCTGAAGGAACGTTAGTACATGCCGGCAGGCGAAAGAGGCCATGCCTTGTATCGGCAGAGGGAGATTTGTTTTCGTTCAAGACGCGTAGAGCATTTTCAGGTCAGTCGATGCGTACAACTTTCTCTGAGACTTTTGGAAATCTCTCAAACACCGCGAGATCGTGCCCGGGAATAATCAACTTGGGGTCAGCGGCCATCTGCTTCATGCGGTCCTGTGCGCGGAGATTGGAGCCGGCATCGAGGGTGGCGGCGATAGGCGCATGCGTCTCCAGGTTCTCATAGAGATACATATTGTCGCTGGCCAGCACAATCTTTCCTGCCCGGGAATTTACGCTGACATACTGTGACTGCCAGGTATGCTTGCCGCCGGTATAGCAAGTAATGCCGGGCATGATTTCCTGGGCATCGCCATTCACCAGCGCCACATGTCCTTGCGTGTTCAGCTTCACAATCGCCATCACATCGTCGGGATCAATTCCCCCATGCGTGCGCGGTTGCTGCCATGCTTCACCCGTATAGTACGTGTACTCATCTTTCTGGATCCAGATTTTGGCCTTGGGAAACAAGTCCATGCCGTCTGCATGGTCCCAGTGCATGTGGGTGATGATCACGTCTGTGATTCCTTCCGGCTTGACTCCGGTCTGGGCCACAAGATCTGAAGGTTTCACAAAATCTTTGACCTTCCACTGCTTGAAAAATTGATCATGATAGAACCCGGAATCAACCAGAATATTCCTGCCGTTTCCCCGGATGAGCCACATCATCATGGCAATATCCACCCTGCGTGACGAATTGGCGCCTTGGACCAGTCCGGCGACAGGAAAATCCGGCAACACGGCATAGCGCAGGGCATAAACCTCGTAGACCGGCTTGGGGGCGGCCGTCTGGGCAAGCATGGTTGTCGCCCAGGCAGCAACGGCAAGAAGGATCCCGATAATCAAGGTCATTCGTCTCATGAGAGCATTTTACAGATGCCGTAGGCCGATCACATGGCTTGCCTACGGCAATCATGAAAACGCTTTAAGCCGCTGCAACTCTGCGGAAGTCAGCTCCCGCCATGCGCCGGGCGGCAAATTCTCCAGCGTCAGATCGCCGATCGCCACGCGCACCAGCCGCAGCGTCGGGTGCCCCACCAGGGCGGTCATTCGGCGCACCTGCCGGTTGCGGCCTTCCACCAGAATCAATTCAACCCAGGCTGCCGGTATGCTTTTGCGAAAGCGAATCGGAGGATTACGCGGGGGCAATTCAGGCTCGTTGGGTAACACAAGCACGCACGCGGGACGGGTGCAATATCCTTGAAGGATCACACCTCGCCTCAACTTCTCAAGCGCCCGCTCATCCGGAATGCCCTCAACCTGCGCCCAATATGTTCGTGGATGCTCGAACCTGGGATCGGACAACCGGTGCTGAAGGCGCCCGTCGTCGGTGAGCAGCAGCAACCCTTCCGAATCCCGGTCCAGCCGTCCCACCGCATAGACATCTTTGATTGGGATGTATTCCTTGAGAGTGCCTGCCGCACCGGAGAACTGGCTCAGGACGCCATACGGTTTGTTGAAAAGAATGTAGCGCAACAAGCCAGATTACATGGTGCTGCGCGTTTTGGACCTTGAAAATCCACACAAAAGAGGCCCCTGCCTCCCATGGGGGGAGGCAGGGAAGGATTTTACTGCCTTACTGCGTTCCCGCCTTGGCCTGAGGCGAGAAATTCCACGTAGTGGGGCAGAACACGGGAACCGTGGTTCCTTGGTTGTTTTCAAGTGATCGACGTTGTTCCTGAGTAAGAATCCTCAGGGTTTCCTGCGAAAGAGCAAGCTTTTGCTTTGTGTTTTTCATGGTCGTAAGACAATCCTCTCCTTTTTAGGTACATCTGTGCTGCAAGACTGGTGGCGGCCTCACTTGGAACGGGCGATTTCGGTCACAATTGCACTTAAATTTGGACCACCCCCAAATGAACAAGCGGATTTCAGGGAGGATTTCCTCCAGCGCCTGAGAAATTTTGTAGTACATGTCGCCGGACGAAAAAGGACATGCCCGCTATCTGTAGAAAGAGATTTGTTTGCTCGACGGCCTTAGCCCTCAAGTTTCTCCGGTAAATCTCCGAATACTAAATTGATTTCTGGCGTTTACCATCATAACAAGTCAGGGGTACCATGGGCATGGGGGCGCGAGTGCCACCCTGAACCGGCATAGATGACCAAAACCCTGCAAATCGGCGCTACGGCAGCTTTGTTGGCCCTCTTACTGGCGGACGCAACCATGGCTAGGGCCCTCGATCCGTCAAAATCCATCCAGCAGTACGTTCGCAGCTCCTGGACTTCGGCGGATGGCCTGCCCGAGAACACCGTTGTGGGAATTACTCAGACTCGCGACGGCTACCTGTGGTTCGGGACCGAGGAAGGTGTGGCCAGATTCAACGGCAGGCAGTTTACAGTTTTTGATCAAGCCACTACGCCAGGGCTCCGAAACAACAGTATTACTGTGCTGATGGCAGACAACCAGGAGAATGCTTTATGGATAGGAACTTATCTTGGAGGTTTGACGCGCTACACCGGAGGTCAGTTTCGCGCCTATCTGGTGGCGGATGGTCTTCCTGACAACTATGTCACTTCTCTTGCGCAAGACAGCGCAGGAGGCTTGTGGATTGGCACACCTAAAGGGTTGGCGGTCCTGCGATCAGGGAAGCTGACGGGATATAGAGGCAACTCGGAACTTGCGGAAAAGGCGGTCGAGGCTTTGCTGGCTGCTCCCGACGGCGGCGTATGGGCCGCCACCAACAGTCACATTTTCAAGTTGGATAGCACGGGAAAGAGCGAGCAACTGAATGCCACTATCTCCGAGCCAACGGCCCTGTTCCTGGACCAAAAAGGAACACTCTGGATCGGCACTGCCAGTCAGGGCCTCTATAGCTTATCCCAGGGTAAGCTTATCCATAATGGCGCGCGGCAGCTATCAGGCAGCCGAATCATGGCCCTCCGGGAAGACAAAGCCGGCAATCTCTGGGTGGGTTTGCTGGAAGATGGCCTTTGCCGTGTGCAGACGCAAAATGTGGAGTGCTACACAGAAAAAGAAGGTCTAACCAGCAATAGTGTAATTTCCATTTTTGAAGATCGTGAAGGCAGCCTTTGGCTGGGCACGCTTTCGGGCGTGAGTCGTCTCACCGATGGCAAGTTCACGACCTATGATCGTTCAAATGATCGTTCAAAAGGGCTTTCTGAGGATTCTGTCTGGGGTCTGTATCAATCGCCGGAGGGGAGCATCTGGGCGGGCACCAAGGACGGTTTGGATCAGCTGGATCATGGACATCTCAAGTCCTATAGGGGCGGCCCCAAGCGTGACGACAACATGGTCGTAAGCGTTGCTGCGGATGGCGCCGGCAATCTGTGGGTGGGAACAGGGGGTGGCCTTAAGACGCTTCACGATGGCAAACTGGTCCCCTATCACGCCGAGCCCGGATTCGGAAAGACCGGGGTTTACGCGCTGTTTTACGACCGGTCAGGCACTCTTTGGATCGGTCTTGCCGAGGGCGTATCCACGCTCAAGGGTGGCAAACTCACCTCCTTTACCGCCAAGAACGGGCTTCCCAAGACTATCGTCCGGTCCATCTCGCAAGACCACGAAGGCAGATTGTGGTTCGCTACTGCGGCGGGCTACTCGCAGTTGAAGGATGGCAAATTCATCAACTACACAATCCCCAGCCCACCGGGCAAAGCAGAGGGCGGAGCAACTTGCATCTACGAGGACTCAGACCATCTCCTTTGGATTGCAGGGGAGGCAGGACTCACTCGTTTTCAGCATGGACAGACTACCTTCATGAAGATGGAGGGGGGACTGAATAACGTCATCTGGAGCATCCTGGAGGATGGCAGCGGGTACCTGTGGATGAGTTCAAACCGTGGCCTCTTCCGGATCAGGAAGCAGGAACTCAACGATTTTGCCGACGGAAAAATTCACGCCGTAACCTACACATCCTATGGAACCATGGATGGCCTGCCCAGCAGCGAATTTAACGGCGGATATCAGGCCGCTGGTCTGAAAGCCGCGGACGGAAAGTTGTATTTCGCGAATCTTCGCGGGATTGTGATGGTGGACCCGGAACACATGCCCACCAACACGCTGCCGCCCCCCGTTGTGCTGGAAAGCGTGACCAGCAGTGACATGCGGCTATCGCCCGGAGCCGAACTGTCGGGCAAAGATGACCTGCAGTTTCAATTTGCCGCTCTGAGCTTCCTTTCCCCGGAACACGTCAATTATAAGTACAAGTTGGAGGGAAAGGATGATGACTGGGTTTTTTCCAGGACTGGCCGCGCAAGCTATACAAATCTTCCGCCCAGAAAATATCGTTTCCGGGTAATGGCCTCGAACAACGACGGCGTGTGGAACAATGAAGGCGTAGTTTTCGATGTTGTCCTGAAACGGTACTTTTACAAAACACGTAGTTTTATTGTCCTGTCCATCCTGGGCTGTGTATTAGCGGGAGTTGGCGTGATCGCGCTCCGCATTTATCGAATGAAGGTCACGGAGCGCCGTCTGCTTTCCCTGGTGCATGAGCATACCCACGACTTGCGCCAGGCCAAAGAAGCGGCAGAAGCCGGAGCCCGCGCTAAGAGCGAATTTCTGGCCAACATGAGCCATGAGATCAGGACGCCGTTGAATGGGGTACTGGGAATGCTTCAACTGGTAAAGCAGACCCCGCTCACTGACGAGCAGTTTGGCTGCCTGAGTATTGCGGACCAGTCCGCCACTGCCTTGCTCACCTTGATTAACGATGTCCTGGACTTTTCCAAAATAGAAGCAGGCCGGATGGAATTGAGTCTGGAGGCCTTCGACCCCGCTGAGATTATCTCCGATGGAGTGCAGGCGTTGAGCATGGCAGCCCAGGAAAAGAACCTGGAGCTTTGCTGTCGTATCTCTTCTTCCATGCCTGCCTGTCTTATAGGAGACCCGGCCAAACTGAAGCAAGTGCTGTTGAACCTTATCGGCAATGCCATCAAGTTCACGAAACAAGGAGAAATCACGATTTCGGCTGAGGCCAGGGAGCGTACGGATACCCAGATTGAACTCCAGGTCTGTGTTGCGGATTCCGGGATAGGAGTTGCCCCCGAGCATCAGAAAATGATTTTTGAGTCTTTTCGTCAGGCTGATGCTTCCCACACGCGTCGCTTTGGTGGTACCGGGCTCGGGCTTGCAATCTCCTCTCGCCTGATCGCGCTCATGGGCGGCAGAATCTGGGTGGAAAGCGAACTGGGGAAAGGTGCGCGGTTCTATTTCACTCTCTTGCTGAAATCCGCTCCCCTAGACGCAGACGCAACAACACCACGCCGGGAGAAGCCGGCGTTCAAGGGCTGCTCTGCATTGATTGTAGATGACAATGCAACCAGCCGCGCAATCCTTCAGGAAATGCTGGAATCGTGGGGCATGCTCCCGGTCTCGGTGGATTCGCCGCTGGCCGGATTGACCTACCTGCAAACGCATCCGTGCGATGTGATCCTGATGGATTGCGATGTTCCGGGTATGGACTGCCTCGATATGATGCGCACCAAGGCTCTTCCCGATCGCATGCGGTCCGTCATTATGATGCTGACGTCCAATGGTTACCATGATCAAGCTGTCCGCTGCCGGGAACTGGGAGCCGCAGCGTGCCTGATGAAACCCCTCCGGCCATCGGAGCTGTCGAACGCTATTGCTGCTATTCTGCATCCAGACCAGCAACAGCAAGGCGAGGAAAAGCGGCGCGTTGTGCAGTCCGCTTCCTCCAGCCAGCCTCCGCTGAAGATTCTTTTGGCCGAGGACAATCTGGTAAATCAAAAGCTTGCTGTAAGACTGCTGGAAAAGCGAGGCCACACAGTGGCAGTGGCCCAGAACGGCTTGGAGGCCCTCGCCCATCTTCAAAACTCTTCCTTTGACGTGGTATTGATGGATGTGCAGATGCCCGAAATGGACGGTCTCACGGCCACCAGGGCCATCCGTGATCAGGAGCGGCACACCGGGAAACACCTTCCCATCATTGCTACCACCGCGCATGCTATGAAGGGCGACCGTGAGCGCTGCCTGGAGGCGGGAATGGACGAATACCTCTCCAAGCCCATCAACGCCGGGGAGCTTTACCAGACGATCAGCCAGGTCCTGGCCTCGCTGGAGCAGGCTTCACCAGTGCCGAACCAGCGCTGAGTAACGGAACTTAGTAAAATTGTTCTATTGATTCGAGATTCATCATTGCGCGGTCAGGCGCCGGGTCCGGGCATGCTGTCCTTCTTCAGCCGGTTGCCTGAATTCAGAAGAGACCCGCTGGCCGGCTTCTTTCAATCTGCGCTCAAGTATGGTGATGTGGTCCGCTATCGCGCGTTGTGGATAACCCATCAACTCACGAACCCTGCCCATATCCAGCGCGTGCTGCAATCCAATTTTTCCAACTATCGCAAGGGCCGCGACTACCACATCTTGAAATCGTCACTGGGCGAAGGATTGCTGACCAGCGAAGGAGCGCTCTGGCAACGGCAGCGCAAGATGACTCAACCGGCGCTCCACAGCCAGCAGGTGGCCTCCTTCATTCGCATCATGGAAACCTTCGCTCTTGCCTTGCTGGCGAAGTGGGAACACTTCGCGTCAAACGGCGAGGCCTTCGACATTGTGCCTGATCTGATGCATCTCACCCTGAATATTGCCAGCCAGGCGCTGTTCACCAGCAGCCTGGAAGCGGAGACAGAGATCATTCGCGAAGCGCTGGCCGTTGGCCGCAATTACTCGGTTGACCGGGCGTGGTCGGTGGTCCGGTTGCCGCAGAGCTTCCCCACTCCCGGCAACCGCCGCTTCCACAAGGCATTGGCTGATTTTCACGGGGTAATTGACCGCATGATTGCTGCTCGTCACTCCACTCCTCATAGAATCCCGGATTTACTTACCATGCTCATGGAGGCGCGCGACGAAGACGGCCGGCCGATGTCCGACAAGCAACTCCGCGACGAAGTTGCTACCTTGCTCACCGCCGGCCATGAAACTACTACGCTGGCCCTGAGCTGGGCATGCTATCTTCTCGCCCAGCACCCGGCTGCCCAGGAACGCATGCGCTCGGAATATGGATTCCTGCAAGGCAGGGCGCCGGGTTATGAAGACCTCTCGCGTCTCAGGTACGCGCGCATGGTGATTGACGAAACCATGCGTCTGTATCCGCCTGTGTGGGTGATCTCCCGCCAGGCGATTGGACACGATGAGATTGGCGGATACCGCATTCCTGCCGGATCCGAGATGCTCATTTTTCCTTACATCACCCACCGCCATCCCCAGTGGTGGCCGGAACCGGAAAAGTTTTTTCCAGAGCGTTTTGCGCCGGAAAACTCCGCATCCCGGCAGAAGTTTTCTTATCTTCCCTTTGGTGCAGGTCCCAGGGCCTGCCTGGGCTTGAATTTCGCCATGACGGAAATACAAGTCGTGCTGGCGCTCATCTTGCAACGCTTCCACCTGCAACTCGCTCCAGAGGCGCCCAGAGTTTCGGCTGACCCTTCGGTGACCCTGCGTCCAGTGCCGGGGATACACATGCGGCTGGCCACCATGAACGCGCTTGCTCACGGTCATCACCGCTAAGTTCCGTTGCCGATGACCGCGATTCCTTTATACTTCTCAGCGCCATGACCAGACATTCGCGGAATGCGTTGTTACTTCTAATCGTCCTGTGCTCATTGATCGCCTTCGCTCAACAAGGCTCTTTTACTGTGGGCACGGCAACGGCCGCGCCGGGCCAGAAGGCCACCGGCGTCATTGAAGTCCCCGCAGGCGTGGATGCCGCCACCTCGATACCCGTGGTGGTGGTGCGAGGCAGCAAGCCGGGCCCCGTGCTGGCGCTGGTTTCAGGATCGCATGGAACCGAATATGCTTCCGTGATCGCCTTGGAGAAACTGATTCCGGAACTCGATCCCGCGCAGGTAGCCGGGACCGTGATCATTCTTCCGTTGGTGAATATCCAGTCATTCCTGCAAAAAGTACCGCACGTCAACCCCGTCGACGGCAAAAGCATGAATCGTTTTTATCCTGGAAAAGCGGACGGCTCCCAGACCGAGCGCGCCTCCTTCCTGATTACCCGGCAAGTGGTGGAGCGCTGCGACTATCTGATTGATTATCACGGCGGCGACCTGGATGAAAATCTTCGTTCTTACAGCTATTGGCCCAGGACTGGAAATGATAAGCAGGACGCCATGACGCACGCCATGGTTTTGGCTTTTGGCCTGGACACCATTATCGTGGTCAATGACAGGCCCAAAGATCCGAACGCCTCTCGCTATCTCGATAACACTGCCAGCACCCGAGGCAAGCCGGCGATCGCTGTGGAAGCCGGGTATTCAGGAACGGTGGAACCAGAGGACGTGCAGGCCCTGGTGCATGGCACACTGAACGTGATGCGCTACCTTAAGATGCTGCCAGGAGCAGCAGCCGTGGTGGAGCATCCGGTGTGGATCGGGAAAGTTGACACCGTCTCCAGCGACCAGGCGGGGATTTTTTATCCGATTGTGGCGCGCGGGACGTATGTGGAAGAAGGAATGAAGGTGGGCTACGTCACCGATTATTTCGGAAACACCATTTTTGAGGCCCGTGCGCCGGCAGCAGGCGTTGTCCTTTACATCTGCGGCGTGCCTTCCATGAAAAAGGGCGATACCGTTGCTAACATCGGGGAGATCGTCAAAAATCCTTAGCTGTGCTGGAACTCCATACAGAAGTAAAGTTCGTGAAGGGTGTAGGGCCACGCGTAGCCGAGTGGCTGGAGCAGAAGAACATCCACACGGTGGAAGATCTGCTCTACTACCTGCCCTTCCGCTACGAAGACCGCTTGAATCCGCGCGGCATCACCGAGCTGCGGCCCGGCGAAATGGCCGCTGTGGTGGCGGAGGTGCGCAGTTCCGGCGTGTTTCGCACCAGCCGCATGCCCATCTTTCGCATGATTGCCGGACAAGGGCGCGACAGAATCGAGTGCATCTGGTTTCACGGCGAATATCTCCGCAACCGCTTTCAGCCCGGGCAACTGGTAGCGCTCTATGGCAAGGTGGAGGAAGGCTGGAAAGGACGCGGCCTGCAGATCGCCCAGCCTCAGTTTGAGATTCTTGACGAAGTTGAGGCGGATGAAGTCGACTCAGAGGGCGCTCCCATCATTGAGTCGCTGGAGGTGGGCCGGATTGTTCCCATCTACGGGTCAGCGGCGGATGGCAAGCTCACGTCCCGCTGGTTCCGGCGCATTATCAACACCACTCTGGCGAATCTCTCGGCACAAATTCCAGACGGCCTGCCGCCCTCGCTCTGCCGCCGCTTGCATCTGCTCGACCGCCGCACTGCTTTTCAGCAGGCACACTTCCCTCCCGTGGGAGAGAGTTTTGCGCAACTGCAGGATTACAGAACACCCGCGCACCAGCGGCTGATTTTTGAAGAACTGTTCTTTCTGCAAATTGGGCTGGAACTGAAACGCAGACGTATGCGCCAGCGCGCAGGCATAGCTTTTGAACTGAGTGGGAAGGTGCGGGAAGGGCTCAAGAAGGTGCTGCCGTTTCATCCCACCAACGCGCAAAAAAAAGTGCTCAAAGAAATTGCCCAGGACATGCAACGGCCATCGCCGATGCGCCGCCTGCTGCAAGGAGACGTGGGGTCGGGCAAGACCATCGTGGCGCTGCAGGCGGCGGTAATCGCCATTGAAAACGGTTATCAGGTGGCGTTCATGGCGCCTACGGAAATCCTTGCTACCCAGCATTACCTCTCCGCGCGGCGCACGCTTGAGCAGGCAGGATACCGGGTGGCGTTGCTGACCGGCTCGCTGGACGAGGAGCGCAAGCGCAATACACGCCGTCACATCACACAGGGTGATGCCCACCTGGTAATTGGCACGCATGCGCTGATCCAGGAAAAAGTGGAGTTTCACCGGCTTGGCCTGGTGATTGTGGATGAACAACACCGCTTCGGCGTAATGCAACGCTTCAAACTGATGAAGAAAGGTCAGGCTGAGCCGGATACGCTGGTCATGACTGCCACGCCGATTCCCCGCACCCTTGCCCTTACGCTGTATGGCGACCTCGATACCAGCGTGCTGGATGAGCTTCCACCCGGCCGCTCCCCGATTACTACGCGCAAGATCTCCGACCAGCGCTCGGACGAGGTTTGGGCTTTTGTGAGAAAGCAGGTTGCCGGTGGGCGGCAGGCCTACGTCGTCTACCCGGTCATAGAAGGCAGCCCGACCGATCAGCCGGAGATAGAGTTCAACGCCACAGCGCCCACGTCCAAGAGCGGACTTAAAGCAGCGATGCACATGCACGAAGAGCTGCGGTCACGCATCTTTCCTGATCTTCACGTCGGGCTGCTGCATGGCCGGCTCAATCCGGACGAGAAGGACAAGACGATGCGCGAATTCCAGCAGGGCGAGATTGATGTGCTGGTGGCAACCACAGTGATTGAAGTAGGCGTGGATGTGCCAAATGCATCCGTCATGGTAATTGAGCATGCGGAGCGCTTCGGTCTGGCGCAGTTGCATCAGCTTCGTGGACGCATTGGGCGCGGCGCGGCCAAGTCGTACTGCATCCTGATGACCGGAGGCAAAGTCTCTCCCGAAGCGGAGCGCCGCCTCAACGAAATGGTGCGCACTCAAAACGGATTTGAAATTGCAGAACTTGACCTCGAAATTCGCGGCGCAGGAGAAATGGCAGGCACTAGACAGGCAGGATGGTCCAGCTTCCGCGTTGCGAACATCATCCGCGACAAAGAACTGCTCGACTTGGCAAAAGCCGAGGCTGTAAAGATCATTGAAGAAAACGACCCCGCGATAACCGCAGAAGATAGGAAGCGAGTCTTGGAACACTTGCGGACCCACTGGCAGAGAAGATACGGGCTGGTAGAGGTGGGATGAAATGTTTCTTGGGTAGTTTGTCCCGCGTGGAGCGAGGGATAGACTAGGAAAATCTATAATTGCCTCCGTGAAGATTTCTTCCAAATCCGATCTCTACCGCCTACTGCCTTCGGTGGACGAGTTGCTGCGGCAGCCTGAGGTTGCGTCCTTGGTTGAGGGTGAGGGCCAGCCTGCGGTTGTGGAAGCAATCCGGGTTGTCATGGCTAAAGTGCGGGAGGAGATCGCCAGCGGGCATCTGGAAGGCGAAGAGGCAGTCCAGCTTGTGATTGCCGGCCTGCCTGATGGTATGGCCCGCCAGTTGCACAGTGCGCTGGAGTTCTCTCTCCGACCAGTCATCAACGCTACCGGAGTCATCCTGCATACCAACCTGGGGCGCGCGCCGCTGGCACAATCGGCATTGAAGCGGATCGCTGAGGTGGCTGGCGGTTATTCCAATCTGGAGTTCGAGATTTCTGCCGGGGAGCGGGGCAAGCGCGATGTCCACGTGGAACGTTTGTTCTCGCGATTGCTGAACCAGGAAAGCGTCAACGGCATTCGCACTGTGGTGGTGAACAACTGTGCGGCCGCGGTGTTGTTGGCCTTGAATACGCTCGCTGAGGGCGGAGAGGTAATTGTCTCGCGCGGCGAACTGGTTGAAATTGGAGGCTCCTTTCGCGTCCCGGACGTGATGGCAAAATCCGGCGCTGTGTTGCGCGAAGTTGGCACCACCAACCGCACTCGCATTGGCGACTACGAGCGGGCCATCAATGATAAGACGCGCCTTCTGCTGCGCGTGCATCGATCGAACTTTGCGATTGTTGGTTTTACTGAGCAGCCGGCGCTGGAGGAATTTACGGCGTTGGGACGCAAGCATAACCTCCCGGTCATGGAAGATCTGGGAGGCGGAGCAATGTTGCCGCTGCGCAGCCTGGGAATCAATGAAGGCGGCGTGACGGACAGCCTGTGCGCAGGAGTAGACCTTGTAACTTACAGTGGCGACAAGATGCTGGGTGGGCCGCAGGCGGGCATGCTGAGCGGCCGCGAAAAGCTGATCAAGAAAATCCGCGCCAACCCGCTGTTTCGTGCCCTCCGCGTGGACAAGCTGACCTATGCCGCGCTGGAAGCCACGCTGATGGAGTATATCCGGCAAAACCACGATGCGATTCCTTTTGCGCGGATGATGCGTTTACCGGTGGAAAATATTAGTAAGCGCGCAGAAGCCATGGGCGCCAGGGTGAAATCGGCGCCGCGATTGCGCGTGGACGTGGTCGCTGGTGAATCTCTGGTTGGAGGCGGCTCCGCGCCAACCTCAACCTTGCCCACGCACCTGTTGGCAGTCACTGCTGACGGGTTGAGTGCCGACGAACTCTCCGCCCGCCTCCGCGTGCATCATCCGCCCATAGTCGCGCGGGTGGAAGAAGGAAGGGTGCTGATCGATCTGCGAACGGTTTTCGAGCATGAAGATTCTGCGGTAGTGAATGCATTGCTCTCGGTGGGCGGAATTGGGTAAGTGATCGCGTGGCGACGATCTTCACAATTGGCCATTCCACCCGTGAACTCGCTGATTTTTCGCGTGTGCTCCAGGAGCATGACATTCGGCTGCTGATGGATATTCGGGCTTTTCCCATGTCGCGCCGATATCCTCATTTCAACCGCGAGAATCTGGAACTGTGGCTGCCGGAAATTGGCTGCGATTACCTCTGGGAGAAGGACCTGGGCGGCAGGCGTGGCCAGCAGATGGGCAACGGGAAGTCTCCGAATGGTGCGCTTCGGAATGTTTCATTCCGGAACTATGCCGATTACATGCTGTCGGCGCAGTTTCACAAAGCTATCGACCGCCTGGTAGACCAGGGCCAGAAGAAGAACACGGCAATCATGTGCGCCGAATATCTTTACTTTCGCTGTCATCGCATGCTGGTGTCTGATTTTCTCGTAAATCAGGGTCACACCGTCCTGCATATCCTGGATGAAAAGCCTCCCAGACTCCACAGGCTGACCGAGGAGGCGCGGATGGTCGATGGCAAGCTGGTTTATCGGGGAGACATGCTTTTCTAATCCAGACTTCATGCACTGATCAATACTGATGAATCCATAAGAAATCTTAGAGGTTACCCAGCACTTACCAAGTCTATTTGCCGGAGATCGACTGATTTCCAGATGCTCTCGCAAGTAAAAACCAGGTAAAAATACTCCGCATAGTTAATGACTCACCCCGTTCTTCCATTCAGAGTAGCTGGAGGAAGTTATGAAGACTCGGCTTTGGGCTTGTGTGGCTGTGGGGGCATTGATCTGCGCGGGGCTGGCCATTCGGCCAAGAGGGGCATCTGCCGCTGCGCAGGCGAACGCGGGTTCTGAGCTGCAAATCATTGGCAAAGATGGCAAGGTCACTGGCTTTGTCCCGCTTAAGCACACAGACGTGAAGGCGGAAATCAGCGGCTTTGTGGCCCGCATTTCCGTTACCCAGGAATTTGAAAATGTCCTGCCCAATGCTGTGGAGGCCATCTATGTGTTTCCCCTCCCGCACGACAGCGCAGTGGACGGCATGGTCATGGTGGTGGGCGACCGCGAAATCCAGGCCGTGATCAAAGAACGGGGAGAGGCACGCAAGATTTACGATGCGGCGCGTAACGCCGGCCACACGGCGGCACTGCTCGACCAGGAGCGTCCTAACATCTTCACCCAATCGGTGGCCAATATTCCTCCGAACTCTAAAGTCGAGGTAACGCTGTCAGTAATTGAGCTTTTGAAATATGAAGCTGGGACCTATGAGTTTGCTTTCCCGCTGGTGGTTGGCCCTCGCTATATTCCCGGCACTCCCACTGGCGCGGCCCAGCCTTTGGGGAACCCTGCTGGAGTGCAGGATGTGTCTTTGAAGACCGGAACGGATTCAGGGAATACCGGTGCCGACTCAGGCCAGCAGCGCGGCACGATGCCGGACACGAATCAGGTGCCGGACGCATCCAGGATCAGCCCGCCGGTTGCCGGCGTACATACAGGTGACGCGCATGCCGGTCATGACGTTTCCATTGCCGTTAACCTGACGGCTGGACTCTACGTTACCGACGTGGATTCCACATCGCATAAGATTTCCAGCGAACGTACAGGATCTGACTCATTCCACATTCAACTGTCTGACGATGCAGTCCTGCCCAACAAAGATTTCATTCTGAAATACAAAGTGGCCGGGCAGGGCATTAGCGATGCTGTCCTGACTCATGCGGATCAGGCTGGAAGCTATTTCACCTTGATCCTCCAGCCCCCGGAAAAAGTGCCGGACAACGCCGTGGTTCCTCGCGAAATCATCTTTGTGCTGGATACTTCCGGTTCAATGTGGGGCTTCCCCCTGGAGATGGCGAAGAAGACCATTGCGCGCGCGCTGGACAATCTTCGCCCCGAAGAAACCTTTAACCTGATTACCTTTTCCGGCGATACGCGAATCCTCTTCCCCCAAGCGGTCTCTCCTACGTCGGGAAACATTGCCGCCGCCAAGCAGGTGCTTGCTGGAGCTTACGGCGGTGGCGGCACGGAGATGATGAAGGCCATCCTTACCGCTCTGGGCGATGACGCGGGCGCCGGCAAACCGGTGAGCGGCCCGACGCCGCCTCTGCGCGTGGTGTGCTTCATGACGGATGGCTACGTAGGTGACGATGCGGAGATTGTGGCTGCGGTGCAAAAACATCCTGAGGCGCGGGTGTTCGCCTTCGGCATCGGTACGGCAGTCAACCGCTTCCTGCTGAGCAAGATGGCGGAAGAAGGCCACGGCGAAGTGGAGTTTGTTACCAGCCCCGATGAAGCGCAGGCGGCGGCCGACCGTTTTTACGAACGAGTGCACTCGCCGGTGCTGACGAATATTTCTATTGACTGGAACGGACTACCGGTCGCGGAGGTTTATCCCGCCCAGGTGCCGGACCTGTTTTCCGCCAAGCCTATCATCGTAACCGGGCGCTATATGCAGGCCGCAAAAGGCATGCTGGTCATCCACGGCACTCGCGCAGGCGGACCGTTTACCCGAGCCATTGCAGTGGACTTTCCGGCTGAAAATTCCAGCCACGCGGCACTGGAGAAAATCTGGGCCCGGCGCAAGGTGGAGGATCTCATGTCACAGGACTGGAGCGGAATTCAGTCCGGCCAGTCAAAACATAAGGCTGAGATTATTGAAGTCGGCCTCAAACACAGCCTGGCCACGCAATACACGTCTTTTGTCGCGGTCGAAACTAAGACTGTAATCCAGGATGGCAAGCCGGTGCGCATTGAAGTGCCCGTAGAATTGCCGGAGAATGTATCGCCGCTGGCTGTACCGGTACAGACATCAGTATCGAGCGGTTACAGCTACAGCGTTGCCAGCAACGGCCTGCGCGGCCGCCTCTCCGACGCCAGTGAGACTGTGGAGGTTAGCGCCAATGCGCCCATGGTTGAGACAACGAACGCACAAGTCACCACCACCTTCTCCGGCGCTCTCTTGCATAGTCCACAGGGCACAGGCGGCGGGAGTGGTAGCAGTCCGAAAGCGGATAGAGCTAAGGCCAAGGACGAGATGCTGGAGTCCAAACTCAGTGCGGACTTGCTCGCGCTTTATCAATGTTCAAAAAAACGCACAACTGTTGGGACTACCCAAACCTGCAAGCTACCGCCTTCAGGCATGGTACAGGTTGAAGTCAAGCTGAGTGCTGGATCACCCGACCTGGACCAAAAACTCACAACGGCAGGCCTCAAGATCAAGAGCGGAAGCGGAACCGCGGTTGTGAGCGGCGAGGTCGCTATCTCTAAACTGAAGTCTTTGGTGGAAATCGCGGAGGTCAGTTCAGTAATCAGGCTGGAGCAGCATGCCCGGTAAGAACCGTCGCTTTGAGTGCGCCAGCGGAGCACAGCAGTTGCGGGTTTTTCGCCACGGATTCACACTGACGCCACGGAGAAGAAATCCGTGATGTCAGTGTGATCGTGGTAGAGATTAACGAACTTCTACCGGTTGAGTCAGCTTAAACCTGAGCGCGGTCTCGGCCGGCAACACAATTTCCTTGTTGCCGGTAAATGCCGCTCCCGCAGTACCTGCGCCGCCACCGGCCAGTGCGCCGATGGCTGCCCCCTTGCCGCCACCGGCCAGCGCTCCGATCAAGGCCCCAGCACCCGCGCCACCGGCGATGAAACCCGTTGACCGTTTGCCTTTGCCTTTCACGACGCGTTCTACGGCTGAGGTTTCCACTGGACGCTCTTTGCCTTCAATACTCACCGAATCGAGCCGTACCTCCAGAAGGGCCCCGCCTTTGAAGTGGCCCATGGCTTTGGCGTCAACCACCGTGCCATGCGCGGCCGCGCCATCATGAATCACCGTTCTGCCATCCACCACAACCGGCTGTGCCACGCTGGCCGCAAACCCCTGCCCGGTCTGGCTGGTCTTGGAGCTGAGTGATTCTCCCAGGCGCACTGTAATCACAGTTCCTGCAGGAATGACAATGGGTTCCGCCTTCCGGGCCTCAGTTCGGCCTCCACCGTTGGCGTCATTGCCGCCCCCACCGCCATTGCCGCCGCCATTACTGGCATTGTCCGGAGTCGTTGCCGGAGTATTCGACTTCTGGCATGCCAGGAGAAAAGCCAGAACCAGCAGCATCAGAACATGAACGCTACGCATCGATTTCACATTCACCTCCTCAATTCGAAGAATTTTCTACCAAACAGGCCTGTTCAGGCAAACCGCCTCAAAAAGTTAGATGAGGAACTCAGGAGTCGAGTCTAATGATATCCTCTGGCAGATGGAAAACCGTTCTCTAAGCGATGTGGGCGGGACACCGGGCGGCCTGGGCGAGTTCTTGATCGGCTGCGCTATGACTTGCGTGGGCGTGTACCTCCTTTTCAATCAGGTGAGCGTGACAGGTTCCTACTGGAACCTATGGGGTACAAATAGCTTCGGTATCACGCTGATCCCAATGCTGTTTGGCGTGGGTATTCTGTTCTGGAGCGGCCGCAGCATCATTGGATGGATACTTACGATTGGCGGCGCTCTCTTTATTCTGGCTGGAGTGATCGCCAACATGCACATATATTTTCAGACTACGAGTCTGTTCAACGCGCTGGTGATGCTTATCCTGCTCGTCGGCGGCCTTGGTTTGATCGCCCGGGGACTGCTGCCGCATGGCAGGAATCACGAGTAGCTTCCGGTTCGCCGGGAGTTGGCCTTTCCGGCGTTTCAGGGATTCTTCCCAGGTATTTCTTCCTACAACCTCTGCGTTTTTCCTATCGTTGGCCTGGTAATTCGGTTTTTTTAGTGAGCCTCTGCTACGTCCGTTGTCCAGATAGGAAGTGTACGACATTTCATTTCGGAAAATCATAGCCTCCCATTTTCAACATTATTCCTGCGTGAAAGTGTATGACAAAAATTGACACATTCGAAAGCCATTGGCAGCTCGAAAGTTGCGGCCTTCCTTGAGCTAAGTGCAAGAAAAACAAAATGAATTCATTGACTTTCAGCATCTTCTTGCGTCAGAGTAGATGCCTATCGGTTTCCTCGACCCAGCCTTCAAATGGTCCACAAATTCACAGATGAGGTTCAGTAATGCGAAAACTACTTGTTTCTGCGTCCCTGGTTGCTTTCTGCCTGGCGGGCAGCGCGTTCGCCCAGAACATGCAGAGCACCGGAACGCCCCGCCATCCACTCGATGTCAGTCAAATTAAGAGCGTGATCAACAGCCCCATTGCCGCTAAACATACGTCCAGCAACCGGCTGTCGGCATCTACCAACGCGGCCATTCAGGGTGCTGCGGCAGCAAGCAATCCGATCACCATCAAGTCGGTGCCATTTTTCAATGGCTCCTTCACCTTCCAAGGCCAGACGTTCCCCTTCAGCATGATGGGGCACGCTCCACAAAAAGGAGGAACCACGCAAATTGATACCTCCTACCTGGCCATCTCGTTCTTTTTCGATGAATTCGTTGACCAGAATGGAAACAATATCGTCATCGACGCTACCGGCAACACCAACAACCTTTTGAACGGGCCGGACTTTGAGCGTTTTCCCTTCACCACAGGCAACACCCAGTTCAGTGACGCGGTGCAGCGGGCGGAGTTCTTTAACGTGATGAAGAAGCCCCATGAAGACGACAGTGACGACGCCTGGCACACGCTGCTGGAACAGCCGCGGCAGTTCAAACCGATCACGGTTGAAGTGCCGTTCGGGTCTTCACTGGTCTTCTCGGATGGAACGAACTTTTTCGCCTTCGTGGACATCAATTTTATGAATTCCCAGTTGAACACTCTGGTGCAAACGGAAGACATACACACGAATGAATTGCCTATTTTCGTCACCCACAATACTGTGTACGCCGACTTCTTCTTTGGCGGCTGCTGCATAGGCGGCTTTCACACGGCGTTTGAGACAAACCAGGTAGGCAACACGGTCTTTGTGCAAACCTTCGCCTTTGCCACTTCGTTGGATGCGGCTGTATCCAATGATATTTTCGGCGATCCCACCTTATTCGCGGACGTAGCCGCAATGAGCCACGAAATCTCTGAAACCTACAACGATCCTTTTGTCAACAACATCGTTCCTTCGTGGCAGTTCCCGGGCGCGCCTCCAGGGGTCTGTTCCAACGTACTGGAGACGGGAGACCCGGTTGAGAATCTTGCCAACCCAACCTTCCCTGTCATGGTTGATGGCTTCCTCTACCACCCGCAGACGGAAGCGCTGCTCCAGTGGTTCTCGCGTGAAAACCCGTCGAGCGCCTTCCAGGGAGATTACAGCTATCCTGGCAACAATCTGACATCAGCATCCACGGCCTGCCCGACCGGACCGTAACCTAAAAGCTTAACCGACAGAGAGAGGGTGCCGACTCGGTACCCTCTTTTTTATGGCGCGGTGAGGCTGAGGGGCGCGTCTGGCGGGATGTTGTCTGGATCCAGCCCGTGCCCCAGCGTGCCATACAGCGTCTGATCGATTGTGCTCAATGAGTTGTACCCGTTCGTGGTAAGCGCGTGAGGATCCAGCCGGTTGCTCAGAGCGTCCGTGTATTGTCTGGACAGCATGGCAGGCCTGTTATATGCGCCGGCGGAGTTGTGTGTCTACAAGTCGTCAGCTTCAACCGTGGAGGCAGCAACCGCCGCCGCTGATGGCACGCTCTCGCCTGTCCGCAGTTTTTCCAGGAACTTCCGGGTGTTGAGCAGCGGACGCTCCAGGCTGGGGTTGTAGCTGGTCCACTCTGCTTCCGGCTCGCGCTCAAAGTGGGCTCGCATGCTTTCCATCTTGGAGTCCAGGTCATCGAGGTAATGGAGCATGAGCGCTTCGGGAAACATCGGCATCTTCGGACTGCCAAACTCATATTTACCGTGATGGCTGATAATCAGGTGCTCCAGCAGGGTCTTGTATTCGGCCGGGAATCCTGGCACCTGTGCGATCTTCTCGTGCAGCATTTCCAGCTCGATAATCATGTGGCCCAGCAACTGTCCGCGGGTTGTGTAGGCAAAGGTGCGGGCAAAGCTCAACTCATGTACTTTGCCGATGTCGTGCAGGAAGGCCCCGGCCATCAGCAAGTCGCGGTCAATCATGGCTGGATAATTGCGCGATGCCAGGTCGCAGAGCCGGAACAGGGACAGCACGTGATCAAGCAGCCCGCCAATAAACGCATGGTGCAGCGTCTTGGCCGCAGGAGCGTTCTTATAGGCGCGCTCGATTTGCGGGTCCGCCATAAAAGCCTTGATCAGGCCGTGGAGGTACGGGTCCTGAAAGCCATCCACAAATTGAGCCAGAGTCTGCCACATCTCGTCGATGTTCTTGGCTGTCCGGGGAAGATAGTCATCGAAGTCAATTTCCGCGTCTTCCATGGAGCGCAGCTTGTGGACTGTAAGCTGGAAGCGGCCATTGAACTTGTTGATGAGCCCGCGTACCTTGATGAAGTCGTCCTGGCCGAACAGGCTGATGTGGTCGGCCACGTTGTCCCACATTTTGGCGTCGATCTGGCCGGTGCGATCCACCAGGGTAAGCGCCAGATACAGCTCTCCGCTCTTCTTCGGCTTGGCCTGCTTGTTGGCCACCACAAAGGAAGAGGTAATAACCTGGTTTTCAAACCGGGCCGAATCGCAGATGTAAAAGTCTTTCATAAGGAACAGCTTCCAGCTCTTGGCTGCTAGCCTGATTCGCTTCCCGCCCCGGACAGAACCCAGGGGCTTCTGGCTGCCAATTGCTGGCTGCTATCGAAAATTCTACTTCAGTTCTGTAAAAACACAATCAGGGAAACTCAGTACGCGAGAGGCTCCACTTTCCAGCGCTCATACACGCGGGCTGCCTTGAAGAGTTCAAATAGGTTGGGGTCGAGTTCGCCGTCCTGGACCGCCAGATCCAGGATTTCCAAGGCCCGCTCCGGGGACACGCCTTTCTTGTACGGCCGGTCGCCCGCCGCCAGTGCGTCAAAGATGTCGGCGATGGTCATCATGCGGGTTTGCACGGGAATTTCCGGGGCGAAGAGCTTGTAAGGATAACCTGCGCCATTCAGTTTTTCATGATGGAGGCGCGCGATTTCCGGAATCTGGCTGATCTCATTGGTCCACGGAATCTGCTGGAGAAAATTAAACGTGTGCACCACGTGGGCCTCGATTTGCTTGCGCTCGTCATCGTCCAACGATCCTTGGCGGATGGAGAGCAGCCGGACTTCCTCTCGGGTCAGCAACGGCTTGTTGCTGCTCTCCGCTTCCATGTAATGCACCTCGGCAATCTTCGCTAGCTGCTCAAAATTGCCTCCGGGGAGCACCGTGGGTTCATTCGCCGCAAGGACGGATTGAAGGTATTCATCCAATTCCCGCATCGCCTCAGCCAGTTTACGATCAAAGTCAGACTGGGATTTAAGGAACTCCTCCCGGCCTTTTTCCAGAAGATAATCGATCTTCGACTGCAAGGTTTCTTTTTCCAGTGTGCGCTTTACCAGGTTAAACCGCTGCTGGATCAGCTCCAGTTGCGCTGGATAAAGCTTTTTGGCCTTGACCAGGACCTCCTCCCGCACCCCGACTTTTCCAAAATCATGGAGCAGGCTGGCATAGCGGATTTCCCGCATCTCGTCCCGGCTGAAGCGGATCCCGGCATATGGGCCTTGCACGGTGCGGTCTACAGCCTCTGCCAACGCTATGGTCAGGTTGGCTACGCGAAACGAATGGCCGGAGGTGGTGGGGTCGCGCGCCTCAATGGCACTCACGGAAGCGCGTACAAAACCTTCAAAGAGCTTCTGGATGTCCTCATACAACTGGCTGTTTTCCAGAGCGACCGCAGCCTGGCTGGTCAGGGAAAGCACGATATCCTGCTGCCGGCCGGTGAACGGGACCACCTGCTTGGCCACCGCGGAAAGCGAATCCAGCTTCGCCCCGAAATCACGCTTGGCATTGATGAGTTGCAGCACGCCCACGATCTTGCTCTTCTGATTCCGCATGGGGACGGACAGAATGGACTTGGTGCGGTAACCGGAGTCCTCGTCGAACTTGCGGTTTATGGCGTAGGGCACATCTGAGGGCAGGTGATAGGCGTCTTCTATGTTGACGATGGCGCCGGTGAGCGCCACGTAACCGGCTATGGAACGCTCGCTGATCTCCATGGATGCCGCGCGAAAAGGCACGTCCACACTGTCATTCTGCGAGAGGCTGAAACGCAGCTTCTCTTCAAACAGTTCATTCTCCGCCGTAGGTTTGTTGTTGAATGGCAGCCGGCGCTGGTCGCGTTGCAGAGGAATCCGCTCCACCAGGTAGATGGACCCGGCATCGCTGCGAGTGAACTCCCGCGATTTAGTGAGAATCATCTCCAGCAGCTTGCCAGTGTCATGCTCGGCGGAAAGCGCCGCGCCAATCTGATTCAGCTCGTGGATCTCCCGGCTGGCTCCCGCCAGCCGTTCATTCACCTCCTGCCGGGACTGGATGAGATGAATATGATCAAGGGCGTTGTCCACCATGCGCTCCAGCAGCGGCTGCGGAACGTCCGGCGGAAGATATGCATACACGGCGCCATCATTGCGTGAATCTTTGAACGGCTCATGGGTCAAAGCCAGCACGCGGATGTGAGGCACTCGCAATTGCTGGTAGTGTTCCTTCAGCAGATCTTCCAAAGACACCAGCACCACGCGGGCGTTTGGCGGACTCTCCTGGATACCGCTTTCGAAGGGCATGCGGTGAAAGCGCTGCACTCCCACTAGGTGGCGGCGTGCCACGGCGTCGTTCTCAAAATAGGCGACGATTGGCAGCGCGCGGGACGCAGACGGCTCACGTCGTTTTTGGATGGCAGAGGTACTCATTCGGAGCGGACGCTCAGGGGGGAGGAAGTCCACCATAATTCTGGAATCCCGGCAATCTTACCACAAGGGGTGGTTAGCGCCTGGGAATGCGCGGTTGGCGATTGGTCCCCGCCTTACACAGTAAGTAGCCGCACGGGAACGGTTGTCATAGCAATGGTTCTCACGAATCGCCGGCTCCTGCATAAAGCAAGTTTCGGACGCCGATATTCCTTCTCTGGTTTGTCGTATCGGTGAGAATCAGCCTAGATCACTTTCCGTGGGAGTGAAAGCCCACTTCCCCTTCGAGCTGAAGTTCGGGGCTTCCAGCGGGTCGATGGATACACTATTTCCTAAACCGCCATAGCCAATGGCAAGTGGTCATCAGACAAATGCATTAAGTGGCTATTGCCGAAGGGTATGTGGAGACAGGATCATTTCCGCAGGTAAGACCCCCTGGTGACACGTCCGCCTCCGTTATCCGCTGGGTTGCCGGCATTCGTTTCTGCGCTATGTGCCTGCGGACGCCGATGGCAAAGAGGTGGCATTGGTGAAGGTAGTGGTGCAGTTTGACGAGGAGCCGAGCGAACTGCGCGAAGCTTGGACCGGCTTTAGAATCGGTGTGAACAGGCAGGAACCTCAAGGATCTCAAGGCCAGAGATTTCTTAGCCTTTTAATGCAGGTCTTGGAGACCTGCTCGACCGGAATCCGGTGCCGAGCACCCAAACTGTACCACTACCGGTGGGATCCACCTCAGGTCATTCATTTTGACCATTTAACCTCATTTGGCTGAACCGGGGTGATTCATGGCGTGGCTAACCCGGCGAAAGTTTCTGGCGCTCACAGCGGCTGCATCGTATGGTACGGCGGTTGCTTGGAGAACGGCCTACGCACGTGCTTCTACACTTTCTTGGGCGGAGCGGCGGGACATCTATCCGCAGGGCGTTGCTTCGGGTGATCCGCATCCGGACAGCGTGATTCTTTGGACCCGGCGACCACCCGTTGGCGCAAGCAAGGCACGAGCGTTGACGGTGGAGATAGCCGAGGACCGCAGTTTTCGGCGGGTTGTAGCCGGCGCGGAGACGAATGTTTCCGAAGAGACGGACTGGACCTGCCGAGTGCTGGCCGCTAATTTGAAGCCGGCACGCGTCTACTGGTACCGCTTTATTGACGAACATGGCTTCGGCAGCAGAGTGGGACGCACGATCACAGCGCCGAAAGAGGATGACAGCAGGCCGGTGCGTTTTGCTTTCGTCTCCTGCCAGAATGTGCAGCAGGGCGCGTCGACTGCTTACCGGCGGATGATCTGGGAGGACGAGCGACGACCGCCGGACGACCGACTGGGATTTGTGCTGCACCTGGGTGATTTCGTCTACGAAATCGTTTGGTATCCGGAGGACCGTCCGCAAGGCATGTATGCGCGCAAGTTGCGTGACATTGTGCGATATGCCAACGGGGAGAAGCATCGGGACTTTCACATACCGACCACGGTGGACGATTACCGGGCACTGTACCGCGCCTACCTGCTCGATCCTGATCTGCAGGACGCGCGGGCCTACTTCCCTTTCGTCAACATGTGGGACAACCACGAGTTTTCGTGGAAGGGCTGGCAGACGCAGCAGAATTTCGGCTCCGGCGTTATCCCCGCACAGACGCGAAAGCTGGCAGCCTGCCAGGCGTGGTTCGAGTACCAGCCAGCGCGGGTGATCAAGGCGGATTCGGGCAGAGACACATTCGTTCCGCCCACGGTCAAAGACACAGCCATCCGAGATTTCGACAATAGCGGATTGGGTTTAGAGCCTGGAAACCTGGCGGTGATCAACAGCCTGAAGCTCTATCGCGCTTTCAGGTGGGGGCGCAATGTGGAGTTGATCCTTACCGACAACCGCACGTTTCGCTCGGAGCCACTCGTCGACCAGCCGGGATTTGCCCCCTTTGTGGCCGAGGGATTTCCTGATGCAGTTGCGGCCGACATTGTGGAGATCCTTGACGCGGGGCGCACGTTTGCCGGCGGGCATGCGCCGGATACGATCGAGTTTGCTGGAGCAGCCCTACCGAATCCGCGCAAGAATGCCCCCGCGCAATCGATGCTGGGAGCGGAACAAAAGGCGTGGTTCCTGGAACGCCTACGAAACTCGACGGCTCCCTGGAAGCTCTGGGGTAACACGGTAGCCATGCTCGACTGGCGCACCGATTTTCATAGACTGCCGTCCGGAGTGGGGCCGAAGTGGCCGGCGAGCGGCTATGCCGTGTTTGGGGACGACGATTGGTCAGGGTATCGCGCCGAGCGCACGGAAATTCTGGACTTCGTGCGGAAAGAAAGCATCGGAGGTTTTGCCACGCTGGCGGGAGACCGCCATGCCTTCACGGCCGGTTTGTTGTCGACGTCGCTACCACCGAAGCGCTTCGATGTTGCAGGGGTTGAGTTCATTACAGGATCGATTTCGGCGCCGGGCATCTTTGAGGCCTTCGAATACGCTTTGCCCAAAGATCATCCGCTCAGACCGATATTCATCCACCAACCCAGTGACGGCGCCCCAGCGCAAGACGCGATGAATTTTTCGATCCTGCACGGCGTGCGGGCGAGTTTGGCTTTGCAGAAGACGGGTGACCTGCAGCGGGCGCTGAAGGAGTCCAACCCGGAAGTGGCGCCGCACCTTTCTTTCCTCGACATTGGCGGACATGGCTATTCCACGGTACGCGCCACCAAAGAGGAATTGGAAGTGGAGTTCGTGTGCATTCCCAGACCGATTGAGCGCAGTGAGCGCGAAGACGGCGGGCCGCTGGCGTATCGAGTGACGCACCGAGTGAAGCTATGGAAGGCGGGTACAACGCCGCGAATGGAGCGAACGGCGCACGAGGGGAGTCTTCCGCTGGTGTTGTGAGCAAGTTGTTGTGAGCACTTTGCAGAAGAAATTCGAGTTTGTAGGTTAAGGGGCTCTGACGATACCACTGAATGAAAGAGGCGTGATGAGGACGGCTTTGGTGTGCATTGTGGCGGCAATGACCCTGAGTTCAGTGAGCTGCTCCCGCAGGAGCGGCGAGATGATCACGCAGGATGAACTGGTACGGAGAACGCAAGAGCTGGTGGATGCGGTGGCGGCCGGCGATCGCCGGCCGTTCGAGAAGTATCTCGCGGCGGACAGCATAATCTCTGATGAAAAGGGGCGAGGCATGGACAAGACGGCCATGCTGGCGGACCAAACTGGGCTGCCGCCGGGATCCTCGGGGTCCATCAAAGTGGTGAACCCGCAGAGCCGCATTCTGGGCGATACGGCAATCCTCAGCTACGACCTGAACGAGACGGAGACAATCTTTGGGCAGGAGAACAAGGCCCGCTATCACGAAACCGACACCTGGGTGCGGCGCAACGGAGAATGGCAGATTGTGGCAGAGCAGATACTTCGCTACTACGAAGATCCGACGCCGGGGAAGCCCGATTTGAAGAGATATCGAGATTATGTGGGCACATACGAGCTTGTGCCGGGGATGACGCTGACGGTGTCCGCCGAAGGCGCGGAGTTGTTTATGCAGAGGGCAGGCAAGCCTAAAGACCTGCTCATACCGGAAGCGCCGGACATATTTTTTCTCAAGGGCGTAGAGGGCCGGCGGCTGTTCCGGCGAGACGACAGCGGAAAAGTGGAGGCGTTGATCAACCGGCGAAACAATGAAGATATTGTGTGGAAGAAGACGGGATAACGCCAGCTATGGTCAGCGGGGTTGCAGTTCAGTTTAGGGAAAGGCCACGATTTCATCGGTCCATTGACAAATAACTCTGGTAAACAATTCACGCGAATAGTGCAGCAAAATCGCTCGCGGAAATAATGCGTGTGGCTTTGTGGCGATCAAGCGCGAGAAGCCCGCCTTTGTCGCCGGTCACGAGATAGTCGGCGTTGCCGGCTTCGGAGAGCGCAAGCAGAAAATCGTCCGTGGGATCGGGAGAGCGTTCCACGGAAGGCAGCGCACCGACGTATTCGGCGAGCCGTTTGATCTGGTTGACCAGGCGTCCCGCCGTGTACGGCGTGATGTGCTTGGCCACGCGCGGTTTTTGCAATGTGGCGCGCAGCTCGTTGAGATGCGCCGCGCAGGTCAAAAGCTTGAATTTCCCGTCTTCCCAAGCGTTGTAAATCGCAGCGGGATTGCCAGCCGGGGCGATCAGGGCGGACACAAGGATATTCGTATCGAGCACAACGCGCATCAGGCCTTGTCAGACTTCTCTTTGGCGAGGCGATCCGCGCGGACCTCGCCCAAGGCCTCGTCGACAAGTTCCTGGAGATGATCCAGGTCGGTGCCGACGTTGCGCGCCTTGATGTCCTGCACGGTGCGGTTGAAGACGCGCCAGCGGACGGCCTCTTCGATGAATTTGGAAAGATCGCCTTTTTTCATGCCCCGGGCACCCAAGAAAGTGCGAAGGGTAAGATCGGTGTCCTTCGAGACTTTGATGCTCCAGCGGACGACCTCTTCCTCCATTTTAACCACCTATACGCTCAAGCTGATAAACATTTAAGTGCTTATGCATTGATTGTAGATAGGACCACGGCCTTTGATCAACTGCGGTGGAAGATTTTGCGAGAACAATGCTTCCGTGCCCTATGGGATTGCGGCCGGCTTTTCTACGACTTGCGTAGAGAAGGGCGAGACTTCCAAATCGTGGTTGCAAGGGCGGCAGCGCCGGGGACGCACGATATTAGAAGCCGACGACCGATGGGAAGCGGTCACGCTTGCCCCATAGGCCGTCGGCGGGCAGACTCAATCTGTCGCGAAGGTTATTTTCATATTGTCAACGAAGACGTTAAACGCGATCGGAGTGCTGTTCAGGTCCAATTGGAAAGCATTGGTGAACTGGCTGCCACCGCCTGCCGCCGTGGCTGGATGACTGATGTTCAGCGCGTGCCGGACACCGTCCACGGTCAACGCGTCGTGATATGTGGTATGAGTCGCCGTGTTGTTGTGATATTCGGCGACAATATGATGCCAGGTCCCCGGTGAGAAGCGCTGTAGAGGGATGCCGGAATCCTCCCATTGCTTGGCGGTGTAGTTAAAGACCCGCCACCGATTCCCCGCATAATTAGCCTGCCAGGCAAAGTTGTACACAAAGCCGTTGAGATCCTGCTGGCACTCAAACTCTATTGCCTGGGGAGCATTTTCCGATCCGGCAGGAACATAGAGATCGAATTCGTAACGGAGTGATGCCAGGCCATTGCTGAGCGCCGGATGGCTGTAGTACCAGTAGGCATTCGCATAGGGGTGGGTGCCTCCTATGTTGAACTCTGCCGAGCTCCCGCTCAATGTTGGAGAGCCGATGCCGCGAACCATCGAATAGGTGGCCAGCGCACCGCCGCCCCCGGTATTGCCGCAGGCTCCACAGGTCAGCCAGCCCGTCCATTGCTGAACTTCATTGAATACAGTCGTGCCGCCCGGCGTTGGCGTGGGTGTCGGACTGGGAGTTGGTGTGGGCGTGGGCGTGGGCGTGGGGGTTGGTGTCGGAGTGGGCGTTGCTCCTACGATCACCGTCATCGGAGTTTTGAAAACCGCGCCGGTCGAGTCCCAGGCCTGTACCACGAGCAGATGACTGCCGTTGCTTGCAGAGACACCAGTGTTGATCTGAGCTGATTGAGTCAGGTACACGCTGGTGCTGTCGAGATAAATCCGCATGGCGGTGATGGGATGAGTGGATTTGGCAGAAGCAGCAACGTGGATGGGGGAACCCACATTGGATCCCGGGGCAGGCGATGTAACGGTAACCTGAGTGCACGCCATGCCTGACAGGAAACATGCGGTCAGGAGTGAAAAGGCAACCCTTCTTCTGGCCGAGTACTGTTGTTGGTTTGGGTGTGATCTCTCGCAATATGGGGTCAGACGGCTTCCATGATTGCTGCCGAGCAGCCAACGCTGAAACTGCCGCAAGATCTGTATGGAGACAATTCTTCGATCCAGGGACACAGGGCACTCCTGCTGTAGATTGGCTTCCTTGACTCGTCAGCTCGCGACTTGCAAAGGAAGACGAAGAATGGGCGCTCTGCGAAAAAGATTAAGCTTGCACGAGTGAGTGCGATCTTGAGCCTGCGGAACCTTAGTCACAATGGGTTAAAGCCCTGGGGTGGACAGGGTTAAAATACCTAGAACCGCAATCACCTATACGCGCCTGCCAGGTTTTCGTCTTTCGGGTTTCTTTCTGCTTTGCTTCTTCTTTTGTTGCTTCCTCTGTTTTTTCCTGCGGGCAGCGCGGCGGCGCATGGTTGCGATCCACTCTTTGGAATACATGGTGCCGCGGCACTTGGGCGAACCGCAATTGCAAGGGGCGGGATCTTCGTCGCCATGGAGGCTGTATTCCCAGACGAGTTCTTCTCCGGCGGCGATGTTGCGGAGGGCATAGATCCAGACCCGGCCTTTGATTTCGTCGACCTCGCAATTGGGGTCGCAGGAATGGTTCAAAAGCGCGCCTAAGCCGCGACCGTCGATCACAGTCTTGCCATCGTCCATTGCATACAGGTAGGTGCGGGCGGCGCCTTCATAGCGGCGGTCGCCTTCTTCGGGGGTGATGCGCTCGCCATCGTATTCCACTACGCGGGTCCCCTTGCGGATGGGGGCAGTGGTGAACACTCCGACCGAGTGAATGGGGGATGAACGAGTGACTAGAGCCATGCTGTTAATTTCGCACGAGCTGTCAATTTTCAGGAAGAAATTCTATTCCACTTCCACCCCATCACGCGCTACAACGGCGCGTGCCGGGGGCCCGATGCAAGGGACCGCAGTGTGGCCCGGCGGAGAATTTGGTAATCGGGAAAGTTGGTAAGTTTGCAATTGAAAATCAAAGGCAAGATCTCTGGGTTCGAGCAGAGATATCAAGACCCTTGGTTTGTTCGCCGCAGCGAACCTCATCCCAAGAATGGTGAACGCGCCCCAGATGGAATATTAAAGAGCTTTAACCAGGATTTTGGCGCTTGCATCGCCGGACAGCTGCGATAGAATTGCCCAGCAAACCCCCTGATAACTCTCGGCTACGACCGTCAACCACGCAAGATTTTGCCAAGAGGCTACAAATGGACCCTAAGCAAATGACCAACCATCCCAAAGTGAAGAAATCTTTCCCTGTTGAATTTTCCCAGCTCCTGACTCCGTTGGGCCGGTCTGTTCTGCGCGGGGGTGCTGCGCAGTTCCGCTCCATGTTCCAGGCCAATGGCACGCCTTTCGTGATGATCAACAGCATGATTGACCCGCGGATGGCCAGCGCCTGCACCCAACTGCTTGACAGCGGATGCACGCTCTCCTGTCGCCGTACTCCAGCCGCATCCCGGCTGATTCGATCAGAAGTATGAAGAGCAACTACGCTGAATCTCTGGAGAAGGTATTCCGTTTTAAGACAGCTTTCCTCAGCAGGCGGACGGCGCGCGCTTACGAGAGCGCGGAAGCCCTGGGCATTTTGACCATGATGCGCTCGGAGAGCTTTGCCACCTTCGCTGAAACGGTTACGGGGCTGCGGCTGGTGAGGCCAGCGGGGCTGCAGATCATTTGCTACGAGCATGGTGACTACGTCGGGCCCCACAACGACCATCACCCCGAAGAGGACCCATCCTGCAGAGGTTATGTCGACGTCCACCTGACATTCAGCAACGATGCTGTGGAGCACCAGTTCCTGGTATATGAGCGCAATCGTCACCTCTCGCAAATCGTGGACTGCAACCTGAAGGGCGGCATCTCCATTTACAAGCTTCCCTTCTGGCACCAGGTCACGCCACTCGTGGGAAAGCCGGGTCAAGAACCGGAAGCCAGGCGATGGTTGCTTTTAGGAACGTTTGACATTCACACCGGGCCAAAAAATGGAGCCCACCCAAGGAAGCGCATGGAGGCGTGATTTCCAGCCGCAAGATGACGCTGGAAACAGCTTTGATCAATTTGACTGCCAGCAAGCGGGTAGGCTAGCCTCAATGCTTGCTCGCTTTCCGGGCGCCCTGCATTGCTACTCACATGAGAGTCCTACGTAAATCTTTGATTTTTAATCTACTTGCCCTTTGGCTGGCGATCGCCCAGGTGGCCAGTGCGGGCGGGCTACGTCCGGTCCACCAAAAGCATGCGGTTGTGGTAAGCGTGCACGAGGAGGCCAGCAAGGCGGGTGCGGCCATCATGCGCCGGGGTGGCAATGCGGTGGACGCGGCGGTGGCCACCGGGTTTGCGCTGGCAGTGGTACATCCAGCGGCAGGCAACATTGGTGGCGGCGGCTTCATGCTGGTGCGGATGGCGAATGGCGAGACGCATTTTCTGGACTACCGCGAAAAAGCCCCCAAGGCCGCCAGCCGGGACATGTATCTGGACGAGAAAGGCAACGTGATCCCCGACGCCAGCCTGGTGGGCTATAAGGCGATTGGCGTCCCCGGATCTGTGGCTGGGTTGGTGTATGCGGAAAAACATTGGGGCAAGCTGACGTTGCGCGCAGTGCTGCAGCCGGCAATCCTGCTGGCGCGTAACGGCGTGCGGCTCACCTATGAAGAAGCGCAATCGCTGCATGAAAAACATCTTGCGGACTTCCCCGACTCCAAGCGTATCTTCCAGCGCAATGGGCACTACTATGAAGCAGGGGAGATTTTCCGCCAGCCGGAACTGGCCCGCACTTTGGCGCGCATTGCCGCCAATCCTGACGACTTTTACAAAGGCGTGATGGCGCGCGAACTGGCGGCGGAGATGAAGCGCGGCGGCGGGCTGATTACAGCGGAGGACATGGCTGAATATGAGGTGAAGGAGCGGCAGCCGGTCCGGGGAAGCTATCGGGGATACGACATTATTAGCGCACCGCCTCCCAGTTCAGGCGGAGTCACGCTGCTGGAGACCCTGAACATTCTGGAAGGGTACAATCTGGCCCCGTTGGGTAACCGCTCCGCGGATTCCATTCACCTGACTGCCGAGGCCTTCCGGCGCGCCTTCTACGACCGGGCTGAGTTTCTGGGTGACCCGGACTTTACGCAGCTTCCGGTTCCGCAATTGATTGACAAGAAATACGCGGCAGCCTGGCGAACCTCCATGGAGATGATGCGCTCCAGCGCCAGCAAAGAGCTGCGGCGGCCTTCCGGCTTTGGTGATCTCGACCGGCAGGCCGCAAACCACAGCCCATATGCCGGGCCGGAGCCGGAGAATACAACTCATTATTCAGTCGTCGACCAGCAGGGAAATGCTGTGGCCGTAACCACCACTCTGAATGATGGGTTCGGAGCGCGGGTGACATCCGGCAAGTTGGGCTTTCTGCTCAATGACGAGATGGATGATTTCAGCTCCAAGCCGGGAGTGCCCAACGGTTATGGGTTGATCCAGGGTGAAGCGAACGCGATTGGTCCGGGGAAACGTCCGCTCAGCGCCATGGCGCCGACCATCGTGGTTAAGGATGGCAAGCTGTTTCTCGTGCTCGGCTCTCCGGGCGGGCCGCGGATCATCAGCACGGTAGCCAACATCCTGATGGGTGTGGTGGATTACGGAATGGACATCCAGGCAGCGGTGAACGGGCCGCGCTTCCATCATCAATGGGAGCCGGATGAGATCTATGTGGAGCGCGTAGGATTCTCGCCGGACAGCATCAAGCTGCTGGAGGCGCGCGGGCACAAGATTCACGTGGAGGGCTATTGGAGTGATGGAGAGTGCATTGCCGTTGATCCCAGAACGGGAGAGCTGCTGGGCGCTCCGGATGGCCGCAACGGCGGAAAGGCAGTCGGGTTCTGATGCTGCGCGCCATGTCCAGTTACGTTTTCATTAAGCAGCGCCTGCATCCGGGCCTGCTGGATGAGTGCGCCCGCGGGGGCGCGCAGGCCATAGAGATTTTTGGCGCGCGCGGCCACTTTGATTACTCCGATAAATCCCACGTCCGCGAGGTGGGCAACTGGTTCAAGGCGAGCGAGGTGCAATTTCATTCCATGCACTCGCCGCTATACATGAGCAATGATTTTTCCCGCGGCTCGGATCCGCCGCTGAATATTGTTGATGGGGACAAGCGCGGCCGCATTGAGGCCATGGACGAGATCAAGCGCGCGCTGGAGGTGGCTGAATATGCTCCGTTCCGCTTCCTGGTCCAGCACATCGGTCTGACCAATGAAGCTGACGATCCGCGTAAGTTTGAGGCGGCCTTAAGTTCGATTGAGCACCTGCGGGCCTTTGCCCGGCCGCTGGGAGTGGATTTGCTGGTAGAGAACATTCCCAACGATCTTTCCACACCGGAAAAGCTGATGGAATTGATCAAGACATTGCGCTATCCCGATCTGGGCGTCTGCTTTGATACCGGCCACGCACACATGATGAGTTCGGTGCACCAGGCATTCGGAGTCTTGCAGGACCGCATTCGCTCAACCCACGTTCACGACAACCAGCGTGAGCGCGATGCGCACCGCTGGCCGGGTGAAGGCAACATTGACTGGAACCAGACGATGCAATCGCTAAGCTCGGCCCCGCAAACTCCACCGCTGTTGATGGAAGTTGAAGGGGAAGAAGGAGCTAAGGTATCCAGCAAAATGTCTGAAGCGTTCAAGATGCTCGAGAGTGCGGCGGTCGAGACACGCTGAAAGACCGGGTCACCGGTATATCGGCGCATCGGTCATCGGAACAGCAGCGTCATCGGCTTACTCGCTGGTTCTCTAGCGTTTCAAAGATTGGATTCGCGTTGATTCGCGGCTTAAAAAATGGAAACCACAACACAATCTCCAATCACAACCATCGCCAGCATTGGCAAGCATGAAGGCCAGAGCGTGACCTTACGCGGCTGGCTGTATAACTTGCGCGAAAGCGGGAAGCTGCTGTTTCCGATTTTTCGCGATGGGTCAGGGGTAATCCAGGGCATCCTGCCCAAGAACCAGGTTTCACCGGAAGTTTTTGACACGGTCAAGAACCTCACTCTGGAATCGAGTGTCGTGATCACCGGGAAGGTGCGGGCGGACAAACGCGCTCCCAGCGGTTATGAACTGGATGTAAGCGATGTTCGCGTGATCCAGAAAGTGCCCGACGATGATCCATTTCCGATTTCCCTGAAAGAACATGGCATTGATTTTCTGATGGAACACCGGCATCTGTGGGTGCGCACACCGCGCCAGTGCGCCATTCTGCGGATTCGCGCAGAGATCATCCGGGCAGCGCGAAACTTTTTTGATGAGCGGGGCTTTGTTCTTACCGACCCTCCCATCCTGACACCGGCAGCGTGCGAGGGCACCAGTACGCTTTTTCCCGTGGATTATTTTGATGAGGAGGCGTTCCTCACTCAGTCCGGCCAGCTTTATATAGAAGCCACGGCCATGGCGTTGGGCAAGGTGTATTCCTTCGGGCCAACGTTTCGCGCGGAAAAATCCAAGACCCGGAGGCACCTGACTGAATTCTGGATGGTCGAGCCGGAAGTGGCTTTTGCCGAGTTGCACGATGTGATGGAACTGGCGGAAGACCTTATCGGGCACATTGTGCAGACCACACTCGCCAAGCGCCGCGATGATTTGAAGACCCTGGAGCGCGATGTCGCCAAGCTGGAGAACATCAAGCCGCCGTTTCCCAGAATTAGCTATGACGACGCAGTGAAGATGCTGCAGGAAGGCCACAGCAAGGGCCAGGTTGAAACCAGGTTCGAATGGGGAGGTGACTTTGGCTCACCCGACGAAACCTATCTCTCCGCCCAGTTCGAGAAGCCGGTGATGGTGCATCGGTATCCCACGAAGGTAAAGGCGTTCTACATGGAGCCCGATCCGCAGCGGCCGGAGCTGGCCTTGTGCGTGGACGTTCTTGCGCCGGAAGGATACGGGGAAATCATTGGAGGCTCGCAGCGCATTGGCGACTACAACCTGCTGCTGAAGCGCATCCGGGAACATGGACTGCCGGAAGAGGCCTTCAAGTGGTATCTGGACTTGCGCAAGTATGGCGGAGTTCCGCATGGCGGGTTCGGAATGGGAATCGAGCGCGCTGTGGCGTGGATCTGCGGCCTGGAACACGTTCGCGAGACTATTCCGTTTGCCCGCACATTGACCCGCATTTACCCATGAGATGAGAGCGATATGACCCCGGAGACAACAGCAACGCCTGTACTGCCAGCGGCGAAGAGCGACTCGATCAACAAGCCGGTCACAGCCGACAATATCGTGCCGAAGAAGATCAGGATTCTGGGTGTGCCCTTAGACCTGGGCCAGTCCCGCCGTGGAGTGGACATGGGGCCGTCCGCGGTGCGTGTGGCCGGCCTGGAGGCCCGGCTGGAAGCCCTGGGGCACGTGGTGGAAGATGGCGGAAACATATCTGTGGCCATTGCCGAGCAGAAGAAGGAGGGCGATCCCAAGGCCAAATACCTCAAAGAGATCACCGCAACCTGCACCAAGCATGCCGATATGGTCCTCAAGACGCTGGAAGCGGGCAAGGTTCCACTGGTCCTGGGTGGAGACCATTCCGTAGCCGCCGGAACGGTGGCCGGGGTAGCGGAGTTTTATCGCCGGCAGAACCAGAAAATTGGGTTGATCTGGATCGATGCCCACTCGGACATTAATACTCCTGACACGTCACCGAGCGGCAACGTGCACGGCATGCCGCTGGCGGCGATCCTCGGATTGGGGCCGGCGGAGTTGAGCAATATCCTGAATTTTTCACCCAAGGTTCAGCCGGAAAATTGCGTACTGGTGGGCGTGCGGGACGTTGATGCGCGCGAGCGGGAAAACATCCGTGAGAGCGGGATTGAAGTCTATACCATGCGGGATATTGACGAGCGCGGCATGCGGGTGGTGATTGAAGAAGCCTTGCGCGTGGCGGGCCGCGGCACGGCTGGCTACCACGTTTCTCTGGATATGGATTGGATTGACCCGGAAGATGCTCCGGGAGTGGGGACGCCCGTCCGGGGCGGCGCGAGCTACCGCGAAAGTCACCTGGCCATGGAGATTATTGCCGATCACGGACGCATGACCAGTTTTGAAATTGTGGAAGTGAATCCGGTGATTGATGAACACAACCGCACCGCTGATCTTGCGGTGGAGCTGGCGTTGTCAGCCTTTGGGAAAAAGATCCTCTAGTTCCATTCCCTTACCAACCTGAAGCTACTCTCAACGCGTCATACTAAGCATGGACCTGAGGGAGTGGATCGCCATTGTCGCGAGTTTTGTGGTGATCGCGGGGCTGATCTCCTACGGCTTCACGCTGTTTGCTGAATACCACGCCAAAGGGCGCTGGGCCAAGAACGCCACCGGCCTGCTGGCCGGCATAGGCATGCTTTCGTTGGCGCTCTCCATGCTGCTCACGCCCAGGAACGTATTGGTGATCCTGCAAGTGGCGCGGACAGGAGCGTCCCGCTTTTTTCTGGTAATCAGCAGCACGTGTCTTCTCGCCGCCATCGCTGCGTTCGGGATCATTAATTACTCCAGGCCATTGCGCCTGTGGCATGAACGCCGAATTGAAAGGGACCTGCGACGTGAGCTTCCAAAGATCCCCTAGAAGCTCCGCCGCCCAACTCGACAAAATTGTGAGATGGCCCGCCCCGGAGAAGAGCTCGGGCGGCGATAACCCGGGCAGTTTTCTGCAACGCATCTTGCCGGGAATTGTTACCGGGGCATCCGATGTAGATCCGGCGCTGGTGCTGACGGCTACTGTGGCCGGGGCCATTTATCATTACTCGCTGCTTTGGTCTGTCCTGCTGTCTATTCCTTTTTTGCTGGCGGTTTTTTCTGTCTCCGCGAGAATTGGCCTGGAAAGCCGGCGGGGATTGGTGGACTTGCTGCGCAGCCATTATGGGCGAACCGTGGCCCTGACCTGCGCCCTGATTGTGGTGGCCATCAATATGGCCATGATCGTGGCCGACTTGATGGCAGTGACGGACGCGTTCGCCATCATCATGGAGATGCCGCGCATGTATTTTATTGCGGCGGTGTCCTTTTCTGTCTGGTACATCCTGATTTTCAGGGATTACCGCCGGATCACGCAGACACTGGTGCTGCTTTCCCTGCCGCTTTTCATTTATGTTCTCGCCGCCGTGTTTGCCCATCCGGACTGGAAGCAGGTGATCAGTAACTCGATCTTTCCACGCATTCCGCGCAGCTCAGGCTATCCCGGAGCGTTGATTGCCATTTTTGGCTCGCTGCTCACGCCCTATGTGCTGGTGTGGCAAACCAGTTCACGCCGCGAAGTAGCTTTAGCCGGCGGGCGTGGTGGCGGAAGCCCGGAGCATCGAGCCGGGACGATTGTCACCACGGTGCTTTGCTATTCCATCATGGTGGCCGCCGGCAGCGTGTTACGCCTGCCACCCGATACTGATCTGACCACGCGCATGGCGGCTGCAGCTCTAACTCCGGCTGTCGGACAACTGGGAACCATCTTGTTCGCTCTGGGGATCATCGGCGCCGGGATGGTGGCTTTGCCGGTGCTGGTGGCGTCCATGTGCTACAGCGTGGCTGAAGCAATGGGATGGAAGAGTGGGCTGAATGAACATCCCTGGGAAGCGGTTCGTTTTTACGTCCTCATCTCTGCCGCCATGTTTTTGGCCGCAGCACTTAACTTTATTAAGGTAAACCCGGTGAATGCGCTTTACTGGTCCATGGTCCTGGCCGGCGCTCTTACCGTCCCAATCCTGATCTTCATTCTGCTGGTTTCTAACAATCGCGAGATAATGCGGACCACGAACAGCTGGTCGCAAAATTTCTGGATTGGCGCGGCTGCAGGCGCAGTAGTGGCCTCTGCCCTGATTGCGTTCTGGTGGCAGATTGCAGGTTAACTTTTGTCATCTTGAGCTAGAATCTTCAAACCTCTTAAAATCTATAATAGTTAGAGTTTCACAAACGCACCCATGAGTTTACCCTCTGCCAATCCGCAGCCTGATACTCCGGAGGCCCGCCGCTATAACCACATCAAGCGCTGGCTGGGCATGGCCGATCTCGTGCTGGGCATTGGGTTCCTGGTGCTGCTGCTGACCACCGGCTGGACGCGCAGATTACGCGATCTCTCGTTCCATTCGGCCAGGGACCTCTACCCGCTGGCCTTGTTTTTTTACATCCTGCTTCTCAGCGTGATCAGCAAACTATTGACGCTGGTCCTGGACGTTACCAGCTTCCGGCTGGAGCACCGTTTCCACCTTTCCAACCAGAAGCTTGGCTCCTGGATTGTGGATGAGGTAAAAGGCTGGGTCGTGGGATTGGTAATAGGGACCATTCTGGCGGAGATTGTCTACGGATTAATGCGCACCTCGCCGGAACACTGGTGGATTTTCGCGTGGCTCATTTTTATAGGCCTTTATGTTTTCTTTGCCCAGGTTGCTCCGGTGGTGCTGTTCCCGATCTTCTATAAATTCATTCCCCTGCAAAATGAGGAGCTCAAATTACGCCTGACGCGGCTGGGCGAGCGGGCAGGCACGAGAATCCGGGGCGTTTACGAATGGAAGCTCTCAGAAAAGAGCAAAAAGGCCAATGCCGCCTTGACCGGACTGGGCAACACCCGGCGCATTATTCTGGCCGATACGCTGCTCGAGAATTACAGCACAGACGAGATCGAAGCGGTGCTGGCGCACGAGCTTGGACACCACGTGCATGGCCACATTCTTAAAGGCATTTTCGTAGAGGCTGGAGTTACCCTGGTGGGATTCTGGGCTGCCAACTGGGTGCTGCAATATGTAACCCAGACGGTCCACTTGTTTCCTTCGCGGACGGATTTTGCCAATATGCCGCTGCTGGTGCTGGCTTCCAGCGTGCTCTCCATGGTGCTGATGCCCGCTTTGAATGCCTATTCACGGTACAATGAACGCCAGGCTGACCTCTACTGCTGGAAGACCGTTCCCAGCGTGACCCCATTTGTAACCGCGATGCAGAAGCTCACAACTCAGAATCTGAGTGAGCGTAATCCTTCGCGTGTAGTGGAAGTCCTGTTCCATTCTCATCCTTCCATTTCTAAACGGATTGCCGCCGCGGAGATATGGGCGGAGGAGAACCGGCCGAGCCTCGCGACCTGAGTCGTTATGCTATCGATTACAAAGAATTGGTAATTGGGTAAGTTGGTGAGTTGTAATTGAAAATCAAAGGCAAAACCTGTAGAGCCCTCATCCTCTCAACTGCCTTAGCCTGACGACTTGAGCAGGTCTTCTGCTCGTTTGCGGTCCTCTTCTGAATCTACGCCAACTGTGTCGAACGGCGTCTCTTCCACGTAGATATCGATGCCGTTCTCCATAAAACGCAGCTGCTCCAGTCTTTCCGCGGCTTCCAGGGCGGATTCCGGCAGATTGCAGAAGCGCTCCAGCGCCGCTTTGCGGTAGGCATAAAAGCCGAGATGCTTGAAATACTGAATGCCGCCGCCATGGTCGCGATCAAACGGAATGGTGGAGCGGGAGAAGTAAAGAGCGCGCCCATTCTTGTCTGTGACCACTTTGACCGCGTTTGGGTTATGGGCGTCGTGCGGCGGACAGGGCGTTTTGATGGTGGAAACCATTACTTCCGGCCGGGCCATGGGCTTGAGCAATGCCGCAAAGTGTTCAGGACGGGCCAGAGGCTCATCACCCTGAACATTCACATAGACATCTGCGTGGACGCATTGCGCGACTTCATAGACGCGGTCCGTTCCGCTGCGGTGCGCGGGTGAGGTGATCTGCGCTTTCCAGCCGTTGGCCTGCGCAAGCTGCAACACTTCTTCAGAATCGGTGGCGATGATTACATCCTGCAACAGCGGTGAGCGCCTGGCCGCTTCGTACACGTGCCCCACCATGGGTTTGCCGGCAATTTCCCGCATGACCTTTCGCGGCAGCCGCGTGGAGGCCAACCGGGCGGGGATGATGGCGATAGCAATCATGAATCGACCAAAACCATTGAGCAATTGGAAAACAAAGCGCTCTCCGTCTAATCTCTGTGCCTTCGCGTCTCCGTGGTAGATTTTTGGTGGCTATTTGCGCCGTGATTCCTGCAGCTTGCGCGATTTTTCTTCGACGCCCTGGGCCAGCTTCTCCTTGTGCTGTTTGAGCTTGCCTGCCACGGCTCCATCGCTCAGCCCAATAATCTGGGCCGCCAGGATGCCCGCGTTGGTAGCGCCGGGCTTTCCAATGGCAACCGTAGCCACGGGAATTCCAGCCGGCATTTGTACCACTGAGAGCAAGGAGTCCAGACCATTCAGCGAAGTGGAGGGAATGGGAACACCGATGACCGGGATGGTCGTCTCCGCGGCAATTACCCCGGCAAGATGGGCCGCCCCGCCGGCACCCGCAATGATTGCCTTAACTCCACGGCCTGCCGCCTTACGCGCATACTCTGAAGTGCGGGCAGGAGACCGGTGCGCTGAGGTGACGTCTATTTCGTACGAAATGCCGAATTGGTCGAGCGCTTTGGCAGCCTCATTCATGATTTCGAGATCAGAGTCTGATCCCATGACAATTGAAACCAGCGGATTCTGTGACATTCCTTGTTATTCCTTAATTTAAATTATGAATTTTCAATTACGCTATGGCCCGGCTAGCTGGCCTGTCCCGCCTGCTGCTGCGGGCCGGGCGCGGATTTCCCCATGACTCGGGCGCCGATGTCTTTGCGAAAATACATGTCCTGAAACTTGATGATCCCGACAGCTTCGTAAGCCCGAGCAACCGCGTCTTCCAGCTTGGGTGCCCGCGCGGTGACGCCCAGCACGCGGCCTCCGTTGGTGTAAAACTCGCCATCACGCTGGGTGGTTCCCGCATGAAAGACCTTTACATTTGGAAGCTCGGCCACGCCATCGAGCCCGGAGATCAATTTACCGGAAAGGAAGCTTCCGGGATATCCGCCGGAGGCGATGACCACGCAGCAGGATGCGTCCGCCGACCAATGAAACACTCCTTCGCTCACGCGTCCTTCGATTGAGGCTTCCACGGCTTCAACCAGATCGCTGTCCATACGCATCAGGACGGCCTGCGTTTCCGGGTCGCCGAAACGGCAGTTGAACTCCAGCACCATGGGGCCGCGGGCGGTCATCATCAGCCCGCAGTAGAGCACGCCGCGATACTCGGCGCCCTCTGACTTCATGCCGGCGATAGTGGGTTTGGCAACACGATTCAGCAGCCATTCCACCATGGCAGGATCAATCAGCGAGTCAGCCGAATAAGCGCCCATGCCGCCGGTGTTGGGGCCGGTATCGCCATCTCCAACCCGCTTGTGGTCCTGTGAAACCACCAGCGGCGCAACCCGCTCTCCATCACTCACAACGAGAAACGACAACTCTTCACCCTGAAGGCATTCTTCCAGAACGACTTTTGCAGCCGGACTGCCCAGCAGTTTGCCGCTGAACATCTCCGCGCCGGCGGTGGCGGCTTCTTCCTTGCTGGCGGCAATCACAACGCCTTTGCCCGCCGCCAAACCGTCGGCCTTGACCACGATTGGAGTAGAAAACAGGCCCAGAGATTTGCGTAGCTCGTCCTCTGACGAACAGACGGCGTAATGCGCCGTCGGTATCTGGTGCCGTTGCATGAATTCTTTGGCAAAACTCTTGCTGGATTCAAGCTGGGCCGCAGCCTGTTTGGGACCAAAGATACGCAGCCCGCGGCGCGAAAACTCGTCCACAATGCCCAGTGAAAGCGGCAACTCCGGACCTACCAAGGTGATATCCGGCTGCTGCTGATGGGCCACGGCGAGCAGGCTCTCGATGTTCCTGGCCTCGCCAGGGAGACAGGTGGCTTCTGCGCAGATGCCTCCATTGCCGGGAACGCAGAGCACCTCGGACACACGAGGCGACTGGCGCAGCTTCCATGCCAGCGCGTGTTCCCTTCCACCGTTGCCGATCACGAGTATCTTCATGTCCGCCAGAAGACATTTTGAGGATAAATCAAATCGAGGGAGGTGTGCGAGGGATGCCGGTGAAATGAGCGGAGCTGTCATTGAGCCGCAGCCGGGCGGTCGCAACTTATAACTTCTTGAAGTGTTTGCTGAGCGCCAGTCCCTGTCGCTGGTAAGAAGAACCAATCTCAACACCGTAAATCTTGTCCGGGCGGGAGCGCAGAGGTATGTACATGAGGCGGCCCATAATCTGGCCGTGTTCAATCAGAAACGGAACCTCATGGGCTCGAACCTCAAGGACTGCGCGCGTACCCCGCACATCGTTCGCGCCATAACCGAATCCGGGATCAAAGAATCCGGCGTAGTGGATGCGGAACTCGCCAATATCCTGGTCCATGGAAACCATTTCAGCAGCCCAATCCGGTGGAACACTCACTTTCTCCTTGGAAGCGAGGATGTAGAAATCCCCAGGCTCAAGGATCAGGCCGCGCTTTCCCAGATCGCGCTTTATGTCCCAGAAGTCATCCGGATCGTGGTGGTTTAGCTTGGCCAAATCAATGACGGGCGCGTTCCTCTTGGCCTTGTACGCCACCACTTCAGAGGAATCACCGCTCTGCAGGTTGACCGACAGCATGATGCTCTTCTTGCCGATGCGCGCCTTCGATGGGGTCCCCTCTTCGCCATAGACGAGAGCTTCTTCCTTGTCGAGGGCGGTGGTCGCACGATCAGAAGGCTTGGGCTTGCCGTGAACAAAACGCAACTGGTTCAGGGTCATGCCGGCGCGCACGACGATGGAGAATGTACGGGAAGCAATCTCTGCATAGAGCTTACCTTTATAACCCGGACGGACCTGTTCAAATTCCTCTCCATAGTCAGTAATCAGGCGGGTAAAAATATCGAGCCGGCCGGTGCTGCTCTTGGGATTGGCGCGAGCGGATACGTTCTCCGGAAGGTGCAGCTCTTCGACCAGCGGAACAATATAGACGCAGCCTTTTTCAAAAACCGTAGTCCTGGTCAGGTCCACGCGGCCCATTCTCAAGCCGGCATCGACAATTCCGCCTTCCACAGTCCGGTTCTGTGGCACGAAGCTGGCCTGTACGCGATAACCAATGTCCCCCAGCCTGAGATCGAGGCTGGCCGGTTGAATCTGCTGCTCAGCTATGTCGGAGAAGGCAGGAGCGGAGATCGATCCGTTGGCGATCAACTCCCTGATCTCCTGGGAGGGGAGCATGCCGTCCATCCTGCTGGTCTCGGGGTTATCGCCCAGAAGATCCGGAAACAGCCCGATTTTTCCGTTGGTGTCCGGCGTGGACATTTTGTAGACTCCTGCAACCTCAGATGATTTTCGCAAATGCCGGACTGGCGGGACAGACAAAACTCTCCCTCGGCTCAAGCTCTTGATACATGCTGTTGCGTCTGAGGATACCATTCAAAGGCTCGTTCAGAGGGCACCAGCCCAGGTGCAAGCCGGGATTTTCTACGCGGTTTTGCCATGGACTGCTTTCTGGGAATTTAAGGCTCTTGCGTGAAAGATACTTCCCTGATTTCCACAAAAATTTATACTGACCTGGCGAACAAAATGGAAAGACGTCAAAGAGCCTAGAATTAGTGTGCAGCGCCCCGGAGTTTCGGCGCGCAATCAAAGGTGCTTCCTATGGCAGACAGGACTTGTTCGGAATGCGGCGGAGAGATGGACCAGATTGAAAAAACCACATTCACCGGCCGCGACATGCGTGAGTATCAATGCCGCAAATGCCGTAAAACGGAGATTGTGGATGGCGGCACTGCGTTGTGGAAAATACTCTCCGATGCGAATCATCCGGAAGAAAAAGACTGAGCTTATTCCAACACTAGCCACACCGAGCCCAGGACCACGGTTGTAGATTTCGTCGCTGACGCCTTGTATCCGCCAGCGGGTGATGAAGTGGTGTTCGTTCGAGTGCATCAAAAGGTATCCGCGGTGCGGTTTTTACTTTGCGCGCGGCACTTCGCTCATCAGGGCCAGCAGGTTCTCCTCTGAATCGCGGAAGAAGGTCATCCACAAGTCGTGGGCGGGCATACGGGCGATCAGGTGCGGCTTGTCTTCGAAACGCACGCCTCCAGCGAGCAATTGCTGGTATGCCGCTTCAATATCGGCCACCACAAAGTAGAGCACTGAACTGGGATGGTCGACCTCCGGTTTCTCCGGCCGGGAGAGCATCAGGCGGACGCCTCCGCAATCGAAGAACCCCAGATCGCCGGTGGTGAACAGCAGCGGCAGCTTCAGTTTGTCCCGGTAGAATGAAATTGCGCGGTCCACGTCGTGGGCGTTCACGGCTACCTGGCCCAGGCGCGAGATTCCAATTCCAGTGCCTATGGTGTTCATGATATTTGACCTCCAATATCGAAATTGCTTAGCATAGCTAACTATATTTCATGGCTGAAAGCAAGAGAAAAAACGAGGGGCCGGATAAAAAGGCACCAGGGACGTTCGAGGTAGCCAACCGGCTGCACTCGTCCGCCATTCACCTGCTGCGACGGCTGCGGGTGCGGGACTTGGCCAGCGGCATTGGTCCGGCGCAGCTTTCGGCTTTGTCGGTGCTGGTTTTTGGCGGGCCAAAATCCCTGGGAGAATTGGCTGAGGCGGAGCAGGTACGGCCGCCCACCATGAGCCGCATCGTCGCCGGATTGGAGAGCGAAGGGCTGGTGCGCCGCCACGAGACGGAGGACAAGCGCCGCGTACGGCTGGAGGCAACAAGCAAAGGAACAAAGATCCTTCAGGCGGGGCGCAAGCGGCGCGTAGAGTCGCTGGCCGCCGCTCTGCGTTCCCTAAGTGAAGAGGAGATGCTCCAGCTTGATGCGTCCACGGAACTGCTAAGGCGAGTACTGGAAAGGTTGTAGCTTATGGGTGAGCGGCACAGTGACCTGGAAACCGAAACCAAGAATCCGCCCGCACTGAGAGATGAAGGCAGCCTTTTCCTGGGATTGCTGGTCTGCTGGCTGCTCAACATGGTGCACCTTGGCATTGCCTACGTGCTGTTCGTGGCGGTCGAGCGCATGCTGCCAGCGGTGTTCGTGCTGGTGGGTGCAGTTGGGCTCTTGCAGATTGGTTATATTGCGCCTATCTGGTACATGGTGCGGCGGCGCGGCAGAAGACGAATGGCGACAGGACTATTCATCGCCTCGGGCATTACCCTTCTCCTGAACGCCAGCTTCTGGATGGTCCTGTGGATGAACGGCTCCTGAAGCCCGGCGCCTGTTTCTTTTATACTGATCTATTGCCCTGCCAGTTCCGAAGGAACATGGTGGGGCGGGCAGCTTTTTCGCGACCCTTGAAGGTACGTGCCACTCTAATAAATAAACAGGTGAAAGCAATGAATACATTCGGAAGCCAATCGAAATTGCGCGTTGGCGGGCGGGAATATGGAATCTATCGCCTCGACGCCCTGGACAAGCATGTCTGTTCCACTCAGAGCCTCCCTTACAGCTTACGAATTCTCCTGGAAAATCTGTTGCGCACCGAAAACGGCCGCAGTGTAACCGCCGATGACATCAAGTTTCTGGCCGAATGGAAGCCGATGGCGGTCCCGGCCAAGGAAATCGCCTTCACCCCGGCACGCGTGCTGATGCAGGATTTCACCGGCGTCCCCGCCGTGGTAGACCTTGCCGCCATGCGCGATGCGGTGCGCACTATGGGCGGAAATCCTGCCTTGATCAATCCATTGCAGCCGGCGGAGTTGGTAATTGATCACTCTGTCCAGGTGGATGAATTTGCCACCGTGAACTCGTTCCATACCAACGCGGTGCTGGAGTTTCAACGCAATCAGGAACGCTACGCTTTTCTCCGCTGGGGACAATCCGCGTTCCACAATTTCAAAGTTGTGCCGCCGGACATGGGCATTGTGCATCAGATCAACCTTGAGTACCTGGCGCGCGTAGTCTTCTCCGAACAGAAGAACGGCACGGCGCAGGCATATCCGGATACGCTGGTAGGCACCGATTCGCACACCACCATGATTAACGGGCTGGGGGTGCTGGGCTGGGGTGTGGGCGGAATTGAAGCAGAGGCGGCCATGCTGGGCCAGCCGGTATCCATGCTGGTGCCGCAGGTTGTAGGCTTCAAACTCACGGGCGGGCTGCGCGAAGGATCCACTGCTACGGACCTGGTCCTTACCGTTACCGAAATCCTGCGCAAGACGGGTGTGGTGGCAAAATTTGTGGAGTTCTTTGGTCCCGGCCTCTCCGCGTTGCCTTTGGCTGACCGCGCCACCATCGCCAACATGTCTCCAGAGTACGGCGCCACGTGCGGCATTTTTCCGGTGGACGAAACCACGTTGGGCTATTTGCGCATGACGGGACGGTCACCGGAGCAGATCGCGCTGGTGGAAGCCTATTGCAAAGAGCAGGGCCTGTTCCATACCGCCGAGAGCACGGAAGCCGGGTACTCGCAAGTGGTGGAGCTTGATCTGAGCACAGTTGAGCCCAGCGTGGCCGGACCTCGCCGCCCGCAGGACCGGGTGGCGCTTTCCAAAGTCAAGGATTCGTTCGAGGCGGCGCTGCCTACGCTGATCACGCCGCGCATGCCTCGCGACGCCGGCCGGGCGGCAGCGCCCAAGCAGGTGGCGCGGTTTGAGGGTGAAGGTGGAAATCCGACTGCCGTCGCCGTGGAAGATCCACACGCGCCGGCAGCGGTGAAGGAAGTTGGAGAGGACATTTTTGAAGAGCTTCACGATGGCTCCGTGGTGATTGCCGCCATCACCAGCTGCACCAACACCTCGAATCCTTCGGTAATGCTTGCCGCCGGACTGCTGGCCAGGAAGGCGGTGGAAAAAGGCCTGAAGCGCAAACCCTGGGTCAAAACTTCGCTGGCCCCCGGCTCGCGCGTGGTGACGGAATACTATCGCCGCGCCGGACTCATCCCTTATCTGGAGGCACTCGGCTTCCACATTGTGGGCTACGGATGTACCACGTGCATTGGCAACTCCGGGCCTCTGCCGCAGGATGTTTCTTACGCCATCAATGAAAAAGAACTCGTCGCCGTCTCTGTGCTTTCCGGCAATCGCAACTTTGAAGGACGCATCAACTCTGAAATTCGCGCCAACTACCTGATGTCGCCGCCGCTGGTTGTGGCCTATGCCCTTGCCGGGCGCATCGATGCTGACATCACGCGTGAGCCGCTGGGCAAGGATAAAAGCGGCAATCCGGTGTACCTGCGCGACATCTGGCCTACCCAGCAGGAGGTGGAGAAGACCAGGCAGGACTGCATTGACTCCGGCATGTTTACCAAAAACTATGCTGACATTTTTGATGGTGACGCGGAATGGAAAAGCCTGCCCGTGCCTCAAGGCGAAACCTACCGCTGGGACGCGGGTTCCACCTACATCAAGCGGGCGCCGTACTTTGATGACATGCCGGCGAAGCCTGCCGCGGTGCGCGATATCAAGGGCGCGCGCGTTCTGGCCAAACTGGGGCACAGCGTAACCACAGACCACATCTCGCCTGCCGGCTCGATCAAGGCCAACAGTCCCGCCGGAAAGTATCTGCAAGATCTGGGCGTGCAACCTAAAGACTTTAATTCCTACGGTTCGCGCCGCGGTAATCATGAAGTGATGGTGCGGGGAACGTTCGCCAACGTCCGCCTGCGCAACCAACTTCTGCCTGGCTCCGAGGGCGGGGTGACCAAACATTTTCCCAGCGGCCAGGTCATGTCCATCTTCGATGCTTCAGAAAAATACCGGGCGGACGGCGTCCCGCTGATTATTCTGGCGGGCAAGGAATATGGCTCCGGCTCCTCCCGCGACTGGGCCGCCAAGGGCCCCTACCTGCTCGGCGTCCACGCTGTGATTGCGGAGAGCTATGAGCGCATCCATCGCTCCAACCTGGTGGGAATGGGAGTTCTGCCGCTGCAGTTCCTGCCCGAGGAAGACCCGGACACCTTAGCTCTCAAGGGAGACGAGACTTACGAGATTCTGGGGCTGCCGAAGCTGTTGCAAGAGAAGCTCGCGAACGGACGTCAACTCCAGGTCCGCGCAACTTCCCCAGAAGGTCATTTGACGGAGTTTTGCGCGAACGTGCGCATTGATACTCCGCAGGAAATTCTCTACTACCAGCATGGCGGCATTCTGCAATATGTTCTCCGCCATCTCCTGGCAGGCAAAGGCATGCCGGAGCCCGTCAGCGCCGGGATGAGCACGGTGGCTGATCCCGCCACGGGCAGCAGCGTGACGTAGGTTGGTTTGAGCCTTCAGATAAAATCGTTGTCACGGGTCATTCGAGTGTGACAACCAATCCTCACGCATATCTCTGTACCAGGCGTCTGCGCTTGCGGCTATTGAAGGCCACCGACGCGTCTGAGATTGCGCGCCTGCTTCTGCATGACAGCGAAGCCGTGCAGATGACTGCCAGCATGAGCGACCCGATGAGTGAGGAAGCGGCGCGCGAGTGGATTGAGCGCCGCACCAGCCCCGACCAGCATGTGTTCGCCATTCTGCTGGCAAGTTCCGGCGAGTTTATCGGCTCCATCGGTTTGGGAGGAGCAAGAGAGATGCCCTACGTGGGTTATTGGATCGGGCGGCCTCATTGGAAGCAGGGGTTTGCCAGTGAAGCTTTGCAGGGCCTGATTGAATACGCGCGCTGGCTGGGAATCCCGTCACTCCAGGCCGATACGTTTCCCAATAATCCGGCGTCCGCACGGGTGCTGGCTAAAGCCGGCTTTGTCAGTGTCGGACGGATTCAACTCAATCTGCCTCTTCGCGGCGGACTAAGGGAAGTCGAGCGTCATGTGATGCAGTTGGGGACTGGAGCGCCGAAGCAGGAAGTTAACCCGGCTTCACCGACCGGTGTACTCTAAGCACAGCCGCAAAACCCACAAAATGTCGCATAACATCAGCCTACTGCTGCCGCAAAGTGATCATGTCCGAAAAGCGCCAGCCCGCTTCCCTGGCGCGTGAGAGAATCAGCGCATGGAACTGCCCGATCCAGAGATCTGTTATCGCGCTCTCCAGAGCCGCGATTCGCGTTTCGACGGACTGTTGTTCGTTGGTGTCACGTCCACGGGCATCTATTGCCGGCCGGTGTGTCCGGCCCGCTCCCCTAAGTTTGAGAATTGCCGTTTTTTCAGTTCGGCGGCGGCAGCACAGGACGCGGGCTTTCGTCCCTGCCTGCGGTGCCGGCCGGAGACGGCTCCCGATCTGGCCTCATGGCGGGGAACCTCAAATACAGTTTCCCGGGCACTCGCTCTGATTACCGATGGCGCCCTGGATGGCGATGGCGATAGCGTAGAAACACTGGCGGAGCGCCTTGGCGTAGGCGGACGCCAGCTCCGGCGATTGTTCCTGCAGCATCTTGGGGCCTCACCCATTGCTGTAGCACAGACCCGGCGCGTGCTTTTTGCCAAGCAGCTCATTCACGAAACGCGCATGTCCATGGCGGACATTGCGCTGGCGGCTGGGTTCGGCAGCGTGCGGCGATTCAATGAAATATTCCGCGACCTCTTTCATCGTCCGCCCAGCTCACTGCGGCGAAAAAGCTCCGCAAACGATCCTGGCGTTGAAGCAGGCGTGACGCTGCGGTTGCGTTACCGGCCGCCCTATGACTGGGAGTCTATGCTCGCCTACCTTAGAGCGCGCGCAATTCCCGGCGTTGAAGTAGTGGAGAACGCGAGTTACCTGCGCACGGTTGAGCTTGACGGCTTCTCTGGAAGTGTTGAAGTCACGCACCTGCCGCAGCGGCAGAGCCTCGGCGTTACCATCCGTTTTCCCAACGTCAGCTCTTTGCCTGCCATTGTGACTCGCGTACGCCGCCTGTTCGATCTCGGCGCGGACATCGAGACCATCGGCGCGCATCTTTCACGCGATCCGCTGCTTGCGCCTTTGGTGGCGCGGCGGCCAGGACTGCGAGCGCCCGGCGGATGGGACGGCTTCGAGCTGGCCGTGCGAGCCATTCTTGGCCAGCAGATCAGTGTATCCGCTGCACGCCGGCTTGCGGGAGAGCTGGTGGCCCTCCAGGGTAAGCCGGTATCCAAGAGCCATAGTAGCCATCCGAACCTGTCGCGCGTCTTTCCCACAGCAAGGCGGCTCGCCCGCGCAGACCTCAGCGGTCTGGGCATGCCAGGTGCACGTCGAGCTGCGTTGAAGGCTTTGGCGGAAGCGGCTGTGGCTGACTCGAGCCTGTTTCGTCCATTTGGAACAATTGAAGAGGCGATCACGCGGTTGCGCACCATCTGTGGCGTTGGCGAGTGGACGGCACAGTATATCGCGCTGCGCGCTCTGCGGGAGACAGATGCATTTCCTGCCTCTGACATCGGGCTGCTTCGCGGTGTAGCGGCGATCGATGGAACGCGTCCGACTCCGGCCAGTTTGCTCCATCGGGCCGAGCCGTGGCGTCCGTGGCGTGCTTATGCCGCGCAGCACCTCTGGGTCGCCGACACTACCGTGGTTCCGGTTGCCGGGAGGGCGCATGGATGAGGTGCTGCAGTTGCTGATGGATCGAATCGACACGCCTATCGGCGAGTTGCTCATTGTGTCCGACCACGATGGAAATCTGCGCGCCGTTGACTGGACAGACCACGAGGCACGCATGCGCCGTCTGCTGCGGCTGCACTATGGCGAAAATGGATTTCAACTCGAAGCCACCCGAAATGCGAATGGCTTAACACGTGCCATCCGCGCCTACTTTTCCGGAGAACTTGCGGCCATAGACGCCTTGCCGGTGCAAACAGCGGGCACGCCTTTTCAGCGCGAGGTATGGCGCGCATTGCGGAAAATTCCCTGTGGCGTCACGGTTTCTTACGGGAAGCTGGCCGGGCAAATCGGCCGCCCTGCCGCAGTCAGGGCTGTTGGCCTGGCCAATGGCTCAAACCCGATTGGGGTTGTGGTGCCGTGTCACCGGGTGATCGGATCGAACGGTTCACTCACCGGCTACGGTGGCGGCATCGAGCGCAAGCGCTGGCTTCTGGAGCATGAAAGCAAGAAGGCAATGAAATGAATGATTAGAGCACTTTCATTGTGAGGTTCTCTTCATAATGACGGTTTACCGTTGTTAGAGCGGCTTTAGGTCTAACAATAATCACTAGGGGAAAACAGGAGCCAGCAGTGCCAACGCGCAGCGCCGTAAGGCGCGTAAAGAAGTTAGCCCAGGCCGACACAGAGGGTTTGCTTTAGGCCTGGGTTAGCTTAACGAAAATATCGAGCCCCGGAGGTGGCGACACTCGGGTTGGCTAGAAGCCAGGAGCTAGCGGCGAGCATCTGCTCCTTCCGTCCACTAGGTCCGCTCAGTCCACCAAGTCCACAACGTCCACTCCGTCCATCACGTCCACCCGCTGTGTCACAGCGCCGTAATGCGCGTCAGGAAGTTACCCCAGGCCGCAAGGGTCGGGGAAGGAATAGAAGAACGTGCCGGAGCCTCAGCGGGGCGGCATAATAGTCCGACTGATTAGAGAACTAATGGATGCTGATAAGCCCCTTTTCGATCTCTCCCAACTCAGCTTCGATGAGTTCGTGAGTTTTTTCTTTGATCACGAGATTGAAGTCGAGGAGTTCTGGTATCAGGACCCCGCTCTCGCTACTTGGAGTATGTGGGACGACTCAGGCATTTCGCTTCCGTCCACCATAGTCGAGCATATGACTCGTCTGTTCACCAACTTCGCGAATATCGCACCGGCGTTTTCTCTTCCTCAAATAAACACCGGAATATGGGCGATGCTTGGGCCTGACCCGTTCAAGTTACACAAGCACATTTGGCTCCCGGCAGTGCCGCTGCCGGAGCGACTAGCCTGCATCCGTTCAATGTACTCGGTCTATGCCGACTTCGTCTCGACTTCACAAGTGCGGGTTCTTGAGAACTGTTTCGAGATGTGGTGGGACCTTGTAGCGGGCGGTTTCTGGGAATACCTCAACTTCACCCAACAGATCAAAGAAGGAGACATAGTACACGTCGACGATGAGCACCGAATACTATTAGATTCTATGTTTGACACCCTCTCGAAAATCTTGGAGTTGCCAGATGAGAGGACGCAGGGCTATGCATTACACGGACTAGGGCATTTGCACCATCCTGGAGTTCGTAAACTTGTACAGAGCTTTCTCGATCAGAATCGGGCCAACATGTCAGCTGACGCCATCCGCTGGGTGGAAACCTGCAGGGATGGTACGGTAATGTAATCCGATATCCACAAAAAACTTTCCTTCCGCCCCCAAACTATGAGCGGGGCCCTCGGGCCGGCAGCCGTCTCCTTGAACTTCGACACCGATTCTCTCATCCTGATACGCCCGGGGGCCCCTCAACACCGTTCACTCAAGACATTCGGAATGTGGATGCCTCAATCACTCAAGCCCGCAAAGCGGGCGGAATTACTGAGCCCAGCGCGCGAGCGCTGGGAAAAGAAGAAAATGCGGATGAGCCCCGGCGGGGCGGCATAAGCAGTTTGCAGAAAGAGCGGCCCGGAGGGTCTAAACTTGTGTCCGCCCCAACCACCCCTGCGCTGCAAGGTGGTTGCGTGAACCAGAAACTCAACCTCTTGCCATTCTGAAAACCCACATTTGGGCCAAAGTCGAGCCGTTGTGCAGGGTTGAGCAGAGCTTGAACCTGCAGGCGAGATCCTGAACGCAGCGAAGGAACCGGCCAGAATCCCAAAGATTCTACCCGCCCAGTTGCAGCTTCAGAGAGCTCTCATAACAAAGGGCCGCTTAGATCACGGCATAGCAGGGCTCTAAAATAAGAGCTTTTTAATCGTGCGCCCGGTTCGCAGCAATGCCCAAACCGGTTACCTCCGACATTTTTTGGGGACTTTTGCTCAGCAAGCTGATCTAATTAGGAGAGTAGTTGGAAAGGAAAGTGAACCCTTTGTACAACAATGTGATCCATCCCCTTTACACAGAACCGGCCGATGCGGAAGTATTTCTGCCGCTGGACCCGAATAATCCCTTTGAATCGTTCGCCATCCCCAATGCTCTTGGCCTCTACGAACTGGCCGTACCGGTTGCCACGTTCATTCCTGTACCCGGCGATTGGGTCAAGGTCTACCGTTCAGAGCTCGGCATTTGGCATCACGGCATTGTCACGGTGTGGAACGGAGTTCGCGCAATGGTAGCCCACAATCAAAAGGGCGTAGGTATTATTAACGCTGATTGGAATGTATTCGCCGAAGGTGGAACAGTTCATTCACACCAGCGTCCGCTTTCCAACGCGCATGTTCAAATGATCATGACGCGGGTAAACGACAGCATAGGAAAGCCTTACCATCTTTTCGCGCAGAACTGTGAGCATTTTGCCTCCTTTGCTTTCAATGGCAAACCGGAAAGCCCAACCGTCGCAAGCTACAGTATGCTTGCTGTTCTTGCACTTGGAGCCGTTGCTCTGTTCAGAGACTAATCCATTACCACGATTTGCAACTGCGCTGGTTGTGACCCTGCACGACTAAAAAAGACACGCGAAATGGCTAGTGGGCGGCGGCGCGGGTTACCGACTCCGGCCTCTTCTCCGTCACTGCAACGACCTTCAAAGCTGTTTCATCAATAGCTGTCTTCTTGTGCCACAAATCTCTCCGCATGGCAGCCGCGGTTTTGACATAAGACGAATAACTCGGTTGCCCGATGAATTGCGCCATTGCGCTGATCACGCCATCGCTGGCGAACAAAACAGCGTTCAGAAGCTCCATCCGAATCTCCGCGTCTAGATCATTTAAGTCTTTCAAGTCTGGCCTATGCTCTTTCAAGTGTCGCATTCCCGCGTCAGGGTCGAGTTTCGTAAGCATGAGAATCAGAATGCACAGATATCGCTTGTGCTTCAGGCCGTGTTCCTGCTCATTAAGATGCTTGCGATGCTCAAAGCGAGATTGGAAAAACGCGCCGATCAACCCTCCGAAGCCCAGGGTTGTAATCAGAGAAACGATGGTGTTCAACATGGGCGACTACTCCAGATGTGAAAATGTCAACGAACGCCGGATCCAGCCAAATAGGAAGGCACCGTAGCTCGTCAGCTCTTACAAATGCTCCCTTCCTTATTCAGATTTAGCCGAGCCCCCTACACCGCGGATGATCTCAAGAATCTGCGGATATGTTTCAGCCTCCTTCTCTTGGCCAATATAACCCGTGTTCTGGGGCCCAAAAATACACGTCGTAGCTTGTAACAATACAGCATTCTTAATCTGAGGATCGGAGCTGCTGGTCGCGAATGTTTGGAAAGTACTAAGAGCATTACTTCGATGTCGGTTGATGACGAAGTTATGTCGATGAGACTTATACACTCGGCCAGCCCAAATGCTGCCAGATAAAAGAATTGAAAGAATAATGAGCTTCGCAACACTCAGCTGTATTTCCAATCCTGTCAGCCCCACCCGGGCTTCTGCGGGTTTCCCATTCTGTGCATCCGGTCTTTCCGAAATTACATGTGCGACGAGGCGCTCCGTGTTGACGAAATTGACATAAGCCACGGTACCGGCGCATAAAGCAAGAATTATTGTGAAGGACAGCCACCAATTCGCGGACCGTCTGTGGCTATGAGCCTCTTCTTCGAAAACCCTGGCATGCTCCACGATCCCGACGAGTTTTGCAGCCTCCTTCGCCGCATGTAGAGTCGCATTCAGGTCCTCAAGCGTTTGTCTTCCTTTAGCTTCGTATTCGTCCAAGTTCTTCTGTCGGTCAACGACAGAAAGGCCCAGACCCTGGATGATTTCCACCCACTGTGATCGCGGAACAACAAAGACCATCTCCTGCCCGCCGTACCTTGGATCAGCAATAACGCCGCCTCGAGGTAGTTCCTGAAGTGCTGCCACCGTCCTAGGATTCTTTACAATTGCACTGAAATTGACCGACACAAACAGGACCACGTCACGTCCCTCGCGCGCGTTCTCTAGATCCGCGAGCAAGCGTTCGTCGAACGGCATTTGAAAGTTTGTAGTAGTGCTCTTGCGAAAGTGAGGAAGGGTGTACCTGGGGACGGCAATACCCACGTCCACCGCGTTGCTTCGAGACGGCATTTCCTTTGTGTTGAGACTGAACGAAACGGCAACGCGGGCAAGCATCCAAACAAATGCCACCTGCTCGTCCTCTTCTGAATCGGATATTTCAATCTGAATATCGAGTGAAGGGACATAGCCATGTCGCGGCGTCAGACTAATGATTTTTCCGGTAAGCTGATCCATACGGGACCAGTGTACGCAACTGGCTTACGAAGTGTGAAGTTTATCTGAGGGACTATTGGTCAAAATCCCGCGTCTCTGCCGCGATCCAGTACATGGACACCTTAATCGGTTGAAGGTTGAAACTACAAGGCACGATCAGCTGGATCCTTCCCACATACTCTTCGTCCGCGCTGGACTGCTGTGGATTCTGGCAGTGGTGAGAGTGAATTATTGCCTCTTCTCGTGATTTTATCCTTTCAGAGTTCGATCTTTTCGTATGGCTTCGTATTGGAGCCGTATTTCGAGCAGGTATCATGCTGTGCAGAACTGCTCAATCTTATCCGGTTTCGTGAGATAAGGCGCAAAATGCGGGCAAATGGGACCATGGAACGCAGACCCAATTTGGGAATTATGGTCTTATTCTGTCCTTATGCTGCCCGCGCGACGAGCGAAGCAACACCAATACGGGAGATTCTCTGCGCATCCAACCTCAAAGTCGCTGTAATACAATCTGGAAGGACGAAACAATGTTGCTTCGGCGAAGAGTTCCATCCAGATTCCTGGTTCTTGGCGCCATGATTCTCTATTGCTGTGGAAGCATCACGCAGCAGGATGCTCCGCCCACAAGGGAAGGCCGCTGGCGACAGGACCTGGACGTATTCGCCAGGGAATTTGGGAGCAGCCAAAAAGATTTTGGCACGCTCTACCCCAAAAAACGGTTTGATCGAGAGCTTAGGCTTTGTGCATAAATAAATGATTCAAGCTGTTTGCCCCGATATGGTGTAGTTCCAATCCCCGTGGAAGGAATGACGCACGAGGTTAATGGCGGACAGTTCTACATCGGAGATCTTCCTGCCCTTGGGATATTTGTT
>DATGJZ010000092.1:0-42850 GCA_035294925.1 Candidatus Angelobacter sp. | reverse complement strand
TGAGCCAGGCCAAGTTACCCAAGCGCTCTAAACCGCGCAAATATCCACGAGCGGTGTGGTACACCCGACAGGAGTATCCCAGCAGAAGGGCTCAAAACAAAGATGCGCAAAGTAAGTGACATTAGCCGCCCTCGGCTGTGGGTTTTGTTACTTTTCTGTCAAGTTGTGCTGAGCCTATCTGCGAGTGCTGCGGTGATGGGGAGGCCCGTTTTTTGCTTCTACCCACATATATTGCCCAGCTGGATTTACCTCCAGGAAAATGTGACGTCCGTCCGGCGTAACAATAGAATCGAAAGCCCCGTAGATCAGTCCAAACACTTGCATGAACGCATGAATCTTAGCTTCGACTGCTGGAGGAAGGTAGATCGGGGTCTCGTCAATATCAAATGGTCGGCGTCGCCAATCGATCTGGGTTTCTACTCTTGACTGGGAATCGATTTTTCCACTGAAGACACGAGAATCAACGACGGTTGCGCGGACTTCGTAGGCTTTGGGTATGAATTTCTGGAAAATCCCTGGACTCATGCCAATAACGTCAAGCTTTGCTAATTCTCGCTCTGTGAGCAACCCCGTGAGTGGCAGCGGGTCATTTCAAGGTGCAAAACGACAAATGGGTTCTTGATCTTCTAGTGTTGGCCCATTCATCTATGTCCGATCAGCCGAGGCTAAAAGATCGCTCTTCTGCGCATAGTCAATTTGGTGGCCAGGAAAAAACGCGGCTCGGCAGGCGCGTTGTCCAGAATGCGCGCACTCACATATTCCCCTACTGCCGGACCATGCTTGAATCCGTGACCGGACCCGCCGCCGACCATCCAGACATTTTCAAAATCTGGGTGGCGGTCGATCAGGAAATCGCCGTTTGAGGTGTTCTCGTATTGGCAAACACGCGTTTCAACGATTGGAGCATCATGAAGCGCGGGAATGTGATCTTTGAGGTAGGCGCGCAATTCGGTGATGGATTTTTCACCAACGATCCGCGGACCGCTATCAGGATCAAAGTCCGAACCATGCCTGTCAAAAGCTATTTTGAAGCCCCGGTTCTCGATGTCCGGCAGCGCATAGGGAAGGTCGGGATAGGTATGGTGCAACCAGACCGGCATTTTGGGCGGACGAAAACCGTCACTGCCGGAAGGTGGGCCGAGAAAGAAAACTTCCTGCCGCGTCGGGGAGATGCGACCCGCCAGCAAGCTCGGGAATAGTTTGGGCAACCACGGCCCACAGGCAAAGATAAAGACTCCGGCAGCGATGGAATCACCGGTGCTGGTGCGGACCGCATTCAGTTTGTTGCTTGACGATACTGGCGGCAGGACAGAGCCGTGAGTGAACTCCACTCCATTCCTTACAGCGTCCTTTACCAGTGCCTGGACTGCCTGCCGGGCCATGAGCAGGCCGCTTTCCGGTTCCAGCACGCCCCAGGTTACATCCCCAAACGAGAGCTGAGGCCAGCGCCGGCGAATCTCCGTGGCCGATAGTTTTTCGCACACCATCTTGTTTCTGTTCAGCACATCCAGCAACTGCATGGTGTACGCGTCAGCATCGTTGCTAAGCCAGAGCACGCCGGTCTGGTGAAAAAACTGCTGCCCTGTGCGTTCGGCAAATTCTTTCCAGACTAGTAGCGAGCGTGCAGACCACCGGGTGTAAAGCTCATCCGGACCGTAGCCCATGCGGATGACGCGGGTTTCCCCGCCGGAGCTGGCACGGCTGTTGGCCGCGCCATAGGCATCGAGCAGCTTAACGCTAGCCCCTCTGCGGCGGAGACAGTGCGCAGTCCAGGAACCGAAGACTCCGGCGCCGATGATGGCGAAATCGACCATAGTATTTAGTACTCAGAATTTAGTAGTGAGCAAAACCCAACGGAACCCAAAACATATTTAGGCACGAACGCACGCGAAAAACGCGAATGAATCCGCTCAGAGTGCTATTTTACGAAATGTTTCCACAGCAAGTTTGCCGTTACCAAATCCTCCAACGCACAGCCGACGCTTTTAAACAGGGTGATATCTTCTGGCGATGGTCTTCCGGGCTTCTTTCCGCTGGCAATCTGGTGCAGGTCGGCCACGATCTGATCGCGGGCAATCACGCCATTGTTTAAAGGGATTAGCAGGTCACCGGCTTCTTCTAGCGCGCCTTCTTCGGTGTCCACCACAATGCGAGAGCGCTTTGCGGTCTCATCATCCACTTCACGGGTGTGGGTTTGGAACGCGCCCACCAGGTTCAAATGTGTGCCGGGCCGCAGCAGACGGCCATCGAACAAAGGCACATGCGAAGTAGTGCAAGTGCAGAGGACGTCGGACTCGCGCGCGCAAGTTTCAGCAGAGACCGGCTCTACCTCAATTCCGTGTTCTTCCCGCATCATCTTGCAAAACCCGCCTGGATCAGAACGTCCGGAGCCGCAGACTAGAAATCGGCGGAAAGGCCTGACCCGCGGAAGCGCGATCAGGTGCGCTTTGGCCTGGCGTCCTGTGCCAAAGACGCCCAGGACTTGCGCGTCTGGGCGTGCAAGCAGATCGGTGGCGACCGCGGAAGTGGCGGCGGTGCGCAGGTCAGTAAGATAGTTTGCCTCCATCACGGCCAGTGTCTTGCCCGTGGCCGGATCAAGCAGCGCATAAGTGGCATTTACGCCCGTGTCCGGATTTACGGTGACGATCTTGACGCCGGCCGCATTGCGTTCGCTATCGTGACACGGCATCAGCAGGAGGATACTCGGGCCGGCGTCCAGCTGAGTACGGACCGGCATTTTCAGCGTCAAGTGGAAATCGCGCGCAAAAGCTTCGTGGAGAGCGCGGATGACCTCGTCAACATTTAACGACGTTCGAACCTGGTGTTCATTTAGAAAAAGCATTGGGATGGCAGTACTTGGTAATTAGTATTTAGTCGTTAGCAAACCAAATGAAACTCAAAATCTATTTAGCCGCGAATCAACGCGAAGGACGCGAATCGAAACCTGAAAGCTGCAGGAATACAAATCGATTCTTGCAACACCCTCTCGCTCATTACTAACTCCTACGTACTAACTACTGTTCCACAATCGCAATCACGCGCAGCGGGCTTCCCGAGCCGTTGATGATTTTCAGGGGCGCGGCAATCACCACGGCGCCCGTAGGTGGAAGCTGGTCCAGATTGCATAATCCCGCCAGCCCAAACTTGCCGCTGCCGTGCATCACGTAATGGTTGGGAAACGGTGGATTGAATGTGGCAGCGCGTCCGGCATCCGTTCCTACCGTTTCGACGCCGACGCCGAGCACATCGCGCTCGCGGGAAAGAAATTCTGAACACTCTTTCACAAATCCTGGGGTATGCGGGCCATCTTCCCGCAGGTTGATGTAGTCGCCAGGATCGGTACGTTGTGACCATCCAGTGCGCACCAGCACCCAGGCGGCAGCAGGAATTTTTCCGTGCGCCGATTCCCATTGTTTCACGCGCTCGACTGTAAGCAGGAAATCAGGGTCTTTTTGTACGTCCGCGCTCACGTCAATCACGCAGGCGGGCCCGATAAACTTTTTTGGATGGATGCGGTCCACGCTGCTTTCCGGAAGGTCCTTGCCGCTGACCCAATGGACGGGCGCATCAAAATGCGTGCCCGTATGCTCTCCAGTCTCAAAGCCGTTCCAATACCAGGCTGGACCGCGGTCATCATAACGCGAAAGCTCCCAGATGCGGAATGCCGGTGTGTTATTCCATTGCGAGGGAAGAGGTAATAAAGGAGTCTCTGGAGTTAGTGTTTGGGTGAGATCGACGATTTTCAGGGCGCCGGCGTTGAGTTCTCTAATTAGCTCGAGTAGGACGTTCGACATTCCTCAGCCTCCGGAATAGCAGATAGCAAATAGCAATTGGCAAAAATCAAAACCTTACTACCGATGACGCTGATTTAAGACTGATCCAAAAGCCAAGAAGTTAAGATCCAAGACCCATCGGCTCAAGGCCAGTTGCCATTTGCCAATTGCTATTTGCTCGCCGCCAGGCTCTGAATATGCTGCTTAAACTGAAACCTGTTTTCCAGCAGGGAAAGCTCGGTTACATATCCTTTTGGGCCGGTGGCTTCGACCTTGGCGACGATACAGCTCAGATCATTACTGCGCAATGCCGCATCGAAGGCGGCGGTAAATTCTTTACAGGTGTTCACGGTCCCGGTGTGCGGAACTCCCGCGGCTGCCGCAATCTTTGCCAGGTCGCTGCCAGTGCCGGTTGCCGTGGGAAAGCCACCTACAGAAAGCAGGCTCTCATTATCAAATACCACGTGCACAAGATTTCTGGGCCGGTAGCGGGCCAGCGTGGTAAGCCCACCCAGGTTCATCAAGACGGAGCCATCACCATCCAATACCACAACGCGCTGCTGGGGCAGACACAGTGCCAGTCCCAGGCCCGTAGAAGAGGCCAGTCCCATGGCGTGCTGAAGGTAGAAGAAATTCGGGCGATGTCCCAGCGACTGCAGCTCGGCCGCAACCGCGCCCATGATGGTGACCACCAGACACTCTTCCAGCCGGTCGTAAATGGAACGAATGCAATCTAGACGCAACATAGTAGCACTCAGCAATTAGACCGCGGCGGGCATTCAATAAGAGAACTCATTCTTGCACTCCGCTCACCGGATCGCCCGATCACGCGCGATCACTCGATTCTTCATGCTTCTTCCCACATAAGTTTGCGCGTCAGCAGCAGGGCCACCGGATGCAGGCTGCTGTACGCGAGAGTTTGTGCTTCGGCAATGGAAGTTTCTGCTCTGGCAGGCTCATCCAGAAACTGGTACCGAATGCCCAGGGCCTGCAACAGCGGCTCAGTCACAGCGCCGCCCTGCGTTTGCCATGGATCGCGTTCGCCAAAATGGCCGCGGTAACTGATCAGCATGAGCAAGGGAATGCGATAGAGCTGCGCAAAAGAGACAATGCCATTGATGCTGGCCAGGAATCCATGGTTCTGCATGAGCATGGCGGATTTTACGCCGGCAAAGTGCGCTCCGGCGGAAATGCCGACTCCTTCTTCCTCTTTCGCCAGCCGCACCAGGATCATCTCCGGATCGTCTTCGGCCATGCGGATCAGGTGGACCAGCCACGTCTCCGGAAGCGCGGACATCAGGCCGATGCCGGCTTTTTTCAGGGCGTCATAAATCACGCGCGAATTGGTAAGCGAAACCGGCAGTTTGGGGCCTCCCTGCGAAAAGGAAACCCAGATATTAGCAGCTACCAGCTATTGGCTGCCAGTTGCGGCAAACCCACGTACCCGTATCTGATCTTCCCGGATCTTTCTTCCGCTGGGCTTCGCATTTACACTGGGACGTTTACAGATGAACGATTTTTGTGACGTTGAGGCGGCGAGAAGCAGAGTGAACCCACTTACAATTTTCGGCTTGTTTGCGGTGACGGCCATGGTGGTTTGTTACGCACTGGAGGAACGGTCGCCGGTGTTCGTCCTGGCGTTTGCAGGGGCCTGTTTGCTGGGATCAGCGTATGGATTCTTGCAGGGCGCCTGGCCTTTTGGCGCAGTGGAGCTTGTCTGGTCGGGGATCGCCTTGAAGCGATGGCGGAAAGCGGGGTTTGGTCCGAGCCGGCGCTTATGAACATCCTGGTATTCACATTATTGTTGTGGCTGGTATCGGCGCTTACGGGTTTTTTGGGAGCACTTACGGGTTTGGGCGGCGGCGTGCTCCTGGTGCCGGTTCTAACCCTGGTATTCGGGGTCGACCTCCACTATGCCATTGGAGCGACGGTGGTTTCGGTGATTGCGACTTCTTCGGGGGCGGCGGCCGCTTATGTGAAGGAGGGCTTTACCAATATCCGCATCGGCATGTTTCTGGAGATTGCCACCACGCTGGGCGCGGTATTGGGTGCATTTCTGCTGGCCAGGGTCTCCACTGAAGTCGTGGGCATCGTATTCGGCCTCATGCTCCTGTTTTCCGCCTACCATTCGTGGCAGTCAGAACCGAATGTTGCGCCACTGGCCAAGCCGGACAAGTTCAGCGCTTTGCTCAAACTGAACGGCAGTTATCCAACGCCGCAAGGGGAGCGGACGTACCAGGTGTACCGGGTACCGGCCGGGTTCGGATTGATGGCGGTCGCCGGGGCGCTTTCAGGACTGCTGGGCATCGGGTCGGGAGCGATGAAGGTGCTGGCCCTGGACCAGGCCATGAGGATTCCTTTCAAGGTTTCCACTACCACCAGCAATTTCATGATTGGGGTCACCGCAGCGGCCACCGCCGGAATTTATTTCAAACGCGGCTACATTGATCCGGGACTGGCCATGCCGGTGATGCTGGGCGTGCTGCTGGGTTCCACGCTGGGGGCCAAGGCCCTGATAAAAATGAATACAAAAATTTTGCGGCTGGTATTCAGTGTGGTGATCGCCATCATGGCCATAGAGATGATTGTCAATGCGCTGACAGGGCGGATCTGAGATGCAAGCACGGAATCGCTGGACCGACTACGAACTGGAACAGATCATTGGAAACTTACTGCGCGCCGGAGTCATTCTCGCGGCGTTCGTGGTGCTGGTTGGAGGCGTATTTTATCTTTTTCAGCATGGAACCGGCAGGCCGGACTATCACACCTTCCATGAGCCATCGAGCGACATGCGCAGCGTGAAGGGCGTATTGCGGGATGCGCTGGCGCTGCACAGCCGGGGCATTATCCAGTTTGGCCTTTTGTTGCTCGTGCTGACACCGGTTTCCCGCGTGGCCTTCTCCGCGCTGGGCTTTTGGGCGGAGGGCGACAGGATGTATGTGGTGATTACACTGATTGTGCTGGCCGTGCTGCTCTTCAGCCTGCTGGGAGCCAAGTGATGCGTTGGGCACAGCACCTTATCTGCTTCTGCGTGCTCGCGGTGTGTGCTGCTTGTGCCCAACGCTCGGAAGAGTGGCTGCCGGTGACTGCGCGGGACCTGCAAATGAAAGATGTGCCCGGCGATCCGGGGGCCCCTGCCGTGCAGCTTTACTACGCCGATTTTCGGGACGACGTGCACGGATCGGAATTCATTTACAAACGCATCAAGGTGCTGACTGAAAAAGGCAAGGAGCACGCGAACGTCGAGATAGAGATTCCTCCACATGATTCGATTGGCGACCTTCAAGCCCGCACCATTCATCCGGACAAATCTATTGTGGAGTTCAGGGGAAAACCTTTTGAAAAAACAGTGGTCAAGTACCGGGGAGAGAAGCTCACGGCCAAGGCCTTCACGCTGCCGGACGTAACTACAGGCAGCATTGTGGAATACAAGTACAGGCTGACGTGGAACCGTTATTTGTCCGATCCTGTGTGGACCGTGCAGCATGACCTCTATACGGTGAAAGAGAGCTTCTGGCTGCGCCGGTACACGGGGCCCATGCAAACACGGCATATTTCCGATGAGACCCGGCTTTCTTATGTAAGCTCCAACATGCCCTCCGGAGCGTTGCCCAGGGACACCGGGCCGGGAGTGGAACTGCAACTCGAAGATGTGCCTGCATTCAAGCCGGAGAAATACATGCCTCCGGAGGCGAGTTTCAAGGCCCAGGTGCAGTTCTTCTATGGCGGCCATGAGATTGAATCGCCGGACGTCTTCTGGCGCGATGTGGGCCTGGACTGGTATGGGAAGGCAGAACATTTCATTGGCAATCATCAGGAATTAAAGATGGCTGCGGCGCAGATCATCGGTGGCGAAACCGATCCTGAAAAACAGTTGAGAAAGCTCTATGCCCGCGCCCAACAAACCAGGAACCTCAGCTATCAAGGCGAACGCAGTGGGACGGATGAGAGGCCGGCGGATTTCAAGCCCAATGAAAGTGTGATGGATGTGCTCACACGGGGCTATGGGTCCCAGAACGAGATTGCGGAGCTATTCGCGGCGATGGCCAGCGCGGCGGGCTTTCCGGCGGAAGTGCTGCGGGCATCGAGCCGAAGGGACAAGGTCTTTGATCCCAAGTTGCTTTCAGAAAAGCAGCTGGGCACGGAGATTATCCGGGTGAGGATGAACGGCGCTGACCTGTTCCTCGATCCGGGAACAAGGTTCTGTCCTTTCGGGCTGGTCGCGTGGACTTCCACCTCGGCTCCGGCCTTGCAACTTGATAAGAATGGCGGATCTTTCGTCGTGGTCCCGACAGCCACTGCGGATAAGACGGTCATCCGCAGGGCCGCCGATGTTGCCATGAACGGCGACGGATCGCTGAAGGGTGAAATTACAATCGAATTCAAAGGCAATGACGCGCTGGAGCGCCGGCTGGATGCGCTGGACAGTGATGAGGCGGGCCGCCGACAGAATCTGGAAGGCGACCTCCAATCCTGGCTGCCTACGGGTTTCCGGGTGCAACTGAAAGATGCCCGGGGGTGGGATGCAAGCGAGGAGCCACTGGTAGCCCGCTTCTCCGTGGAACTTGCCGATTTCGCCACCGTGGCCGGCCAGCGGCTCGTCATTCCCGCCAACCTTTTCCGCTCCGGGGAGATGGAGGCGTTTGCCTCCGCGGAGCGCAAATATCCGGTCTACTTCCCTTATACCTATGAGGTCATTGACAAGGTGAACGTCCACGTTCCTGCGGGCTTCCGGCTGGGAACGATGCCTGATGGACAGGACGTCCGGCTGGCAGCCACGCGCTTTATTACCACACGATCCTTACAGGAAGACCAGTTGCTCCTGACTCGGGCGCTGATCGTGAACAGCATTTACTTTCAGCCGGAGCAGTATGAGGGGCTCAGAGTTTTTTTTGGCAAGCTGAAGGCGGCCGATGAAGAGCCGGTCGCGTTGGCAGCGCACTGAAGCTGGAAATTCAAGAAAATCGGCGAGCCCCGTGATGGGGCTCGCCGTGTTTCAGGGAGGACAAATATTTGCTACAGGGAGCGCAGGAAATTCAGCAAATCCTGCTGTGAGCCCACCACCCCGGTGCTTGAGGTGCAGGTGCTGTTCGTGCAGGTGGGCGGCAGAGCGTTAAAGTTTGAGATCACAGTGCAGGCCTCCGAAGCGGGGCTTGTGCTACCGCTCGCCACGGGCAGGCAGTGATCGGCAATGGCTGTGAGCAGGTCATTAGCACGGCCATCATGGAGGAAGAACAAACGTTGACCCAGACCCCAAAGCGGCGCCGTGCGGAACTGGTCTACTCCCGCCGATCCCTGCTTCACGCCGTCGGCGAGTCCGCCCATGTGGTGCAGCCCGAAGTCAGAAAAGGGATGGAAGGTTGCGTTGTTCAGGGTGGGAGTGGTGGAGGGGCCGGTGGTGAAGGTTTGCCAATGGCAGAATACGCATCCAACGGTTGCCGGCGCCGTCCCTGCTGGCGCGGGAAGCACGCTGTTCCCAAACAGCGCCGCCCCGCGCTCTACAGACTGGTCCACGGGTTTGCACACCGCAAGTCCAGTGGTGGAGCTGACCCCGCTGTTAAAGTTGCAGATTGAGGGAGCTCCGTTCAAGCGCATGAAGATCGAGTCATTCTCGATGTTGGACGAGATCACGGAAGTCACACCCGCCTCGTCAACGACCGGGGACGTCGGGAGCGGCCCCGTGATGTTTTCGATTTGAGTTGAGTTAAGGGACTGAGTTACGTCCTCCGGCAGTTGATTGGGGGTGCAATTGGGAGCATTCCCATAGGTCCGCTCCGTGGGAAAGAGTTCATTGGTTACGCCCATCTCGACATTGGAGGCCTCACCCGCGAACATGAGGAGAGACTTGTTCTGGGCCTTCCAGCCAAAACGGGTGATGGTCTGATCGTTCCCGCTGAGGTTAAACACGCCAAAACTAATGGCGCCAAACGTAGTCCCGGCCTCCGCCTTTGCCGCGTTGGCAGCAGCCGCGAGGGAGGTCTCCGGAGTGTTCTCCACAAATCCGTCACCGAAAGTTGGGATGGGAATGCGGAATACTACGTTGTTGGCGGCCTGCTGGGCCTGAAAGTCTTCCTGGTCAATCGTACAGTTTGCAGGCGCGTCGCTCCGACCAGAGATCACAAAAAGTTCAGCCACCGCTCCGGCTGGCACACTGGCCGGATTGCCAAGGGTGGATGGTCCAGCCCCAACGGCTTTGGGAAAACGCACCTCAAGCAGTGGGCCGTTTGCCTGGTTGATGAATGATGGGATTGAGTTGACTCCCCCGCGATCGGTCGCGTCAACGACTTGCGGGTTGTTGCTGGCTGAGAACTTGCTGGTTACCGCTCCGGTTGTTGGGTTGGCAGTCATGTTGCTGCAAAACGTACCGACACAGCCTGGGCTGCTGCCGCCGACCGCCGGCTGCGAGTGGCACTGGAAGCAGCTTTCTCCGTTAAAAGAGGGTCCAAGGCCTTTGATGAATTGGCCCGCGGCCCCGGCGCTATTGGTTCCGTCGACGCTGGCGGGTGTGGAGAAGACGGTAAGGGCCTCGAACCATGTGCCGCCCAGATTACCCGCATTGGCAACGATGTTGCCGGCCCCATCAGCAACTGGCGCCGGTGAAACGGCGGGAGGCTGAACAAAGTCAAGACAGACCGTCCCGGGAAACTTCGTTCCCGTAACGGGGCAAACCGCATTGGGATCGGCGTTTAGCGCTTCTCGCCCGGTGGGACGGGGCCCTGGATCGGACGCAGACGCTGCCGGTGTTTGCGCCTGGAGCACATTCACCATGAATAACAATGTGAATATCACCAGAACAGCCGGAATACTGCGATTCGAGATTCTTTCTTTGTTAAACATCAGGAGTTCCCTTTCTTGGAATGTGCTTCTTGCGGCACATAGCAGGTTGAGTGGACATTAGTTGAAATCAGAGCAATGCAAACTGGCGGGGGAAGAGCAGAGTAGCTGGTTTTAAGGCAAAAATCCAGAGCTGCCTAGTTAATTTTTCTTAACAAATTCCCGTTTCGGGAAGTGTTATTTTGGGATTATTAAATAGTTTATATAGATTTTACCTATTGAAAGGCTGAAGGCTAACACCTTGCCGGGACGCTGGAGGCAGCAACGGCTGCGACCGGGGCGCGCCACCCGCGCACCGCCATGCATTAATCACGGCAAATTGGCCTTCCTAACCTCGTTCGCATCGGTCCGGGTTGCCCCGCTACCAGATAAGTCTTGTATTTTCAGTACGTTTTGAGGATTGAAACGAATCTGCTGATTCTTTCATTATCCTTAAGCTGGCACAAAAGCGTTGTGTTGTGGTGGGTAGGTAGTACACACTCCCCGCTGCGTATCTGAGAATTGCGTTTCTCTGAAGAGGTGATTGATGAATTCTGTCCGGTACTGTGTTTTTTTCTTGTGCCTGGCTGCGGCCCCGCTGTCTCTTGCGCAGACGCAGGAGTGGCTTCCAATTACGCCGGAGGACCTGCACATCAAGGAAGTTCCGGGAGATCCTGGCGCATCCGGAATCCAGCTCTACTATGCTGATCGGATTGACGATGAAACCCATAGTGAATTTGTGTACGAACGCATCAAGATCCTGAGCGAGAAGGGAGAGAAGTACGCTGACATTCAGATTCCTTTGATACCTGAAGCTTCAATAACCAGCCTTAAGGCTCGCACCATCCACTTGGACGGGTCCATTGTCGACTTTACGGGAAAGCCTTTCGAGAAAACGATCTTCAAAGGACGAGGAATCAAGTTTCTCGCCAAGACTTTTACGCTACCGGATGTGACTGTCGGAAGCATCATTGAGTACAAATACAAGTTGGACTATGAGAGATTTTCCCCACCCAAGCATTGGGTCTTGCAGCGTGAGCTTTACACGGTGAGGGAAAGTTTCGAGTTCAAACCGTCTCGAGCCGATGTCCAGATTGCCTGGGTAGTGCTTCATGCTCAAGACGCCATGCCCACCAGGACCCACGGTAACCATGCGGAACTGGAGATGCATAATGTTCCGGCATTCCGCGGCGAAGAGTACATGCCGCCGGCAGAGACCCTTAAGCCATCCGTGCGCTTCTATTATCTGCGTTCGAACATCTCCTCCACGGACAAATACTGGGAAGTGGTGGGCAAGGAACTAAATGCCCTGGCCGAACGCTTCATCGGGGATCACAAGGAGGCGAAGGAAGCGGCGGCGGAAGTCATAGGGAATGAGTCTGACCCGGAGAAAAAATTGCGGAAACTCTACTCCCGGGCGCAACAGATCCGCAACCTGAGTTACCAACGTCAACAAACGGCCGAAGAGAGAAAGAAAGAGGACATCAAGACAAATGAAGACGTTAGCGAGGTCCTGAAGCGTGGGTACGGATTGCATGCGGACATCACTCGCACGTTTGTAGCCATGGCACGGGCGAGCGGCTTTGAGGCCTCCGTAGTGCTGACCTCCAACCGTCGAAGCGACTTCTTCATCAAGGAAGCGCTTTTCTGGAGACAGCTCGATTCAGAGATCGCCGTTGTGAAACTGAACGGAGCCGATGTCTATCTCGATCCTGGCACTTTGTACTGTCCTTATGGTCTGTTGCGCTGGATGCGGACCTCTGTGCCTGCCATGAAGCTGGACAGGGAAGGGGGCACATTTGTGATGATTCCAGGTGCTGGGCAGGACAAATCGGTGACCAGGAGAAACGTTGTCGCGGTCTTGAGCGAAGACGGATCGCTCAAAGGCGAGGTGACAGTCACGTTTCAAGGCACGGAAGCGCTGGAGCACAGATTAGATGCTCTGCGTACGGACGACGCAGGAAAGACAAAAATGCTTGAGGATGAGCTAAAAGCATGGCTTCCGTCAGATTCAATCGTCAAGCTGAAAACGGCACAAGGATGGGAAACGAGCGATGACCCTCTTGTGGCCAGTTTTACTGTTGAAACTGCAGCTTATGCTTCTATCACCGGAAAACGGCTCTTAATGCCTTCCTATCTCTTTAGGGCCAAAAGGAAGGACGCCTTTAATCGTGCCGACCGCCAGTACCCGGTTTACTTCCCCTATGCGTTTTCCGAACTGGACGTTGTGCAGATCAGGTTCCCGGCAGGATTTTCCATGGAGAATTTGCCTGAGCAAAGGGATGTTCGTCTTCCCTACGCCAGATATGAGGACATTATCCAATTCACGGGCGGCCAACTACTGACGAAGAGGGCCCTGCTTCTCAATGGAATTCTCTTTCCCGTCACCAAGTATGCCGAACTGAGAGACTTCTTCAGCAAGGTGGACGCCGGCGACGAGCAGCAGGCAGTTTTGCATTTGGCGGATAGCGGCAAAGGCAAGACCGGAAACTAAGGTGAACGAGGTGAACGAACAATTCTGGCCAAAACGGCTGTTTTGGTGTATATATCCTAAAATATTCCCCCAACCGTGCCTCGGTCTCATAATCTTCAAAGGAGTGATACGAATGCGTAGCGTCCGGTACTGCATCTTTTTTGTCTGCTGTGTGACGGCATCGCTGTGTTTTGCGCAGAAAGAAGACTGGCTCCCCATTACCCCGCAGGACCTGCAGGTAAAGGAGGTTCCCGGCAATCCGGGGGCCGCGGCAATCCAGCTTTACCATGCCGACTACATTGACGACCAGTTGCATAGCGAATTCATATACAAACGTATCAAGATTTTGAATGATCAAGGCAAGAAGTATGCCGATGTGGAGATTCCAGTTTTCATCCCCGACAGTTCGTTGAGCAACTTGAAAGCCCGCACCATTCACCCGGACGGAAAGATCATTGAATTCACCGGAAAACCGTTCCAGAAGACGATCATTAAGGGACAGGGCATCAAGTATCTGGCCAAGACTTTCACCCTGCCGGAAGTGGCGGTGGGCAGCATTATTGAGTACAAATTCCTGGTGATCATGCCGGAACACACTCTTTATAACAATTCCTGGACCATCCAGCACGACCTTTACACAGTCAAGGAGAGCTTCCGGATGAAGGCATATACAGGCGCGCTGGAGACCAAGCATGGAGGGAGTTCTCAGCTCTCCATGATTTATTCCAATATGCCGGCGAACCTGAAACCGCAGAGGAAGGGAGAGGGGTTCGAGATGGAAGCGCACGACATTGCCGCCTTTGAGGTTGAAGACCATATGCCTCCCGAAGAGAATTACAAGCCGCAGGTGCGCTTCTTTTATGGCGGGACAGAGATATCATCGGCTGACAAATTCTGGCAGGACGAGGGCCGCGACTGGAATGACGAGGCGGAACACTTTATCGGGAACCACAAAGAGATCCAGAGCGCCGCGACCGAAGCCATAGGAAGCGAGACAGATTGGGACAAGCAGGTGCGCAAGCTGTATGCGCGGGCGCAGCAGGTCCGGAACCTCACTTACGAGCGCGAGCGCACGACGGAGGAGCAGAAGCGGGAGAGCCTCAAGAACAATAACAATGTTCTGGATGTGCTCAACCACGGCTATGGCACACGCAATGACATAGGGCTCTTTTTTGCTGCAATGGCCCGCGCCGCCGGCTTCCGCACGTCGCTGTTGCGTGCGAGCAACCGCTCGGAGCGTTTCTTTGATAAGGGCCTGTTGTCAGGAAACCAGTTAGATACGGAATTGATCGTGGTCAAGATCAATGGACAGGACGTCTATCTCGATCCCGGGACCAAATTTTGCCCCTACGGCCTGGTGCGCTGGCCGCGTACATCGACGGCAGCACTGAAGCTGGATAAGCAGGGCGGCAGTTTTGTGACAGTTCCGCCGGCCAACCACGAGAAGGCGGTGGTGCACAGGAACGCAAAACTCACGCTGGCGGAGGATGGATCGGTAAAAGGCGATCTGACCGTCCAGTTCGATGGAGGAGAGGCGCTGGAGCACCGGCTGGATGCTTTGCAAACCGATGAAGCGGGAAGAAAGAAGGACCTGGAAGATGAACTGAAAGAGTGGCTTCCGGCCACGGCCATTGTGAAACTGGTGGATGCAAAAGGATGGGAAGGCACGGACGATCCATTGATTGCGCAATTCAGCGTTGAGATTCCGGGCTATGCTTCCGCGGTGGGAAAGAGGCTTCTACTGCCGTCTTATCTTTTCCAGTCAAAACAAAAAGACGCCTTCAAGAATGCCGACCGCAAATATCCTGTTTATTTTCCGTACGCTTTTTCACAGATGGATTCGATCAGCTTCAAATTTCCCGCCGGTTATACCATGGAGGGCAAGGCGCAGGACCAGGACGCCCGGCTTCCTTATGCCGCTTACCAGAGCACGAGCCAGTTTGACGGGAGGCAATTCGTGGTCCAGAGGACACTTTTGCTCAATGGAATCTTCTTTGACTTGAAGCAATACTCTGACGTGAAAAACTTCTTTAACAAGGTCCAGGCGGGCGACGAACAACAGGCCGTGCTGCAGGTGGGAGGGTCAACCAGTGCTCAAAAAGGCAATTAGCGCAATTTTTCTGGCATCACTTGTGAATCTCTTAGCGGGGCCGGCCGGGGCTTCCACTCCGGACTGGCTGCGCAACCTGGCCCAGCAGCCCGCCAAACACTATGCCGACGATGTGAATGCGGCGGTGTTGCTGGACGAAGGTGAGACCACAGTCAAGGATAATGGCGAAATCGTCGGGCACTTTAAGGTGGCTTACCGGATTTTGCGTCCCGAAGGCAAGAGTTATGCCCAGCTCGGGGTCGGCTTTGACAATGAAACCAAAATTGCCTACCTCCACGGGTGGAGCATTACAGCTAAGGGCCAGGAATACGAAGCCAAAGATAAAGATGCGTTTGAAAAGAGCACCAGCACATACGAGATTTATTCCGATGAGAAAGAAAAGATCCTGATGCTCCCAGGCGCGGACGTGGGCACAGTGGTTGGATTTGAATATGAGCACAAAGAGCGGCCTTATGTGTTCCAAACAGCGTGGTACATCCAGGATACTGTCCCAGTCGAGAAATCTCGCTTTACTCTGCAACTGCCCCCCAGTTGGGAGTATCGTGCGGACTGGGTCAACCACGCCGATATGGCGCCCGTGGCTGCCGGCAATTCCTATACCTGGGAGCTGGCGGATGTCCCCAGGATCGAAAGGGAATACAACGAGCCTCCATATCGGGCGCTCGCCAGCCGCGTCATCATCACGTTCTTTTCCGAAAAGATCAGGAACCAGACTTATAAGTCATGGGCGGAAATGGGCGCGTGGCACGCCCAGTTGGTTGCCGGTTCTCGTGAGTCCAGTCCTGCCTTGCAGCAGAAAGTCCAGGAGTTGGCACCTGCCAGCCTGCCGCTGTTAGAGCGGATCAAGGTCCTCGCCCGATTTGCGCAGCGTGACATTCGCTACGCGGCCATTGAGATCGGGATTGGCGGCTGGCGGCCCCATCCGGCGGCGGAAACTTTTGCCCATCGTTACGGAGACTGCAAGGACAAGGCCACCATGCTGGCTACGATGTTGGGCGAGATCGGAGTCAAGTCCTATCTCATGCCGGTGCATACGCAACGTGGCATCTATACGGAGAAGTCGCCACCGTATATCGGTTTTAACCATGCGATTCTTGTCATCCAGTTGCCCGATGGGAGTTTTAAAAATCCGCTCCCGGCATTGTATGAACACCCGAAGCTTGGCCATCTGCTGATATTTGATCCTACGAACGAATGGGTGCCGTTTGGCCAAATCCCTTTTTACGAGCAGGACAATTACGGGCTGCTGGTCACTGAGCACGGCGGTGAACTCCTTCATCTGCCGGTGAGCTCGCCGGAGTCGAATGAGCTGAGGAGAAGCGCAAAGCTCAAGCTGCTCCCGGATGGAACGTTGCAGGGCGAGATTGAGGAAGTCCGGTCGGGATACCATGCGATGCTGGAAAGGGAGTATCTCCAGAACGAGACGCAAAAAGACCGCAAGAAGACCATCGAACACTTCCTGGGTACGGCCATCGGCAACTTCCAGGTGGATAGCTTCGATCTGGTCAACGCAGATGATATAGACAAGGACCTGATCCTGCGCTTCAAATTCACCGCCGACCACTACGCCAAGGCCGCCGGTCCACTCCTGCTGGTACGTCCCCGGGTCGTGGGCGAGAACGCCGGATACTTCGACGCGACCAAGCCTCGACATTATCCGTACGACTTCCCAGCGCCATCCCTGGATAGTGACACGGTTGAGATTGCGTTGCCGGATGGCTTCAAGGTGGACGAATTGCCGGATCCGGCGAAAGCAAGCTTTTCCTTCGGCCAATACACCAGCAAGACAGAGGCTGCAGGCAACATGCTCAAATACACGCGCGAATACAAGAGGACCACGACGCAGGTCCCGCTGGACCGCATTGAGCAGCTGAGGAGGCTCTTTTCGGAGATTCTTACTGACGAAAAGAATATGGCGGTGCTGAAGAAGAACTAGACCACGGGCGCAGTTTCATGAACCGCTGCCAAGATGCGGTGACCCGGATATTGCGCGCGACTCACGCGCGATGGACCAGCTCGCGAATCTCGTCGTGCCGGCCCTCGGCTGCCCACCCTTCCGGAGTCGAGGCAAATTTGGCATCCCGAATGGCCAGATCGGCGCCGTGAGCCACAAGAAACGCAACAGTGTCTTTGTGACCATTGATCGCCGCCCAGTGCAGGGCTGTCCCCCCAAAGCCCCCTTTTGCATTGACGTCGGCCCCGCGCTCGAGCAACAACGCCGCGACCGCCGTGTGGCCATTTCGGCAGGCGCCATAGAACGCATGTGAGACCACGTCGCCCTTCATGCGGGCAGAGTCGGCGACCCAGTGATCATTGGGTTCCGCCGGAACGGCCTGCCTGGCGAGGAACGCGAGGGGAGTCCCTGAATCGAGAAACTTGTGAACCAAATCCAGTTTTCCGAGACTCGCTGCTGCCGCGAGATCCATCCCTTGGGCGCCATGTGCCAGGAGCAGATTTGCAACCTTCGTGCTTCCCATGGTTGCCGCCCAGTCGAGCGGCGTGGCGCCCCACGAAGTTGTCGCCTCCAGGTCGGCGCCCGCGTGTAGCAGCATCTTGGCGACCTCGTAGTAATCGTGTTCGGCAGCCCAATGGAGCGGTGTCTTGAGGTAGTCGTCGGTCGCACGCACAAGACGAGGATCGTCGTTCAAGAGATGCTGGACGACCGATACGTCGCCTTCCCTGACAGCTTGGAGGATCGCGGCTGCGCCATTCATGGGCATCCTCGTCGGAAGGGTCTCATTATAGATCGCGGGCGCATCGCACTCCTAATCTCCTTCAGAATGGCATAGCCGTCGGTCTCCAGCATTTGTGGCTTTTCCTTGCTCCTCCTTTTCTGCATCTTCTATGATTGGTTGTTGATCTAAACTCAGTTTGAACAGGGCAGGGGAAAACTCGCCTATGGCGGACCAAATTAAGAAAAACCTGAAACAAAGCGGCGTTGCCGAAAACCCAATTGCTGAAGTCTTTGAGGGACGTCAACCCTCCGAATCCGAGAAACACTGGGCGGAGAGCACGCTGGAGAAGACCCTGGAAAAGTCTCCGGAGCGTCCCGTGGGCGAAGCCAGCGGCGTGAATGTTGACGAGCATGGAAACGCGCGCTTCACCACCATCAGCGGCGTTCCTATCCGGCGGCTTTACACTCAGGCCGATCTGCCCCACGACTGGAACTACGACCAGTACCTCAGCTACCCAGGACAGCCGCCGTATACCCGAGGCATCCATGCCACGGGCTATCGCGGGAAGCTCTGGACCATGCGGCAGTTTTCCGGCTTTGCCTCTCCAGAGGATACGAATGAGCGTTATAAATACCTTCTGGCCAGCGGAGGCAGCGGACTCTCCGTGGCGTTCGATCTGCCGACCCTGATGGGATATGACTCGGATCATCCGGCCAGCGAAGGAGAGGTGGGCAAGTGCGGGGTGGCGATTGATTCGCTGGAGGACATGGAAATCCTCTTCAACGGGATTGACCTGGAGAAGACCACGGTTTCCATGACCATCAATTCGCCCGCTTCGGTGCTGTGGGCGATGTACCTGGTGGTGGCGGAGAAGCAGGGCGCAGACTGGAAAAAGATTTCCGGGACAATTCAGAACGACATCCTGAAGGAATACATCGCGCAAAAGGAGTACATCTATCCGCCCGCCCCTTCGATGCGGCTGGTGATTGACACATTCGAGTTTGGCTCCAGATTCACGCCCCGGTTCAATAGCATTTCCATCAGCGGTTATCACATCCGCGAGGCCGGTTCAACGGCGCTGCAGGAACTGGCATTCACCATTTACGATGGCGTGGAATATGTGGAGTGGGCGCGCCGGCGCGGGCTGGACGTGGATGATTTTGGGCCGCGGCTGAGCTTCTTCTTTAATTCCCACAATGATTTCTTTGAGGAGATTGCCAAGTTCCGGGCGGCGCGGAAAATCTGGTACCGGCTGATGAAAGACCGCTTTGGCGCCAAAAGCCAGCGCACGTGGCTCATGCGTTTCCACACGCAGACGGCGGGAGTTTCGCTCACGGCGCAGCAGCCGATGAACAACATTGCCCGCGTGGCCATCCAGGCGCTGGCGGCAGTGCTGGGAGGAACGCAATCGCTGCACACGGATTCCTACGATGAGGCCCTGGCGCTGCCTACGGCGGAGGCGGCGCGGATTGCGCTGCGCACGCAGCAGATTCTTGCTTATGAGTCGGGCCTAGCCAATACGGTTGATCCGCTGGGCGGATCGTATTTTGTGGAGAAGTTCACGCTGGACATGGAAAACGGAGCATTTGAGTACTTTGACAAGCTGGATGCCATGGGTGGCATGGTGCGGGCCATTGAACTGGGCTTTCCCCAGAAGGAAATTGCGGAAGCTTCTTACCAGTATCAGCGAGCGGTCGAGGCCAGGGAGAAGGTCATTGTGGGCGTGAATGATTTTGCAATTGAAGAACGCCCGCCGGAGACGCTCTATATTGATGAGTCAGTGGGCCAGAGGCAATCGCAGAAGCTGAAAGCGCTAAGGGCGCGACGCAGCAGTGATGAAGTTCGCCGCTGCCTGGAGGCGCTGAAGAAGGCCGCTGCCCAGGAGCCGGTTGTCCCCCAGGGTGGCCGCGTGAGTGACGCCAACACCATGCCCTACATTATTGATTGCGTGCGCGCCTACGCTACGGTGGGTGAGATTTGCGATGCGCTGCGGGAAGTGTATGGGACGTATGAGGAAGTGAGCATCACTTAGAGAGAGCAATTAACAGTCAACACTCAGCCGGGTGACTGCGTTGCCGCGCTTTCCCTGTTTGCCGTGTCGAAGATGTTGCATTGGCTGAATGCTGAGTGCCGACGGCTGAGTGCTTCCCATGAAAAAAGCTCTTGATCATCTAAAGAACTGCGATGAGATTCTGGCGGCCATTATCACCCGTGTCGGGCCGTACAAGATTACCTATCGCGAGCCTTCGTTTCAGGCGTTGGCGCGGGCCATTGTATTTCAGCAACTGAGCACCAAGGCTGCACAGACCATCTACGGGCGGCTTGAGGAAGCTGCGGGCGGGGCGATTACGCCGGAGGCAATCCAAACCCTGAGCGTCGGCGAGATGCGGCGAGCAGGACTCTCAAAGCAGAAGATCGGCTACATCCGTGATCTGGCGGAGCATGCGCTTTCCGGCAAGCTGGATTTTGCCAGGCTGCATGGGATGACAGATGAAGAGGTGATCGTCACCCTCACTGACATTAAAGGCATTGGCGAATGGACGGCCCACATGTTCCTGATCTTTGCGCTGCGTCGTCCGAATATTCTTGCCACCGGCGATCTGGGCGTGCGCACTGCCGTCCAGCGCGCATACCGGAAGCGCACGCCACCCACACCGAAGCAGATGGAGAAGATCGCCGAAAGCTGGCATCCCTATAGAAGCGTGGCCTGCTGGTATCTGTGGCGCAGCCTGGAATTCAAAGAATAAGAATAGGCGTGAAAGTCATACTCAAACGCGTACTGCTGGCCGCGCTCGTCTTGTTGTGCCTGACCTATGCTGGAGACTACCTCCAGATCCGCTACCGGGCCTGGCGCAACGGGCAGCCGTATGGAACGGTGACCATTCAAATCATGTACGCACTCTCAGAAAAAGGCGGACAGGGTGTTAACCGGACTGAATACCAGTCCGGCGGCACTCAGGATCAGACCTGCGTGAACTCGCTCTTTCCTCATTTGGGCTATGCTCCATGCTGGTACTTACGGCGCACACCACAAAAGACCATAGACATTTAGTCGCTTAGACCAAGGGCCTTCAACCATTGGCCCCTGGTCCAGGATTTACGTTATTCGCGCCCATTCGCAGCCAGAAATCTTTTGGACTTCCGATCACCGGATCACGCGCGATCACCAGATTCTTCACCGGTGCTGGATGAACGTTCCGTCCTGCAGTTGGGCGACAGCTTGCCGCAACTGCTCCTGCGTATTCATCACGATGGGGCCGTACCAGGCCACCGGTTCCTCAATAGGCTTGCCCGAGACGAGCAGGAAGCGGATGCCCTCATCGCTGGCTTGCACCACGATCTCGTCTCCGCGATCGAAGAGCACAAGCGAGTGATTGCGGGCATCATAGACAGGCGGCGCATCTGGTTTCTCAACCTGCTCGGTGAGAACCGCCTGCGGGCTGGAGGCGTCACGGAAGGTGCCGGAGCCTGCGAACACGTAGGCAAAAGCGTTACGCGTAGTCTCCACCTTCAGCCCCTTGCGCTGTCCCGGTGGAACAGAGACGTCGAGGTAATTGGGATCGGCGGCCACACCTTCCACCGGACCTCGCTTGCCCCAGAACTCGCCGCAAATCACGCGCACGCGGACGCCGTCATCGTCGGTGACCTCGGGAATGGCGCTCGATGGAACGTCCTGATAGCGAGGGTCGGTCATCTTCAGAGGTGACGGCAAGTTGGCCCACAACTGGAAACCGTGCATGCGTCCGTGGGCATCCCCCCTGGGCATTTCCTGGTGAAGGATGCCGCTGCCGGCAGTCATCCATTGCACGTCACCGGCCGTCATTTTGCCCTTATTGCCAAGACTATCGCCATGCTCGACCGAACCGGCGAGCACGTAGGTGATGGTCTCAATTCCGCGGTGCGGATGCCAGGGAAATCCTGCCAGATAGTCTTCCGGATTGTCGTTGCGGAAATCATCCAGCAGCAAAAAAGGGTCGAAATCTTTGGTTTTGCCGAAGCCGAAGGCACGCTGCAGCTTCACCCCCGCCCCCTCGATGGTGGGCTTGGGTTGAATAATCTGTTTCACTGGTCGAAGTGACATGGTTCCCCTTTCTATTGCCAGGCAGCTTATCGATTGGATGTCTGACTGGCGTGAATGATTCAGGCCTTTACGAACTGGACGTCAAGCGTGATGGTTACGTCGTCGCCGACGAGAATGCCACCGGTTTCCAGTGCAGCATTCCAGGTTAGTCCAAAGTCCTTGCGGTTGATCTTTGTAGTGGCTGACAGCCCCAGACGGGTATGACCCCAGGGATCTTTGGCGGGCGCAGTTGGCCCTTCAACCGTAAACACCACATTGCGAGTAATGCCGTGAATAGTCAGGTCGCCGGCCACAGCCAACTCTCCCTCGCCGATCCGGCTTATGCGGGTGGAGTGGAAGGACAGCGTGGGGAACTTCTCCACATCGAAGAAGTCGATGCTCTTGAGATGGGTATCACGCTGGGCATCGCGGGTGTTGACTGAGGCAGCGTCGAGCGAAGCCTCCACATGGGAGTTGGTCAGGCCGGTCTCGTTCAAGACCAGAACGCCCTTGACGCCGGTGAATTGGCCCTTCACGTTGGTGATCATCATGTGCCTGACCTTGAACTCGGCCACAGTGTGGACAGGGTCAATGTTCCAGGTGGTGGTTGCAGTTTGCGGAGTAGCGAGTGCGCTCATCGTAGATTTCCTTTCTCGTAGATTTGATGCGTTAAAACGATAATCGTTTCAACAAATACTAATGTCAAAAAATTTCAAGTCACGTGGCTGCGCATCAGGCGCAGCAGTTCTGCCAGCTCCGCCAGGCGCTTCCCGCCCAAGTGGCCTAATTGTCTGCGGTGGGCAGCCAGCACGGGACCATCGAGCCGGGCGAGCAGCTTTAAGCCCTCGGGCGTGATGCGGGCCATCACCGTGCGGCGGTCGCAAGTTTCACGGCGCCGCGAAATCAGGTCTCGTTTTTCCAGGCGATCGAGCAGCCGGGTGACATCGGGGTCGCGGGTAATCATGCGGTTGGCGACCTCGCCGCAAGGAAGTCCCTGGGGCGAGCCGCGCAGGATGCGGAGAACGTTGTACTGCGTCGGCGAGAGGTCTTCGGCCTTGATGATCTGCACCAGGCCGCGGGCCAGCATGTCCGTGGTGCGGAACAGGTCCAGGTAGGCTGCCTCCTCAGGGCAAGCTGTTCGCCCGCGCTTAGGCCTGGTCCCGGGCTGAATCGTTGTTTCCATCCAACACCAATAATAATCGTTATAACGACTACTGTCAAGACGGCTGTTTGGACGCAACTTGCGATACCGCTGAAGAGCGGTACAATTCGGGAACACCGGGTATTCAAAAAAAGGAGATTCGAACCATATGCCGTCCTTTGGCTCGGCCTTGCGTAGGGTTAGATTTTCAAACATTCTGGGATTCACGGCGCTATTCCTGCTGCCCATTGGCAGGCTCCTGCCCAATGCTGGGGGAAGTGGGTTCTTGAACGCACAAGAAAGCGCACCACCAGCGCAAACCTCAGAGCCCAAGCCCCCAGAATTGCAATCGCAGGAGTCCCAGTCTCAAACACCACAGGGCCCAGGATCGAACTACGATCAGAGTATCTTTGAGAACCCGATTCCTGGTGATCAGATAGCATTTCTGAACGAATTCGCGGGGAGGGCGGCAGAGTACCTGGTCAGCGACAAACGATTCCGGAAGTTAATGCACAGCGTGATCCCGGATTGCATGTTTCATTATGGCTGGGACATGCCGCTCGCCGACGCGCTGGAAAAGGTACTGAACGGCTCGCCGTTGCCGGTCCAAATCCGCGATGGGCGGTACGTAGTGGTTTCCGGCCGCAGTGGACCATACCTCGCGGGCCGGGGATTTATATGGATTGATTTGCAGGATGGCATCGCCCTCGGGGGATTCTATTTCCATCCAACGAATGGCGAACCCACGCCCACGGTGAATATTTTTTCTAAACAGGTGCAGGAAGAACCGCTCAAGATGAGCCAGCTTCCTCCGGCGTTTGCCGAGGACTTGAGTCAGTGGTCGGCGGAATCCAGAGTCCCGCCCATTACGACGCGCTACTTTATCACTGGCTCTAACAGAAAGATCCTGCTGGAGCACGACGAAGACTACTGCGGGCCCGTGGCCAGCATGGGCCCCCGTCCTGAAAGCGATTGCCAGCAGAGGAATGCGGACGCTGCAGATATTGACATGAACGCGGCCTATTATCTGGAACAAACCAACCATGCCACCAATGCGACGGCGTGGATGATCACAGGTGAGGACCAGGTGGCATGGCTCCGGGTGCGGGAGAACACTTGCGGGATTGGTCCGTTCCCGCTGATATGCCGCATCCGTATTACGCGCGAACGCACGCGCGTAATCATCTGGCGGCATCCCCCACCGCATCCTGCACCGCACCCACGGCACAGGTAGAGCTTTTGATAGAATTCCCTGGCAGATGCCTTCCGAGCGTAAAATTCGCGTGCTGGTGGCCAAGCCCGGCCTGGACGGCCACGACCGTGGCGCAAAGGTGATTGCGCGAGCGTTGCGCGATGCCGGCATGGAGGTGATTTACACCGGCCTGCGACAGACTCCGGAGATGATCGTTAATTCATCGTTGCAGGAAGATGTGGACGTGATTGGTCTTTCCATTCTCTCCGGAGCCCATAACGCTATTGTGCCCAGAGTTACGGACCTGCTCCGGGAGAAGAAGATGGACGACGTGCTGCTACTGGTGGGGGGGATCATCCCGGAGCAGGATTTTGCCTTGCTCAAGCAAGCGGGGGTGGCAGGAATCTTCAATCCCGGCACACCCATGGATGACATCGTCGAGTTTATCCGCAAAAACGTGAAGTCACGCGGGATTCCGGCAGCCAGCTAGAACTTGTTCGTCCCGGTGACTCGATTCCTCTAAATCACATATACTTTAAGTTCTCATGAACAGGCTGGACCAGATTATCTCCGCCGCGCGAGAACGAGTGGCTCGTTCCAAGCAAACCGCGAACCTGCGCGCGCTGGAGAGAATGGCTGACGGGCATGTACCGCGTGGATTTCGCCGGCGGCTGGCGGCGATGGCCCAATCCAGCCCGGCGGTGATTGCTGAACTAAAAAAAGCCTCTCCATCCAAGGGCGTCATTCGCGGATCTTTCCATGTGGCGCAGCTTGCTGTTCAGCTTGCCAAGAGCGGCGCATCGGCGCTCTCCGTGCTTACAGACGAGCAGTTCTTCCAGGGTTCATTGGCGAACCTGATGGAAGCATCCGCGGCCACCGATGTGCCTTGCCTGCGCAAGGACTTCATGGTTGACGAGTTTCAGGTGCTGGAGGCCAAAGCCCATCATGCGGATGCGATTCTGCTGATACTGGCCGCCCTGGGCGATGAGGAGTTCCGGTCGCTGCTGGCCCGTGCTCGCGGAATGGGCCTGGACGTTCTGTGCGAAGTACACGATGAACTTGAACTGCAACGGGCGATTGACGGCGGGGCGGACATTATCGGGGTCAACAGCCGCGATCTCAAGACGTTTGAGGTCAAACTGGATACGGTGTGGAAACTGGCGGCAAGAATTCCTTCCAGCGTTCTGCGCGTGGCGGAGAGCGGAATTGGGAAAGGCTCAGAGATCAGGGAATTCTACGATTTTGGCTACCAGGCCTTCTTGATTGGTGAATCGCTGATGCGGGCTGATGATCCCGGCAAGAAACTCCGGCAGATTCTCGAGGAAGCGGGCTTCTATCCTCAGTTGACGGCTGCGCCTGCCGAGTGGCGTGGCACAATTCACTGATTGCGGGCAAAGATTCCCCAACAAACTCATGCGGACCTGGATCAAAATCTGCGCGACTACCTGCATTGAAGACGCTGCGGCCTCTATTGAAGCCGGCGCCGATGCGCTGGGATTTGTGTTCGCCCCAAGCAAGCGGCGCGTCTCGTTAGAGGAGGCACAGGGAATCATCGCGCAACTACCGGGTAACATTGAGCTGGTAGGAGTTTTTCGCAATGAGTCTGCGGCCCGGGTGGCGGAGATTGTGCAGCAGGCGGGGTTCACGGCTGTCCAGTTGCATGGAGAGGAAACGCCGGCATTCATCCGTGAATTGCTTGCGAACTTACCGCCAGGGCGCAGTGTTCGCGTGATCAAGACGATCATCGTGAACGGCGATTTCGATGTGCGCCTTGCCCAGGTCTGCGCGGACTACGACTGTATTGACTCTATATTGCTGGATTCGGGTGGAGGCAGCGGCCGTACGTTTGATTGGCAGAAGGCACGGCCGCTCCTGAGCGGCAACAGGAAGCGTCTGATTGTGGCGGGCGGGCTGCACGCGGAAAATGTTGGAGATGCGATCCAGAAATTTTCTCCCTGGGGCGTTGATGTGGTGTCTGGAGTGGAGCGCCAGCCGGGACGCAAAGACCCTGAGAAATTGAAGGCATTTATTGCTGCGGTACGAAGGGCAGAACAATCATGAAGGCGGCGACTCAAACCAAAACTGCTCCGGGACGCTTTGGAGCCTACGGTGGGCGGTATGTCCCTGAGACCTTGATGGCCGCGCTGGAGGAACTGGAGCGCGAATACGCGAAAGCCACGCGTGACAAAACATTCCGCGCCGAATTTGAGCGGCTGTTGAAGGATTATGCGGGGCGTCCGACAGCGCTTTTTCCTGCTCGCCGTTTGACCAGGCAGCTGGGCGGGGCAAAGATCTACCTGAAAAGAGAAGACCTGCTGCATACGGGCGCGCACAAGATCAACAACTGTCTGGGCCAGGCGCTGCTGGCGCAACGAATGGGCAAACACCGCATCATTGCGGAAACCGGCGCCGGACAGCATGGAGTGGCCACCGCCACGGTGTGCGCTCTGTTTAATTTTCAATGCGTGGTTTATATGGGCCTTGAGGACATGCGACGCCAGGAGTTGAATGTCTTCCGCATGCGTTTGCTGGGCGCAGAGGTGTGTGGCGTGGATTCCGGTTCACGCACCTTGAAGGATGCTATCAATGAGGCTATGCGCGACTGGGTCACCAACGTCCGCAGCACTCATTATCTTTTGGGCAGCGTCTTGGGAGCGCATCCTTATCCCACCATGGTGCGCGACTTCCATTCCGTAATTGGAAGAGAGACGCGGGCGCAAATCCTCAAAGCTGAAGGCAAGCTGCCAGCGGCGATCATTGCCTGCGTGGGCGGCGGCTCCAACTCAATCGGAATATTTCACCAGTTCATTGGCGATAAGAAAGTAAAGCTCATCGGAGTGGAGGCCGGGGGGCGGGGAGAGCAGCTGGGAGAACATGCGGCGCGCTTCCGGGGCGGGTTGCCCGGTGTGCTGCAAGGTACCTATTCCTATGTTTTGCAGGATAATCACGGCCAGGTCGCAACTACGCATTCCATTTCCGCGGGCCTGGATTATCCTTCTATTGGGCCGGAACATGCGGCCCTGGCGGACAGCAAACGCGCGGAGTACGTGGCAGCGTCTGACCAGGAGGCGCTTGATGCGTGCGTGTTGCTGGCGCGAACTGAGGGAATCATTCCCGCTCTGGAATCGTCGCATGCGGTGGCGGAATGCGTGAAGCGTGCTCCCACAATGAAGAAGTCTGAGGTGTTGGTGGTGAACATTTCCGGGCGCGGCGACAAGGACATCGGGATTTTAAGGGAAAACCTGAACATCGGGTGATCAAGAATCGGAGAATCCGGTAATTGGGTGTAGTCAACTAGGGATTTAGAGATTGTAGTGTAACCAAGAGCACTTGAGTCAGAAATGATCGTAATCCGGGGTGAACGGGGCGGATGCCCGCAGAAGACTATATGGACATAGCTGGCTGGCGAAAGAAGATTGATGAGTTAGATCTGCGCCTGGTGGAGCTGCTGAATGAACGCGCCAGGGCGGCGCAGGAGATTGGCAGGCTCAAGCGCAATACCAACATGCCAATCTATGAGCCGCAACGGGAAAAGACGATTTTTGAAAATGTGGGCAAAGCCAATCGAGGGCCATTGCCGGACAGTGAACTTCGTCATGTGTATGAGCGGATCATCGACGTGATGCGTAATCTTCAGAAGCTCGAAATTCAGCCGAAAAGCGCGGCAGGTTCGGGCGGCACGGAGTTTGATATTGAAGTGAATGATTGAGAGTTGGGTGATCGGGTGATCGGAATTTGGTGTCCGGCGCTTTGTTGGGCTGGCGCTTTTAAGGAATAAATCTCATGATCGTAGCAATGCAGGAATCGGCATCGGAAGAACAAATACAGCAGGTAATTGAGCGCCTGATCAATATGGGTTTTGAGGTGCACCGCTCCACCGGTGCGCGACAGACGGTTTTAGGCGCAGTGGGACCGCGCAATGAGTTTGATATCCGCGATATTGAGGTGCTACCGGGCGTAGGGGAGGCACACCGCATCAGTTCGCCTTACAAACTGGTGGCGCGCAGCTTCCGTCCGGAAGGAACGGTGGTCAGGTTTCCGAACGGTGTAACCATCGGCGGAGACGAAGTGGTTATCATGGCCGGGCCATGCTCCGTGGAGTCTCATGACCAGCTTTTTTCGGTGGCGGAAACGGTGTCCAAATCAGGGGCCCGATTTCTGCGTGGAGGCGCATTTAAGCCCCGCACGTCACCTTACTCCTTTCAAGGGATGGGCGAGGATGCGCTCAAACTCATGCGTGAGGCGGCGGACAAGTTTGGGTTGCTGGTGGTGAGCGAGGTCATGGAGATATCGCAGATTCCGCTTATGCTGCCTTACGTGGATGTCCTCCAGGTAGGGGCGCGCAACATGCAAAACTTCAATTTGTTGCGTGAACTGGGTAAGGTACGCAAGCCGGTCCTTCTCAAACGTGGAATTGCCGCCACCATTGAAGAGTTGCTGCTCTCCGCCGAATACCTGATGGCGGGTGGCAATTATGAAGTGATTGTGTGCGAGCGTGGAATCCGCACCTTTGAAACTTATACCCGCAATACCCTGGATATTTCTGCTATTCCTATCGTGAAAAAGCTTTCTCATCTGCCTATTGTGGCCGATCCCTCGCATGGCACGGGCCGCCGCGATAAGGTGGCGCCCATGGGACGCGCTGCCATTGCTGCTGGAGCGGACGGCTTGTTAGTTGAGGTGCATAACTGTCCTGACAAGGCGCTCTCGGATGGTGCGCAATCTCTCTATCCCGAGCAGTTTGTCCAGCTCATGGCCCAACTCCGTATAATTGCGCCAGCGGTCGGACGGACACTCAGCTAAAGCAGATCGCGTGATCGGGAGATCCGGTGATCTGACGGAATCGATTGGCATTCAGCCGCATCTATTTGCCGCAGATTCATGCCGATGACGCTGATAACCCAAGACTTGTGCGTCGTTCAGTTCCCCTATGTCATTTAAACAGATCACGATCATCGGCACTGGACTCCTGGGAGGCTCGTTCGCCCTGGCGCTCAAAGCTTCGGGCATTCAGACCCGCATTGTTGGGTGCGACCGCGCTCACATTCTGGATCGCGCGCGCGAAATGGGAGCGCTGGATGCACAGATAGAAGATCCGGCTGAGGCCATTCGCGGCAGTGATCTTATTCTGCTGGCTACGCCTGTTGGAACCATTATTGATTTGATTGAACGGATTGGCCCCATTGCGCCTCCTGATGTGCTCATCACGGATGTTGGCAGCACCAAAGAGGAAATTCTGGAGCGCGCCCGCGCTGTCTTCGGTGACCAGGTCTCGCGCCGTTTTCTTGGCGGACATCCCATGGCGGGAAAGGAGCATAGCAGTATCTCTTCCGCGGACGCAGGTCTATTTCGCAGCGCCACATGGTTTTTTGTGCCGTCCAGCCCACAACAGGATTTTCAAGATGAAAGGATTCGGGAGTACCGGGATATGGTGGAGCGCCTGGGAGCGCATGTTGTGAAAATCGAAGGGGACCGCCATGACCACATCTGTGCCTGGATCAGCCATTTGCCGCAGATGGTCTCAACGGCCCTGGCCGGGATATTGATGGATGAATTCGGTGACAGCTCTGAACTTCAGGAGATTACCTCGCGGGGCTTGCGCGAGATGACCCGCACTGCTTCCAGCCCTTACTCCATGTGGCGCGACGTCGCTCATACCAACATGGCCAACATTCAGCAGGCGCTCTCAGCGCTGGAGCAGCGCCTGGCCCACATCCGCGAAAACCTGCGCACGCAGGTATTACGGGATGAATTTGAGCGTGCCAACCTGTTTGGGAAAAAGAGATCGGGTGATCGCGCGTGATCGGGTGATCCGCCTTTCGCACCGATTGTCATGCATGATTAGCACGCAAAGGAGAGACCCATGAGCTTGGAGAAGCACCAGGTCTTGCGGGAGAGAACCAAGAAGTTCGCGCTCAGGATCATCCGCATGTCGGAAGCAATGCCCAACAAACGAGCCGCGAACGTGATCAATCATCAAGTCCTACGATCTGCTACTGGCATGGCCGCCAATTATAGGGCCGCTGGTCGAGCGCGATCAAAGGCCGAATTTATTGCCAAGATTGGCGTTGTACTTGAAGAGGCGGACGAGACCGTTTTTTGGTTAGAACTCCTGGCTGACAGTGGAATCATAAAAACGGCGAAGCTCCTCGATTTGCTGACAGAAGCAAATGAGCTCGGTGCAATCTTTTCTGCGTCGCGACGGACTGCCAGAACGTAGACTGTCAACAACTCTGACGGTGACAGCTTCGGATCACCGGATCACCCGATAACGAGCGATCACCCGATTCTTCCCGGTTTCGTTTAAAATCTTTTGCTTATGAATAAAGTGGTTGCCACTGCTGATGAGGCTATTCGCGATCTAACCGATGGAGCTACGATCCTGGTCGGTGGCTTCGGTCTTTGCGGAATTCCTGAGACGCTGATCGACGCTGTGACGCGCAAAGGCGTGAAAAACCTCACTACCATTTCCAACAATGCAGGTGTGGACGAGTTTGGTTTGGGCAAGCTGCTCTACGCCGGCCAGATCAGGAAGCACATCGGCTCTTATGTTGGTGAAAACAAATTGTTCGAGCAGATGGTGCTGACCGGCAAGCTGGAGTTGGAGTTGAATCCCCAGGGGACGCTGGCCGAGCGCATCCGCGCGGGCGGCGCCGGAATTCCTGCATTCTTCACGCCTACAGGCGTGGGAACCAAGGTGGCGGAAGGCAAAGAGCTGCGCGAGTTCGATGGGCGTCCTTATGTTATGGAAAAGGCCTTACGTGCCGACTTTGCGCTCATTAAAGCATGGAAGGCTGACCGCTGGGGAAATCTGGTTTTTCGCAAGACGGCCAGAAACTTCAACCCCATGATGGCCACCGCCGCTAAAGTCACCATCGTTGAAGCGGAACATATTGTAGAGCCGGGAGAGATTGATCCCGACCAGGTGCATCTGCCCAGCGTTTATGTAAAGCGCATTATCCAGTCGCAAAACCTGGAAAAGCGCATTGAGAAGCGTACCCTGCGTAAAAGGGCATGAGCCGGATCTTGCACAACCTTGAGTCGAAGGAAATGGCAACCATGGTTACAACACCAGTAAGCAAGCAGAAGGACACAGAAAAGCGCGAGCGCATTGTAAAGCGCATTGCCAGGGAGCTGCGCGATGGCTTCTACGTCAACCTGGGAATCGGCATGCCTACGTTGGTTGCCAATTATGTGCCACCTGGAATGGAAGTCATCTTGCAGAGCGAAAATGGCATGCTCGGCGTGGGGCCGTTCCCGGTTGAGGGCGACGAAGATCCTGACCTGATCAATGCCGGCAAAGAGACCGTCACGGAGGTGCCCGGAACCGCATATTTTTCGAGCGTCGATTCCTTTGCCATGATCCGCGGCGGCCACATTGATCTGAGCGTCCTGGGAGCGATGGAGGTGGACCAGGAGGGCAATCTGGCCAATTGGATGATTCCCGGAAAGATGGTGAAAGGCATGGGCGGCGCCATGGACTTGGTGGCTGGAGCGCGGCGCGTCATTATTGCCATGGAACACGCCACACGGGAAGGTGAATCCAAGATCCTGAAGAAATGCACGCTGCCGCTTACCGGCATGAAAGTGGTAGACACCATTGTGACAGAGATGGCTTACATCAAGGTCACGCCTCAAGGCTTGCTCCTGCAGGAAATTGCGCCAGGGTTAACCGTGGAAGATGTGCAGAAGGCGACTGCGGCAAAGCTGATCATCAGCCCCGAGCTGAAAACCATGGAATTCTAGCCCGTCAATCGATATGCCGGGCAGATCGTCAGGAAATCCGCAATTGGTACTACAATGTATGTGAGCTTGCGAATGGAGGGGATATGCGCGCTGATGGCGTCGAAGTTTCCTGGGATGCCCATAAATCAAATTGGGTAGTTCGAATTCAGTCTGGTGAAGAGGTCATTCGCCGCCACTGCGATTTGCCCAAGGATGCGGACGAGAAGGCTCTCCGGGCAGCCGCACAGGAGACCGTGGAGGATGAGGGCTACGAAGTCGATGCTGGCAATATGACTATCCAGCGGCCCGCCGCCTGATCGGTTTTGCTCGCGAACGTGCGTCCCGCCTCGCAACGCGCGTCCCGCAAAGATGCGGCCTTCCGCTAAGCGTGGTTCGTGCGGCCCTCACTACGCTGAAACGGCGGTGGCTGAGGCCAGATCCTTCAACGACTCCCAATATGGAGCTCGAGCAATACCGCGCTCGGTGACGATGGCGGTCACGTAGGCCGCCGGGGTCACATCGAATGCCGGATTCTCAACCAGCGCGCCGTCGGGCGCCATCTGCTTGCCGCCATGGTGGGTCACTTCCTTAGGCGAGCGCTGCTCGATGGGAATCTGTTCACCGGTAGGGGTGTTCAGATCAATCGTGGACCACGGCGCAGCCACATAAAAGGGAATGGCGTGTTCCCTGGCCAGCACAGCCACTGTGTAAGTCCCGATTTTATTGGCTACGTCACCGTTGGCGGCGATGCGATCGGCCCCGACGACCACCGCCTTGATCTTGCCCTGTTTCATCATTGCGCCGGCCATGTTATCGGCAATAACCGTGGTCTGAATTCCATCCTTAATCAGCTCCCAGGCGGTGAGACGCGCGCCTTGCAGGAACGGCCGGGTTTCGTCAGCAAAAACATGAATCTTCTTTCCCGACTCTACGGCGGCCCGGATCACGCCCAAGGCCGTTCCATAACCGCAGGTCGCCAGTGCGCCGGCGTTGCAGTGGGTCAGCACGCCACCGGAGTTGGGCATGAGAGTGGCGCCGTAACGGCCCATTGCCTGGTTGGCGGCAATATCTTCCAGATACATTTGCTGGGCTTCCTGGATCAGATTGTCCCTGATTTGGCCGATCCCCTGTCCGGCAACTGACTCAAATTTTTCCCGCATGCGGCGGATAGCCCAGAATAAATTCACCGCTGTTGGGCGCGTTGCTGCCATGGTTTTGGCCATCTGATCAAAGTCGGCGCGTAACGATTGCTTGTCCTTCGCATTCGACTGCTGGATGCCAAGGGCAATGCCCATGGCCGCAGCCACACCAATGGCGGGAGCTCCGCGCACCACCATCTCCTGGATGGCTCTGCCCACTTCCTGATAATTGTGGCAGGTGACATACACTTCTTCTAAAGGAAGCCTGGTTTGGTCAATAAAACGTACGCCCTCTGGGGTCCATTCGAGTGTGTTGATCATCAAGATGATTGTAAAGGAATCGGGTGATCACGGCGCTTACCCGATTCTCAGTTTTTCCTCTTTGATTTCGCTGGATTTGTAAATGGAGATGAAAGGCGCCGGGGCTGCGGCTTGCTCCACAGATGGGCGTCCGCCGGCTTCTTCACGCTCCACCAGGCAGGCCACGGCCATCACCTTAAACCCAAACGCGCGCGCGGCCTGGATGGCCTGAATGGTCGAACTGCCTGTGGTACAGACATCGTCGACAATGACCACACTTGCGCCTTTTTCCTGGAAACCTTCAATACGCTGTCCCATTCCGTGGGCTTTCTCGGCTTTCCGTACCAGGAACCCATGAATCGGGCTGTTTTGCTGCGCGCTGATGACGGCCACCGCGGTGACAATCGGGTCTGCGCCCAGAGTGAGCCCGCCTATGGCTTGCGGAGTCCATCCTTGTTGGCGAAAAAGGTCCAGGAAAACACGCCCCGTCAGTTCCGCGCCCTGGGCGTGAAGTGTAGTTGTGCGGCAGTCAATGTAGTAGTCGCTCTTCAGGCCGGAAGAGAGGGTAAAACTGCCAAGCCGGAACGAAATCTTTGCGATGAGATTGAGAAGTTGCTGACGAGATGGTTCTGTCATGGATGGCACTTAAACTATCACAGCTCTCAAACTCGTTCCATGTGATGAAATCCCTGGGTGCCGATAAACACAAAGACAAATATCGTGGCGTTGTAGGCCACATGGATAAGCACTGATGTAGCCACCGATTTGGTTTTGGCCCGAACGGTGGTTAAAACCACGCCCACCATGAACAACCACAGCAATGGCACCCAGGCATGGGCCAACTGGCTCTGGTGCATTACCGCAAATGCTGCAGCCGTGATCAAGACTGAAGCGCTGGCTCCGATTGGTCGCGCCAGGGCCGGATACAGGAAGCCGCGAAAGAGCAGCTCTTCCACAAACGGCGCCACGATTACCCCAAACATGGCCAGGAGATAAGCAGAGCTGGCATCATGAAAGTACTTGTCAATCGGCAAGGACTTGGGAATCCATTTCGAGAGAAGGAAGGTAAAAACAAAAGAAAACAGGGCTAAGCCGGCGCCCCCGGCCAGCGCCATAATCGCGGTTTGGGAGTTGGGCATGTTCCATGAAACGGCGGCGAAGAAGTCGCTCCGTCTTTTCAGGCGCACAATTTGCACCATGAACCCAACAACCAGCAGGTAGGCCACCGTCTGGGCAGAAACTAGTACCAGCGCGTTCTGGGTCAGATCGACAGGGCTAACATTGTGAAAGCGTGGCAATGAATGCGCAACGCCTATTGCCAGGCCACCAATGAAGACCAGGGAAACAACAGCAAATGCCACAATGGCCGATACGTCCACCAGGTTCCACACGGGATCTTCAGGTCGAGCAGAATGCAAAGGCTCAATCTCGGGAGCTTGCGGTCCTCTAGGCGAGATGGAATCAGGGAATAGCAATCTTCAAATCCGTCCTGAAACACAATTTACACCCTGCGGAGGTTTTGGAGGAGGGCTGGGGTGGCACAATACAGCAATCTGGCCACCCCAAGAAATGACTTTTTTTACAGCAAGGCGTCCCAGAAAAGGACGCTTTTAGGAAAGGTAAAGGGGTAGCTTGCTTGTTAGCGGCTACCCCTCATTTTGCCCAGGTATAAGGAGAAGGTTGCAAGCACTTTAGCGGAGAAATCGCGATTGGGTAAAACAATTTTTTTTTGTTCCGAATTCGTAACAAGAGGAATGGCATATTAGGCATAACCACATTAGAATCAGCCATTTAATCCATTCTTGAAATAGTCGGCCAGAGCCTGCCCTGTGTAAGATTTTCGTATTTTTAAAACTTGATCCGGAGTGCCCTGGGCCACAATGCGGCCGCCGTCTTCACCGCCTTCCGGTCCCAGATCAACGATCCAGTCAGCGTTCCGGATGACGTCCAGGTTGTGTTCGATGATCACGATGGAGTTGCCCAGATCGGTCAACCGATGTATCACGTCCAGGAGCTTGCTGACATCATCGAAGTGAAGGCCGGTCGTGGGCTCATCCAGAAGGTAGAGTGTGCGGCCAGTCTGCCGTTTGGAGAGCTCTTTGGCCAGCTTCATCCTCTGGGCTTCCCCTCCGGACAGTGTCACCGCTGACTGGCCCAGTTGGATGTAACCCAGCCCAACATCGTCTAAAGTTTGAAGTTTTTGCCGGATTTGAGGAATATCTCCCAGAATGGGCAGGGCGTCAGAGACGGAGGTCTCCAAAAGATCGGCAATCGACTGCCCCTTGAACTTTACCGAAAGGGTTTCATGGTTGTAGCGTTTTCCGCCGCAGACCTCGCACAATACGTAAACGTCCGGCAGAAAATTCATTTCGATGCGGCGCTCGCCTTCTCCCTGGCAGTGCTCGCAACGTCCACCCGAGACATTGAAAGAGAAGCGCCCCGCCTTGTATCCGCGCTCTCGGGACTCAGGCAACATGGCGTAGAGGTCTCGGATGTGGGTGAACACGCCGGTATAGGTGGCGGGATTGGAGCGGGGTGTGCGGCCGATGGGCGATTGATCAATCCTGATCACTTTATCGATATTTTCTGCGCCCACGATTGCCTTATGTGCGCCCGGTTCTTCACGCGAGCGATAAAGTTGTTTAGCCAGCGCCTTGTACAGAATGTCGTTGACCAGTGTTGATTTGCCGGAGCCGGAGACGCCGGTCACCACGGTTATCACTCCCAGCGGAAAAGTTACATCAATATTGCGCAGGTTATTTTCCCGCGCCCCCAGAACGGTGACGGCTTTCCCGTTGGTTTCGCGCGGCTGAAACCGGGTTGCAATAGTCTTGGCCCGCGAGATGTACTGGCCGGTAAGGGACTGCGGTTGTTCCATGATCTGTTCTGGTGTGCCGCTGGCCACCAGATTGCCTCCGTGCACTCCGGCCCCGGGGCCGAGGTCAATCACGTAGTCGGCCCGGCGAATGGTCTCTTCATCGTGCTCCACCACAAGCACCGTGTTCCCGAGATCGCGCAGGGATTCCAGTGCTTGTAAAAGCCGTGTGTTATCGCGGTGATGCAACCCGATGGAAGGCTCATCCAGGACGTAAAGAACACCCCGCAGTTTCGATCCAATCTGTGTTGCCAGCCGAATTCTCTGGCCCTCGCCTCCGGAGAGCGTGGCGGCCGATCGGTCCAGGGATATGTAGCCGAGGCCAACGGCATTCAGAAATTGGAGGCGTTCGCTGATTTCGTGCAACACTCGGCCGGCAATTGCCCGCTCGCGTTCATTGAGCCGGATCTTTCCCGCCGTCTCCACTGCGCGGGAAACCGGGAGGGCAGTGAAATCCGCGATAGATAGTCCATTCACTTTCACGGCCACGCTTTCGGGCCGCAGCCTTCTTCCTCCGCAGACCGGACAGCGAGTGGCCGACATATAGTTCAGGAGCCACTCGCGGTAACTCTCAGAGGTGGATTCCTCCAGGTTCTGCCTCAGGAACCCAAGCACACCGCGAAAGCCCGTTCTTGGAGCTTCCTTTTCGCCGGGGCCATACAGCAGCAGGTTCTGCGTCCTGGCGGGAAATTTTTCAAAAGGCGTGGAAAGATCAATCTTAAACGCTTCGGCCACGATGGCCAGCATGCGCCGCAAGTAGGTAGATCCGGAGCCGGGGCCCAGAGCGCCTTCCAGCAGGGCCTTGGACCAGTCCACAATGATCTTGCCCGGATCAAAATCATACTTGCTGCCCAGGCCGTGGCATTCAGGGCACGCCCCATAAACGCTGTTAAAGGAAAACGAGCGAGGCTCCAGCGCGGGAATATTGATCCCGCAATCGGGGCACGCCATGCGCGATGAATACAGCTGTTCTTCGCCTCCCACCACGGCAACCTGCACCAACCCGTTGCCCAGCTTCATGGCTGTAGCCACGGACTGTTCCAGACGCTTTTCAATGCCGGATTTCACCAGCAGACGGTCGATCACAACCTCAATGGTGTGGTTCTTGCGCTTATCAAGCTGGATATTGTCCAGTTCTTCATCCAGGTTGCGCAGTTCGCCATCGATGCGGGCCCGAACAAAACCGTGCTGCGCCAGCTTGTCCAGTTCGGCCTTGAATTCGCCCTTGCGTCCACGGACTAGCGGGGCCAGCACCATAACCCGGTCTTCTGCCTTAAGCTCCATGACTTTTTGCACAATCTGCTCGGCGGATTGGCGGGAAATCGGCTTGCCGCACTGCGGGCAATGAGCGACGCCTATGGATGAATACAACAGGCGCAAATAGTCGTAAATCTCGGTAATTGTTCCTACCGTGGAACGCGGACTGCGGGAGGTAGTCTTTTGCTCAATGGAGATGGAGGGACTCAGGCCGTCAATCGAATCAACATCGGGCCGTTCCATCTGATCCAGGAACTGGCGGGCATAAGCAGACAGTGTTTCCACGTAACGCCGCTGGCCTTCAGCGTAGATGGTGTCGAAGGCCAGGGACGATTTGCCTGACCCGCTGAGACCCGTGATTACGGTGAATGTGTTCCGCGGAATCTCGACAGAAATATTCTTGAGGTTGTGCTGGCGTGCGCCGCGCACTGTGATGTTGCTGATAGCCATGGGTCCGGAAGCTGCGTCTGAAGCTGGGCGAAACACCTCCCCTTACACGAATGCCGCCATACAGACAGGCCCGGGAGGTTGCCGCGCAATTCTACTTTCGTATCTTAGTAGTCACTGGCGGACGGGGTCAATGCGCGATAAAAATGATATTTGTGTTGTTATCAGCGGCCTTGGACCGCAGCGAAAGGAAATGTGACCAGAGAGAAGAGCGGTGAAGCCGATTAGCACGCTGAACCGCCTGTATCAGGATCAAGAGGACATTTAGAAGGCAATAGTCCTAAGCGGGTTGGAGTGCAGCAACAGGAAATGTGACCAGAGAGAAGGGCGGTGAAGCCGACTAGCGCGCTGAACCGTCTGCAACAGGATCAAGAGGAGCATTTAGAAGGCAAGAGTCTTGAGCGGGTTGGAGCGCAGCTACAGGAAAACGGTTACTGGGGTCCAACAACATCAGTAACGCAGACTTTTGAGTAGATTTTGACGACAATTCAGGTACCGGGAACGGCAACAACCGGCTACTCGGATTCAGCCATCTTAAAGAATTGAGCGATGAGAACGCTATTAGCTTCATCTACCGTGCTTTTCACCATCCTGTTTTCAGTTACATTTGGTATTGCATGCGGATATGTGGCCATTACCGCCATTCTCCGCGCCTTCGGTCACAAACCCAGACCGCAGGAAACGGCGCCCTCAACCGCCGTGATTGTCAGCACTGCCTCAGGCCGCTAACGTCCCTACTGTTTGCTTCCTCTGCCAGGTGACGGGCTCGTGCCCCTGCATCTGGTCATGCCTCCCCGCTCACCGGATCTTCCGAATATTTATTGCGGGACGTTCGGCTTTAATGGGGCGGGCGGCTGAATTCGCGGATTTTGTTGCTGGTTTTGCTGTTGATTCTGTTGTTGATTTTGCTGTTGGTTTTGCTGCTGCATCCGCTTCAGTTCATCCAGCAATTGCTCGGTAGTTTTAGGCGTTGCAGCGCCTGGTGTCCGCTGCTGTTCGGGCGCTTGCGCCTGTTCCTGCTGGACTTCGGCTGAGTCGTCCCCTGAATTCTCTTCGTCATCGCCAGTCGGCTGTTGCGAGGCGCCGCCGGGAGAACCTGCAACTGTCCCAGCTCCCGAGATGGGACTCAGAATGACTCGCTGGACCAGCGCCGGATTCTCCGGCATGCCGATAATTACATAGTCATAGCGGGAACCCCGGAGCAAGCTGGTGAGTACGTCGTTGGCGGGGGCCGGCCCAAACTTTCCCGCCACCCGTTCCTGGTTTGTCTGCATTCCTTCAAACTGAATACCCGCTTTGGCGCGGATTCCATTCAGAATATCCACCAGCCGGGAGTTCACTGATTCCACGCTCAACAGGCCATTCTGGTAAACGATTTTGGGAGCAGCGGGCGCCATTTGTTCCAGCGTGGGAGGAATCGGAGCGGGCGGGCCGATGAATCCCTGATTCTGCTGTGCGTTCACAGGAGCCAAGGGCCTGGGCGCGCTAACCGGAGCCGGCCGCGGAGGCGAAACTGGCGGTGCGGGCTGCGGTTGAACGCTCGCGTCAGGGGAGGTGACATTGTTTGGCTGACCACCATTCGGCGGCGAATCCGGGTCTCCCGTTGGTGCGTTTAGCGGCCGGCCCCGGCCACGCCTGGGTACGTTCGGGTACCTGTAAGTGTTCGGCGCTGCTTCTAATTCGCTGGTGGAAGGGCTCTGCTGCTGCACCTGCTGGATATTCTGGTTGTCCGGCGTCTGCGCCAGGGATGTGCCAGCCGGCAGCAGCAAAATGCCACAAAACAGCCCAGCACCCCCCAGAATTTTGTTGATTAACGTCATCACGAAGCTTAGTAAAATTCTACTCTATAAACAGAGAACGGCGTGGGAAAGAAAATTTGCCATTTTTCTGCATGTAGATGGAAAATCAGGGCCTCACCCGAAAAGGAGCGACAAGCCCTGAGCTGTTCGGGAGTGCCGAGAAGCGCCCAGACCGATGGTAATATGCATCCAGGCCTGCTGCCCGGCGCATCTTAGTACCAGAGTAGCGCCCTTAGTCCTAAAACTATGAAACATCTTGGTTCACGATTTTTTTTGGCTCTAATCGTTGTCATGGCCATGGTTCCTGCGTGGCCGCAAACCTGTCAAAACCGTGACGAAATCCCAGACCAGGTAAGGACTGCCATCGAGAACGCAAGCCAGCAGATGGTGACGCAGGCCATTCATGGCGACGTAAATTCGCTGCGCGCGAATATCGCTCCTTCGCAGCAATCCAGCTTCAATGGGATTGCCACTGCGGTGAATGACAACAAAGCCGCCATGCAAGGAGCGCGTCCGCAGCTGCGCAGTTCATTTTTGCTCGATACTGGCGCCAGCCCCAGCCCTGATGGGCGCTTTTATTGCGGCATTTTCGGGGCAAGTGGCATGTCGGCAAACGGCGCTGAATTCGATCTCCCAGGGCTGTCTGCGGGAAAGTATGCCGTGGTGATTTCAGACCTGGTGGGCAATCAGGGCCCCTATGCGCTTACGACTGTCCTTCAGGATAGTGGCGGCTGGAAGTTAGCAGGACTTCAAATCCGGCCGGAATCAGCTTCCGGTCACGATGGCATCTGGTATCTGAAGCAAGCGCGTGACTACAAGAGCAAGGGCCAGAACCATAATGCCTGGTTCTATTACGCGGAATCCTGGGAACTCATGGCGCCCGTGCAGTTCATGGAGACCACGCTCCTGGGGACGATTAGCAGGGAATCCAATGGGGTCATGCCTAAAGACGTGCCCACCGCTGGTAAAGCGGTAAGTTATTCTGTCAATGGTAAGACCTATAACATCACCGACATGACGGTCTACTCGACCGAGAAAAGCTTTGATCTCTCGATGAAGTATTCGGTTTCCAGCACCGCGGATTTTGCCGCTACGGCCGCCGATGCCCGTAATCTGGTGAACGCCTATGTCTCTCAACACCCTGAACTCAAAGAGGCATTCGATAGCGTGTGGGCGCATGCCATAGACCCCAACGGCGCCGATGTGCCGGGAGTGGTGAGCCTGAAGCCGGCTGCAAAATAGCGAGGAAGAATCGGGTGATCAGCAGATCCCCCGATTCTTCTCCATTCCCGCCTGTCAACTTTCTTCAGTTAAAATCGTGTTCTTGTGACCAACTCTCCGCTAGTTCTCATCATTCTCGATGGCTGGGGATACGCTCCGCCATCCAGAGCGAATGCCATTTCACTGGCCCGCAAGCCCAATTATGACCGGCTGCTCAAGGAGTTTCCCAACACACTCATTCACACCAGCGGGCGCTATGTGGGATTGCCCACCGGCCAAATGGGAAACAGTGAAGTGGGGCACTTGAATATCGGCGCCGGGCGAATTGTCTACATGGACATCACCAAGATTGACTTGATGATCGAGAAGGGAGATTTTTTTACCAATCCAGTCTTGCTTGAAGGCATCAAGAACGCGCGCAGCGGACGCCGCCAGCTTCACTTTTGTGGGCTCCTCTCCGATGGCGGGGTCCATTCGCATCAGAACCACCTCTACGCGCTCCTGCGCATGGCCAGGCAGAACGGAGTGGACCGCGTTCTGGTCCATTGCTTCATGGACGGACGGGACACCCTGCCAACCAACGGAGCCGCTTACATCCAGCAGCTCCAGCAGAAGATGCGTGAGTATGGCACAGGCAAAATCGCCTCAATCAGCGGCCGCTACTACGCCATGGATCGCGACAAGAAGTGGGACAGGGAATTAAAGGCCTTTGATGCCATGGTGAACGGCAAAGGCGAAGGCGGCACATATATCGACCCCGCGCAGGGAGTTAAGGATTCATACAATCGCGGCGTTACCGACGAATTTATTATCCCGTTCGTGTGTGTGGATAATCGGGGTGCGCCGCTGGGCACAATTCGCGATCAGGATACGGTCATCAATTTCAATTTCCGCGCTGACCGCGCTCGCCAGATTACGCGCTGCCTGGCCAGGGAGAGCGGCCTGACCGCACAAGGCGGGCGCAATCTGCCGGACGCCGAGGCGCTCGATGCGGCCATCCCGCGCGACCGCCTTCCTAAGAATCTCAAGTACGTCTGCATGACGCGGTATGACAAACAGTTCACCCTGCCGTTTGTGGTGCCGCCGGATTCACTGAAAAACATTCTTGCCAATGTGATGGCTGAGCATAATCTCCGCAACCTGCGCGTAGCCGAGACCGAAAAATACGCCCATGTGACTTATTTTTTCAACGGAGGCGTGGAAGTGCCGTTTGCCGGAGAAGAGCGCATCCTGGTGCCTTCACAAAAGGTGGCCACGTATGACCTGAAGCCGGAGATGTCCGCGGCGGGAATCGCGGACAACGTGGTCAAACAACTGGGCGATTCCGCTTTCGATGTGATGATCGTAAATTTTGCCAATGCCGATATGGTTGGTCATTCCGGCAAGATCCCCCCAACGATTCAAGCCGTTGAGACGGTGGACGCCTGTTTGGGGGAAATTTATAACGCGGTGCGCCGGCGTGGTGGCTCCATGCTGGTCACGGCCGACCACGGCAACGCCGAGATGATGATCGATCCGGCGACGGGCGGGCCGCATACCGCGCATACCACCAATCCCGTGCCCTTGATCGTTGTGAGCGAAGACGCGGCGAAGTTTGATCTGCGTCCGGATGGCTCGCTGCAGGATATTTCTCCAACGATCCTCGAGATGCTGGGTCTTGACCAGCCGAAGGATATGACTGGGAGAGATTTGAGAAAATCAGTAGTTAGCTAAGGCGGTGTGCATAAATAAGTACTTCAACTGAAAATTACAATGTGATAGCGTTTGCGAATGGTGATGTCTGCGGCAGGCATTCGGCGGCGTTACGCGGAATTATCGCCTGTTTTGGATGAACGCGGACGGCGTCGGTT
>DATGJZ010000091.1:0-16191 GCA_035294925.1 Candidatus Angelobacter sp. | reverse complement strand
AACCGACGCCGTCCGCGTTCATCCAAAACAGGCGATAATTCCGCGTAACGCCGCCGAATGCCTGCCGCAGACATCACCATTCGCAAACGCTATCACATTGTAATTTTCAGTTGAAGTACTTATTTATGCACGCCGCCTTACCTGATTGGGGTGCCCGATTGTGAAATCAGGATCCAACCGCTTTTCACCTGCTGCCACACGGACACCATGCGCAGTCCAGCATCGGAAACCGGAGTGCCGGCTGCCGCGATCAGATGCAGGTCGTACGCTATGACCATGTCCGGTCCATTCGCCTGGACTGTCAAGTCTCCCAAGGAGAAATCCTTAATCTGAAGCCCCTTCCAGTATGCCATCCAGCCGGGACGATCCAGCTTCTGGCCGCCAGCGCTTACGCCGACAAACGTGGATGCCACGTGGTGCTCCATTTCATTCCAATCCTTCTCGCGGATGGCCTGCCACATGAGCCGCTCATATTGTTCCGCTCCAGGAGCATTCTTCCAGTTGAGTTTTCCCGGCTCTTTCCAGCAGCCGGCCAGGAAGAAGGCCAACAGCAAAATCGAAATGGCTAACGAACGCTTCACAAAGCTGGATTTTAACAACAAAGGCCGCCATTCCGGCGGCCTTTGTATATTTTGATGTCAGTCTGCTAGTCGCCAAAAACCTCTTCCTTCCGCGCTTCCTCAGCTTCGTTCACCTTGGGCGCCGCGGGAGCAATGGCAGTAAGTGGAATGAAGCCGCCCTCCGGCTTAGGCTCTTTCAGGATGTGCTCGCGATAGAGCTTCTCCATGCGGGCGTTCTCGGCATCTCTCTTGAGTTTTTCATCGCGTGCGCGCAGCTTCTCTTCCCGCGCAGTCTTGGCGATGCCCAGGTTGTCCAGCGTGGTATTGCGTCCGGCGTGCACATGATCTTCGTTTAGCTGCAGCTTATGGTTGCCGCTGGCCAGGCCAACTTGCTTGCCGCCGGCAAAGATTTCGTGGCGGCCATGCTCTTCGTACCACTTGGTCAGGGTGGCGGTCATGTGCATTTTCTCGATGATGTTGCGCCATCCCACTCCGGTGTTATAGGCACAGAAGCTGATCTCGCCTTCCTGCGTGGCGTAAGGGATGATGCATTGCTCGGTGCGGCGGAAATCGTAGTTGTACAAATCCTGGAACCACATCCCGGCGATGAAGAGGAAATTCCAGCGGTCCTGGCGGCGCTTCTTGATGTCTTCCACGGTCCGTTCGCCGCTCACGCTGCCGTACTTCTTGTCAGGGTCCTTGCTGGCGCCAAATGTTTTGTCCATCTTCTTGAGGAAATCACGCACTTGGAAGTGCTTGGGCGCCTGGAACGGATCGTAATTCCGCATGAGCGCCAGCGACATGCCAAGAACCGAGAGAAAGCGGCCACGGGCAGCATCGTTTACCTTGGCCAGGTCTTTAGCAAACCTGTCGCCATTGATGAAGGCAGTAACCGGGACAGCTTCTTTGGTTTCTTTATCAACCATCACCGCCATGCCTACGCCGCAGTTGGGATGGCATCCGCAACTGGCCTGGCCCCACTCCGCGGTGGGCCCATGAACCAGGTCCGCCCAATCGGAGAATGTGGACATAAAGGAAATCGGGAACCAGTCGCGAGCCGGCTCACCCAACCCGGTCTGTTTTTTTACGTCGTGGGCCAGATGGCTCAGGGTGTAACGCTGGGCCTTGCGCCGCTCTTCGGTGATCTCTTCGTCGCGTCCGGTGAAGGAAACCGGCTGAAAGCTCAGGAAGCTGATGGTCTTGGGATTATCCAGGGCGAACTGGATGATGCGCCCCACCTGCTCATTGTTGATGCTGTTGATGATGGTGGTGACCGGAACAATATCGACGCCCGCCTCATGCAGGTTGTGGATGGCGCGCAGCTTGACGTCAAACAGGTTACCTACCTGGCGGTGCGAGTTGGCGGCATTACCGATGCCATCGAACTGCAGGTACGCGAAGCGCAACCCGGCTTCTGCTGCCTGGCGGCAAAATTCCGGTGACTTGGCAAATTCAATTCCGTTGGTTGCAGCCTGCACCGAATTGTAGCCAACCTGCCGGGCGTAGCGGACAGCATCCAGGAAGTAAGGCGAAAGCGTGGGCTCGCCGCCGGAGAACTGGACCGACATCTGGCGCTTGGGCTTGATTGTGATGGCATTGTCCAGCATGGTCTTGATTTCTTCCCAGGTAAGCTCGTGCACAAATCCCACCTGGTTGGCGTCCATGAAGCAGGGATCGCACATCATGTTGCAGCGGTTGGTGAGGTCAATGGTCAGGACCGTCCCGCGCCCGTGCTTCACCGTGCTGGTGCCGTGGTTATGCAGCTTCTCATCGTTGTGGGCGCGAATGTCACGGCCGGGAAAGACCTCTTCCAGGTGGCGGAAGAAATTCGTGTCCATGGCCATCACATCTTCAAAGCGGCCGTGGACGGGGCAATCTTTCACCATCAGGATCTCGCCATCGCGCTCGATGATCTGCGCCTTGATCTCGCCGATCTTTTCATTCAAAAGAACTTCGTGGGGCAGCTTGCCATCAAGAATCTGCTGCCGGATTTCCGGAACGCATTTGGGGCAGAGAGAATCTGTGCTGCGGGGCCAGCCGAGCGGCGGTTTGGTTTTCTCCCAGGATTTTAATAGCGGTTTGTCAGACCATTTGGGCGTGAATGACGGGTTGGGCTTGATGGAATTCAGCCTCTCAAAAACAGCCCATGCTCCGCGGGCAGCAAAGGTGAGAACTTTTTCAGCATACTTGACGGGTTTATGCATCCTGTTGCGTCTCCTTAGTTGTAATGAGCCGCACCCCACGGCGGCTCACGTCGTCTTTCCAAACACTGAGAAATAAATTGAGATATTAACTCAAAAGTAATCCTAGTGGTTTCTACCCGTCAGGACTAAGGAGGATTCTCTAAACGGCTATAAAGAACGGTTTAGCGGTTATGCCACGCATTAAACGGAGAGCGCAAAATCCACTCTAAGTTATTGGATTCATTAGGGAATAGGCTCTTGAGGCTGGCCCCTGTCTTAAAATTCCGCTGTTCCTCGTGTGTTGAGGGGTCTTGCTTCAGAATCCAATCCGCGACTTTCTGCAGCACCACCGGCGACATGGTTTCCTCAATCTCCGAATATTCTGCAGGGGCTCCCGTCTTGGCAGTCTGAAACAGGTGATTCAATCCTGGCAGTTCATCCACCTCAAAGTTCTTGTTGCCCGCTGCTTCAAGGGCGCTGCGGATCGCCGGCAGGTTCTGCCTGGGCGGCACCTGCAGGTCCTTGGCTCCATTCAACGCCAGCACCGGACAAGTGACTTTCTTCAGGGCAGTGGCTGGATCGTACGCAATGAAGTAGCGCAGCCAGGGAGAATTCAGTTGCTTGATGGCGGCGCCAATTTGCGCGTTGGACATCTCGCCGGCCAGTTCTTCTCTCAATTGCTTTTCCAGAAGCGCATTGTCCGTATGTTGCTCCACCAGCTTAAGTATTTCACGTTCCTTGGCCCCTGCCTTCATCGCTTCTTCATGGCTTTTGCCGCCGGCCTCAGCGATCAGCTCTGTCTGAGCCACGATGATGTCATCTCCCGGGACCCCGGAACCCGCCAGCATCACAATGAATGCCACATCATGGTTGCGGGCCGCGATCATGGGAGCAATGACTCCACCTTCACTGTGGCCGATGAGACCAATCATTTTGGCATTCACCTCCGTGCGCGTTTTGAGGTAAGCAATTCCGGCCTCAGTATCCGTGGCAAAATCGGCAGTAGTAGCGCCGGCAAAGTTGCCGGTAGACTTGCCCACTCCGCGATCATCAGCCCGCAACACGGCAATACCTTTGCGGGTGAGATAGTCGGACAAGACCAGGAAAGGCTTATGCCCCATAAGGCTTTCGTTGCGGTCCTGCGGACCGGAGCCCGTGATCAGGACTACCGCGGGAAATGGCCCATGGCCCGGGGGCAGCGTGAGTGTGGCCGCGAGTTTGTTGCCTTGCACTTTGTTGTCATACGCCACCTCCTCTTCTCGATAGGGATACGGTCGCCGTGGCTCTTGAGGCCGGAGGCGCGGCGATAAATCGGCTTTGTCCGTGACCCGCTTCAGCACCAGTGGCCAGGAACCCGCGCCCTGCTTCCATCTGCCATCCAGGGTATTGAGGTCAGAGCTGATCTTCCCCTCGAAGATGGCATTCAACTTTTCCGATTGCAGCTTGAGCGTAGCGCCAATCACCTCCACCGATGAGACCGGCAGGCCGCTCGCGTTCTGGTCAGGACTGTCTATGGTGGCCTTCAAACCATCATTGGCTTGCGTGATATGGACTACGATGCGCAACTTGATCGGGCCGGGCTCGAGCGTGCCCAACCAATCGCCGGCAACTTCAGCGGGCTTGACTGAAACCTGGTTTGCATTTGGCAGAGTGGATGGAGTGGGAGTGAAGAACAATCCCGCCACCTGGCCCTTGGAATCAAAGACCATCTTCACATCCACATCGTCTTCCGCAAAGCGGCAGGTCACGTAGACAATGTGATATGCCTGCTTCTCTTCCTGACGAGTGCCGATGATCGCCTTGAACTCTCCGCGCTGTTCCACCAGCGTGTTCCACGCGACGGAGAGTTTGTCCGCGGGCAGCGCGGAGGCCATGGTGGAATCAAAGCTGGCATCCACTCTGCCGAACTGCTGCTTGGCCATGGCGATAACAAGAGCCTTGGCTTGAGACGGCAGGTCGTCCGACTGAGCGCATGCCAGGGTGAGCTCGAATGCTAGAACGGCGCATACCACCCGCACCAGGCGATTCGCAAAGAGTGTCTTCAAGTGTCGCAGTCCTTTCCATGCCAACCACAAGTCTGCCATGAAAAGGCAATTACAAACGGCTAATAATGCTTTGGGAGTATATAGGCAGCTTCAGCAGTTAATAAGGTCACGTCGGCCGGTCAAAATTTTGCCAATTCCGGCGATTTTGGAAGTTTTGGCAATCTAACTTGTCGCTCTGCCTAATGTTAAAATCAAACTCCTGATGCAACCCATACGGACTGGCCTGCGGCGAATCATGAGTGATTTCCTGAAGACGCAGCCGAAGGAAGAAGCTGCCGTGCTTGCCTGGCCGGTAGTATGCGGGCCGGAAGTGGCATCGCGAACCAAAGCCATCAGTTTTTCCGAGGGGCGTTTGACCATCGAGGTGCCGGACGCCAACTGGCGGGCCCAGCTGGCCGCATTTACGCCACGGTATCTCTCCAGCTTCACCGAGTTGGTAGGCACGCTGGTGACGGATGTCAGGTTCCAGGTGAAGTAATTTTTGATTTGCGATTTATGATTTGTGAGTTAAAGGCAAAGCGCACCGCGCGCAGCTATCTGGGCAGCAAAAATCACAAATCAAAGATCAGAAATCATAAAATAGCACTCGTGTCCATCAGTGAAAAAGACGTCGCCTATGTAGCCGATCTGGCCAACCTGGAACTTACGCCGGAAGAGCGCGTGCGCTTTGCCAAAGATTTGACATCTATTCTCGAATATATTGGCAGGCTGAACGAACTCAACACAGAAGATGTCCCGCCCATGGCGCAGGTTTCCGATCGCTATTCGCCGCAGCAGGCCGTCCGTGGTGATAGATTCGCCTACGCTCGGCGCGAAGATACGCACCAGCCATGTTTACCGCATGAGGCCGCGCTGCAGAATGCCCCTGTTTCCGACGGCGACTTCTTCAAGGTACCCAGGGTCATCGAGAAATAATCCATGGACTTGAACCTGCTCACGGTTGAATCCACACGCACCGCCATCCGCGAAAAGCAGTTCACCGCGGGCCGCCTGGTGGATGAGTTCTACAAGAAGATCACAGTTGAGGATCCCGAAATTCAGGCCTATCTCGCGCTCTGCGAAGATCGCGCGTTGCAGCAGGCCCGGCGCATGGATGATCTTGCGGGACGAGGCGACCCGCTGCCGCCTCTGGCCGGAGTTCCCGTGGCTATTAAAGATGTGATGGTCACCAAAGGCGTCCGCAGCACCGCCGGATCCAGGATTCTGGAGAACTTTGTCCCTCCTTATGACTGCACGGCAGTAGCGCGTCTTGAGGCTGCAGGCGCGATTGTTCTGGGCAAGACCAATTGTGATGAATTTGCCATGGGCTCGTCCAACGAAAACTCGGCTTACGGCCCGGTGCGCAACCCTCGCGACAAATCACGCGTGCCTGGCGGATCAAGCGGTGGATCAGCCGCCGCAGTCGCCGCGGGAACTGCAGTCGCGGCACTGGGTTCAGATACCGGAGGCTCCATCCGCCAGCCAGCAGCTTTTTGCGGGGTGGTTGGATTGATGCCGACCTATGGCCGCGTCTCGCGTTACGGACTCATTGCCTTTGCATCTTCACTCGATCACATTGGCCCGCTCACAAGGACGGTGAAGGACGCCGCCATTATCTTGCAGCACATCGCCGGGCGCGATCCGATGGATTCGACCTCTGCCGATGTTCCTGTCCCCGACTATGAACAGGAAATTGGAAAGCCGGTGAAAGGCCTCAAGCTGGGCGTGCCCAAAGAATACTTCGCAGAAGGCCTGGATGCAGAGGTGCGCGGGGCAGTTGAAGCAGGCATCCAGCAGCTTGCTGCCAGTGGTTGCGAAATTGTTCCCATCTCCCTGCCGCACACGCCGTATGCCATTCCCACCTACTATGTGATTGCTACCGCGGAGGCCTCGTCCAACCTGGCGCGCTATGACGGCGTGCGCTATGGCTATCGCTCGAAGCAGGCGCGAACGCTTTCGGAGATGTACCGCAAGAGCCGAGATGAAGCTTTTGGCGCAGAGGTAAAGCGCCGCATCATGCTGGGAACCTATGCGCTAAGCTCCGGCTACTACGATGCGTATTACCTGAAAGCGCAGAAGGTCCGGACGCTCCTGGCGCGCGACTTCGAGGAAGCCTTCCGCCACGTGGACGCGATTGTCACTCCTACCACTCCGACAGCGGCATTCAAGCTGGGCGAGAAAGCTGATGATCCCCTGGCCATGTACCTGGCCGACATCTACACAGTGGTGGGCGATTTAGTAGGCGTCCCGGGAATTAGCGTCCCTTGTGGGCAAACTAAGTCCAACCTGCCCATTGGACTGCAAATCCTGGGCAAGCACTTCGACGAAGGCACAGTCCTGCGCCTGGCCCATGCGGTGAAGCATGGGATGGCGGGGAGATGAGCGTTCCCGCTGCCGAGAACAACTCCTCCTAATGGCGCTTTGCTGTTTCTTAGAGGAAATCAGGCCTCGCGACCCGGTTCCTGGTGAGCAATACCCCTTTTGGCTCGAAGTGCATCTAACACCGTTCGAAGAATTCGAGTTCAAAGAGATTGACGCTTGGCATCTTGTCGCGATCGCCTGCGCCAGCTACGACCGAGCGTCGACGCGCGACCTAACAGTGCTTCTCAAAATGAAGGGTGGCTTACATTGTTTCGATGTCTCCTTTGACGGCCTTACTGCTGTTGAGATTCTTCAAACACAGTGGATTGAAGGACTGGCGGGGGTCTTCTTGACCTCCGTGGGTTCGATCGTCGGAGGTTTAGCATACGATCAGATCACCGGGCGACCTTCAGGCCCGCCTCCCTGGGCTAATGCCAAGCAACATGCAAAGACAACTGGTCATACAATAAAAACCAAAACTGCACATCGTGACGGTATTGGCACGAAAGCTCCACAAAAGACAACCCTTTAAACTGTCCACGCTCGCATCGAGCCACAGATTGAACTCTTCACCACCATCAACTGTCACTCCAGCACCATCAGCCTTCCGGACCAGATCTCATTAAACGTGAAGATGATCCCGGCTCTACATTTACCGCCGAACTTCTGCGGCGCGAGATAAGGAGAGCTGCGCCGGATGAAAATCCTGGCCTCCGATTCCCGCTGAAATGTGAACAGACTATGGGACAGGTGAAAAAGAAAAAGCCAAAACAAAGGCGGCCATTGCGGCCGCCTTCATTGTGTAAGGCTAAAGAATTCTTACTTGCTCGCAGCCTGCAACTGGTCCAGATCAGCCAGCACATCTTCGCTGTGCTTTTGCACGTTCACCTTGGTATAGACCTTGCGGATCACGCCCGTGGGGTCGATCAGAAACGTGTTGCGCGCCGAGTATTTCTGGCCCTGGTATTCCATCACTGAGCCGTATTTCTCGCTGATGCTGCGGTCCTCATCGGAGAGCAATTTGAAATTCAATCCGTCCTTGGCGCAAAACTGTTTGTGCGAGTCCACCGTGTCCATGCTCACTCCCAGAACCACGGCATTTTTCTGTTGATATTTTTCCAGGTCTCGCTGGAAGTTGTGGGCTTCAATGGTGCAGCCCTGGCTCATATCTTTGGGGTAAAAATACAGGACAACCCATTTACCTTTGAAGTCCGCGAGGGAGACCGGAGTGCCCTCCTGGGATTCCATCTTGAACGTGGGGGCCGCGCTATTGACCGCAGGTTGATCAACCGCAAATGCTGCGATGGCGCATACCATCAATAGGGCGGAAAACATCGCAATTCTAATTTTCATTGGGCTATATGACATTTTGTAGGGCGTGGTGGGCACGTAGGCTCCTTTCAAATTGGAACCCGAGAGAATATATGAGGTTGCAGTTTATTTGCAACCGCGTTGGTAGGTAGCAGTTGGCTCAACAAAAAACCTTACCGCTGATAACACTGAATAAGCCTGATTCCCACAGATTAAAAGCCCAAAGTCAAGTTCTTCTTCATCTCCGGTCTTTCGGTGGATTTGGATTATCTCACTGTCATTTGCTTAGTGCCGCCGCTCGCCCACCCTCCGGTAGGCAGTAATTCTATTGCGCTTGTTCCTTTCGTAACGTAGCCCCGCCGTATCTTCTCTCACTAAAATTCCATCACCAATGAGCGCAAGCGTCCTATATATAGCCCGGGGCAAGATCAACCTGAAGGAGCCCAACAAGCCTGCCCGGCTGATTGAAAGCAAGTTCGGGCAATCCTTGATTGACAGGGCCAGTCGAATTCAGGAGCGCAACGCCTGGAAAACAAAGGGTTCGGGTGCGCAGTTCATGTCCGGACGTATGCTCTGGGGCGGAGAAGGCCATGATCCCATGGAAATGACCATGGCGGTAACCGGCATCTCGCGCGGAACACAACAGGGCGCGTTTCTTTATTCTCTGGCCACAGATGAAGTGACCGGCGTCTTCGCCCTTCGCGATCAGGGAGCAGAAGAGCAGCGCCTCTTTCACACTGCAGATTTCCGCATCAGCCAGTTGAGCGCCCACCCCTCACAAGATCGGGTGGCGTGCGTGGTCCAACACCGCGATGTTTGCCACATTGCTACTATGCGCGCCGACGGCTCGGAATTGACGGACGTGACGCAGGGAGACTCGATTGACCGCGCTCCAAGCTGGGTTCCTGGCTCGACCCATGATCTGGTCTATCAGTCTTCAGGGATTGGCCGCACTGAGCATGGAGTCAATGCAGGCGTGGCAGCGGCCCGGATCGAGAAGCTGGATGTGGACAGCGGAGAGATTGTCACACTCCTGCACGATGAAGCCCACGATTTTCTCGATCCTCGCATGGACGCAGGCGGCAATCTTTACTGCGTTCGTAAACCCTATCTTTCGCCGCATCCCCGGTTCAACCCGCTGCGCGCCCTTGCTGATCTTGTGTTATTTCCCTTCCGGCTGCTGTTCGCGTTTTTTCAATTCATGAATTTCTTCACCATGCGCTATGCGGGAAAGACTCTGGTGACGTCAGGCGACAAGCGGCAAAAGCAGGCCGATCTGCAGCAGATGATGATGTTGGGCAATCTTATGCAGGCGCAGCGAGAGGCGCAAAATGTACCCGGGCGGGATCGCGAGGGGCTGGTGGCCAGGTCGTGGGAATTGGTAAAGAAATCCGCTGGCGATGAACTCGAGGTCATCGAAAAGGGCGTTCTATCATTCGATCTTTGCGATGACGGATCGGTTGTCTTCACCGATGGCAGCCACGTCTACCTGCTTCAGCCCGGTGGAAAAAAAGAACAACTGCTGAAAGACCAGTTCATTTCGCAAGTAATTGCGCTCCCCAGCTGGACTTAGCTGAACTTTACCCACGGCTTTCCAACAGTGGGTTACCCCTATTCCACTTCCCTTCCGGAGATTCGGGACGTCCCATGCCTACAGTCTTCTCTTCCTTAGAGGTGAACAGTAATGCGGCTGGCCGTGATCAGCGGTAAAACCCACCCGATTTTCCCGCATTCTCCCTAACCGCCTCCCCAAACTGCGGTCTAAGCTAAACAGATGGAGATCACCGATGCAGCCGTGGTGGCGCAGGTGCTGGCCGGCGATAAAGACGCCTTTCGCTTGCTGGTAGACCGTCATACGCGCAGCATCTACAGCGTGGCTTATCGCATGACGGCAAACCAACAGGACGCAGAAGAGATTGTGCAGGAAGTCTTTCTGCGCGCCTACCGGAGCCTGGCAAGATTCGAACTGCGCTCCAGCTTCGCTACCTGGCTCTACCGCATCGCAGTGAACCGGTCGCTGGATTTCCTGAAAGCAAAAAAAATGACTGATGCATATCAGGTGAGTGACAACCGCGGCCCAGACGAAGAGGAACGCGAGATTCAAGTGGCGGCCAAAGATCCGGGCCCTGACCGCCTTCTGCTTAGCGCTGAAGCCCGGCAAAAAATCTCTCAGGCCATAAGCGCGCTGAGCCCGGCAGAACGTGTGGCTTTTACCATGCGCCACATGGAAGGCAAAAGCATTGAGGAGATCTGCAAGACTTTGAACGTTAGGGCTAGCGCCGCCAAGAACAGCATCTTTCGCGCCGTCCAGAAAATCCGGCAGCAGCTTGGGCCGCTGGTGAGCGTAGCGAAGTGAAGAATGTCAGGTGAAAGACGTCAAAATGAAACATCTCACGGAAGAACAAATCGTGCTTCATTGCTATGGTGATGCCACGGACGGGCAGGCCATAGACCGGCATCTGCAGGCTTGCGCAGAATGCCGCGCCCAGTTTGAAGACGTAAAGGCGCTGCTGGCGGAAATTCCTCTCACCCCGGTTCCTGAACCGCCCGAATACCTGGAACAGAAGCTCTGGCTCAACGTGAGGGACAGACTGTCAGCAGAGAAATCATATCGGCAGTTCTTCTCGCCTTCCAGATGGGCAATGGCCGGTCTGATGGCCGTTCTGGTGATCGCCGCCTTTGTGGCCGGGCGTTTCTGGCCCCACGCTCCAGACACGCAGAAACCTCCGGAGATGGCGCAGGTCAATGTCAACCCGCAACGCGTGGTGCTGGTGGCTGTGGGCGACCACCTGGAGCGTTCGCAGATGCTGCTGATCGAGATCATGAACGCCGATCCTAAAGACCGGACCGATCTCTCCAGCGAACAGGAACAGGCACGCAGTCTTCTGGATTCGAACCGGCTGTATCGAGTAAGCGCCCAGAAGACCGGTGATCCGGCCATAGTTCCCGTCCTGGACGAACTCGAGCGGGTGCTGGCGGAAATCGCCAACAGCCCATCTGACTCCTCGCCAAAGGACTTGCAGGAAATTCGCAGCCGTATTCAGTCCCAGGACCTGTTATTCAAGATTCACGTGGTCCATTCCAACGTTACCAGTGAAGGAGATGCCCTGGGCAAAGCTCCAGTAAACCAGAGGCTATAAAAACCATGACTCGCACCCTACTTTTAACCGTCCTGTTTCTCAGCTCCGGGCTGATGTTTGCTTCGCAGGCAGTGCCGGCAGCCTCAGAACTTTTTGAGCCACAGCCAGCCGGGGCGGATCCCCAAAACCCCAACGCGCGCGAGGAAGATCTGTACTCTTCCGCTACTGAGGCCTTGAATGATGCCCGTTACGGCCAGGCGGTGGACCGGTTCGGCCAGGTAGCCACGATCCATGGCCGCCGTGCTGATGCGGCGCTGTATTGGAAGGCGTATGCCCTCAACAAGGCTGCCAACAAGATGGAGGCTTTATCCACCATTGACGCATTGAAGAAGAGCTATCCGCAGAGCCGCTGGCTAAGGCAGGCAAGCGCACTGGCCCTGGAGATTCGCGCCGCCTCCGGGCAGCAGGTAAACCCTGAAACTGTATCCGACGAAGAGCTCAAACTCTATGCCGTCAACAGCCTGATGCAGACAGCCCCTGATAAGGCCATTCCCATTCTGGAAAAAGTCTTGCAGGGAAACTCATCCTTCAACGTGAAAGATAAGGCGCTGTTTGTGCTCTCCCAAAGCAAGTCGGATAAGGCCCAACAGATCATCCTGGCCATAGCCAAAGGCGGCAACCAGCCCGAGTTGCAGATGCACGCCATCAAGTGGCTGGCCATCTCCGGCGGGAAAGGTAACAGCCAGGCCCTGCAGGAAATCTATGCATCCGCCTCCAGCCCGGAGGTGAAGCGTGCCGCGCTGAAATCATTCATCATCAGCGGCGATAAAGATGTGGTCTTTAAGATTGCCCAACAGGAAAAATCGCCTGACCTGCGGCGAGACGCTATCAAGCAGCTTGGCATCATGGGAGCGCGTGCTGAACTGCGGCAAATCTATAAGGAGACACGTGATTCAGAGACCAAGGAAGCGTTGCTTCAAGCCATGGGCATCAGCGGAGATGTGCAGACTTTGATTGAAATAGCAAAAACGGAGACCGACCGCGACGTCCAGTCACTCGCCATCAAGTCTCTGGGGATCTTTGGCCGCCAGGCCGGGTCAGACACGCTGGTTGGCATTTACAGCTCCAGCGCCGATCTTGGGATCAAGAAGCAGGTCATTCGCGCACTGTTCATTCAGGGCGATGCCAAGGAGATGGTGGCCATGGCGCGGAAAGAGACCAATCCGGAGCTTAAGAAAGAGTTGGTCCGCAACCTTTCTATCATGCACTCCACGGAAGCTACCGATTACATGATGGAAATCCTGAACAAATAAGAAAACCTCATCACGCTGATTGTCGGTGGCGCCAGACGAAGGGGGGTGGATCCATGCAGAAAACCAAAGTCTTCATTTTGACGCTGATGCTGGCCTCGCTGAGCGCCGCGCAGAAGCCCAATGTCACCAATGCCAGGCTGCAAGAGCTCTCAGCGGCTGCGGGATTGAAACAGACAATTGATGCCACCGCGCAAAAGCAAGAAGCGCCCGCCTGGATTGGATATCGTATTCCCACCGCGGCCAGGGAACGCACCATGTGTTGTTTCGATTCCTGGAACCAATCCGAAAGCCATGGCAGCAAGTGCTGCATGGGATGCAAAGTGGAATCGACTCAAGGCGGCTCGTTCAACGGAACTGTTTCCGATTGCGCGCCCCCGGAGCCGTTCCACTACTCCTTCGTCTTCCTTCGCGTGGAAGCCCGGCAGGTGATGAAGGTCCGCAATTACAGTCCGGATTGTGCTCTGGATTTCGGCGGATTGCCTCTGTACTGGATGGAAAACGTAAATCCAGGACAGAGTATTGCGCTTCTCACCGAATTGGTGCTGGCCGCCAGTTCGGAGACCGAGCCTAAGAAAAGCGTTGCCACCGGTGCGCTCACGGCGATTGCCTTGCATGATGATCCTGCCGCAGATCAGGCGCTGGAGAAGCTGATGCAACGGGACAAACCCGAGTTCATCCGCGAGCATGTCACCTTCTGGCTGGGAGAGGAAAGAGGCAAAAAAGGTCTTGAGGTTTTGCGCAAGTATGCCAAAGATGATTCAAATGATCGCCTGCGGGAAAAAATAACCTTCGCGCTCAGCGTGAGCAAAGAGCCGGATGCCATCAAGGACTTGATTTCCATGGCGCGAAATGATCCCAGCTCCCGCGTCCGCGGCCAGGCAATTTTTTGGATGGCCCAGATTGGCGGCCGCAAGGAGGCGCAGCAGATCAGCGAAGCCATCGAAAACGATCCTGAAACCGAGGTCAAGAAGCGCGCAGTATTTGCCCTGTCCCAGATGAAGAACGGCGAAGGCGTGCCTTTGCTGATCAATCTCGCCAAAACCAATAAGAATCCCATAGTCCGCAAGGAGGCAGTCCGCTGGCTCGGCATGACCAATCATCCCAGGGCACTGGACTTTCTGGAGGAGATTCTGACCAGGTAGGTGATAGATGACAGATGACAGGCAACAGGGGACAGGGAAAAACTGGTCCTGCCGACGCATTGAAGGAGCCACAGATTCTCGAATCGCCCACCCATTGCGATTTAGTTTTCCTCCTCACACTTTCTCTCACCCCGCCGGCAACTCGCAATTGCTTCGTTCAGCATCTTCTTGATCTCTGGATTGGAGGTGGCCTCCACCGGAGGGTCATGGAATTTCGCCTTCATCGTGGGATCAGCTCCGTGCGCGAGCAGAAGCCTCACTATCTCCAGTTGATTGGCTTCAGAGGCCCGTATGAGAGCCGTTCCGACTCCAACATAGTCGTTGGCATTGACGTCGGCACCTTTGGCAATGAGCTTCTCTGCAAGATGGATCTTTCCTCTTTCCACCGCAAGATACAACGCCTGGGACGCACCCGCGAACTCCCGGTGCGGATCAGCGCCGTGATCCAGAAGGAAGCTTGCAATATCCTCGCGGTCCCGCATGATCGCCGTGTCCAGAATATGCCCATCGTCCAGATTTGGGTCTGCGCCTTTCTGCACCAGCGCCTGGACCAGCTTCAGATTTCCCCAGAGAACGGCCTGCAAAAGAGCGGCGCCGTTTTGCGCATTTACGTTGATGGATTTCTCGAGAAGCCTATCCACGGCATCGGATCTCTTTTCCCGAATAGCTGAGATCAGCTCCGCCACATCGGGGCCCCAGGCCTTCGCGCACATGGATTGCGCGTGTTCGCAAGCAAAGTCGTATCCAGCTAACGCCGCCTGGCGGTCTCCGCTCCGCTCCCCCAAAGCAGCGTACATGAGGCATGGAAAGGCGCGCGGCGAGGACAAGCTCGGATCCGGCTCCAGACACAATTCACGATAGAGCTTCTTCGCGGTGATCAAGTCTCCTTCTTGTTGCCCAAGAAAAGCTAAAGGGCCGCGGGCGAAGGCACAAGACCAGTCTCGCTCCTTTTTGCATGACGTGAGCTTGGTCCTCAGCCCATCCCCTTTTCCTTCTGCCAGCGTTTCGAACAGAACTTCCCAGTTTTGTGTAAGGGATGGCATCCCGGCCAGGCGCGACATCCTGAGATAGAAAACTGCCTTCCCGAAATCCTCGTTCTTTACGCTCTCAGCCGCAAGCTCTTCATTCTGGCGTGAGACGGTGGCGGCCTCCTGCCGGGTTCTCAACTCTGTCCTGGTTGCCAGCACATCAAACTCCACCGATCTCTTTCCATCTGGACTTTCCCATTGCCCGCGGAACCTGCCTCCGGCCAAAGAGCCGCGGAACACGCCGGTTGCGGGTCCGCCCGCTTCAGCGTATTCCCAAATCGTGCAATTTCCCTGTTCGTCAGACTGTCCGACAAGCAGAATATCCCGCTTGTAACGCTCGTAAAAATAGAAACCCTCCACCAGATTGACCTTCGACGGTGGGCTGCCCAGAAAAAGAAATCCTTGGTTCGCCAGCTGTACCGGAGAGCGCCGCCAGAGTTTCATCGACACCGTGGACTTTCCTACCGTCCCGGAAAAGGTTTGGCCGTCCCCTAAATCAACATTGTCCGCCCGCAATTGGCCAGCCGAACACGCCAGAATAAGCAAAGCCCAAACACGAAGGACAGGAGCAGTGCGTGGCACGACATTTCTTTTCGTGATGTACATTTTCAGCATCCGGTCATGCAGAGACTGTCTTACACTCACGCTTTGACTCTTAAAAGAGCACTGAGGTAACCATCAGGACTGCGGCAGCAACAAATTCCCGCAGAGATGATCCACTATGGAATGACCAAGACCGCGCAGTTGGCCATCGCGCGCGGACTGGCCGAAACTACCGCGGGCACCAACGTGACGGTAAACTCCGTGCTTCCGGGGCCGACCTCTTCCGAAGGGGTAATAGGCTTTGTGGACAAGCTGGCCGCCGACCGCAAAACTGACCGGCAGACTGTGGAGAAGGAATTTTTTCTCAAGGATACGTCCCTCGTCGCTCTTAAGACGCTTTGAGACGCCCGAGGAAATCGCGGCCGTTGTGGCGTTTGTCTGCAGTCCGCTTTCCTCCGCCCTCAATGGATCGGCAGTGCGTGCCGTGGTGGCTTAGTCAGGGCTATAGCCTACTTTCCAGCGCAAAAATAGTGATTTTAAGTCCGCTGAATTGCTACCTGAGAGTTCATGGAGGAAACTCGGATGTTGTTTTAGCAACCGAACTGGCTCGTACAAATCATCGCTTGGACCAGGGTCAGCTTCGACC